>JBQNAO010000004.1:0-93961 GCA_052170415.1 Ottowia sp. | reverse complement strand
AAATCGGCAAATCGGAAATCGGCAAATCGGAAATCGGCAAATCGGAAATCGGCAAGTCGGCAGCCCATCCGGCACACCCGCCTAGGCCATCGATGCCGCCGCCGTCACCGCAAACCCCCGGCTGCCAGGCAAGTTCCGCTGCGGCGGCTGTCCATCCAAAAAGCCCCGCGCGTTCTATCGACGGCGGGGCCTTTTGCAGCCTTTTTGCAGCCTTTTTGCAGCGCCCAAAAGGCAGGTTATCCACAGATTACTTCAAAAAACATAGCTGCCTTCGCAGTGTTTACGGGCGCTGCGGGCGGTCTGCTTGTTTGATAAGCAAAATCATGTATCCAAATATGTGCGTCGCCCGGGCCTTTCCCGCGGGCGAAAAAAAAGGCCCCGCGAGGGGGCCTTGTCAAATCATCGTTGGAGACTCTCGGGGGGAAAACCGTTTCAAGCCGGCAAGGCGGCGTGGCCCAGGGCCGGGTCTTGCTCGCGCGAGGCCAGCGCCGTTTGCAAGTTCAGCCCCAGCGCCTGCGCCACGCCCGCGCCGTAGGCCGGGTGGCAGGCGTGGCAGTTGCGGATGTGGCGGTGCTTGATGAACTCGGGCGCGTCGCCCATGGCGCGCGCGGTGTTGTCAAACAGCGCCTGGCGCTGCGCGGCGTTCATGCCTTCCAACAGGGCGCGCGGCTGACTGAAGTAGTCGGCGTCGTCTTCGCGGAAGTCGTAGTGCGCGGCCAGTTCGTTGATGCGCAGCGGCGGCTCGCGGTGCTCGGGCTGCTGACGCCAGTAGCCGAAGCTGTTGGGCTCGTAGTGCAGCGCGCCGCCAAAGTTGCCGTCCGTGCGGCCGGCGCCGTCGCGGTGGTTGCTGTGCACGGGGCAGCGCGGGGCGTTGACGGGAATTTGGTGCAGGTTCACGCCCAGGCGGTAGCGCTGCGCGTCGGCGTAGTTGAACAGGCGCGCTTGCAGCATGCGGTCGGGGCTGGCACCGATGCCGGGCACGAGGTTGCTGGGGGCAAAGGCCGATTGCTCCACGTCGGCAAAGAAGTTTTCGGGGTTGCGGTTGAGCTCGAACTCGCCCACTTCGATCAGCGGGTAGTCCTTTTTCGGCCAGACCTTGGTCAAGTCAAAGGGGTGGTAGGGCACTTTGTCGGCATCGGCCTCGGGCATGACCTGGATGAACATCGTCCACTTGGGAAAGTCGCCGCGTTCGATGGCTTCATACAAGTCGCGCTGGTGGCTTTCGCGGTCTTTGCCGATCAGCTCGCGCGCCTGCTCGTCGGTGAGGTTCTGAATGCCCTGCTGCGTGCGGAAGTGGAACTTGACCCAAAAGCGCTCGCCCTGCGCGTTCCAGAAGCTGTAGGTGTGGCTGCCAAAGCCGTGCATGTGGCGGTAGCTGGCGGGAATGCCGCGCTCGCTCATGACGATGGTGACCTGGTGCAGCGCCTCGGGCAGCAGCGTCCAGAAGTCCCAGTTGTGGCTGGCCGAGCGCAGGTTGGTGCGCGGGTCGCGCTTGACGGCCTTGTTCAAGTCAGGGAACTTGAGCGGGTCGCGGATGAAGAACACCGGCGTGTTGTTGCCCACCATGTCCCAGTTGCCCTCTTCGGTATAGAACTTGAGCGCAAAGCCGCGTATGTCGCGCTCGGCGTCGGCCGCGCCTCTTTCGCCGGCCACGGTGGTAAAGCGCGCAAACATCTCGGTTTGCTTGCCCACTTTGCTGAAAATTTTTGCGCAGGTGTAGCGGGTGATGTCCTGCGTGACGGTGAAGGTGCCGAACGCGCCCGAGCCTTTGGCGTGCATGCGGCGCTCGGGGATGACTTCGCGCACGAAGTGGGCCAGTTTTTCGTTCAGCCACAGGTCTTGCGCCAGCAGCGGGCCGCGCGGGCCGGCGGTGAGGCTGTTCTGGTTGTCCGGCACGGGCGCGCCGGCGGCGGTGGTCAGGTGGGAGACGGGGCAGCGTGAAATGCTCATGGCGGGATTTCCTTTGGTCTGTATGCCTTGTGAGGTGCGCTCGCAGGCTGCGGACAACGGGGCATATCGTATGGAAACTATCGCCTTCCGTATATCAATAGTTTTTATGAAAGTCATGGCCAAATCATGAGCAGCGGCATGAAGGGCGGGGCAGGGCGGGCGGACTTTTAAACTTTGCGTTTCCATTTGTGAACAACCGCCTGTTTTCCCTCTCATGAGCACCCCATACGCCGCCCGCCGCGCCCGCCTGGCCGCCCACATCGGGCCGCAGGCCGTGGCCATCGTGCCCACCGCGCCCGAGCGATTGCGCAACCGCGATTGCGACTTTCCCTATCGGCACGACAGCTACTTCTATTACCTCACCGGCTTTGCCGAACCGAACGCCTGGCTGGTCGTCACCGGCGAGGGGCGCAGCGCGCTGTTTTGCCAGCCCAGGGATGCCGAGCGCGAAATCTGGGACGGCATCCGCCTGGGGCCGCAGGCCGCGCCCGCCGCGCTGGGCGTGGACGAGGCGTATTCGGTCGATGAGCTGGAGCAGCGCCTGCCCGCCTGGCTGGAGCAGCGCCGCGCGCTGTGGCTGCCGCTGGGCGTGCACGAGGGGCTGGCCGCCCGCGCCGAGGACTGGATCAAGCATCTGCGCACCCGCGCCCGCCAGGGCATCTGCGCACCCGCCGAGCTGCACGACGTGTGCCTGCCGCTGGATGAAATGCGCCTGATCAAGGACGAGCACGAGCTGGCCCTGATGCGCCGGGCCTGCGCCATCAGCGCCCGCGCCCACGTGCGCGCCATGCAGCGCAGCGCGGCCATGCTGGCGCAGGGGCAGGACGTGCGCGAGCACCATCTGGAAGCCGAGCTGCTGCACGAATTTCGCCAAAGCGGGGCCGAATTTCCGGCCTACGGAAACATCGTGGCCGCCGGCGCGAATGCCTGCGTGCTGCACTACCGCGCCGCCAGCGCGCCCATACGCGCGGGCGAGATGGTGCTGATCGACGCGGGCTGCGAGCTGCACGGCTACGCCAGCGACATCACCCGCAGCTTTCCGGCCAACGGGCGCTTCACGCCCGCGCAGCGCGCGCTGTATGAGTTGGTGCTGGCCGCGCTGCAAGCAGCGGCGGCGGCTTGCCGCCCCGGCGCACGATTTGACGCGCCGCACGAAGCGGCCGTGCAAACCCTCACCGAAGGGCTGTTCGAGCTGGGCCTGCTGCGCGCCGATGAGCACGGCAGCGTGGCCGACGCCATCGCCCGGCGCGCCTACCTGCCCTATTACATGCACCGCACCGGCCACTGGCTGGGCATGGATGTGCACGACTGCGGCAGCTACAGCGAGCCGGGCCAGGCCAGCGCCGAAGGCCCGCCGCCCTCGCGCATCCTGCGCCCCGGCATGACGCTGACGCTGGAGCCGGGCCTGTATGTGCGCCCCGGCCCCGGCGTGTCCGAGCGCTTTTGGAACACGGGCATACGCATCGAAGACGACGCCCTCATCACCGCCGACGGCTGCGAGCTGCTGACGCGCCAGGCGCCCGTGGCCGCCGATGAAATCGAGGCGCTCATGCAGGAAGCGGCCGCCCAGGCAGGCGCTGCGCAGCCATGATTTCGCCCTTCTGGCTGCGCCAGCCCAATGTGCTGCTCGTCTCGGAGCTGCAATGGCCGCCCGAGCGCGATCAACTGCCCCAGGACACCGACTACCTGCTGTGCCCGCGCCCCTTGCGCGACGGCGCGGTGGGCCTGCGCGAAGCCCTGCCCAGCGACTGCCTCATGCCGCTCAGCCCGCTGGAGCGCACGCCCGCGCTGCACCTGTGCGGCCCGCATGCGCACCTGCAAGACGTGCTGGACATGCTGCAAACGCAGGCGGCCAACGCCCCCGCCCCCCACGGGCAGCCCGAGCGCATCCGCTATGACTGGATGGACCTGGCCGCCCTGGCCGGGCTGGGCGGCGCGCTGCGGTTGCCCTCGTCCTCGGCGCTTGCGCGCCAGGGCGCGCTGCTGGCCCTGTATGGCGAAGGGCCGGATTTGCCCGCCGCCTTTGCCGAGCTGCGCGCCAGCGCCGCCGCCTGCCTGGCGCTGCAAGCCGGCCTGAGCGCCAGCGGCCAGATGCTGTGCCTGATGAGCAGCGCCCGCCCTCTGCGCCCCGGCCAGTGCCAGCCCCTGCTGCAAGAGGCGCGAAGCTGGTGGCCGCACACCGGCCTGCTGCTGGGCCACGCGCCCGGCCCGGGCCTCAGCCGCGTGGCGCTGCTGCGCCTGGTTTCCTGAAGCGAAAAAAGGGCCTGAAAAAACCGCTCGAACCGGCCGCAAGGCCCGTAAATACTGCGTTCGTTGCTACAAAATTTGCAGTAATGCCCGGTTCCCGCCCCGGCGCACAATTGCCTGACATCCCCTGATCTGACTTTTTGCAACAAATTTCCGCCGCCATGCCCCACACCCATCCTCCCGAGGCCCTGACCGCCTATTTGCGCAGCCACATTCGCACCGTGCCCGACTGGCCCGCGCCCGGCGTGCAGTTTCGCGACATCACGCCGCTGCTGCAAAATCCGCAAGTCTTTCGCGTGCTGATCGACGCCTTCGTGCACCGCTACATGACACCCGGCCTGCGCCCGGATGTGGTGGCCGGGCTGGATGCGCGCGGCTTCATCCTGGGCAGCGTGGTGGCCTATGAGCTGAACGTGGGCTTTGTGCCCATACGCAAAAAAGGCAAGCTGCCCTTCACCACGGTGGAAGAAACCTACGAGCTGGAATACGGCAGCGCCACGGTGGAGTTGCACGCCGACGCCGTCAAGCCGGGCGACCGCGTGCTGCTGATGGACGACCTCATCGCCACGGGCGGCACCATGATGGCGGGCAAAAAGCTGCTGGAGCGCCTGGGCGCGCAAGTGACCGAGGGCGCGGCCATCGTCGATTTGCCCGAGCTGGGCGGCTCGCAGCGCCTGCGCGATGGCGGGCTGGCGCTGTTCACGCTGGTGGATTTCGCGGGGCCTTGAGGGCCGCAGCGGCTGCTTCCGCCCCCTTCCTGCTACAAAAAAGCGAGCGGCGAACGCAGTATCCACGGGCGTTTGCGGCGTTTTTCTCCCTGTAAAGAGCCTTCATGAACATCCTCACCCTGCACGGCATCAACCTGAACATGCTGGGCCAGCGCGACCCGGCCCAATACGGCACGGCCACGCTGGCCGATATCGATGCCGCCTTGCACGCCCTGGCCGCCGAGCTGGGCGTGCAACTGACGTGCTTTCAAACCAATCACGAAGGGCAGATGTGCGAGCGCATTCACCAGGCGCACCGCGAAGGCGTGGACGCCGTGCTGATCAACGCCGGGGCCTGGACGCACACCAGCATCGCCCTGGCCGATGCGCTGGCCATCCTGCGCTGCCCGGTGATCGAGGTGCATCTGTCCAACATCCACGCGCGCGAGGCATTTCGCCGCCATTCCTACATCACGCCGCTGGCGCGCGGGATGATTTGCGGGCTGGGCGTGCAGTCCTACCTGCTGGCGCTGCGCGCAGCGGCCCGGTTCGGCCCCCTGCCGCGCAAATAAACGGCCCCGCCAATCAAAGGAGAAACCAACATGGGCAAACGCCTCACCCAAATTGCCACCCGCACGGGCGATGACGGCAGCACCGGCCTGGGCAACAACACCCGCGTATCGAAAAACAGCCTGCGCCCGCACGCGATGGGCGATGTGGATGAACTCAACAGCCACATCGGCCTGCTGCTGTGCGAGCCCATGCCCGGCCAGGTGCGCGAGTTGCTGATCGACATTCAGCACCAGCTTTTCAACCTGGGCGGCGAGCTGGCCATGCCCGGCTTCGAGCTGCTCAAGGACGACGCCCTGGCCCAACTGGATGCGGCGCTGGCGCAATACAACGCCGCGCTGCCGCCCCTGCAGGAGTTCATCCTGCCGGCCGGCACGCGCGCGGCCGCCCAGGCGCATGTGTGCCGCACCGTGGCCCGCCGCGCCGAGCGCGCCGTGGTGGCCGTGTGTGAGGGCGAGGCCCTGCGCGCCGCGCCGCGCCAATACCTCAACCGCCTCTCGGACTTGCTGTTCGTGCTGGCGCGCGTGCTCAACCGCCACGGCAGCGCCGGCGAGGGCGGCGGCGATGACGTGTACTGGAAAAGCACGCGCCTGGCGCGCGATGCGCAGTGACTGCCCCTTCGGGGGCTTCTGACACAAGCTGCGCCTGATGCCGCTGCTCTCGCTTCCCTTTGCCGCGTTTTTTCTGCTGCTGTTTCCGGCCTACTGGGCGCTGCGCCCCTGGCCGCAGGGGCAAAACCTGCTGCTGGCCGCATCCAGCGTGCTGCTGCTGGGCTGGGCCAGCCCCTGGTATGCGCTGGCCCTGCTGGGCTTTGTCAGCGCCATCTGGGCGCTGGCGCTGGGCCTGGCGCGCGCGCCCACTGCGCAGGGCAAAAGGCGCTGGATGCTCGCCGGCGTGGCGCTGGTGGCGCTGAATCTGGGCTTTTTCAAATATCACGACTTTTTCGCCGCGCAACTGCCGCCCGCGCTGCAAGGGCCGGTGGCAGCGCTGGTGATGCCGCTGGGGCTGTCGTGGTATTCGTTTCAGGCCATCGCCTATCTGGACTGGCTGCGCCAGCGCCCGGGCAGCCTGGCACTGCGCTGGCACGAGCTGGCGCTGCACCTGGGGTTTTTCGTCACGGTCAGCAGCGGCCCCATTTTTCGCGCCGGTCTGCAAAAAAGCACGGCCGGCCGCCATGCGGGCGCGGCCATCCAGATTCAAACGCGCGTGCCGCGCAGCCTGATTGCGCCGGGCTGGGCCATCAGCCTGATCCTGCTGGGCATCGTCAAGAAATGGTGGCTGGCCGGGGCGCTGGCCGGGCAGTGGGTGGACCCCGTGCTGGACAACCCCATGCAGCATGCGCCGCTGGCCGTGCTCACCGCCGTTTACGCCTATACGGCGCAGCTTTTTTTCGATTTTTCGGGCTACACCGATCTGGTCATGGGCCTGGCCATGCTGCTGGGCTTTCACATCCCGCCGAACTTCATGCAGCCGCTGGCGGCGCACAACATCCGCGAGTTCTGGAACCGCTGGCACATCAGCTTGTCGAGCTGGATACGCGACTACATCTACATCCCCCTGGGCGGCAGCCAGCGCGGCTTTGCCCGCACGCAGCTGAACCTGCTCATCGCGCTGGCGCTGTCGGGCCTGTGGCACGGGCAGGGCTGGAACTTTCTGCTCTGGGGCCTGGCGCACGGGCTGGCGCTGGTGGCGCTGAACCTGGGCGATCGCCTGTGCGGCCGCCGCAACGCGCTGGCCGCCAGCAGGGCAGGGCGCTGGCTGGGGCGGCTGCTGACGCTGCATTTCGTGTGCCTGGCCTTCATCGTCTTTCGCGTGACCGAGCTGCAAGACATCGCCCTGGTGTTTCAGGCCATCTTCCGCCCCGATCTGCCCTGGGCCAGCTGGCCTGATACCTCCACGCTGATCGCGCTGGCGCTGCTGGCCGCCGCCTGGCTGCTGCAAGGGGCGCTGGCCGCCGGTTTCGCAGCCTTTGCCCGCACCATGCAAAACCTGCCCGCCTGGGCCTGGCCACTGCCGGCGGCGGCGGTGATGTGCGCGCTGGTGGTGGTCGCGCCGCCGGGCATTCCGGCCTTTATCTACGCCGCGTTCTGAACCGTTTTCCGACCCTGTTTTCCCGATATGCGCAACACCCCCGCACCTGTGTATGCCGCGCTGGCGCTCACCGCCGCGCTGACGCTGTGGTTCGGCCAGGCTTCTTTCAACTCCTGGTGGCAGCAAACCTGGCAGCAGCCCAGCCCGCTGGAGCAGCTCGATCCCTGGCCCGTCTGGCAAAGCGGCCAGGCCCTGCGCCAGCGGGCGCAAACGGCCTATGACGGCCTGCCCGCCGCCCTGGGGCTGGCAGAAGAAAAAGCCGCCGAAGCGGCCGAAGCCATCCCTGAAGCCGCCCCCGCGCCCGAGCCGGCCCTGCCCGCAGCCGAGCCGACCCCCGCCATCCCCGAGCCAGCCCCCATCCAGCCCCCGCCTCCGCCGAAAAACGTCACGCTGCACCCGGACGAGCAAGTCATCTTCGCGGGCGACTCGCTCATGCAAAGCGTGGCCCCGCTGATGCAAAAAGCTTTGCTCAAGGAGCAGGGCATACGCTCGGTCAACCTCAGCCGCCACAGCACGGGGCTGGTCAACACGGCCTATTTCAACTGGCCGCTGGCGGTGGAAGAAGCCTTCAAGAAATACCCCAAGGCCCGCCTGCTGGTGGTGCTGCTGGGCGCCAATGACCCCACGGACTTCTACGAAGGCCAGGCCCGCCGCCGCCTGCCCAGCCCCGAGTGGGACGCCGCCTACGCCGCCCGCGCCCAACACATGCTGGCGGCGGCGCAAAAGGCTGGCTCCAGCGTGATCTGGCTGGGCCTGCCCATCATGCGCGCGCAAAGCTACAACGAGCGCATCCGCCACCTCAACGACGTGCTGGCCGCCACCGTGCAGGCCGCCGCCGAACAGGCCCGCGCCCAGGGCGCAGCGCCCGTGTTCTGGCTGCCCACCGAAGACTTGCTGGACGGCGGCACGCAAGCCTATGCCGACAGCCTGATGCTGGATGGCAAGCTCACCCGCGTGCGCCACGCCGACGGCATTCACCTGGCCATGGCCGGGCAAAAACGACTGGCCCAGGCCGCGCAGGAACTTATCCGGGTGCAAGCGCCGCCCAGCGCCCAGGCCGCGCCATGACCGCCCCAAAAGCCGACGCCGCCTGGCCATCGCGCCGCGCCTGCCTGCGCTGGGCCGCCCAAATCAGCGCTGCCGCCTGCCTGCCTGCCGCCGCGCGGGCGCAAGACGCCGCCGAACCGCCGCGCACAGCCATCGAGCTATACGGCTCCACCCAGTCGCCCTGGCTGGACAAGCTGCGCAGCCTGCACGCAGGCCGGGCCGAAATCCTGCGCATCGTGCAACTGGGCGATTCGCACACGGCGGGCGACTATTTCACCGGCGAGCTGCGCCGCCTGCTGCAAGCCGAGTGGGGCAACGCGGGCGCGGGCTGGGTGCACCCGGCTGCCGTGCCGGGCCAGCGCGCCAGCGCCGTGCAATACGCGCTTCAGGGCTGGGAACTCATCACCCAGCGCCAGACCGCCAGCGCCGATGCGCGCCTGCCGCCGGGCGGAGCCATGCTGCGCTCGCTGCCCGCCACGGGCGGCCATGTGCAGCTGATGCCCGTGCCGCCATTTGACGGCCCCCAGCGCGTGAGCGCCCTGGTGCGGCCGCTGCAAGCCAGCCATCCCCTGGTGTTTGAAAGCGGCGGCAGCAGCGTGGGGCAACAAGACCCCAATGCGCAAGGCTGGCAGCGCATTGCCTTCAGCGCGCCCGAAATGCCCCTGCGCATTCAGGCCCGGGCGGGCGATGTGTGGGAGCTGGGCCCGATCGGATTTGAAAACGGCCGCACGGGAGTCACCGTCTCGGCCCTGGGCATCAATGGCGCGCAAATCAGCCACACCGCGCGCTGGCACGCCCAATGGCCCGATGCGCTAAGCGCCACGCGGGCCGATTTGCTCATCCTGGCCTTTGGCACCAATGAAGCCTTTGACCAAAGCCCCCGGCCGGACAGCATGGAAGACATCTGGCTGCGCGTCATCCGGCAAATCCAGACGGCCCTGCCGCGCGCCGGCGTGCTGCTGCTGGGCCCGCCCGACAGCCTGCAAGGCCGATCCGGCGCAAGCGAATGCCCGCGCCCGCTGTGGCTGGGCCTGACGCAGCGCATGCAGCGGCGCGTGGCGCAAGCGCAGCGCGCCGCCTTCTGGGACTGGCAGGCGGCCATGCGCGAAATCAGGACAGAAGCCGCCGAAACCACGGCGGCAAACGACTGCACGGCCCGGCGCTGGCAGCAGGCCGGGCTGATGGGCGGCGATGGCGTGCATTTCAGCCCCGCCGGCTATTCGCGCAGCGCGCAGGCGCTGGCCGAAGCGCTCATGCAACTGGCGCGGCGCGCTTGAAAACGCACGCTGAAAAACTCAAAGATGCTGAAGCAAATTGGCCAAATCCACCGCTGATTTGACCTGCATCTTGTCAAACACGCGGGCGCGGTGCACTTCCACCGTGCGCACGCTGATGCCCAGCTCGTCGGCCGTGGCCTTGTTGGGCAGGCCCCGGGCAATGCAGTGCATCACTTCCTGCTCGCGCTCAGTCAACTCCTGAATGCGCGCCAGCACGGTATGGCGCATATGCAAAGCCTCGATGCGTTCGGCCGAAACCTGAAGCGCCTGCTCGACGCGATCGACCAGCGCATTATCAGAAAACGGTTTTTCGCAAAAATCAAAAGCGCCGCGCTTGATCGTGGAAACCGCCGTGGAAACATCGGCATGGCCGGTCAGAAAAATAATGGGCCAAACCCAGGCCAGACCGCGCGCGAGAAGTTTTTCAAACAAATCCAGCCCGCTCATGCCGCCATCCATGCGCAAATCCAGCAGGATGCAGGCCGGATAAGCGGGAATTGCCGGCGACTGCTCCACCTCGGGCGCCGGGCCCAGCGTGGCCTCGAACGCTTCGGCGCTGGCAAATGTCTCCGGCACCAAATGTCTGGAGCGCAATAACCAGGACAAGGCTTCGCGCACGGTGGCGTCATCGTCAATCAGATATACAAACGAATTCTTGAAGCTGGACATTGCAAAAAACCTCTCAAAATCAGCACAAACAATACGCAATGTACTCTATCCGCAGCAATGGCGATGCAGTTTGCCGCACGGGATGTTTTTTATAACACGTAAAGTTTATTAATCCCGCGCCCGCTGCAAACAGGGAATGAATTTTCCTTATTCGCGCATATATATATCCTGATTTTTTATATGGACAAGCATCAGGGCGAAGCCAGCAGCCTTCGGTATTGCACCGCCTCGGCCACGTGCGCCACGCCCACCTCCGGGCTTTGCGCCAGATCGGCGATGGTGCGCGCCACTTTCAGCGCGCGGTGCGTGGCGCGGGCGCTCCAGCCCAGGTGCTCGGTCGTTTTTTGCACCAACGCGGCGGCAGCGGGCTGCAAGTGCAAATGCTCGTCCAAAGCCTGCCCCGCCAGTTGCTGATTGGGCATGCCCTGCCGCGCCAGCGCCCGCTCGCGCGCCTGCACGCAGCGCGCACGGATGGCCGCGCTGCCTTCGCCCGGCGGCGCGACCAGCAAATCGGCCGCAGGCAAGGCGGCCACTTCCACATGCAAATCAATGCGATCGAGCAGGGGGCCGGAAATCTTGCCCTGATAGCGCGCCACCTGATCGGGCGTGCAACGGCAGCGGCGACGGCTGTCGCCCAGATAACCGCAAGGGCAGGGGTTCATGGCGGCCACCAGTTGGAAATGGGCCGGAAACTCCATCCGCTGCGCCGCCCGCGCGATGGTGATGTGACCCGACTCCAGCGGCTCGCGCAAAGCCTCCAGCGCCGCGCGCGGAAACTCGGGCAGCTCATCCAGAAACAGCACGCCCTGATGCGCCAGGGAAATTTCACCCGGCCTCGGGGGCGAGCCGCCGCCCACCAGGGCCACCGCGCTGGCCGTGTGGTGCGGCATGCGCGTCGGGCGCTGGCCCCAGCTGGCCAGATCGAAACGCCCGGCCAGGCTGGCCAGCGCCGCCGTTTGCAATGCGTCTTGCACCTGCATGGGCGGCAGCAGGCCGGCAAAGCGCTGCGCCAGCATGGATTTGCCCGTGCCCGGCGGCCCCATCATGAGCACGGAATGCCCGCCTGCCGCCGCAATTTCCAGCGCGCGCCGGGCCGTCGCCTGGCCCTTGACATCGCTCATGTCCGGGTAAACAGGCGGCTGCGCCGGCGCTGCGCCTTGCAGCAAGGCCCAGCCTTCGCCATCCGCAGCGGGCGCGCCTTCCGACACCGCCGCAGGCGCAAAGCGCGCCACCACATCCAGCAAATGCACCGCCCGATACACCTGCACGCCGGGCACCAGGGCGGCTTCTTCGGCGCTGCCGGGAGGCAGCACCAGGCGTACGGGCGCATCGGGCGCAGCCGCCTGGCGCAAGGCCACGGCCGTCGCCAAAGCGCCGCGCACGGGCCTTAGCTGCCCCGACAGCGACAGCTCGCCCGCAAATTCCCAGCCCTTGAGCTGCTCGCCATCAATCTGCCCGCTGGCCGCCAGAATGCCCAGGGCAATGGGCAGATCGAAGCGGCCCGAGTCCTTGGGCAAATCGGCCGGCGCCAGATTGACCGTGATGCGCTGGTTGTGCGGAAACTGCAATTGGCTGTTCAGCAGGGCGCTGCGCACCCGTTCGCGCGCCTCTTTCACTTCCACATCGGCAAGCCCCACCAAGGTAAATGCAGGCAGGCCATTGGCCAGATGCGCTTCCACCGTCACCGACGGCGCATTCAGCCCCATCAGGGCCCGGCTTTGCACCAAACTCAATCCCATAAATTCATCCCCAGGGGTTTTGGAAATAAAAACCCGTCAAACACAAGCGCGCGCCCATGGCCCGAAAATCGCGCCTTTCGTTTTCCATTTTCTTGCATTTTTATAATCAAAAACGGGTTTTGCCGGGCGTTTTTCAGCCCGTTTTTTGTTTGCAATCCACCCGTTTTCGCCCTTTTTCCCGATGAAAACTCGCAATTTCCACCCCCAATCATTTGACGTGATCGTGGTGGGCGGCGGCCATGCAGGCAGCGAAGCCGCCCTGGCCAGCGCCCGCATGGGCTGCTCCACGCTTTTGCTGACCCACAACATCGAAACCCTGGGGCAAATGAGCTGCAACCCCAGCATCGGCGGCATCGGCAAGGGGCATCTGGTGCGGGAAGTGGATGCGCTGGGCGGCGCGATGGCGCTGGCCACCGACGAGGCGGGCATCCAGTTCCGCATCCTCAACGGCAGCAAGGGCCCGGCCGTTCGCGCCACGCGCGCGCAGGCCGATCGGGCGCTCTACCGCGCCAGCATGCGCCGCGTGCTGGAAAACCAGCCCCATCTTCTTTTGTTTCAGCAGGCAGTGGAAGATTTGCTGGTGCAGGGCGATCAGGTCACGGGCGTGGTCACGCAAATGGGGCTGGCCTTTCGCGCCCGCGCCGTGGTGCTGACCGCAGGCACCTTCCTGAACGGCCGCATCCACATCGGCCTGGATCAATACGCGGGCGGCCGCGCAGGCGATGCGCCGGCCATCGCGCTATCCGTTCAGCTCAGGGAACTGAAGCTGCCGCAAGGCCGCCTGAAAACCGGCACCCCGCCCCGGCTGGACGGGCGCACGATCGATTTTTCCGCCTGCACCAAGCAGCCTGGCGATCTCGACCCCGTGCCGGTTTTCAGCTTTATGGGCAAAGCCGACATGCACCCGCCGCAAGTGCCTTGCTGGATCACGCACACCAACGAGCGCACGCACGACATCATCCGCAGCGGCTTTGATCGCAGCCCCATGTTCACCGGCGTGATCGAGGGCGTGGGCCCGCGCTACTGCCCCAGCGTGGAAGACAAGATCAACCGCTTTGCGGGCAAGGACAGCCATCAGGTCTTCCTGGAGCCCGAAGGCTTGAGCACGCACGAGATTTACCCCAACGGCATTTCCACCAGCCTGCCTTTCGATATTCAATACGCGCTGATTCGCAGCATACGCGGGCTGGAAAACGCCCACATCCTGCGCCCCGGCTACGCCATCGAATACGACTATTTCGATCCGCGCTCGCTCAAAAGCAATTTTGAAACCCGGCAAATCCGGGGCCTGTTTTTTGCCGGACAAATCAATGGCACCACGGGATACGAAGAAGCAGCGGCCCAGGGGCTGTTTGCGGGCGTCAATGCGGCGCTGCAAGTCAAGGAACAAGCGCCCTGGCTGCCGCGCCGCGACGAAGCCTATCTGGGCGTGCTGGTGGATGACCTCATCACCAAAGGCGTATCCGAGCCTTATCGCATGTTCACCAGCCGGGCTGAATACCGTTTGCAACTGCGTGAAGACAACGCCGACATGCGCCTGACCGAAACCGGCCGCCGCCTGGGGCTGGTGGATGACGCCCGCTGGGATGCCTTCTGCCGCAAGCGCGACGCGGTTTCACGTGAAACAGAGCGCCTCAAATCCACCTGGGTCAACCCCAAAACCCTGGAAAAAACCGATGCCGAGCGTGTGCTGGGCAAGTTCATCGAGCACGAGCACAACCTGTTCGATTTGCTGCGCCGCCCGGAAGTCTCTTACGCCAGTCTGATGACACTGCCGCAAGCTGCACCGCCAGCGCAAGACCCCGATCTGAACGCCAGCGCCATCGAGCAACTGGAAATTGCCGCCAAATACAGCGGCTACATCGACCGCCAGAAAGACGAAGTGGCCCGCGCTGCCTATTACGAAAACCTCAAATTGCCGCAAGATTTGGACTACATGCAAGTCAGCGCCTTGTCCATCGAAGCGCGACAAAAACTCAATGCGCACCGGCCGCAAACTCTGGGCCAGGCCAGCCGCATTTCCGGCATCACGCCCGCCAGCATTTCCCTTTTGCTCATCCACCTGAAGAAAAAAGGCTTCGCTGATTTGCAGCAGGCCCCGCAAACCGCATGAGTGCAACCCTTTCTCGCAACTTGCGCCAGGGCGTCGAGGCGCTGGGCCTGAATCTGGACGATGCGCAGCAAAAGCAGTTGCTCGCTTATCTGGCCCTGTTGGGTAAATGGAACCGGGTTTACAACCTCACCGCCGTGCGCGATCCGCAGGAAATGCTGACTCATCACATTCTGGACAGCCTCGCCCTCATTTCGCCCCTGCGCCAGCACACACAAGGCCAGCCCTTGCGCCTGCTGGATGTGGGCAGCGGCGGTGGCCTGCCCGGCGTGGTCATTGCCATTGCCTGCCCGGAAATCAGCGTGCATTGCGTCGATGCCGTTGCCAAGAAAGCCGCGTTCATCCAGCACGCGGCGGGCGAGCTGGGATTGCCCCATTTGCGCGGCCTTCATTCGCGCGTGGAAAACCTGGCGGGGCCTTATGAACTTATCGTCTCGCGTGCCTTTGCCAGCCTGGCTGATTTCACCCGTTGGTCAGAAAAATCCCTGGCAGGGCAGGGCATTTGGCTGGCGATGAAGGGCAAATATCCGCAAGAGGAAGTGCAAGCCCTGCCGGCTCATATTCAGGTTTTCCAGCATCAGGAACTGAAAGTTCCCGGCCTGAATGCCCGGCGCTGCCTGCTCTGGATGCGGCGGGTTTGAGCCGTTGTTTCACGTGAAACAACGCCGGTTTTTCCCGGCAGCAGGCACAATCGGGCGCTTCGGTTTTTCAAAAAAACGCCCGCTTTTCCCGTAAAAAACTCATCTCATGACTCGAATTTTCTGCATTGCCAACCAGAAAGGCGGCGTTGGCAAAACCACCACCACGGTCAATCTGGCCGCCGGACTGGCCCGCATCGGCCAGCGTGTGCTGATGATTGACCTTGATCCGCAAGGCAATGCCACGATGGGATCGGGCGTGGACAAACGCCAGCTTGCGCGCAGTGTGTATGACGTGTTGATCGGCAAGGCTGGCGTGGCCGACGCCGTGGTGCGCCCGCAAACCCTGGCTGATGCAGGCTGCGGCTATGCCGTGCTGGGCGCCAACCGCGATCTGGCCGGGGCCGAAGTGGAACTGGTGGCGCTGCAAGAGCGCGAAAAACGCCTCAAGCTGGCCCTGGCCGCAGTTGATGCCGATTACGACTTCATCCTCATCGACTGCCCGCCCGCGCTCAGCATGCTCACCCTCAACGGCCTTTGCGCCACCCAGGGCGTCATCGTGCCCATGCAGTGCGAATACTTTGCGCTGGAAGGTCTGGCGGATTTGACCAACACCATCAAACTCGTTCACGCCAATCTGAACCGCGACCTGCGCCTCATCGGCCTGCTGCGCGTCATGTTCGATCCGCGCATCACCTTGCAGCAGCAAGTCAGCGACCAGCTCAAGGCCCACTATGGCGACCGCGTGTTCGACACCGTCATCCCGCGCAACGTGCGCCTGGCCGAAGCGCCCAGCTACGGCCAACCCGGCGTCGTATTCGATCCCGCCGCCAAGGGCAGCCGGGCCTTCATCGAATTTGCCCACGAACTCGTCAGACGCGATTTGGGAACAGCATGAACGACTGCACCGTCCTCATCCTGCCCGGCTGGCTGGGCAGCGGCCCCGGGCACTGGCAAAGCCTGTGGCAGGAAAAATACGGCTATGAGCGCGTGCAGCAGCACGACTGGCAGCGCCCCCTGCGCGGCGACTGGACGGCCCGCCTGCAAGACGCCGTGCTGGCCGCCCCCGCCCATCGCCCGCTGCTGCTGGCCGCGCACAGCCTGGGCTGCATCCTCACCGCCTGGTGGGCCACGCACTCGCCCCAGGCGCAGCGCGTGGCCGGCGCTTTGCTGGTGGCCCCGCCCGACATCGAGCGCGCCGACAACCTTCAAAAAATCCCCGGCTGGGCACCTCCCGCCCGCCAGCGCCTACCCTTTGCCTCCATCCTCGTTGCCAGTAGCGACGATCCCTTTTGCAGTCTGACTTGCGCCCGCCAGCTTGCCGCCGACTGGGGCGCGCAATTGCACGAAGCCGGCGCGCGCGGGCACATCAATGCCGAATCCGCCCTCGGCCACTGGCCCGAAGGCCATGCGCTGCTGATGCAACTGACCCGCCGGGCCACGGCGGCCTGAAAACCCTTTCCCGTTTTCCTTCCCCTTCTTCTCAAAAAAACGCTTCATGTCCACCCGAAAAAAAGGCCTGGGCCGCGGCCTCGACGCGCTCATTGCCCCCGAATCCGGCCGCAACCCTTCCGGCACGCCCATGTTGCTGCCGCTGACTGACATCTGCCCCGGCCAATATCAGCCGCGCACGCGCATGGACGAAGGCGCGCTCTACGAGCTGGCCGAAAGCATCCGCGCGCAGGGCATCATGCAGCCCATCCTCGTGCGCCAGCTTGACAGCCCCCGCGCGCAGCCCGATGGCGGCGCGCCCGCGCATTACGAAATCATTGCCGGCGAGCGCCGTTTTCGCGCCGCCCGCCTGGCCGGTCTGGCCGAAGTGCCCGTGCTGGTGCGCGAAGTGGCCAACGAGGCCGCCGCCGCGATGGCGCTGATCGAAAACATCCAGCGCGAAGACCTCAACCCGCTGGAAGAAGCACAGGGCATCAAGCGCCTGATCGACGAATTCGGCCTCACCCACGAGCAGGCCGCGCAGGCCGTGGGCAAAAGCCGCAGCGCCGCCAGCAACTTGCTGCGCCTGCTGAATCTGGCCGAGCCGGTGCAAACCATGCTCATGGCGGGCGATCTGGAAATGGGCCATGCACGCGCGCTGCTGGGCCTGGAGCGAGCCGAGCAAATCACGGCCGCCCATCAACTGGTGGCGCGCAAGATGAGCGTGCGCGAGGCCGAGCGCCTGGTCAGGCAACTGGCCCATCCCGCCCCTGAAGCGCCCCTCAAGGCCGCCGTCGAGGAAAAGCCGGGCGATGTGCGGCAGGTGGAGCAGGAGCTGTCCGATCTGCTGCTGGCGCAGGTGCATGTGCGAGTGAAAAAGGGGCGGCGCAAGAACGCGCCCTTGGCGGGCGAGCTGGCCATCGAGTTTTCTTCGCTGGATGAGATCAATCAATTGATCGAGCGGCTGCGCAGCAGCGCCTGATCCTGTCTTCATCCTTGCCCCTCGGGCGAATGTTTGAAAGCCGCTTTTGCGGCTTTTCTTTTGGGCGCTTTTTTGGGCGCTTTTCCGAAGCCGGGGCAGGGCAGGGCTGCCTTTGCCTAATCCTGTTTCATTTGAATACAGAATTTTGCTTATCAAATAGGCAGAAGGCCTGCATCGCCCGTCAATGCTGCGAAGCGCGCTATCTTTTTATGAGTAATCTGTGGATAACTCAAGGCCCCGGACGCCTGAAAAGACGGCCGGGGCCTGATGGGGGGCATGGGGGTTGGAGCCGCCTGCGCCGGGTATTTGGGCAGCCGGGCGGCCGGCTTCAGAGGGTGTGCACGACGAGCCTGAACTCGGGGTCATCGGGATAGGGCTTGACGATAAAGCCCAGGCTTTTCATGAGCTTGAGCATGTTGCCGTTGTTGGCCAGCACCAGGCCGACGATTTGCTCCAGCCCTTTTTCGCGGGCGATGTCCATGATGCTGAGCATCAGGCGTGAGCCTATGCCCTTGCCGGCGAAGCCGTCATCGACCAGCAGGGAAAACTCGCAACTGCTCTGGTCGGGGTTGGTGACGTAGCGCGACACGCCTATGGTTCGCTCTTTCACGCCTTCTTCGCCTTCTTCTTCCACGACGGCGCAAAGGGCCATTTCGCGGTCGTAGTCGATGAGGGTAAAGCGCGAGAGCATGGACGGCGGCAGTTGCGCCATGCTGGAGACGAAGCGGAAATAGCGGCTTTCGGGCGTGAGGTTTTGCACCAGTTGCTGAAGCATTTGCGCGTCGTCCGGGCGGATGGGGCGGATGGTGTATTCGCCGCCGCCGGGCAGCGGCCAGGTTTGCTTGTAGTGCCCGGGGTAGGGCAGGATGGACAGGTGCCCGTAGGGGCCGCTGAGGTAGTTGGGAATTTCCTGCGTGCTCCAGACCACGACGCGGGCATCAACGGCCACGACGCCGTTTTCGTCCACGATGATGGGATTGATGTCCACCTGGCGCAGCTGGGGCAGCTCGCACACCATTTCCGAGACGCGCAGCAGCACTTGCTCCAGCGCGGCGCGATCGGCGGCGGCAGCGCCCCGCCACTGGCCCAGGGTTTCGGCCACCTGGGCGCGGTCGATCAGGCGGCGGGCCAGAAACTGGTTGAGCGGCGGCAGCTCCATGGCCGATCCGCTCATCAGCTCGGCCATGGTGCCGCCCGCGCCAAAGGAGATGACGGGGCCGAAGGGCTGATCGAAATTCACGCCCACAAACAGCTCGCGGCCGCGCCGCGCACGCGCCATGGCCTGCACGGTGATGCCGTTGATGCGGGCCTTGGGCTGGGCGCGGGTGACGCGCTGCATCATGTCCTGATAGGCATCGCGCACGGCAGAGGCATTGGTGAGGTTGAGCACGACGCCGCCCACGTCGCTTTTGTGGGCGATGTCGGGCGAGTCAATCTTGAGCACGACGGGAAAGCCCTGCTGCGCGGCAATCATCATCGCCTCGGTGGCGCTGCGCGCCAGGATGGTGGAGGTAACAGGAATGTTGAAGGCCGAGAGCAGGGCCTTGGATTCCATCTCGGTGAGCACGCGGCGGCGCTCGGCCAGCACGGCCTCGATCAGCAGACGCGCGCCTTCCACATCGGGCTTGCGCAGGTGGGTCAGCGGCGGCGGGGTTTGCTGCAAAAGCTGCTGGTTTTGATAGAAGGAGGCGATGTTGCCGAACGCGCCCACGGCCGCCTCGGGCGTGCGAAAGGTGGGAATTTGCGCATCGGCCAGCAGGCGGCGCGCCTCGTTGACGGTGGCGTCGCCCATCCAGCAGGTGACCAGGGGCTTGTTGGAAAACCTGGGCTTGAGCTGCACGACGGCGCGGGCCACGCCTTCGGCATCGCCGCCGGGCTTGGGCGAGTAGATGACGAGCACGCCGTCTATGGTTTTTTCCTTGACCGCCGCTTCCAGCGCCAGTTGATATTGCTTGGCGTCGGCGTCTTCGGAAAGGTCGATCAGATCGGCCATGCTGGCGCTGCCGGGCAGATCGGGGCGCAGTTTTTCGGCCAGCTCCGAGGGCATGATGGCCAAATCCAGCCCCAGCGCGCCCACCCAGTCGGCCGCCAGCACGCCGGGGCCGCCGCCGTTGGTGATGACAGCCAGGCGCTTGCCCACGGGCCGATAGCGCGCGGCCAGGCATTTGGCCGCGGAAAACAGCTCGACGAACGAGCGCACGCGCACCGCGCCCGCACGGCGCAAGGCGGCATCGAAAACCGAGTCCTGCCCGGTCAGCGTGGCCGAATGCGTGGCCGCGGCGGTGACTCCGGTTTGCTGGCGGCCGGCCTTGAGCACCACCACCGGCTTGGCAATGGCCGCAGCGCGCAGCGCGCTCATGAAGCGGCGCGCGTGCAGGATGCCTTCCATATAGACCACGATGCTGTTGGTGTGCTTGTCAGTGGCCAGAAAGTCCAGCGCGTCGGCCAGATCCACCTGGGTGTGCGGGCCGACGGCAATCACGCTGGAAAAGCCCACGCGGTTTTGCCGCGCCCAGTCCAGGATCGAGGCCATGAGCGAGCCCGATTGCGACACCAGCCCCAATTGCCCGCTGGCTGCCAGCGCACTTACGCGGCTGGCATTCAGATTCAGCGCCGGGCGCTGAAAACCGGCGCTGTTGGGCCCCAGCAGCCACATGTCGTGCTTGCGCGCGACCTGGCGCATTTCATCGGCCAGGGCATCTGGCACGCCGCCCAGCGCCACCAGGGCGGCCTTGCAGTTCATGCGCCCGGCCAGCTCCAGCGCATCGGTTACTTCATTCGCGGGCAGGGCAATGAGCGCCAGATCGGCCTTGAACTGGGCCAGATCGGAAGGCTTGTTGGCCACCTGCGCATTGACGTGCGTGACTTTGCCCTTGAAGGGCTGGGCCAGAAATTGCGCCAGCAAGTGCCCGGCCTGATCGTGCAAATCCGGCTTTTCCGGCGCTTGTTCGACGTGCGAAAAAAGCAGGATGGACTGCGGGTTGAACAAAGGGGTGAGGTAGTGCTGTTCCACGGGTCAATCTCCTTCAGGCTGAAAGGGCGGGCGCTTCATTCTGAAGCAGGGCAGAGCAGGGGGGAAGCGGTGTTTCCCCGGTTTGGGCTCGCGGGCGGTTTTTTTACAGTGTGATTTGAATATTTTTTTAAAAAAGTTAGTCGTAGTAGTAGCGCCGCCCTGTTGGCTGTGAAAAGGCTAGAAACTTCATTTTTTTCAATGACTTGTGCAAATGACAAGCAGCCGGAAAGGCAAAGGGACAGTTTGTGAGTGCTGTGGATAAAAAAACGCCCCGGCGCGCAGGCTGTGGATAAGCCCTGGCTTGTTCATGCCTTGTCCACAACTTGTTCAAAACCCGCGACAAAACCGGGCAGATGGCCCGAAAGGCCCGTGGATACTGCGCTGGCAGCTACAAAAAAGTGAGCGTGCAGGGCAAAAAAAACCGCGCCGGGCAAACGCCGGGCGCGGTGTGCAGAAGATGAAAAAGGGGGCTGGCTTTAGCGCAGCTTGAGCACGTCGAACATGTCGAACAGGCCGCTTTTTTGCGTGGCCAGAAAGCGCGCCGCATGCAGGCTGCCCTGGGCATAACCGGCGCGGCTGCCGGATTTGTGGCTGATTTCGATGCGCTCGCCATCGCCCGCAAACAAGGCGGTGTGATCGCCCACGATGTCGCCGCCGCGTATGGTGGCAAAGCCGATTTGCTGCGGCGCCCGCTCGCCCGTGTGGCCGTGGCGCTCGAATACGGCGCAGTCTTTCAGGTCGCGCCCCAGGGCCTGGGCGATGACTTCGCCCATCTTCAGCGCCGTGCCGCTGGGCGCATCGACCTTGTGGCGGTGGTGCGCCTCGATGATTTCGATGTCGTAGCCGCTGGACAAGGCGCGGGCGGCCATTTCCAGCAGTTTGAAAGTCACGTTCACGCCCACGCTCATGTTGGGCGAAAGCACGATGGGAATGTGCTGCGCGGCGGCGGCAATTTCGGCCTTTTGCGCTTCGCTGAAACCCGTGGTGCCGATGACCAGGGCCACGCCCTGTTGGCGGCAGGCAGCCAGGTGCTGCATGGTGGCCTCGGGGCGAGTGAAGTCAATCAGCACGCGCGCGCCGGCCAGGCCATCAGCCAGTTGTTCGGTGATGCGCACGCCGGTGGACAAGCCCTGGCTGGCGCCGGCGTCTTGCCCCAGGGCGGGGCTGCCGCTGCGATCGAGCGCGCCGCTCAAGCGGCAATCCGACGCGGCCTGCACGGCGGCAATCAGCATTTGCCCCATGCGGCCGCTGGCACCAGCTATGGCAATGGGAAGGGGAAAAGAGTCGGCAGTCATGCAAAAAAAACGGGCGGGAAGAAAGAATCAGGGCTCCAGCGGCGGATAGCTGGTGGCCGTGGCGGGGGCCGGGCGGTTTTCTTCGGCATCGGCGCTGGCGCTGCTGCCAGAGGCGCTGTAGCGGGCCAGCTCTTCTTCGGTGGCTTCCAGCCGGGGCAGCTTGCCGGGCTTGGCAGTGCTGATGCGATTGACGAATTCGGTTTCGCTGGGCATTTCGTCGCTTTCAAAGCGATCCAGCGCATCGCCCTGGAAAAACACGGTCAGCTTGTATTGCTGCGGCTCCACGCGCATGCGGCGCATGGTGAACACGTAATCCCAGCGGTCGGCGTGAAAGATGCTGCTGGTCAGCGGCGTGCCCAGGATGTCGCGCACCTGCACGCGCGTCATGCCCGGGTGCAGGGCCTGCACCTGCTCGCGCGAGATGAAGTTGCCTTGCACCACATCGGGTTTGTAAAAGGTCATGGCGCTGGCCATGCCTTGTGTGGCCTGATTGAAGCTGCTGCAACCCGTCAGCAACGCCAGCGGCAGGGCAAGACTGATAAAGAACAAGGAAGCGCCAGGCTTTTTGAGCGACATGAATACAAACCTGTGAAAGCTATTGCACAATGGAAGAACATGCCATTGTATTTAATGGCGATAGCCGCCGTTCGAGCGCAGTCAATGCGCAAGGGAGTTGCCTCATGGACACGATCAATGAAATCAAAAGCACAGGATTGAAAGCCACATTGCCCCGCATGAAAATTCTGGAAATTTTCCAGAAAAGCGGGCAGCGCCATATGGCGGCCGAAGACGTTTATCGTCATTTATTGGAAGAAAAGGCCGATATTGGCCTGGCGACGGTTTATCGTGTGTTGATGCAGTTTGAACAGGCCGGCATTTTGGTGCGCAGCCATTTCGAGGCGAGCAAGGCTATTTACGAATTGCGTGAAGACCAGCACCATGACCATCTGGTGTGCCTCGATTGCGGGCGGGTGGAGGAGTTTTTCGATCCCGAAATCGAGCGCCGCCAGAATTCGGTTGCCAAAAAGCACGGTTTTTCGCTCAGCGATCACGCCTTGAGCCTTTACGGCCACTGCAACAAGGTCACTTGCGAGCACAAGGAAGAAAGCGAAGCTGCCAAAAAAAATTGAGGCAAATTGATTTTTGCAAGCAAAAAAACAAAAAAGCCGGCGTTTTGAAAACTGCCGGCTTTTTTATTTCTGCGCCGCATCTTGCTGCATGGCCTGGTGCTGGCGCTGCACGAAGATGTCGTAAGTGTCGATGCCGCGCAATTTCAAAATGGCATTGCGCACGGCCGCTTCCACCAGCACGGCCATGTTGCGCCCCGCTTCCACGGGGATGACGGTTTTGTGGATGGGCACTTCCAACACATCCTGGAACAAGGGTTCGTGCGGCAGGCGCTCGTGCTTGTGCTCCAGCGTTTCGCGGCGCACCAGTTGCACGATCAGGCGCAATCGCATGCGGCGGCGCACGGCCGATTCACCGAAGATGGTGCAGATATCGAGCAGGCCTATGCCGCGCACTTCCAGCAGGTTTTGCAGCAGCGGCGGGCAGCGGCCTTCGATGGTGTGTTCGTTAATGCGGGCCATTTCCACGACGTCATCGGCGATCAGGCCGTGGCCGCGCGTGATCAGGTCCAGCCCCAGCTCGCTTTTGCCCAGGCCGGATTCGCCGGTGATGAGCACGCCCATGCCCAGGATGTCCATGAACACGCCGTGCATCAGGGTGCAGTCGGCAAAGTGCTTGGAAAGATAGGCGCGCAGCACATCGACGACGAAACCGGCCGGCCTGGCTGTGGAAAAAAGGGGGATGCGCGATTTTTCGCACAAGGTGATGAGCGCATGCGGCGGCGTTTGGCCGTCGCAAATAACCAGGGCGGGCGGCTCCAGCGTGACGATGCGGGCCACGCGGCGTGCGCAGTCTTCGGGCGAGCCGCTGGTCAGGTAGCTGATTTCGCGCGCGCCCACGATTTGCACGCGGTAGGGATGGATGTAATTGAGATGGCCGACCAGATCAGCCCCGGAGCGCGCCTCGCGCACCGCTTCTTCATCAAAGCGCCGCTCGGGCGCGTTGCGCCCGGCAATCCATTGCCACTGCAAAAGGGCGCGGCGGTCTTCAAACAGCTCGTCGGCGCTGATGGCGGCGGGTTTCATGGCGTGCGCCTGGTTTATTCGGCCGGGGCGGCCGATTGCCAGTTGGCGATCAGGGTGTGCAGCTCGTCGGCGCTGGCGGCGGTTTTGATTTTTTCGCGCTGTTCGCCATCGCTGAGCAGCTCGGCAATTTCGGAGAGGATTTCCAGGTGTTTTTGGGTGGCTGCCTCGGGCACCAGCAAAAAGATGAGCAGGCTCACGGGCTGCTCGTCGGGCGCATCAAAGCCTATGGGCTGGGCCAGTTGCAGCACGGCGGCCATGGGCGCTTTCAGGCCCTTGATGCGGCCGTGGGGAATGGCAACGCCGTGCCCCAGTCCGGTCGAGCCCAGGCGCTCGCGTGCAAACAGGCTGTCGGTGATCAGCGCGCGAGAGAGGTTGTGCAGGCTCTCGAACAGCAGCCCGGCTTCTTCAAAAGCGCGTTTTTTGCTGGTCACATCGACGCCGACGATGACTTGCGAGACAGGAAGAATGGAGGCAAGACGGTTCATAGACTGCGTAAAGGGCAAAAGGGCAAAAAAAGACCGCGCCGGGCAGTGTCCGTTGCGGTCTCAATAGGGAGCCATTAGCCTTTGTTATTGCACTAAGCGGGCCGAATCTACATCAAATTTCACAAGTTTGAACTTGCCCTGGCCACAAACTTGATGTAAGCGCGGCTGCAATAATCGCCGGTTTTTCGTCTTCAGGCCAATGTGCGCGGCGCGGGCTGCATTGGAAAACAGGAAAACCGTTTCATGCTCAATGTTTTTACCCTCTCGAACGGGCGTTTGTTCCAGGAAGAAATTGAGTCGCTTGAAGAACTGGCGAAATTTCGTCCCATCTGGGTGGATCTGGAAGAGCCGACGCCGGAGGAAAAAAACTGGGTGCGCCAGCACTACGGCCTGTCGATTCCCGAAGATGCAATGGACGACGACATCGAGGAGTCGGCTCGGTTTTACGAAGAAGAAAACGGCGATTTGCACATTCGCAGCGACTTTTTGGTGGCCGATTTTGATGAGCCGCGCCAGGTGCGCGTGGCCTTCATCGTCAATCAGGCCAATGAGCAGCTCAAAAGCCGGGACGTGCTGTTTTCCATTCACGATGAAACGGTGCCTGCCTTTCGCCTGCTGCGCATGCGCGCGCGCCGCATGCCCGGCTTGCTGACCGATTCGCGCGAGGTGCTGCTCAAGCTGTTTGACGCCGACGCCGAATACTGCGCCGACACGCTGGAAGGCATTTACGACGATCTGGAAGCGGCCAGCAAAAAGGTGCTGGATGGCAATGTGGATGACGCCACGGCCAG
Organism: Ottowia sp.; assembly: GCA_052170415.1. Classification (GTDB taxonomy): domain Bacteria; phylum Pseudomonadota; class Gammaproteobacteria; order Burkholderiales; family Burkholderiaceae_C; genus Ottowia. Next base: position 68,766 of record JBQNAO010000004.1, on the reverse strand, counting down.
CGAGGTGCTGGCCCTGATTGCCCGGCAGGAGGACATGAACGGGCGCATACGCCGCAACATGATGGACACGCGTCGCGCCGTGAGCTTTCTCATGCGCAGCAAGATGCTGGATGCCGAGCAGTTTGAGCAGGCGCGGCAAATCCTGCGCGACATCGACTCGCTGGACGGCCACACCACATTCCTGTTCGACAAGATCAACTTCCTGATGGATGCCACCGTGGGTTTCATCAATATCAACCAGAACAAGATCATCAAGCTGTTTTCCGTGGCCAGCGTCGCCATGCTGCCGCCCACGCTGGTTGCCAGCATGTATGGGATGAACTTTCAATTCATGCCCGAGTTGCAGTGGAAGTTCGGCTATCCCTGGGCGCTGGCTTTGATGGTGGCCAGCGCGCTGCTACCCATGTGGTATTTCAGGCGGCGCGGCTGGCTGAATTGAGCGTGCGCCGGGCGCATGCGGAGCGGTTTACGCTATTGTTTTTGTAGCTGCGATCGCAGTATCCACGGGGCTTTGCGCCACTTTTGACTATTTTTTCGGGGGGTTCCCAATCTATGTCTTCTGCATCCATTCCCAAGCCCGTTTCCAGCGCCGAAAAGCGCGAGTTGCTGCGCAAGGCCGCGCTGGAATACCACGAAAAACCCGTGCCCGGCAAGATTGCCGTGGCTGCCACCAAGCAGCTCGTGAACCAGTACGAGCTGGCGCTGGCCTACAGCCCGGGCGTGGCTGCGCCGTGCGAGGAAATCGTGGCCGATCCGGCGGCGGCTTTTCGCTACACCGCACGCGGCAATCTGGTCGGCGTTGTCACCAACGGCACGGCGGTGCTGGGGCTGGGCGATATCGGCCCATTGGCCGGCAAGCCGGTCATGGAGGGCAAGGCGGTGCTGTTCAAGAAGTTCTCGGGCATCGACGTGTTCGACATCGAGATCAACGAAAAAGACCCGGACAAGCTGGTGGAAATCATTGCCGCGCTGGAGCCCACTTTCGGCGGCATCAACCTGGAAGACATCAAGGCGCCCGACTGCTTTTACGTGGAGCGCAAGCTGCGCGAGCGCATGAAGATTCCCGTTTTTCACGATGACCAGCACGGCACGGCCATCGTCGTGGGCGCGGCGGTGATGAATGGCCTGAAAGTGGTGGGCAAGCAGCTGGAGGACGTCAAGCTCGTCGTCAGCGGCGCGGGCGCGGCGGCGCTGGCCTGCACGGGGCTGCTCGTCAAGCTGGGCATCAAACGCGAAAACGTTTGGGTGACGGACATCAAGGGGCTGGTGTATGAGGGCCGCACCGAATTGATGGATGCCGACAAGGCCATTTACGCCCAGAAAACCGATCTGCGCACACTGGGCGAGGTGATCGAGGGTGCCGACATCTTTCTGGGCCTGTCTGCCGGCGGCGTGCTCAAACCCGAGATGGTGCAGCGCATGGCAGCGCGTCCGCTGGTGCTGGCGCTGGCCAACCCCGTGCCGGAAATCATGCCGGAGGAAATCAAGGCCGTGCGCAGCGATGCGCTGATCGCCACCGGCCGCACCGATTACCCCAACCAGGTCAACAACGTCCTGTGCTTTCCCTACATCTTCCGGGGCGCGCTGGACTGCGGAGCCACCACCATCACCGACGAGATGGAAATCGCCGCCGTGCACGCCATCGCCGAGCTGGCGCAGGCCGAGCAAAGCGAAGTCGTGGCGCGTGCCTACGCGGGCGAAAAACTGAGCTTCGGGCCGGAATACCTCATTCCCAAGCCGTTTGACCCGCGCCTGATGATGAAAATCGCGCCCGCCGTGGCGCAGGCCGCAGTCGAATCGGGCGTGGCCAGCCGCCCCATCGCCGACATGGCCGCTTACGTGGAGCGTCTTCAGCATTTCGTCTACGCCTCCGGCACCACGATGAAACCCATCGTCGCCGCCGCCCGTGCCGCCGCGCCCGAGCGCAAGCGCGTGGCCTACGCCGAGGGCGAAGAAGAGCGCGTGCTGCGCGCGGCGCAAATCGTGGTGGACGACGGCCTGGCCCGCCCCGTGCTCATCGGCCGCCCGGCCGTCATCGCCCAGCGCATCGAAAAATTCGGGCTGCGCCTGAAAGAAGGCGTTCACTACGACGTGGTGAACGTGGAGCAGGACGAGCGCTACTCCACTTTCTGGCAGCAGTATTTCGAGCTGACCAAGCGCAAGGGCGTGACGGTTCCCATGGCCAAGATCGAAATGCGCCGCCGCCTCTCGCTGATTGGCTGCATGCTGCTGCGCGCCGGCCACGTGGACGGCCTGATCTGCGGCACCTGGGGCACCAACGCCATGCACCTGACCTACATCGACCAGGTCATAGGCAAAAAGCCCGGCGCACGCACCTACGCCGCCATGAACGGCCTGATGCTGCCCGGCCGCCAGATCTTCATGGTGGACACGCACATCAACTACGACCCCAGCGCAGAGCAACTGGCCGAAATCACCATCATGGCCGCCGAGGAAATGCTGCGCTTTGGCATCAAGCCCAAAGCTGCGCTGCTGTCGCACTCCAGCTTCGGCTCATCCGACCAGCCCAGCGCCGTCAAGATGCGCGCTGCCCTGGCCCTGCTGCAAGAGCAAGCCCCCTGGCTGGAAGCAGACGGCGAAATGCACGGCGACGCCGCACTCGACGCCAGCCTGCGCAAAACCCTCATGCCCGACAGCCCGCTGATCGGCGACGCCAACCTGCTCGTGCTGCCCGGCATCGACGCCGCCAACATCGCCTACAACCTGCTCAAGGTAGCCGCAGGCGGCAACATCGCCATCGGTCCCATGCTGCTGGGCGCAGCCAAGCCCGTGCACATCCTCACTGCCAGCACCACCGTGCGCCGCATCGTGAACATGACGGCGCTGGCCGTGGCCGACGCCAACGCCCAGCGCTGAACCCCGGCGCATAACCCGCACCGGGCCGCCTTCCATACGGCGGTCCGGCTTGCGTTTTGCCCCCCCATGCGGCACACTCGCGGGCTGTTTTTGAGCTGCCGTCCATGAAAGCCCGCACCCTTCGCGCTGCCCTGACTTCAGTCTGTCTGCTGGTTTCCGTGGCCGCCCCTTGGGCGCGCAGCGAGTCCCCTTCGGTTTCCCCTGCCTTGCGCCCGCCTGCGGCCGAGCTTCAGGTCATCGCCCTGGCCGATCTGCCCCAGCAGGGGCAGCACACCTACCGGCTCATTCTGGCGGGCGGCCCTTTCCCTTTTGAAAAAGACGGAGTCGTGTTCGGCAACCGTGAGCGCCTGCTGCCCGCCTACCGGCGCGGCTACTACCGTGAATACACCGTGCGCACGCCCGGCGTGCGGCATCGGGGCGCCAGGCGCATCGTTTGCGGCGGCCAGCGCCCCACCCAACCCGACGCCTGTTATTACACGGCCGATCACTACAGCAGTTTTCGCCGCATCGAGCCGTGATTTGACGCTTTGATTTATCCCCCCTTATTGATCCAACAATGAATCTGCCCCAACTTCAGGAATCGCCCTTCAAACGTGTGCGGCCCAATATCGTGCAGTCCATCCGCGCCTTCAATGCACACCAGCTGCAAGACACCGCCGCGCAAATGGGCCAGCACTTTCTCTACGCCAATCTGGCGCACGCCCAGACCAAGCAGGACGTGCTGGAGAGCATTGCTTCGCAATTCAGCTTTCCTGCGCACTTTGGCAAAAACTTTGACGCCCTGTATGACTGCATGACCGACCCCCTGCACAAAAGCGGCCAGCAGCCCGGCTTCGTGGTGCTGCTGGAGCAGATTCCGGCCACCGCCAAGTTCGACAAGGACGCGCGCGAGCAGCTGCTCGACACCTTCCGCGAAGTGGCCGAATACTGGGCCGAGCGGCGCATCGCCTTTCGCTGCTTCTATTCTTTTCTGTAGCCCGCTCTGCACAACCTGGCCAGGTGGAGCGGGCCAATTTGGCCCATGAAAACGCGGATTTGGCGCAAGAAGAGGAAGAAAAACTGCCCACCGACAAACTGGTGGACATCACTGCCGAAGCGCTGCGCATGAGCAGCCCCTTCAGCGCCTACTGGCAATCGGCCGCGTAACGTTTGCCCGGCAGCCGCAAGCCCATCCGAACCCGCCCGCGTGGCGGGTTTTTTCATTGAAAAACCGGGGGTGTTCTGGTTATATTTGCGCCCGTTTGTTTTCGTGTGCAAACGCTGAAAGAAAAGCATTTTTGCCTTTCGCTCGTTCAATATCCGCCTGACGATTTCCGCCCTGAAGGGGCGGCGCAGGCTTTTTTTCATGAAGTGAGGATTCACATGTCTCAACACAAACTGGCTCTGGTCGCCGCCGCTGGCGCATTCATGTTGCTGGCAGGCTGCCAATCTTTCGACATGAAAATGGGCTCGCAAGACGCCAAAACGGTAGCCACCGGCAGCGCCGCAGGCGGCACGGCCACTGGCGAAAGCACGTCGCTGGAAAAATGCGAATCTCCGCTGGGCACCGTTTCCCTGGTCGAAAACCAGGATGCCGGCTGGTACACCATCTTGCGCAATGAATACCGCCTGCCCCCCACTTCCAACCTGCTGCGCCTGCTGATTCAGCAATCGAACTGCTTTGTCGTGGTCGAGCGCGGCGCAGCCGGCATGCGCGCCATGAGTCGCGAGCGCGAGCTGATGCAGTCCGGCGAAATGCGCGGCGGCAGCAACTTCGGCCGCGGCCAGATGGTTGCCTCCGACTACGGCATCTCTCCTGAAATCATCTTCAGCGAAGACAACACCGGCGAAGTGATGGCCAGCCTGGGCGGCCTGTTTGGTAACGCCGGCCGCGTGGCAGGCGCTATTGCCGGCGGCACCAAAACCCGCCAGGCATCGACCATGCTGACGCTGGTGGACAACCGCTCCGGCGTGCAAGTGGCCGCCTCCGAGGGCAGCGCCTCCAAAATGGACTTCGGTGGCTTTGGCGCCCTGTTTGGCAGCAGCGTGGGCGGCGGCTTGGGCGGCTATCAGAACACGCCCCAGGGCAAGGTGATCACCGCCGCCTTCATGGATGCCTACAACCAAATGGTGCGCGCCCTGCGCAACTACAAAGCCCAAACCGTGCGCGGTCAGGGCCTGGGCGGCGGCGGCCGCTTGTCCGTCGATGGCGGCGCAGCGCCTTCGCAAACCTACACCCCGCAAAACGCGCCCCGCAAATCCGGCGCCAAGGCGCGCCGCAAAGCCAAATAAGCCCGCCGCTTTTCAAGCGATTGGTTTTTCCCCAAAAAAAAGCCGCCTTCGGGCGGCTTTTTTCATGTCTTTTTTTATGTGGAGATACAGGGTTTTTCACTGTTTTTTTCAAGGCGTTTGGCGGCGCGAAATTGCTGATTTTTCAAATTTTCAAAATGAAAAAGCAGCGCCCCCATGACCGCTTGCACCGCCCCGGCCCAATCCGTTCTGCTCAAGCGAACACAAACGGAAACATTATTTTGCTTATCAAATAGGCAATAGTGCCGCAGCGCCCGTAAATACTGCGTAGGGCGCTATACTTTTGTGAGTGAACTGTGGATAACTTCTTCTGGAAAGGCGCTTGAGGGCGCTTGAAAGCACTTTTTCCGCCCCCCGAAAGCGCCCGGCGGGCAGGAATCGGACAATCGCGGCCATGCTGTTTCTTCTCTCCCCTGCCAAGGCGCTGGACTACCAGACGCCGCTGCCGGCCGGCCTGCCGCATACGCAGCCGGTGTTTGCCGCGCAAGCGGCCCGCCTGATCGAAGTGCTGCAAGGTTTCTCATTGCAGCAAGTGGCCGATTTGATGTCGCTCTCGGACAAGCTGGCGGCGCTGAACGTGGCCCGCTACGCGGCGTGGACGCCCGCTTTTACGGCCGAAAACTCGCGCCAGGCGGCGCTGGCTTTTAACGGCGATGTGTATGAGGGCCTGCAAGCGCGCAGCTTCAGCGCGGCCGATTGGCAATGGGCGCAAGAGCATCTGTGCATCCTCAGCGGCCTGTATGGCGTGCTGCGCCCGCTGGACTGGATGCAGCCGTATCGGCTGGAAATGGGCACGCGCCTGGCCACGGCCGCGGGCCGCAACCTCTACCAGTTCTGGGGCAGCGCCATCGCCCAATACCTGAACGAGCGCCAGCAGGGCCAGCCGCAGCCGGTGGTGGTGAACCTGGCCTCGCAGGAATATTTCAAGGCGGTTGATCGGAAAACGCTTCAGGCCCGCGTGGTCGAATGCGTGTTTCAGCAATACAAGGGCGGGCAATACAAAGTCATCAGCTTTGCCGCCAAGCGCGCCCGGGGGCTGATGGCCCGCTGGGCCGTGCAGCGCCGCGCCAGCGATTCGCAGGCGCTGCAAGCCTTCGATCTGGAAGGCTATGCGTTTGATCCGGCCGCCTCCGATGCCGATCGCATGGTGTTTCGCTGCCGTCCCTGATTCGTTTTTTTTCGCACCCCATGAACACTGAAGACCAAGACCTGGCCGCCCTCACGCAACTGGGCCAGGCCACCCGCTACCCCTCGCAATACGACGCCGGCCTACTGCTGCCCCTGCCGCGCGCGCCCAAACGCGCCGAGCTGGGCATCAGCGGCGAGCGCCTGCCTTTCATCGGCGCCGACGGCTGGACGGCCTACGAGCTTTCGTGGCTGAACCCGCGCGGCAAGCCCCAGGTGGCGCTGGCGCATCTGACCATGCCGTGCGAGAGCACACACATCATCGAAAGCAAATCGCTCAAGCTCTACCTGAACGGCTACAACGACACCCGCTTTGCCAGCGCCGACGAAGTGCGCCAGCGCATGCAGGCCGACATCAGCCGGGCGCTGTGGCAAGGCGGCCCCGTGCAGGCCGGCGCGGGCGTGCGCCTGACCCTGCCCGAAGACTTCGGCCGCCAGCGCCTGCAAGAGCTGCCCGGCCTGAGCCTGGACCGGCTGGACATCGACTGCGACCGCTACACCCCCGCGCCCGAGCTGCTCACCGCCGCCTTCGATGAGCAACCCGTGGAAGAAACCCTCACCAGCCACCTACTCAAAAGCAACTGCCCCGTGACCCGCCAGCCCGACTGGGGCAGCGTGCTCATCCAATACACCGGCCCGCAAATCGACCAGGCCGCGCTGCTGCGCTATTTGGTGAGTTTTCGCTCGCACAACGACTTTCACGAGCACTGCGCAGAGCGCATCTTCATGGACATCACCCGCCACTGCCGCCCCACGCGGCTGCTGGTCTACGCCCGCTACACCCGCCGAGGCGGCCTGGACATCAACCCCTGGCGCGCCAGCGCCCCGCACATGGCCCCGCCCGAGTGGCGCACGGCGCGGCAGTAGGGCGGCGCCTGTTGATCAGGGGCGTTTGCGCGCAGGGGGCGCGGCAAACGCTGCGATCGCCCTCTTTGGGCAAGTTGCCTTTACATGCGGCGGCGCGGGGGGCGGTGGCTTGGCTCGGAGGGCGGAGCCTTGAGGGTTTTTTCGTAAAGCTCGCGCAAAGCGGAGGAACTGCTGGCAAAGACTGCCTTTTTGTGTTGGATTTCTGCTTCAAGCAGTTTTGTTCTAGTGAGTGTGGTGAAGCGTTCGTTCCAGTTTTTTTTGAACTGCTGCGCTGCATATTTGAAGATCCCTGCAAAGCATTCGTCCCAGTCTTTCTTGAGCTGCTGCTCCACTTTTTCGATGAGCGAGTCGAAAAATACGTCCCACTCTTGCTGGAGTTCCTGCACTTCTTTTTCTGCCTTTGCAATCAATGAGATTGACTCATGCATGGCCTGATTTATCGCGGCCTGATCTATCGCGTCCTCGCTGTATATATCGACTCCTTTCCAGGGAGCGGTTACGCCGGTTTTGGCGAACTCATCCAGATCGTCCAGCAGCTTCTTGAAGCGCTCGGAAAAAACAAAAATCGTTTCCCACATTTGCTTCCGTTCCTGCAATTGCTGCAGGTTCTTCATGAGCGAGACTACTTGGCGCACCACTTGCTGCATCTCGGGCTCGATCTCCAGGTAGTTTTCCCACATCGAGAGATCGCCGGGGCTGGATGACAAAGGCTGCGTCGGATCGTCGGCATCGCCCTGAATGCTCTGGGGCGGGGGCGCATCGAAGAGCAGATAGTTCGGCTTGACATGCAGCATTTCGGCCATGGCCCGGAGCTTGTCGTGCTGCGGAATGAAGTTGCCTTTCAGCCAGTTGCGCGCGGTCTGCCAGGAAACATGGTCTCCGTCGTAGTGCTCATTGAACCTGGCCTGCAAGACGCTGGGCTTTTCGGGCAGACCGGCATCGCGCATGGCCTGCTTCAGACGTTCGGCAAAAAGTTGCGAGGGGGTGAGAGATGTATCTGACGACATGATGAAGGTTGATAAGAGTGAATGAAGCTTGAGGGGCCGATCATACGCAAAACTGAAAGTAACGGGTATAAAAAATCAAATCTAAGCAGAAATTTGATTGAACGTAAGCTAAACTTGAGTCCGTCGAGAGGCTCTTGTGAGTCGATCGCAATCCTGAAATTAATTTTCGAAAGGAACGGCTTATGTCCCAAGTGCAATCGCAACTGCAATTTTTCGATGACAACATGGTTGTTCACCCGGACGCGAACGGTTTTTTGAAAGATGACCCCCCCTACGGTCAGAGTCCCTTCGATACGGGTCTGGGCGGAGATTTTGTTCCTCGGAGTTTGTCGGACGAGGAACAGCTGCTCAAAAAGCTCCAGATGCTCGTGGAACAGGTGCCCAGGAAACAGCCGCCCAAAAACATCCAGATCTTTGACATGAACGTGGCCCATCGGCTGCTCCAACAGATCGGGAACGACAGGGAGAGGGAGAGAGAAAAAGAGCTGCTGACGCAGGTTTCGAAGTGCGCTTCCAGCTGTCCGCTGGCCTGCTACGGCGAGAACTATCTGGCTGGTCTGGATGCACTGCAGGCGCGTTTCCCGAACTTCAAAGAGTTCATTGAATTCCTGCGCAAGCGCTATCACCTCAGCAGACTCAAAGGCGACCCTGCGCCGGTCGTGCTTCCGCCGGTTTTGCTCGATGGCCCTCCCGGCGTGGGTAAAACCGTGTTCGTCAAGGAGCTGGCCAAGCTGTGGAAAACGGGTTTCGAGGCGATCGACATGGCCTCGGCGCAAACCAATGCCGCCTTGTGCGGGCTGGACCACATTTTTATCAACAGCCGTCCGGGGGCGCTGTTCACCAGTCTGGTGCTGGAGGGCGAAACTGCCAATCCGGTGATATTTCTCGATGAGTTGGAAAAAACCAGAGGCGATGAACGCTACAACTGTCACAACGCATTGCTGAATCTGCTGCAAAAACATAGCGCGGAGAAATTCAAGGACTTGTCTCTGCCCGGTTTGCCTATCAACGCTTCCCATGTGCTGTGGGTGGCAACCAGCAACAGCATTGACCCTCTTTCCAAGCCCTTGCTCGACCGTCTGACGGTGTTTTCCATTCCAGCGCCTGCACAAGAGCAAAGCCGAATCATTGTGCGCAGCGTCTATCAGAAACTGCGCGAGGAAAACGACTGGGGCAGCGTCATGAAAGAGCTGGACGAGCCCGTGGTCGAGTGCCTTTTGGACCGCACGCCGCGCCAGATGTATCAGGCGCTGGAAGATGCCTGCGCCAATGCCGCCGAGCAGCAGCGCACCTATTTACTGCCCGAGGATGTGCCGCCCCAAGCCCAGTCGTCCAGAAAGACGAAAAACCCTTGCGGATTCATTTGACGTCTTTGCCGCCAGTGGCTGCAGGCGTGCGCGGCCACTGGCGGCATGGCAAACGGGCAGGCGCAGCGCTGAAAAAAACCGCTTCATTTCGCCCGATTTCGCCCCTTGAAAGCGCCAGACGTGCCCTTATCATTGGCACTCACAGGCGGCGAGTGCTAACAAAAAAGCCTTGCCGCCCGCTTTTTTGGGGTGACTGACCTGGGAAGCATCAAGGCATCCGGTTTGTCGTCTTTATTCATCAACCTTCCCTTATTTGCAAGGAACTTTCATGAAACTGCGTCCTTTGGCCGACCGCGTGATCGTCAAGCGCCTGGAAAACGAAACCAAAACCGCCTCCGGCATCGTCATCCCTGACAACGCCGCCGAAAAACCCGATCAGGGTGAAGTGCTGGCCGTCGGCCCCGGCAAGAAAAACGACAAGGGCGAGTTGCAAGCCATGAACGTGAAAGTGGGCGACCGCGTGCTGTTTGGCAAATACAGCGGCCAGACCGTCAAGGTGGACGGCGACGAGCTGCTGGTAATGAAGGAAGACGACCTGTTCGCCGTCGTCGAGAAGTGATTTTTTTGAACTGAATAACCGGAGATAAATTCAAATGGCAGCAAAAGATGTAGTTTTTGGCGCTGATGCCCGCGCCCGCATGGTTGAAGGCGTGAACATTCTGGCCAACGCCGTCAAAACCACCCTGGGCCCCAAAGGCCGCAACGTGGTGCTCGAGCGCAGCTTCGGCGCGCCCACCGTGACCAAGGACGGCGTTTCCGTGGCCAAGGAAATCGAGCTGAAAGACAAGCTCCAGAACATGGGCGCGCAAATGGTCAAGGAAGTGGCCTCCAAAACCAGCGATGCCGCTGGCGACGGCACCACCACCGCCACCGTGCTGGCCCAGGCCATCGTGCGTGAAGGCATGAAATACGTGGCTGCCGGCATGAACCCCATGGATCTGAAGCGCGGCATTGACAAGGCCGTGGGCCAGCTCGTCGATCAGCTCAAGTCCGCCAGCAAGGCCACCACCACCAGCAAGGAAATCGCCCAGGTCGGCTCTATTTCGGCCAACTCGGACGAGTCCATCGGCCAGATCATTGCCGACGCCATGGACAAAGTGGGCAAGGAAGGCGTCATCACCGTGGAAGACGGCAAGAGCCTGAACAACGAGCTGGACGTGGTCGAAGGCATGCAGTTCGACCGTGGCTACCTCAGCCCCTACTTCATCAACAACCCCGACAAACAAGCCGCCGTGCTGGAAAACCCCTACGTGCTGCTGTTTGACAAGAAGATCAGCAACATCCGCGACCTGCTGCCCACGCTGGAAGCCGTGGCCAAGGCCGGCCGTCCGCTGCTCATCATTGCCGAAGACGTGGAAGGCGAAGCCCTGGCCACGCTGGTGGTGAACACCATTCGCGGCATCCTGAAAGTGGTGGCCGTCAAGGCCCCCGGCTTTGGCGACCGCCGCAAGGCCATGCTGGAAGACATCGCCATCCTCACCGGCGGCACCGTGATTGCCGAAGAAGTGGGCCTGACGCTGGAAAAAGCCACTCTGGCTGAGTTGGGCCAGGCCGCCCGCGTGGAAATCGGCAAGGAAAACACCACCATCATCGACGGCGCAGGCAAGGCCGATGCCATTGAAGAGCGCGTCAAGCGCATCCGCGTGCAGATCGAGGAAGCCACTTCCGACTACGACCGCGAGAAGCTGCAAGAGCGCGTGGCCAAACTGGCCGGCGGCGTGGCCGTCATCAAGGTGGGCGCTGCCACGGAAGTGGAAATGAAAGAGAAAAAAGCCCGCGTGGAAGACGCCCTGCACGCCACCCGCGCTGCGGTGGAAGAAGGCATCGTCGCCGGCGGCGGCGTGGCCCTGCTGCGCGCCAAACAGGCCGCTGGCGAAATCAAGGGCACCAACGCCGATCAGGACGCCGGCATCAAGCTCGTGCTCAAGGCCATTGAAGCGCCCCTGCGCGAAATCGTCATCAACGCCGGCGAAGAAGCCAGCGTGGTGGTCAACAAAGTGCTGGAAGGCAAAGGCAACTTTGGCTACAACGCTGCCAACGGCCAGTACGGCGACATGATCGAAATGGGCATTCTGGACCCCACCAAAGTCACCCGCACCGCCTTGCAAAACGCCGCCAGCGTGGCCGGCCTGATGCTGACGACCGAGTGCATGGTGGCCGAGTCGCCCAAGGAAGAAGCTCCTGCCGTGCCTGGCGGCATGGGCGGTGGCATGGGCGGCATGGGCATGGATATGTAATTTCCGCCCCTTGCCGCGCCGGGGCGCTGCTGCCCCGGCAGCCGCAAATCAGGCTGCCAGCTCCTGCACAGGGCTGGCAGCCTTTTTTTTGTGGGCGTTTGCCTGCGATTGGGCGGTTTTGTTGATTTTTCGGTGCTTTTCCGGAGATTTTCGAGACTCGCGCCGCGCCAGCGGGCCGGATGAAAACCGGCTGCTGTGCCCGCAGCGTCGGCGCTTTTACACTGCCTCGTTTTTGCTCCCCGCACTCGCTATCAAAACCAGAGCTGCCAGCGCAGCATCCACGGGCCTTGCCGCCGCTTTGATCATGAATCTTCTTGCCTTTGATACCAGCACGGAAACCCTCTCGATTGCCGTGCAGCGTGGGGATGAAACGCTCACGCACGAGGGCGCGGGCGGCGCGCAGGCTTCGGCGCAGCTCATCGGGCAGGCGCTGCGCCTGCTGCAAGAGGCGGGGCTGCGCGTGCAGCAATTGGATGCCATCGTTTTCGGCCGCGGCCCCGGCGCATTCACCGGCTTGCGCACGGCCTGCGCCGTGGCGCAAGGGCTGGCCTGGGGCGCGGGCGTGCCCGTGCTGCCGCTGGACACCTTGCACGCCGTGGCCGAACACGCCCGCCAGCAGCACGGCTGCACCCGCGTGCTCGCTTGCCTGGATGCGCGCATGGGCGAGCTGTATGCCGCGCCCTGGCAGTGGCAGCCCGGCGCGCCCGCAGCAGGCGGCCTTTGGCACAGCCTGGCCCCGGCGCGCGTGTGCGCCCCGGCCGATCTGGCCTTGCCCGCAGGCGCGGATGCGCCGCAAGACTGGGCGCTGGTAGGCCAGGCCGAGGTCTATGCCGATCAGCTTCCCGCCCCGCTGGCTGCCCTGCCGCGCTACAGCGCCCGCCCGGCTGCCAGCGCCCTGCTCGCGCTGGCCCCGCCCTTGCTGGCCGCCGGTCAGGCGCTGCCCGCCGATCAGGCCCTGCCCCTGTATGTGCGCGACAAAGTGGCCCAAACCACGGCCGAGCGCCTGGCAGCCAGGGCGCAGGCCGCGGCCCACACCCCGCCCCAAACATGAGCGCCACCACCCTGCCCGCGCCCCGGCTGGAGCGCCTGAACGAGCGCTGGCTGCCCGCCGTGCTGGCGGCCGAGCAGGCTTCGCACCCCCACCCCTGGGGGCCGGGCCACTTCGCCAGCGCCCAAGAGGCGGGCAACTGCATCTGCTGCCTGATCGCGGGCGAGGCCCTGCTGGGCTATTTCGTTGCCATGCCCGGCGTGGAAGAAGCGCACCTGCTCAACCTCACCGTCGCCCCCGCCTACCGCCGCCAGGGCTGGGCCGCCGCCCTGCTCGAAGCCCTGGCGCTTTGGGCGCGCAGCCAGAGCGCCGCCTGCGTGTGGCTGGAAGTGCGCGCCAGCAACGCCCGCGCCCGCCACGTCTATGAACGACACGGCTTTCGCCCCGTTGCCGTGCGGCGCGACTACTACCCGGCAGACCCCACCGCCGCCGGCGCTTGCGGCGCGCGCGAAGACGCCATCGTCATGAAACTCGACCTGACCCCCGCCCGCGCATGAACACCCTGAGCGACCGCCACCGCGCCATGCTCGACGAAATGGGCATACGCACCTTCCAGCCCCCGCGCTGCAAAACCGCCTCGAAAACCGATCCGAAAGCCGCCCCGGCGCGGCCTGCGGCAGCGCAAACGGCCCTGCAAGCGGCCCCGCAAACGGCCCCAAAAGCAGCCCCCGCCGCACCGCCCGTGGTCGCACCGGCCGCTGCCGCCGTGGCCCAAATGGACTGGCCCGCCCTGCAAGCAGCCGTTGCCAGCTGCACCGCCTGCCCGCTGGCCGCCGGCTGCCGGCAAAGCGTCTTTGGCGCGGGCCACCCGCAAGCGCGCTGGATGATCGTGGGCGAAGCCCCCGGCGAGCAGGAAGACCGCCAGGGCCAGCCCTTCGTCGGCCCTGCCGGGCAACTGCTGGACGCCATGCTGGAAGCCATCGGCCTGTCGCGCCAGGGCGAGCCAGGCGCAGCCCCCCTGCCGGCGGCCCCGCATACAGACAAAACGACCGTCCCCCAGGGCGTATTCATCGCCAACGTACTCAAATGCCGCCCCCCCGGCAATCGCGCCCCCCAGCCCGCCGAAATCGCCCAGTGCGCGCCCTTTTTGCGCCGCCAGCTGGAGCTGGTGCAACCGGCCATCATCCTGGCGCTGGGGCGCTTTGCCGTGCAGTCGCTCTTGGGCAGCGACGAGCCCATTGGCCGCCTGCGCGGGCGCGTGCACCGCTACCAGGGCATCCCCGTCATCGTCACCTACCACCCCGCCTACCTGCTGCGCAACCCGCCCGACAAACACCGCGCCTGGCAAGACCTGTGCCTGGCCCTGCAAGTCGCCCGCCAGGGCGAAGCCCCCGATTTGCCTGCCAAATAAGCAAAACGCCCGCAGCGCCCGTGGATGCTGCGAAGCGTGCTATCAAAACAGGAGAAATCTGTGGATAAGTCGGGTTGCCACGACTTTCCGGCTCTCGACTTGCCGGTTTCCGAATTTCCGGTTTTTAAACGGCGCACCCGCCACCGCCGCCCCGCCCGATTTCCCAATCGCGCTTGTAGCTGTGCGCGTGATATTTGGATACAAGATTTTGCCCATCAAACAGGCAAATCGCCCGCAGCGCCCGTAAACACTGCGAAGCGCGCTATCAAAACAGGAAAAATCTGTGGATAACTTTGGCTTTAGCCGCGTGCGCGGCGGCTTTTCAGCGTACGGGCAGGAAGGCCAGCAGCGGGGCGGCGGCCAGGTTGTGCAGGATGGAGATGGCGGCGCGGCGGTAGCGCTCGCTCAAGTGCACGGCCAGCAGATCGAGGCGGCCGATGATCTTGCCGAATTCGCGCTCGAAGCTGAGGTTGCGCCCCTCGGGGCCCAGCTCGTTGGCCAGCAGCAGGGGGCGGCCTTCGGTGTCGCGGCGGCTGTTGAGCAGCCATAGCGCAATTTCCATGTTGCGCGCGGCGTTGTAGATGTATTGCGGATCGGCGCCGCTCAAGTAATGAAATTCGCGCTTGCCGCCGTGGGCGGTGACCAGGGTGTCGGCGCAGGCAATGATGAAGGCGGCCACGCGATCGCCCTGAAAGTCGGGCGCCAGCGCCAGCGCCAGCGCGGCGATGTCGGTTTTGCCTTGCAGCGCGGGCCAGGGCTTGCCCTGCCAGAGCGAGTCGCGCACCGCTTGCAGGGCCTGCTCGCGCGAGGCGGCGCTTTTGCGCCACTGGACGGGGTTGCGCCGGTAGAGCTTTTCGGCCAGCAAATCCAGGCTTTGCAAGTTGGCGCGCATGGCCGTTTGGGTGATGCGGTTGCCTTCGCTTTGCAGCAGCTCCTGCCCGCCAAAGGGCGCGGCCTGCACCTGGCCGTGGCGGGTGTGCGCATCGCTGGCGCAGCCGCCCAGCGCGCAGGCAGCAAAAAGGGCTGCCGCAGCAGCCCCGGATGGAATGTGGCGCAAAACGCCCGCCGCGCGCGCAGCGGCTTCAGGATTTGGCCTTGCTGTCTGTGCCGAACGTGATTTCACCGGAAAGTTGCCCCCCTTCTTCGATCACGATCTTGCCATAGCGCACCTTGCCGGAGACCTTGCCGGTGGGGCGGATGACGAGCTTTTCGCGCACGGTCAGCGTGCCTTCAAAGACGCCGTTGATTTCGGCCATGTCGATTTCGGCGGTGCCCTTGAATGCGCCTTTTTCGGCGATCTGGATGACGCGGGCGTTGATGGTCGCTTCCACCGCGCCTTCCACGGCCAGGGTGTCGCAGTCGGTGATTTCCACGCCCTTGAGCTTGATGTTGGCGCCCACGGTCAGGCGCGCGCCGTTGTCGGTTTGCGCCTGCGCGGCGCTGGCGGCGGCGGCGTGGGCGTGCACGCCGCCGGCAGGCAGGGGGGCTGCACCGGCAGGGGGCACGCCCAGGGGGCGCGCGGCCGGGTTGGCAGCCGGGGCGGGGGTGTCGTTGTCGCGTTTGCCAAAGCTCAGGGCCATGTTTTTCTCCTTCAGTAGATAATGAATCGATCAAACATTTGATCGTAGGACAGGCAGGCCGGATGTCGGTGTTACGCGCTCAAACACCCTGAAAAATGCGTAACCGGCCTCTTGCGCGTGGTTGGCATGCGCTACAAGCAGGCGCTGCGCCGGGCGGCCTGGCAAGGCGGCCTGAATCTGCCGATCTGCTCTTATCTTTCCTGAAATGCTTGCCAATTGGCAGCGATTTGTCTTTTTTTACTGATTTCCTGCCGTGCCGGCGCATGACTGATTTGTCTCCTCGCATCGTTTGCTCGCAAGAGCCTGACGGCTGTATTGAGCCCGTGGGGGTGTGGACGGCCGCTGCCCTGGCGCAGCCGGGCGTGCTGGCGCGCATGCAACAGGCGCTGGCGGCTGAGCAGGCGGCGCGCAGCGCCTGGAATTTGCGCCGAATCGAGGCGCTCGATCACATGGGCGCGCTGGTGCTGTGGCAGGGCTGGCGCGGGCAGTGGCCCGCCACGGTGCACGCCAGCGAAGGCCAGCGCGCGCTGATCGAGCGCGTGGCCGCCCAGCCGGCCGGCGCGGCTGCGGCCCGGCCCTTCAGCCTGGCGCGGCAGTTCGATGCGCTGGGGCTGGCGGTGGAAGGCGCGGCGGGCCAGATGCTGGGCTTTGTCGAGCTGATGGGCCGCCTGCTGCTGGATGCGCTGCGCCTTTTATGCGCGCCGCAAACCGGGCCTTGGCGCGATTTTTCGGGGCATCTGTATCGCATTGGCGCGCAGGCGCTGCCCATTACGGCGCTGGTGGGCTTTCTGATAGGCGTGGTGCTGGCCTATTTGATGAGCCAGGTGCTGCGCCAGTTTGGCGCGGAGGCTTTCATCGTCAACATCATGGGGCTGGCGCTGGTGCGCGAGCTGGGGCCGCTGCTGGCGGCGGTGTTGATTGCCGGGCGCTCGGGTTCGGCCATCACGGCGCAAATTGGCGTGATGCGCGTGACCGAGGAGCTGGACGCCATGCGCGTGCTGGGCATTTCCATCAGTTTTCGCCTGGTGCTGCCGCGCGCGCTGGCGCTGGCGCTGGCCATGCCGCTGCTGGCGGTGTGGACGACGCTGGCTTCTTTGCTGGGCGGTATGCTGGCCGCTGATCTGACGCTGGACATCACCCCCAGCTTTTTCCTGCAAACGCTGCCGCTGGCCGTGTCGGTGAACAACCTGTGGCTGGCGCTGGGCAAATCGGCGGTGTTTGGCGTGGCCATTGCGCTCATCGGCTGCCACTACGGCTTGCAGGTCAAGCCCAACACCGAAAGCCTGGGCCGGGGCACCACGGCCTCGGTGGTCGCTTCAATCACGGCCGTCATCCTGATCGACGCGCTATACGCCGTGCTGTTCAAAAGCGTGGGAATTTGAGACACCGACATGCGCGCCCTGGCCCTTGCCCCCTTGCCCGCGCCCGGGCAGCCCATCGTGCAAATCAGCGGCCTGCGCAGCGCCTTTGATTTGCCCGAAGGCGGGCGCGTGGTGATTCATGAAAACCTGAATTTGACGGTCAACCGTGGCGAAGTGCTCACCCTCGTGGGCGGCTCCGGCACGGGCAAGACCGTGCTGCTGCGGCAAATGCTGGGGCTGGGCACGCCGGCGGCCGGCACGGTGCAGGTGCTGGGGCGGCCCGCCGCCGAGCTGGGCCGCCCGGGCGCGGCCGCGCGCGTGGGCATGCTGTTTCAGCAAGGCGCGCTGTTTTCCGCCTTCAGCGTGCTGGACAACATCGCCTTTCCCCTGCGCGAGCTG
This sequence comes from Ottowia sp., assembly GCA_052170415.1. Classification (GTDB taxonomy): domain Bacteria; phylum Pseudomonadota; class Gammaproteobacteria; order Burkholderiales; family Burkholderiaceae_C; genus Ottowia. The sequence continues at coordinate 51,198 of JBQNAO010000004.1, read as the reverse complement.
CGCACCCTGCCCGATGAGCTGGTGCGCCGCGCCGCGCTGCTCAAGCTGCAAATGGTGGGCCTCAAACCGGGCGATGCGCACAAGATGCCCGCCGAGCTTTCGGGCGGGATGATCAAGCGCGTGGCGCTGGCGCGCGCGCTCATCATGGACCCGCCCCTGCTCATGCTGGACGAGCCCACGGCCGGGCTGGACCCCGACAGCTCCGACGCCTTTTGCGATTTGCTCAAGTCGCTGCACCGCGAGCTGGGGCTGACCGTGGTGATGGTCACGCACGATCTGGACACGCTCTTTGCCCTGTCCACCCGCGTGGCCGTGCTGGCCGAGCGCCACGTCATCATCGCCGCGCCCGTGCCCGAGGTGCTGGCCTTTCGCCATCCGTTCATCGAACACTTCTTTCTGGGCGAGCGCGGCCGCCGCGCCCTCTCCGATCTGCCCGGGCTGGCCGCCTTCGCCCGCTAACTTCCCGCTTGCAGGAAACCCCAATGGAAAACAAGTCACACGCCCTGGCCGCCGGCCTGTTTGTGCTGGCCCTTTTTGGCATGCTCATCGGCCTGGCCGCCTGGCTGACCAGCGACCGCACCGAGCGCGATGTGTATGAGCTGAGCACGCACGAGCCCGTCAGCGGCTTGCAGGAGCAGGCGGCGGTGCGCTTTCGCGGCGTCACCGTGGGCAAGGTCACGCGCATCAGCTTCGACGATCGCAAAACCGGCAATGTCCTGGTGCGGCTGGAAGTGGACAAAAACACCCCCATCACCCGCGCCACCTTTGCCCGGCTGGACTTTCAGGGCGTTACCGGCCTGTCCTTTGTGCAACTGGACAACGAAGGCCACAGCGACGAAGCCCTGCGCAGCGAGGGCGGGCGGCCCCCCCGCATTCCCCTGCGCAGCGGCCTGCTGGGCGAATTCACCGATCACGCCAAGGTGCTGATGAACCAGATGAGCGAGGCCACCTCTCGCGCCAACGCCCTGCTGGATGAAGACAACCGCCAGGCCCTGATCGGCACGGTTACCGATCTGGGCGCGGCTGCGCGCGACATCGCCGCCGCAGCGCGCAGCGTGCAGCAGCTCAGCGCAGAAACCCGGGCCACCATCGCCGCCCAGCTCGGCCCCTCGCAAACCAGCATTCCCCAGCTTGTGGCGCAGGCCACCCGCACGCTCAAGAGCTTTGAAGACGTGGCCGTTCAGGCCCGCAGCGCAGTCGGTGATTTGCAGCAAGTCAGCGCCAGCCTGCAAACCGGCATGGCGCAGATGACGGCCCCCGGCGGCCTCGTGCACAGCCTGGATGACAGCGCCCGCGCGCTCTCGGCGCAAACCCTGCCCGGCATTCAGCGGGCCGTGCGCCAGGCAGGTTCCGCCATGCGCAATGTCGATCGCGCCGCCGCCAGCTTCAGCGAAAACCCCCAGGTGCTGCTCTTCGGTCACGGCGCGCTGCCGCCCGGCCCCGGCGAGCCCGGTTTTGCCGCCGCGCCCTGAACCGCCGATCGCCGCCCCGGCCTTGCCTGCCCCTTTGCTTTTGCCCACACCTTGCCGCCCATGAAAGCCCTCACCGCCGCCTTGCTTGCCGCCCTGCTCACTGCCTGCGCCAGCGCCTTGCCGGACAAGCCCCGGCGCGCGGCCGAATTCGATCTGGGCCTGCCCGCCAGCGCCGCGCCCGCCGCTGCCGAACAGGCTCCGCTGCCCCCCCTGGCGCTGCCCGCCCTGACCGCGCCGCCCGCGCTGGAAAGCCCGGCCATGCTCTACCGCCTGGCCTACAAGGGCGAAACCGCCCAGCCCCGCCCCTACGCCCAGTCGCGCTGGAGCATGCCGCCGGCCGATTTGCTGGGCCAGCGCCTGCGCGCCGCCCTGGCCGCCAGCCGCCCCGTCGTGGGCGAAGACGAAGGGCTGGCCGCGCTGGAGCTGCGCGTTCATCTGGATGAATTCAGCCAAATCTTCGACAGCGCCGAGCAAAGCCAGGCCCGCATCCAGCTGCGCGCCACCCTCATCGACCTGCACGCAGCGCGGCCCGAGCAGCGCCTGCGGGCCCAGCGCAGCTTCAGCGTGCAGCGCCCCGCCCCCAGCGCCGACGCCGCAGGCGGCGCGCAGGCCATGCAGCAAGCGGCCGACGCCCTCATCGCCGAGCTGATCGAGTGGCTGGCCAGCGTGCCGCCCGCCCCGGCTGCCGAACCGGCCCCGGCCCCGGCCCGTTCTGCCCGCTGATCCGCTGATCTTTCGTGCCGCCCGCCATGTTTTCGCTGCCTGCCCTGCGCGCCCTGGCTGTTTGGCTGGGGCTTGCTCTGGCCTGGGTCTGGATTGCGCCCGCCCGCGCGCAGGATGTGCTGCCCGTGCCCGCGCTCACGGCCCGCGTCATCGACCAGACCGGCACCCTCAGCCCCGAGCAAATCCAGTCCCTTTCAAGCCGCCTGGCCGCGCTGGAGGAGGAAAAAGGCTCGCAAGTGGTCATCCTCATGGTGCCCGGCACCGCGCCCGAAGACATCGCCGCCTATGCCAACCGCGTGGCCAGCCAGTGGAAGCTGGGCCGCAAGAATGTGGGCGATGGCGCGCTCATCATCGTGGCGCTCAAGGAGCGGCGCATGCGCATCGAGGTGGCCCGCGCCCTGGAAGGCGCGCTGCCGGACATCCTGGTCAAACGCATCATCGATCAGCACATGGCGCCGCACTTTCGCCAGGGCGACTTCGCCGGCGGGCTGGACGCGGCCGTGCAGGCCGTGGCCGCGCGCATCCGGGGCGAGGAGCTGGTCGAAACCCCCGAAGACGATGACGACGCCATCCCCAACAGCGGCGCGCTGCTGGCCCTGATCCTTTTCGCGCTGGCGTCCCGGGCCATCTTGCGCCGGAGCTTTGGCCGCAACAAGACCGCGTTTTTTGCCGGACTGTTCAGCGGCGCGATGGCCCTGCTCGTCACCGACAGCCTGACCGTGGCCCTCATCGTGATGTATCTGGTGTGGATCGCCTATCTCAACGGCTCGGACGGCGGCGGCAAGCCGCGCGGTCAGGGCTTTGACGACAGCTTCGGCGGCGGTGGCGGCTTCAGCGGAGGCAGCGGCTATCGATCCGGCGGCGGCTATCGATCCGGCGGCGGCGGCAGCTTTGGCGGCGGCGGCGCCAGCGGCAGTTGGTGAGCCTTGCCCCTTCATGAAAACGCCCGTCAGCGGCCTGGCTGGCGGGCGTTTTTTTGTGGGTGAGCGGAAAGTTATCCACAGATTTTTCCTGATTTAATAGCGCGCTGCGCAGCATCCATGCGGGTTTCAGGTGGTTTGCTGAAAATTCGGGCAAATCAAGCCGGGTGCTCGCATCTCCAAGGCCCGTCCTGATTCGCGCCCGACTCATGCCCGATTCGCATCCACGTGCGCGCTTTCAAAAATCGGCCCGAATCACGGCCCCTATTTGCCCTTCCGATGTGGCAAAAGGCAGCCGCAAGGGCAAGTTATCCACAGATTTTTCCTGATTTGATAGCGCGCTGCGCAGTATCCACGCGGGTTTCAGGCGGTTTGCCTGTTTGTTGTGCAATCCGGCTGCTTTTCCGCCACTTGCCGCATGGCCCATTGCACATGTTCGCGCACGAGGGCGTCGGGGTGCTCCAGCCGCGTGGCCAGGGCGGCCAGCAGCGGCTCGCGCGCGGCGTCGCCGGCGGGCAGCTTGGCCAGCGCGTTGCCCAGGGCCACGGCCACGTTGCGCAGCCAGCGCGCGTGGCCGATGCGGCGTATGGGGCTGCCTTCGGTGCGGCGCAGAAATTCCTCTTCGCTCCAGCCCAGCAGGGCCGTGAGGGGCGCGTCGCTCATGCCCTCGCGCTCATCGAAGTCGGGCAGGGCGCTGACCTGCGCGTATTTGTTCCAGGGGCACACGCGCTGGCAGTCGTCGCAGCCGTAGATGCGGTTGCCGATGAGTGGGCGCATGTCTTCGGGAATGGGGCCGTGCAGCTCGATGGTGAGGTAGGAAATGCAGCGGCGCGCATCCAGCCGGTGCGGCGCGACGATGGCCCCGGTGGGGCAGGCGTCCATGCACGCGGTGCAGGTGCCGCAGTGATGGGTGACGGGGTCGCTGTGGGGCAGGGCGATGTCCACGTAAATCTCGCCCAGAAAAAACATGGAGCCTGCATCGCGCGAGACGACCAGGGTGTGCTTGCCGCGCCAGCCCTGCCCGCTGCGGGCGGCCAGCTCGGCTTCGAGCACGGGGGCCGAGTCGGTGAACACGCGGTGGCCGAACGGCCCCAGCTCGGCGGCCATGCGCTCTTGCAGCTTTTGCAGGCGCGCGCGCAGCACCTTGTGATAGTCCCGCCCGCGGGCATAGACCGAGATCACGCCCTCTTGCGGGCGTTGCAGGCGGTCGAACTCCACCCGCTGCCAGCCTGGCGATGTGGTGCGCGGCAGGTAGTCCATGCGGGCGGTGATGACGCTCACGGTGCCCGGCACCAGCTCGGCCGGGCGGGCGCGCTTCATGCCGTGCGCGGCCATGTAGTCCATGCTGCCGTGAAAGCCCTGCTCCAGCCAGTGCGCCAGCCCCTCCTCGGCGCTGGACAAGTCCACGCCGGCCACGCCGATTTGTGAAAATCCCAGCTCGGCCGCCCACGCGCGCACCTTGGCGAGCAAGGCGTGGGGGTCGATTTGTTTTTCTTCTGCTGACATGACTGTTTTTTCGCGGGACGGGCGCTGGGCGGGCGCGGATTGTTGCCAAAGCCCGAAAACCCCTCGCAACGCCGGGAACCCTGCCTTGACCCTGACCCTGCACTGGCGCAGCGAAGCGGACACCGCCGCCTGCGCCGCCCGCCTGGCCGCCCGCATGCGCCAGCAGCCCGATTTGCAAAACGCCTTCATCGCCCTGCAAGGCGGCCTGGGCGCGGGCAAAACCACTTTCACCCGCCACCTGCTGCGCGCGCTGGGCGTGCAAGGGCGCATCAAAAGCCCCACCTACGCCGTCGTCGAGCCGCACGAGGGCGCCGAGGGGCTGGCCATCAGCCACTTTGATTTCTATCGCTTCAGCGACCCGGCCGAGTGGGAAGACGCGGGCTTGCGCGATCTGTTTGCCGCCCCCGGATTGAAGCTGGCCGAGTGGCCCGAAATGGCCGCCGCCCTGCTGCCCGTGGCCGATTTGCACATTCACATTTGCCCCCTGGCGGCAGGTGAAGCCGGGGGCGATACCGCCGCCCCCGCCCGCCAGGCCCTGTGCACCGCCGCCACCGCCATCGGGCAGCAACTGCTGCTCGCACTTGAGGAGTTCACCTGATGCTGCACCGCCGTCATCTCTTGCAAAAAGGCAGTTCGCTGGCCCTGCTGCTCACCGCCCCCCAACTGGTCTGGGGGGCCAACATCATTGCCGTGCGCGTGTGGCCGGCCGAGGACTACACGCGCATCACCATCGAATCGGACGCGGCGCTCAAAACCTCGCACCAAACCGTTGAAAACCCGCCCCGGCTGGCCGTGGACATCCAGGGCCTGAAGCTCAACCCCGCCTTGCAGCAACTGGTGGGCAAGGTGCGCAGCGACGACCCCAACATCGCCGGCGTGCGCGTGGGCCAATACACGCCCGACACCGTGCGCCTGGTGTTTGACTTGAAGCGCGCCAGCGAGCCGCAAGTCTTCGCCCTCACGCCCGTGGCCGCCTACCGGCACCGGCTGGTGTTTGACCTCTACCCCGCCCAGCCGGCCGATCCCATGCAAACCCTGCTGGCCCAACTGGGCGCAGGCGGCGTCAACCTGCCCCCGCCGCTGCCTGCCAGCGCCGCCACCGGCGTGCGCCCCCACCCGAATGCGGCCGAGCACGATCCCCTGGCCGAACTCATCGCCCGCCAAACCAGCAAATACCGCGAACCGCCCGCCGAGCCGCCGCCCCCGCCGCCGCCGGCCATCGGTCTGCAAGCGCCCCAGCACGGCGCAGGCGGCGCGCGCGACGAAGGCGGCCCCGGCATACGCCCGCCCGAAGGCCCCCTGCCGCGCCCGGGCAGCGGCCCGCGCCGCATGGTGCTCATCGCCATCGACCCCGGCCACGGCGGCGAAGACCCCGGCGCCATCGGCCCGGGCGGCACGCGCGAGAAAGACATCGTCTTGCAAATCGCCCTCAAGCTGCGCCAGCGCATCAACGCCAGCATGGCCGGGCGCTACCCCATGCGCGCCTTTCTCACCCGCGACGCCGACTTTTTCGTGCCGCTGAACGTGCGCGTGCAAAAAGCCCGCAGCGTGGGCGCAGACCTGTTCATGAGCATCCACGCCGACGCCGTCAACAACCCCCACGCCCACGGCGGCAGCGTCTATGCCCTCTCCGAGCGCGGCGCCAGCAGCAACGCCGCGCGCTGGCTGGCCAAAAAGGAAAACCAGGCCGACGCCATCGGCGGCGTCAACCTGGCCGGCGGCGGCCCGGCCCACTTGCAGCGCACCTTGCTGGCCATGAGCACCGACGCGCAAATCAAGGACAGCCTCAAGCTCGGCACGGCCCTGCTGCGCGAGATGGAAAAGATCGGCCATCTGCACAAACAGCAGGTCGAGCGCGCCGGCTTTGCCGTGCTGCGCGCGCCCGACATTCCCAGCGTGCTCGTGGAAACCGCCTTCGTCAGCAACCCCGGCGAGGAGCGCAGGCTGCGCAGCAGCGCCTTTCAGCAGCAAATGGCCGATGCCCTGCTCGTGGGCATCCAGCGCTATCTGGCTGCCAACCCGCCGCTGACGCAGAAATGAGGCCGCGCGCAAGCCGCCAAAAAAGCCACCCCAAAAGCCATTCAAAAGGCAGGTTATCCACAGGTTTTTCCTGAATTGATAGCGTGCTACGCAGTGTTTACGGGCGCTGCGGGCCTTGTGCCTATTTGACAAGCAAAATCTTGTATTCAAATGTGAGCGGCAAAGCGCCGTAGCCCTGCGAGGCATGCAGAGCGCGCCCCTGAAGCCGCAGGCTTTGCCCGCATACTCGCCGCCTTTCGATTTCGCCCCCCCTTCCTTGCGTTTTCATCATGTTGCGCCCTGACGCCCTCAAACATCTGCACCCCGGCTGGTTTTCCATCGTCATGGGGCTGGCCGGGCTGGCGCTGGCGTGGGCGCAGGCATCGCGGGCGATGGGCGAGCTGGCCGGGGCCGCCGCGCTGGCGCTGGCCGCGCTGGCGGCGCTGGTGTTTGTGGCGCTGGCTGCGCTTTCGTGGTGGCGCTGGCTCAAATACCCGCAGGCGCTGGCGGCCGATCTGGCCCATCCGGTGCGCCACACCTTCGTGGCCGCGCCCTCGATTTCGCTGTTTCTGCTGAGCGCGCTGGCCGTGAGCGCGCTGGGCGCTACCAGCGCCTGGGTGGCCGCGCTGTGGTGGCTGGCCTCGCTGCTGCAATGGGCTGCCACGGTGTGGACGCTGGGGCGCTGGCTGGGGCCGCGCCCGCCGGGCTGGGCGGTGCTCACGCCCGCGCTGTATCTGCCCGCCGTGGGCAACGTGCTGGCGCCGCTGGCCGGCGTGGCGCTGGAGACGGGGCCGTGGATGCTGGCGCAGTTCGGCGCGGGCGTGCTGCTGTGGCTGCTGGTGACGGCGCTGCTGCTGGCGCGGCTGGTGGCGCACGGAATGTGGACGCAGCGGCTTTTGCCGCTGACATTCATCACCATCACGCCGCCCTCGCTGGTGGGCGCGGGCGTGCTGCAACTGGGCGGGCCGCAAACGCTGGCCTGGATGTGCTGGGGCGCGGCGCTGCTGTTTGTGATGTGGGGGCTGCATGTGATGCGCGCCCTGCTGGCGCAGCCGTTTTCGCTCAACGCCTGGGCGCTGTCGTTTCCGCTGGCGGCCTTTGCCGCGCTGAGCATGCGCCTGGGCGGCGGCCCGGGCGAGCCGCTGGCCACGCTGGCGCTGCTGTCGCTGGCCTTTGTCTCGCTGGTGGTGGCGGCGCTGACGCTGGCCACATTCAAGGGCCTGCGCGATGGCAGCCTGCTCGCGCCCGAGCAGGTGCCGCTGAGCGTGAGCGCCGCGCCCGCAGCGGGGCAGCCATGAGCGCGCCGCAAATGAACGCCGCGCCGCGCCTGCAATTGCAGGGCATCACCAAGCGCTACCCCGGCACGCTGGCCAATGACCAGGTGGCGCTGACGGTGCAGCCGGGCGAAATTCACGCCGTGCTGGGCGAAAACGGCGCAGGCAAAAGCACGCTGATGAAGATCATCTACGGCGCCACGCGCCCCGATGCCGGGCAGGTGCAAATCGACGGGCAGACCGTGCAGATTCACAACCCGCAGCAGGCCAGGCGGCTGGGCATTGCGATGGTGTTTCAGCACTTCAGCCTGTTCGATTCGCTCACGGTGGCCGAAAACGTGTGGCTGGGACTGGACAAGGCGCTGCCGCTGGCCGAGGTGAGCCGCCGCATCGAACAGGTGGCGCAAACCTACGGCCTGCCGCTGGAGCCGGGCCGGCCCGTGCACACGCTGAGCGTGGGCGAGATGCAGCGGGTGGAAATCATCCGCGCGCTGCTGGCCGCGCCGCGCCTGCTGATCCTGGACGAACCCACTTCGGTGCTCACGCCGCAGGCGGTCGAGCGCCTGTTTGCCACGCTGCGGCAGCTGGCCGCGCAGGGGTGCAGCATCCTCTACATCAGCCACAAGCTGCACGAAATCCGCGCGCTGTGCCATGCCTGCACGGTGATGCGCGGCGGGCGCGTGGTGGGCGTGTGCGATCCCAGGCAGGAGAGCAACGCCTCGCTGGGCCGCCTGATGATGGGGGCCGACCCGCCCGCGCTGCGCACCCGCCCGCACGCCGTGGGCGAGCGCATGCTGCATGTGCAGGGCCTGAGCCTGCCGGCGGCCAGCGCCTTTGGCGTGAGCCTGCATGACGTGGGCTTTGAAGTGCGCGCCGGCGAGGTGGTGGGCATCGCCGGGGTTTCGGGCAACGGGCAGGCCGAGCTGCTGGCCGCGCTTTCGGGCGAGGACGCGCGCGCCACGCCGGTGTCCATCGCCATTGCGGGCCGCCCGGCCGGGCGGCTCTCGCCCGCCAGGCGGCGCGCGCTGGGCCTGCATTTCGTGCCCGAGGAGCGCCTGGGCCGCGGCGCGGTGCCCGAGCTGAGCCTGGCGCACAACCTGCTGCTCACGCGGCGCGAGGCCGTCTCGCCCCGCCTGGGCTGGCTGCGCATGGGCCGGCTGGGCGGGCAGGCCGCGTCCATCATGCAGCGCTTTGGCGTGAAGGCAGCCGGGCCGCAGGCGCTGGCGCGTTCGCTCTCGGGCGGCAATTTGCAGAAATTCATCATGGGCCGCGAAATCGACGCGCAGCCCAAGCTGCTCATCGTCTCGCAGCCCACCTGGGGCGTGGATGCGGGCGCGGCCACGCAGATACACGACGCGCTGCTGGCGCTGGCCGAGCAAGGCTGCGCCGTGCTGGTGCTCAGCGAGGAGCTGGAGGAGCTGCTGGCGCTGTGCTCGCGCCTGCATGTGATGGCGCGCGGGCGGCTCTCGCCCTCGCTGCCGCGCCAGCAGGCCAGCGTGGCGCGCATCGGCGCATGGATGAGCGGGCTGTGGGAAGAAGACGCGCCGCCCGCCGCGCCGCAGGCAGGCGATCAGGCCGCTTCCTGAAAAACGGCCATCAGTCCCCGGCAGCGGGCGTCAGGGCGCTGGCCCCGGGATCGGCTTGCTTGCCGTTTTCCCTGCCGCCGCCTTCCCTGCCGATTTCTTCGCCTGCTTGCTTGCCCGCTTGCTTGCCCGCCTCGGCGGCGCTGCTGCGCTTGACGGGGGTGACTTGCGGATCGCTCCAGCTTCCGGTGATGCGCAGCTCGCGCATGGCCGCGCGCGAGAGGGGCTTGCGCAGCGCCAATTGGGCGATGAAGGCCACGGCTCCGGCGGCCGGGTTGATGAAGGCGGTGGCCAGGGCGGCGTTGCCCGCGTCGATTTCGGGCATGACCAGCACGGTCAAATCCTGCGTTTCGCGCGCCAGATCGGCGCTGCCCTGCATGAGCACGGCGGCGCTGGCGCTGCGGATGCGCAAGTTGCTGGTGGTGGCAATGCCGGCGGCCACGCTGACGTCGGCGTTGGCCTTGTCGAAGGCAAAGCCGGCGCTGAACATGTCGCGAAAGTCCAGCGTCAGCCGGCGCGGCAGCGCTTGCAGGCTGAGCACGCCCAGCAGCTTGGCCGCGCCCGGCTCCGCCTTGAGGAACTGGCCCGCGCCCATGTCCAGCTTCAGGTGGCCGCTCATGCTGGCGTAGTGCGGCGTGGCCGGATCGCCCGTCCAGTGCAGCGCGCCGCTGATGCTGCCTTGCCCGCCCTTGAGCGTGTCGGGCATGCCCATGCGCGCCAGCAGCGCGCCGGCGTTGCTCGCTTGCAGTTCAAAGTCCAGCGTGGTGCGGCGCGCAGCGCCGGGGGCAGGCGGCTGCCACGAGCCGCTGGCCTGCAAGGTGGCATCGGGGTTTTGCAGGCGCAAATCGCGCAATTGCCACTGGCCCTGCCCGGCCAAGCTGGGGGCGTGATTGACGGCCTCCAGCTGCAATTGCCCCAGCGCCAGGCCGTGCAGTTGAAAGTCGTCAATGCGCACATCCAGCGCGGGAATGCTCGATAGCGGCTCGCGGGCGCTGTCATCGGGCGCGGGGTTTTCCTGCGGGCGCGGCCAGTGCAGGCGGGACAGGCGGGCGTGCAGCGTGCCCTGATCGCCGCCCGCGGCCTGGCGGTAGTTCACCTGGCCCTGCATTTCGCGCGCCTGCACGCGGGCGCTCCAGCGGCTGCCCTGGCGCTGCGCGTTGATTTGCACGTCGTGCAGCGTGCGCGCGCCGATGTGCAGCTCATCGGCTTCGAGCTGCATGTGGGTGGGCAGCAGTTCGGCGGCAGCGTCGAACGCGGGGCTGGCCCCGGCGGCGGCTTCGGTTTCGGTGAGGGTTTGCAGCGCGGCTTTCCAGTCGTCCAGCTGCACGCGGGGCAGGCGGGTGAGGGCGCTGATGCCGCTGGCGGGCAGTTCGCCGGCCCGGGCCACGCTGGCCGCGCCCAGCGCCAGCAGGCCGCGCGCGGCGGCGGCCGATGCCGGGGCGGGGCTTTCGTATTCGGCGCGCAGGCGCTCGGCCACGCTCACGCGCTGGCGCTGGCTGCCGTCGGCGTGCACGCGGCGCTCGTAGTGCAGCGGCCAGTCTTCATCAGCGGCCTTGTTCAGCGGCGCGGGCAGATCGAAGGCCAGGCCGCGCAGGGCGCTTTGCACGGTGATGTCAGGCTCGCCGTGGCGGAAGTCGAGCACGGCCTCATAGCGGGCGCTGCCGCTGGCCAGACGGGCCAGGCCGGGCACGGGGCCCCACTGGCGCATGGCCTGCAAGCCCTGGGCGCTGGCGCTGCCGCTGGCCCTGATTTGCACCAGGGCGGGGGCTTTTTCCGTAGCGTTTTTGCGGGCGGGCGCGCTGCCGCCGCTGATTTGCACCGCGCCGCCCAGGGCCTGCGCTTGCACGTCATCGCGCAGCCGGAAGCCGTTTTCATCAAAGTCGATGCGCCCCTGCGCCTGCGTGAGCACGGGCGCGCCGGGGCTGAAGGCGATGGTGTTGCCTGCCAGGGTGACTGCGCCGCTGACGCGCGAGCGCTCCAGCTCGAACACGGGCAAGTCCAGCGCCAGCTCCAGCTGCGCCTGGCCCTCGGTGCGGGTGTCATCCAGCGCGTGCTGCGTCCAGATCGCCACGGGCGAGGTCTTGGCGATGCCCAGCGCCGCCGCCAGCGCGCCCTGGCCCCGGGTTTTGACGAGCACGCGCGGCTCGGCCATGTCGTTGATGCGCACGTCTATGGGGTCGAAGCGCCAGTCGGGATGGCCCTGCACCTGGGCGCGGGCGGCTTCCACGCGCATGGAGTTGCCCTCGAACACCAGCCGGCCGGAGAGCGCTTGCAGCGCGGGCCAGGGCGGCTGGTCGGCCGGGCGGATGGAGTCGGGCACATAGGCCATGCGCACGTTTTTCACGACTCCGGCAAAGCGGAACACGCCGTCTTGCCCGGGCGCGTCGAAGGGCACGTGGCGCAAATCGCCCTGCACGGCCACGTCAAAGTTGCTGGCCTGGCCTTCGCGTATGGCGTCGCGCACGTAGTGGCGCGCTTCCTGCGGGATGACCAGGGGCAGGTAGCGGTGCACGCGATCGCCCCGGGCCTGGGCAAAGCGGCCGCTCAAGTCCAGCACGCCGGGAAAGCGCGGCTGCCCGGCGGCAGCGTCGCCCGTGCGCCAGTGCACGGCGAATGCGCCGCTGGCATCGGCGTTTTGCAGGCGCAGATCGGGCACGGTCACGCGAATTTGGCCGTCTGGCTGCACGCTCCAGCGGGCCTGCGCGGTGAGGCTGTCCAGCGCGATGCGCGGCTGCTCGAACACGCCGGGAAAGCTCAAGCCCCCGGCGGCGATGCGCACATCGGCCTGGCCGCCACGGGCATCGGCGCGGACGGTGAGGGCCAGGCCATCCACGCCCGGCGCGCCGCTTTGCTCATCGGCGCCCACGGCCAGATCGACCGCCCTGATTTGCACCTGCCAATCGCGCACGGCCTGCAAAGGCCCCTGCCAAGTGGCGGCGATGGTTTCGACGCGCCCCCCGGGCGGGTGCGCCGTCAGGGCCTGGCGGGCGGCTGCGGGCAGGGGCAGGGCCTGCGCCAGCCGCGCCAGCGCGGCCAAATCCAGTGTGTCGGCTTCCAGCCGGCCGCCTTCCTGCCCCTTTTTTTCATGCAGCGTGAGTTGCACATTGCCGCCGGGCCAGACCCGGCCGGTGGCGTCCGTCCATTGCAAATCCTGCGTGCGCAGGCTCAATTCTTCCGGCCCCATCTGCCCTTGCAGGCGGCCGGTGAGCGCGCGCAGCTCTAGCGCCGGATGGTCGGGGGCCAGCACGGCGGCCACATCGGCCAGATTCACTTCCAGCTCCAGCGCCATCTGGCGGGCGCGGGCCAGCCCCGGCGCGCGCACTTGCAGGCGGGCGCTCAAGCGGCCGTGGCCCTGGCGCAGCTCCACCCCCAGATCGCCCGCATCGGCGTATTGATGCACGCGGGCCACGTCCACACGCGGAAATTCGGCCTGCGCCTGCCCGCTCCACTGCTGCCACTGCCCGGCGTGCGTGGACAACAGCGGCTGGCGGAATTCGCCCTGAAGGGAAAAGCGATCGCCCCACTGCGGCTCGGGCGTGGCTTGCAGCTCAATGAAGTGGCGATGGCGGCTGTTGCGCAGCGCAAGGCGCAGATCGGACAGGGCCAGCGGCGCGGCCTGCGGGCGCATTTCATCCACCCAGAGAAGCCGGCCGCCTTGCAGCAGCAGCCGGGGCTGGGAAAACAGCCAGTCGGCCGCCTGCGTGTCGGCGCTGGCGTCGCCAGAAATATCCAGCCCGGCCACCAGCAGGCGGCCATCGGCGCGGCGGCGCACTTGCACTTGCGCGCCTTCGATTTCCAGGCTCTCCAGCCCCTTGCGCAGCAGCGATCGCACCGAAAACGCCGCCTGTGCGCGCGGCACATGCAAGCCCGCCTGCGTCTGCCGGGGGCCTTGCACGCGCAAATCGTGCAGGGTGATGACCGGTATCAGCCCGTTGGAAACGGCCTCGATGCGATCGACCGTCACTTGCGCCCCCAAAGCCTGTGAGGCCAGCGCCTGCAGGCGCGGACGCAAATCGTCGATACGCGGCACAATGAACCAATGCAGCGCCGCCCATGCCAGGGCCACTGCCAGCGCCAGCGCCAGAAACAGCCACAGCGCCACTTTGAGAAAACGGGCAGGCAGTCGGGAAATCGAATCAGGCAAGGCGGGCAATCAGGCGTGCAGCAAAGCCGAAAATTATGACTTGCACCCACGCTTCAGAACCCGATTCAGCCGAGGCCGCGCCGCCCGCTTGCGCCCCCGCTTCCATCCCCATCCCCGCCATCGCCCATCCGCCGGGCGTCTCTTGTAATCAGCCCTGCCCGCCCGATTGCGTCTGGCCGCCCGAGCCGCCGCCCGCTCCGCCCGTGGCCGATGCGGCCTCTTTCACGGGTCTGGCCGCGCACAGCCGCCTGGTGCAGCGCCTGCGCCGCCGCTACGTGGATGAGCTGCCCCTGCTGCCGCCCGGCGCGCCCGAGCGCCAGCGCATGAGCCAGGCGCTGGCCGCCCTGCGCGCGCGCGGCCACGACACGGGCGCGGCCCTGCGCGTGCTGCGCCAATTGGTGATGGAGCGACTGGCCGTGCTCGACTGCGAGCAGCAGGCCCCGCTGCAAGTGGTCACCCGCGCCATGACCGAGCTGGCCGAGCTGGCGCTGGACGAAGCCTGCCGCCACGCCTTTGCCGAGCTGGACGAGCGCTACGGCGCGCCGCTGGACGAAGCGGGCCGGCGCATTGCCTTTTGGGTCGTCGGCATGGGCAAGCTGGGCGGGCGCGAGCTGAATGTCTCCAGCGACATCGACCTGATTTACTTGCAGGAAAAAGACGGCGAAACCGCCGGGCGCGCCGATGGCCGCGGGCGCGTGGGCGCGCAGGAATATTTCACCCGCGCCATACGCCTGATCAACGCCCTGCTGGGCGAAGTGACCGAGCACGGCTTTGTCTTTCGCATGGATTTGGCGCTGCGCCCCAACGGCAACAGCGGCCCGGCCGTGTGCACGCTGGGCTCGCTGGCGCAATACATGCTGGCGCACGGGCGCGAGTGGGAGCGCCTGGCCTGGCTCAAAAGTCGCGTCGTGGCCCCGCAAGGCGGCCTGGAGCCGGCGGCGGCCCAGGCGCTGCGCGAAGTGGTGCTGCCCTTTGTCTTTCGCAAATATCTGGACTACAGCGTTTTTGAATCGCTGCGCGTGCTGCACCGGCAAATCCGCGAGCAGGCCCTGCGCCGCAGCGCGGGGCGGCCGGGCAACACCTGCGACGTCAAGCTCTCGCGCGGCGGCATACGCGAAATCGAATTCACCGTGCAGCTTTTGCAAGTGGTGCGCGGCGGCCAGTTTCCCGAGCTGCGCACGCGCGCCACGCTGGAGGCGCTGCCCCGGCTGGCGCGCGCGCAACTCATGCCCGAGGCCACCAGCCAGGCGCTGGCGGCGGCCTACACCTTCTTGCGGCGGCTGGAGCACCGCATCCAATATCTGGACGATCAGCAAACCCACCTCATGCCCGCCGACGACGCCGATCTGGACTGGCTCGCCCGCAGCATGGGCTATGCCGAATCGGGCGCGCTGCTCGATGACTTGCAGGCCCACCGCGAAGTCGTGGCGCACGAGTTCGACTGCCTGCTGGGGGGCACGCGATCGTGCGATCGCTGCTGCCGCGCCGCCGGCGCGATCACGCCCGAAGGCCGCCCCGCCCCCGCGCCCGCTCCCGCCCTCGAAGCGGCCCGCAGCGCCGCGCGCCACCGCCCTTCGCTGGAAAGCGCCCCCACGCTGGAGGCGCTGCTTCAGCGCTTTGCCCCGCCCGTGCGCCAGCGCCTGCAAAGCTGGGCCAGCCACCCGCGCGTGCTGGGTTTGCGCGAGCAGGCCAGCGCCCGGCTGATGCACCTGCTGGATCGCACCGCCGACTGGCTGGAAGAAGGGCGTATCAGCGAAGCTGCCGTGCTGCGCCTGGCCGACTGGATCGAGCCCGTGCTGCGCCGCGAAAGCTATCTGGCCCTGCTGATGGAGCGCCCCGCCGTGCACGAGCGCCTGCTGCGCGTGCTGGGCGCGGCGCGCTGGCCTGCGCGCTATGTGCAGCAGCACCCGGGCGTGATCGACGAGCTGGCCAGCCCCGCCCTGCTGCAAGACCGCTTCGAGCCGGCCGCCTTCGAGCAAACCCTGCACATGCGCCTGCAAGCGCTGCGCCGCACCGGCGAGGACGACGAGGAAAACCTGCTCAACCTGCTGCGCCGCGCGCACCACGCCGAGGTGTTTCGCACCCTCGTGCGCGACGTGGAAGGCATGCTGACCGTCGAGCAAGTGGCCGATGACCTCTCGGCGCTGGCCGACGCCGCTTTGCGCGTGGCTCTGCGCTGGTGCTGGGCCAGCTACCGCAAGCGCCACCAAAGCGAGCCTGCGCTGGGCATCATCGGCTACGGCAAGCTGGGCGGCAAGGAGCTGGGCTATGGCAGCGATCTGGACATCGTCTTCGTCTATGACGACGCCCACCCGGCCGCCGCCGAAATCTATGCCGGCTTCGTGCGCCGCCTCATCACCTGGATGACCACGCAAACCGGCGAAGGCCAGCTTTTCGAGATCGACACCGCCTTGCGCCCCAACGGCAACAGCGGCCTGCTCGTCACCCCCTTCGACGCCTACGCCAGCTACCAGCAGCAGCGCGGCAGCAACACCGCCTGGACCTGGGAGCACCAGGCCATGACCCGCGCGCGCTTCGTGTGCGGCCAGGCCGCGCTGGGGCCGCGTTTTGACGCCGTGCGCCACGCCGTCATCACCGCCGGGCGCGACTTGCCCGCCCTGCGCGCCGAAATTGCCGCCATGCGCCAGAAGATGCACCAGGCCCACCCGGCCGCGCCCGGCCTGTTTGACATCAAGCAGGGCGCAGGCGGCATGGTCGATGCCGAATTCACCGTGCAATACCTCGTGCTGGCGCACACCCGCGAACACCCCGCGCTGGAGCCCAATCTGGGCAACATCGCCCTGCTGCAACGCGCCGAAGCCGCCGGCCTGCTGCCCGCCGGCGCGGGCCAGGCCGCCGCAGACGCCTACCGCACGCTGCGCCACGCCCAGCACATGGCCCGGCTCAACGAGGAAAGCCTGCTGTTCGAGGAAAGCGTGTTCGCGCGCGAGAGGCAGGCCATAGAGGCTGTGTGGCGGCACGTTTTCGGCTGAATGGGCCTTGGGGCGGGGCGCGCATCGGTTAAGGTTTGAAACATGAACGCCATCGAACTACTGACTCACCGCCGTTCCGCCAAAAAACTGGGCCTGCCCGGCCCCAGCGCGGAGCAAATTCAAACCATGCTGCAAGCGGCCACCCAGGCGCCCGATCACGGCCTGCACACGCCCTGGCGCTTCGTGCTCATCGAAGGCGCTGCCGCGCAAGAGCGCCTGCACGGCGTGCTGCTGCAAGCGGCGCGCGAGCTGGACATGGGCGAGCGCGGCGAACAAAAGGCGCGCCACATCAGCCAGATGGCCCCGCTCATGGTGGGCGTGATCGCTGCCGTGCGCAGCCCGGATGCCGGCTCGGGCGGCTGGGCCGCGCCCGCGTGGGAGCAGCACGCCAGCGCCGCCAGCGCGGCCTACGCCCTGCAACTGGCCGCCCAGGCCCAGGGCTTTGCCAGCGCGTGGATCACCGGCGCGTGGGTGGACAGCGCCGCCTTGCGCCAGGCGTTCGAGTGCGCCCCGGCCGACAAGGTCATGGCCCTGCTGGCCATAGGCACGCCCCAGGAAGGCGGCGAGCAAACGCCCAAAAACACCGATCTCGCGCCCTTCGTGCGCCGCTGGTGAATCACCCGCCCGAATCGCCGCCCCAGGCTGCCCAAAAAATACGCAAACCGGCTGAAACCCGCATGGATACTGCGAAGTTAGCTACAAAATTTGAAGCATCCATCCCCCATTTCCAAGGAGTCCGACCCATGCAAGTGCTGCGTTTTTCCGATCTGTGCGCCCAGGGCGCGGTGCAGGGCAAGCGCGTGTTCATCCGCGCTGATCTGAACGTGCCGCTGGACGCAGCGGGCCACATCAGCGAAGACACCCGCATCCGCGCCAGCGTGCCTGCCATTGAAATGGCCCTCAAGGCCGGCGCGGCCGTGATGGTTACTTCGCACCTGGGCCGCCCCACCGAGGGCGAATTCAAGCCCGCCGACTCGCTCGCGCCCGTGGCGCGCCGCCTGGGCGAGCTGCTGGGCCGCGAAGTGCCGCTGCTGCAAGGCTGGATCGACGGCGTGCAGGTGCAGCCCGGCCAGGTCGTTCTGCTGGAAAACTGCCGCCTCAACAAGGGCGAGAAGAAAAACGACCAAGCCCTGGCCCGCAAGATGGCCGCGTTGTGCGACATCTTTGTGCACGACGCCTTCGGCACCGCCCACCGCGCCGAGGCCAGCACCTACGGCATCGCCCAATTTGCCCCCGTGGCCTGCGCCGGGCCGCTGCTGGCTGCCGAGATCGACGCCATAGCCAAGGCGCTGGCCAACCCCCGGCGGCCGCTGCTGGCCATCGTGGCCGGCAGCAAGGTCAGCACCAAGCTCACCATCTTGCAGGCGCTGGCGCAAAACGTGGATCAGCTCATCGTCGGCGGCGGCATTGCCAACACCTTCATGCTGGCCGCCGGCCTGCCCATAGGCAAAAGCCTGGCCGAGCCGGATTTGGTGCAGCAGGCGCGCGCCGTGATAGCGGCCATGAAAGCGCGCGGCGCCGAAGTGCCCATTCCCACCGACGTGGTTGTCGCCCGCGAATTCAGCGCCGACGCCCCCGCCACCGTGAAAAAGGCGCAGGACGTGGCCGCCGACGATCTGATTCTGGACATCGGCCCCGAAACCGCACAAAGGCTGGCCGCCCTGATCGGGGCCGCCGGCACCGTGGTGTGGAACGGCCCCGTGGGCGTGTTCGAGATGCCCGCCTTTGCCCGTGGCACCGAAACCATCGCCCGCGCCATCGCCGCCAGCAGCGCCTTCAGCATCGCCGGCGGCGGCGACACGCTGGCGGCCATCGCCCAATACGGCATCGCAAAGGATGTGGGCTACATCTCCACCGGCGGCGGCGCTTTCCTGGAAGTGCTGGAAGGCAAAACCCTGCCCGCCTTTGAAATCCTGCAAAAACGTGCGGCGGGCTGATCGCCGCCCGCCCCTTCGCTTGATGGCCGCCCATGCAGCTTGAATTCACCTACCGCCTGCCCCGCCCGCTGGCCCTGCTGGGCGCGCTGCCGCTGCTGGCGCTGTCGGCCGCCCTGCTGTGGCGGCTCACGCAAACCGGGGGCGCGACGGGCGAGGAGATGGGCGGGCTGTGCGCCTTTGCCCTGATGGCCGCGCTGGCCGTGGCGTGGCTGCTGTTTTTGCTGCGCATGCGCGCGCTCGGCCCCCTGCTGCTGGACGAGCGCGGGCTGCACCTGCCGCCCATGCCCTGGCCCCTCATGCGCCAGGCGCACCCCGCGCTGCTGCCGCATGGCAATGTGCTTTCGCTGCGCGAAGCGGGGCAGGGCTTTTTCCGCTACCTGCGTGTGCACCACACGCGCGGCACCTTGCGCCTGATGCGGCTGATGCTGCCTTCGGAAAGCGATTTCGATCTGCTGCGCCGCGCGCTGGCCGCCCAGGCCAAGGCCGCGCGCCTGCGCTATGTGGTGCCCACCGCCATCGCCCAGCGCCCGACCCCGCGCGCGCGCTGGCGCGTGCTGCGCTACGGCCTGCTGTGGGCGGCGCTGGCCGCCTTCATGGCGCTGGGTGCGCTGCTGTGGCTGCCCCTGCCGGTGAGCCTGGCCCACGCCGCCCGCATGGCCTGGGAGCAGAAAAACGCCCAGTCCGTTGCCTCCAGCGCCGCTTTCAGCGAGGCCGACCGCCGCACCATCTGCCTGGCCCCGCAGCCGGTTTCTTCCTCTGACAAAGACGGCAAGCACACCGCCGAAGGCAGCCCGGGCGACATGAGCTGGCAGGAAGACTTTGCCGATCCGTCCGCCGCAGCGGCTGCCGCCAAAGACTCCACCTCATCCCCGACCTCATCCCGCCCCGCATTCGAAAGCGAAGCGCTGGTGCGCCGCCGCCAGCAGCTGAACGCGCTGGCCCAGGCCGGCCTGCTGGAGCGGCAAATCCTGGCCCTGCCCGCCCACGCCGACACAGCCGAGCCGCCCGCATCGCCCGCATCCCCCGCAGCCAGGCCGCACAAAGTCACCCGCTACCGCCTCAGCTCGCAGGGCTGGGCCGCGCAGACAGCTTTCCCCGCCGCGCTGTGCTTTGCCCTGGGCCAGGTGCAATCGGCCGGGCCGGCCGCCATCACCCCCGTGGCGGACAAGCGCCTGGGCGGCCTCTCTCTTGCCGCTCAACTGCGCCAGTGGCTGCCCGGCGGGTTGGCCGACTTCATCCAGCCCCTGATGACCGCCAGCTATTTGCTGCAAGTGCGCATGGGCGTGCCCGACGAGCAACTGCCCGACTGGGCGCGCCGCCCCGAGCTGCGCGCCGCCTTCCCCGACTGGCCCGCGCTGGTGCGCCAGGAGCAGCTTGTGCCCGTCACCTGGCACTGGAGCGGCTGGCAAGTGCCCGACCAGCCGCGCGGCCAGGCCCACGATTTCGAACGCGCTCTGGAACATGCCCGATCCGCCGCCCGCGCCCTGCTCGAAGCCATCGGCCTGAAGCCGCTCTGGCCCGGCCCGGGCGCGCAGCTGCCTGCCGCCGCGCTGCCCGACGAGCAACAAGTGCGCCAGCACCTGGCCGAGCGCTACAACCCCCGCTCGCCCATGCCCTACACCCGGCCCGCCTGCCTGCCCCTGCCCGGCGGCAGCCGGCTGCCCGTCGATCAAAAAATCAACCGCTACAGCGGCCCCTATGCCGTTGCCATGCTGCTGAACAAGCCGCGCCGCGCCGACTCGCCCGAGCAAAAACACACCCTGCCTTATCTGCGCATGCTGGAAAAAGCCCAGGTGCTCACCCACGAGCGTGGCCCGGTGGCCCTCACCACCTTCAACGGCCAGCCCACCGGCGAGCAGGCCGAAGCCGACATCTACCGCCTCGCCCCCGCCCTGCAAGCCAGCGCCGACCCCGACAACCCCAGCTGCCTGCGCCTGGGCGAAACCACGCTGGAAATCGTCAAACTGGAAATCGCCGCCGACCCCTACCAAGGCCCCCAATTTCGCTTCCGCCTGCGCCAGCGCATCGAACAGCCGCCCGCCTGGGCCAGCGCCGCGCTGCAAGAAAACTGGCCCGATCTGCGCCAGGCCATCGCCCGCGGCCTGGCCTGCCACGGCCAATTCGCCTACGACGCGGCCGAAGACGACTCCAGCAGCGGCAGCGCCACCTGCGACTGGGCCTTCCCCTTCCCCACCCGGCTGGACTGACCCGCCCGCAGGCAGGTTATCCACAGATTTCTCTTGATTTGATAGCGCGCCACGCAGCATTGACGGGCGCTGCGGCGGGTTTGCTGAATTCATAAGCAAAATCTTGTATCCAAATACAAGCAGAATGCCGCCGCTTTCCGGTTGACTTCAAGCGATGAGGGCCGCAGCGCCCCTTTGGCTGCCCCGTATGCAAGCGCCGGGTTTGCCTGCTGGATTGGCCGCGCGGCAAAGGCGAGGCGGGCGGCGTGGGGCAGGGCGGTGGCTTGGCGTGTTCGGGGCGCGGTGTTCGGAAGTTCAAAAACGCTTCCATGTCTGCGCCGGGGATGGCCGGAAAACTTCGCCCCGGAGCTTGCCCGCTCCGGTTTTTGAAAGCCGGGTTATCCACAGTTTTTTCCTGAATGGATAGCGCGCTTCGCAGTATCCACAGGCGCTGCGGCGGGTTTGCTGATTGGTTAGGCAATACAAACCGGCTTGCCCCATCTCGCGCAAGCGTTCCGGTTTTCGGAAATCGGCTTGCCGGTTCGCCTTGAAACGCCCCTGAAAAGTCGGGTTATCCACAGATTTTTCCTGATTTGATAGCGCGCTTCGCAGTGTTGGCGGGCGCTGCGGGCAGTTTGCTGATTCGATAAGCAAAATCTTGTATCCAGATAGGAACAAAACGCGGCTTCACCTGCCCTTTTCGTGCCTGCCGGCGGGGCAGGGCGGGGGGCGGTGTTGGCTGCGCCGGTTTGCCCCGGTTTGCGGCTGCTTTGCCTTTTGCGGCGCTCAAGTAAGCTGCCCGGTTCGCTTTTGTCGTCTGCTTTTGCTCTGCCCGCCGTGAACTCGCCCAGCCCCGCTCTTGTTACCCAGGATGCCGCGCGCCGCCTGCCTCGCCCGGCCTTGTGGCTGCTTTGCCTGACCTATGTGCTGGCCGGCTTCATCGGGCGGCAGCCGTGGAAGGGGGGCGATCTGGCCTCCTTCGGCTTCATGCGGGCGCTGGCCGAGGGGCGCGCCGACTGGCTGGCCCCCACGCTGCACGGGCTGGCCCCCGATGTGGCCGCGCCCCTGCCCTACTGGCTGGGGGCCGTGGCCGTGCGGCTGGCCTCGTGGCTGGCGCTGCCGCCCGAGCTGCTCGTGCGCCTGCCCTTTGCCCTGATGCTGGGGCTGACGCTGGCGGCCACCTGGCACGCCACGTATTGCCTGGCCCGCCACCGGGGCGCGCAGCCCGTGGCGCTGGCTTTTGGCGGCGAGGCCGCGCCCGGCGACTACGCCCGCGCGCTGGCCGATGGCGGCCTGCTGGCGCTGATTGCCACGCTGGGGCTGGCGCAGTATTCGCACGAAACCTCGCCCGCGCTGGCGCAGCTTTGCGCTACGGCGGTGGTGTTTTTCGGCCTGGCCGCCTCGCCCTATCGCCCCCGCGCCAGCAGCGCCGCAGTGCTGCTGGGCCTGCCCGCGCTGGCGCTGTCGGGCGCGCCCTTTCTGGCGCTGATCTACGCCGCGCTGGCCTGGCTGGCGCGGCTGCGGCCCGTGGCGGCCGATGAACTGGCCGAGCAGGCCGAGCAAGCGCGCGAGCGCGCCAGCCGCCAGCGCCTGCTGTGGGCGCTGCCGCTGGCGGCGCTGGCGGGCGCGGCGCTGGCGCAGTGGCTGGGGCTGTGGCGCTGGCAGGTGCAGTGGCCGCTGGCCGGGCCTGCGCCCTGGCTGGCGCTGCGCTCCATCGGGCGGCTGCTGCTGTGGTTTACCTGGCCGATCTGGCCGCTGGCGCTGTGGTCGCTGTGGCGCTGGCGGGCGCAGTTGCCCCGCCTGCGGCAGCAGCGGCATTTGGGCCTGCCGGTGATGATGGCCGGCGTGGCCGTGCTGGCGGCGCTGCTCACGTCTTCGCGCGATCGCGCCCTGCTGGCGGCGCTGCCTCCGCTGGCCACGCTGGCAGCGCTGGCGCTGCCCACGCTGCGGCGCGGCTTGAGCGCGCTGATCGACTGGTTCAGCGTGCTGTTTTTCAGCGCCGGGGCCATCGTGATCTGGGTGGTGTGGCTTTCCATGCAAACGGGCGTGCCGGCCAAGCCGGCGGCCAATGTGGCGCGGCTGGCGCCGGGGTTTGAGCCGGTGTTTCAGCCGCTGGCGCTGCTGGTGGCGCTGCTGGCCACGCTGGCCTGGGCCTGGCTGGCGCGCTGGCGCACCGGCCGCCACCGCCCGGCGCTGTGGAAAAGCCTGGTCTTGCCCGCCGCAGGCACCGCGCTGTGCTGGCTGCTGCTGATGACGCTGTGGCTGCCCGCGCTGGACTACGGCCGCAGCATGGCTGCGCAGGTGCAGGCGCTGGCGCAGCGCATGGCCGCGGCCGGGGCGCAGCCGCCGCCGTGTGTGAACACGCTGGGGCTGAATGCATCGCAGCTGGCCGCGCTGGACTTTCATGGCCGCTGGCGCTTGCAGCCGCTGGCCGCGCCCGATTCCCCCGCCACCTGCCCCTGGCTGGTGCGCCCGGCGCAGATGGCGGACTTGCCGCGCCCGCGCCTGTCGCCCGAGTGGGACGGCGGCCAGAGCGTGCCCCGCCCGGCCGACAAAAACGACATCCTCATGCTGCACGCCCGCCTGCGTGCCGGGGCGGATCAACCGGCCTCGCCCGCCGCAGCGCAGCCCTGAAATTGCTGCATTTTTTGTAGCTGAAAACGCAGCGCGGACGGGCCTTGCGGGCCGTTTGCCGCCGGGCGCGCAGCCTGCGGGCAGAGCAGGGCGACTCATAAAATCCGCGCCCATGAGTTATTCCCCCCCACAGGCGCTGGCGCTGGCTTGCGAGGCGCTGCAAATCGAAGCCGACGCGCTGCTGGGCCTGAAAGCGCGCCTGGCCGCGCCGCAATCGGCCGCCGCGCAAGCCTTTGTGCGCGCCGTGGAGCTGATGCTGGCCTGCCGGGGGCGCGTGGTGGTCATGGGCATGGGCAAAAGCGGGCACGTGGGGCGCAAGATGGCCGCCACCTTTGCCTCCACCGGCACGCCGGCCTTTTTCGTGCACCCGGCCGAGGCCAGTCATGGCGATCTGGGAATGATCCAGCCCGGCGATGTGGCCCTGGCCATTTCCAACAGCGGCGAAAGCAGCGAACTCAGCGCCATCCTGCCCCTCATCAAGCGCCTGGGCGCGCCGCTGATTGCCATGAGCGGCAATTTGCAATCGACCCTGGCCGGCTGCGCCGACGTCACGCTCGACAGCAGCGTGGCCAAGGAAGCCTGCCCGCTGAACCTGGCCCCCACCGCCAGCACCACCGCGCAACTGGCGCTGGGCGACGCGCTGGCGCTGGCGCTGCTGGATGCGCGCGGCTTCAGGGCCGAAGACTTCGCCCGTTCGCACCCCGGCGGCGCGCTGGGCCGGCGTCTGCTCACCCGCGTGGCCGACGTCATGCGCCAGGGCCGCGACGTGCCGCAAGTGCCGCCCGAGGCCAGCCTGAGCGAGCTGATGCGCGAAATCAGCGCCAAGGGGCTGGGCGCGGCAGCCATCGTCGATGCGCAGGGCTGCGCCATCGGTATCTTCACCGACGGCGATTTGCGCCGCCTGATCGAAACCGGGCGCGACTTGCGCCCCTTGCGCGCCGCCGACGTCATGCGCCCCGGCCCGCGCCACATCGCCGCCTCCGCGCTGGCTGCCGAGGCCGCGCAGGCGATGGAGCAGCACCGCATCAGCGTGCTGCTGGTGCTTGATGAGCAAGGCGCGCTGCAAGGCATCCTCGGCAGCCACGACCTCATGCGCGCCAAAGTCATATGACGACCCCCACGCCCCGCCCCGACCATCCCGCCCGCAGCTGGCCCGCCGAAACCCTGCTGCCCGCCCAGGGCGTGCGCCTGGCCCTGTTCGATGTGGACGGCGTGCTCACCGACGGCGGCCTGTATCTGGACGAAAACGGCGAGCCGATCAAGCGCTTTCACGTGCTGGACGGCCAGGGCCTGCGCCTGCTGCAAGACGCGGGCCTGACCGTGGCCGTCATCTCCGGGCGCGACTCGCCCGCCCTGCGCGCGCGCCTGCACAGCCTGGGCATCGCCCCCGCCCACATCCGCCTGGGCGTGGGCGACAAACTGCCCGCCGCCCAGGCCCTGCTGGCTGCGCTGGGGCTGGACTGGGCGCAAGTGGCCGTCATCGGCGACGACTGGCCCGATCTGCCCCTGCTGGCGCGCGCCGCCTTCGCCTGCGCGCCGCCCCAGGCCCACCCCGAAGCGCTGGCGCGCGCCCACTACATCACCCGCGCCGCAGGCGGGCAGGGCGCGGCGCGCGAGTTCTGCGATCTGCTGCTCACCGCCGGCGGCCACTACCGCCGCCTGCTGGCGCAGGCGCTGCAATTGCCATGATCCGCCGCCAACTGCTGCGCCGCAGCCGCGACCTCTTTTTCGCCTGGCTGCCCGCCCTGTTCATGGGCCTGGCCGCCCTGGGCACCTGGTGGCTGGTGCGCAGCGCCCCGCAAATGGCCCCCGCGCCCGCAGACGCCGCCGCCCCCGGCCAGGCCGACTACTTCATGCGCGAATTCACCGTGCAAACCTTCGCCCCCGACGGGCGGCTGAAAACCCGCGTCACCGGCGTCGAAGGCCATCACTACCCCGACACCGACACCCTCAAAGTGCAGTCCCCCCGCCTGCAATCCTGGGGCGAAGGCGGCGAAATCACCCTGGCCACGGCCGCCAGCGCCGAAGCCAGGGGCGACGGCAGCCAGGTCGAACTCATCGGCCAGGCCCGCGTTGAGCGCCACGCCGCCCCGCCGCCGGCCGGCAGCGCCCGCGCCCCGGTCCCGCCCCTGGTCTTTGAAGGCGAACGCCTGCTGGCCCTCATCGACGCCGAGCAAGTCAAATCCGCCCTGCCTGTGCAAATCACCCAGGGCGCAGATCGCTTCACCGCCGACACCTTCGAGTACGACCACGCCACAGGCGTGGCCTTGCTCAGCGGCCGCGTGCGCGGCACACTCGCGCCCAGGCGCTAGAGGGGCTGCCGCCTCACCCGCCCGGCGCCCAACCCTTCGCTTTTCCCGCTCATCACCGCTTGTTTTCCCCCGTATGAAACCCAAACCGTACCGGCCCGACACCTGGCCCTTCACCACCCAGGAAAGCACCCGCGACTTGCCCGCCCCGCCGCAAGCTGAGCAAACCCCATCCCGCCCGAATCAGGAGACCCGCATGGCCACCGCCAAAAAACCCCTCGCCCCCGAAACCGAAGCCAAACCGGCTGCAAAAGCCACAAAAACGGCCGCCAAACCGGCCGCAAAAACCACGGCCAAAGCCGCCGTGAAACCCGCCGCCAAGGCCCCCGCAAAAGCAGCCGAAAAAACCGCTGCAAAAACCGCTGAAAAAGCCGCTGAAAAACCGGCTGCAAAACCCACAGCAAAAACCCCAGCCAAAACAGCCGCAAAAACAGCCGCAAAACCCGCAACGAAAGCCGCCGCAAAGCCGGCTGAAACAGCCGCCGAAAAACCGGTCGCCAAAAAAGCCGCAAAGCCTGCTGCCGCCAAAGCCGCCGTGAAAACCGCTGCGGAACCTGCCGAAAAACCCGCTGCAAAACCCGCAGCCAAGCCCGCCACAAAACCCGCCGCTGCCAAGGCCGAACCTGCGCCCGCCGCCAAGGCCAAAGCCAAACCCGAGGCCAAACCCCGGCCCAAGGCCCCCGCCCGCCCCAGCGCCGCCAGGGCAGCCAAAGCCCCCGTGCGGCCGGCCCCAAAAACCACCCTCATTCCCGGCAAGTGGCCCGCCGCCTTCCTTGAAGGCAAAGCCTGAAGCGCCGCCTCGCCCGGCCCCCGATTTCCCGGCGCACGATTTCCGGTTTGCGGCCATGCCCCCCGCCTCACTGCCCCCCGGCTCGCAGCGCGTTTTGCACCTGCAAACGCACCTGGCCCCCGCCCTCACCCTGCAACACGCCCAGCGCTACATGCAGCAGGGCCAGTGGCAGCAGGCCGAACCCCTGCTGCTGCGCCTGGCCCAGCCGCCCGCCGCCCCATCCCCTGCGGACACGCCGCCGGCCGAATCTCCCGACGCCCATCGGCCGGACGCCCTGCACCTGCTCGGCCAGCTGCACCTGATGCAAGGCCGGCCCGGGCAGGCCCTTGTCTATCTGGAACAGGCGCAAGCCCTGGGCCTGGGCAGCGCGCCCTTTTTCAACCATCTGGGCGTCGCCCTGCGCCTGCTCGGCCAGCCCCGGAAGGCGCTGGAGTGCTACGAAAAGGCGCTGGCGCAGCAGGCCGACTTCGTTTCCGCCTGGGTCAATCAGGGCAACGCCCAGCGCGATCTGGGCCAGCACGAAAACGCCCTGCGCAGCTACGACCGGGCACTGGCCCTGCAAGCCGACCACCCCCAGGCGCTCAACCACCGCGCCCTCACCCTGCGCGAACTCGGCCGCAGCGACGAAGCCCTGGCCAGCGCCCGCCAGGCCGCCGCCAGCCACCCCGATTACGCCGACGCCCACTACAGCTGCGGCCTGCTGCTGCACGAGGGCGGCCAGCTCACCGAGGCCCTGGCCGCCTACGAGCGCGCCCTGGCCCTGGCCCCGCAAGACCCCCACACCCTCACCGCCAAGGGCCGCGCCCTGCAAGAGCAGGCCCAAACCCCGGCCCAGCTTCAGGCCGCGCTGGCCTGCTACACCCAGGCGCTGCAAATCAGCCCCAACCACCCCGACGCCCGGGCCTACCGCCAAAGCCTGCTGGAGCAGCTTGGGGCGGCGGGCTGAACACAAACTGAATTTCAGTCCCCGCGCCCGCAGGCCTGGCAATTCATTCGGGGCGGGATTTCTTTAATGGATTTGCTGGATTTGCGCGCGCGGCGCGGCGGCGTCCTGTCGCGCCAGCAGCCACGCGCCCGCTGCGGCCAGCAGCGTCGCGCCGGCAAGGCAGAGGCCGTAGCCGCCGTGCTGCGCCAGCCAGCCGCCGGCCACGGCCACCAGTGCATCGGCGCTCTGGAACAGGGAAAAGTCCACCCCGGGCTGCAAAGGCGAGGCGGCCTGCATCAGCACCGCATACAGCGCGACCCACAGGCAGCCCGCGCTGGCGAAGAACAGGCCCATCAGGCCCGTCAGCCCGGGCAGAAACGCCGGGTGGGCAGGCGCGGCCGCGGCCAGTGCAGCCAGCGCGGCCAGCAGGGCCGCCTGCGCTGCCAGCGCCAGCCAGACTGCGCGCCAGCCCGGCGCCCGCCGCACCAGCAGGCCGCCAGCCAGCGTGCCTGCCAGCCCGGCCAGCAGGCTGAATGCGCCCAGCAGCCAGCCCAGTTGCGACATGTCCACGCCCGCATCCAGCAGCAGGGGGCTGAGCAGCCCCATCGTCAGCCGCAGCCCCGCCATGCAAAGCACCACGCGCAGCAGCCCCTGGCGCACGGGCGGCCTGCGCAGCGCGTACAGCAGGCTCGGGCGGGACCAGCGGCAAACGCCGTTTTCCGGCGCATCCGTCGGGGCGCTTTCCGGTGCATCCGGCTCCGCATCCGATGGGCCGTGCGTCCAGGCGCGCGGCGGCTCCTGCACGGCCAGCAAAAAGCCGCCGCTGCCCAGCATGGCCCCTGCGTAGCTGCCGCCTGCCTGCACCACGTTGCCCCAGCCGTGCTGGTGGCGGGGTAACTGGTCGATGGCAAAGCCGTCGCAGACCACATCGCCCACCGATGCCGCCAGGGCCGCCAGCAGCAGCGCCGCAGCCACCCAGGCCCCGCCCGTCAGCGCCAGCGCCCGTGCGCCGCCCGCCATGCCTGCCGCGCCCAGCGCCAGCAAAAGCGCCGCCAGCGTCCATTGCGTGCCCAGCAGCAGGGGGCGTGAGCGCCGCGCCGGGCGGTGGGCGGGCAGCCGCAGGCGCTCCACCCACGGCGCCCACAGGAATTTGAGGCCCCAGGGCAGCCATCACAGCGCCGTCAGCAGGGTCTGGCTGATGTAGATGCCCGCCAGGGCGGGCAGCAAAAGAGGCAGGGCAATGCGTGCGCAGGGAGGGTGTGCCGGCATGAGCAGAGGGCTTTTCGCCGCTTGTTTCAGTAGCTGAATTCCAGCGTCACCCCCGCCGCGCGCCCGGCCGCCAGTTGCGCCAGCGGCGTGCCGCCGAAGGTAAAGCCGTAGTTGCGCACGGTTTTGTTGGTGAGGTTGTGCGCCCATGCGCGCACTTCCACCCCGGGCGCGGGGTGCCATGACAGCGCGGCATCCAGCAGCGTGTAGCCGCCCTGGCGCAGCGTGTTGGCGTCATCGAACCAGTGCGCGCCCACGTAGCGCAGGTCCAGTTGCGGGCGCAGCGTGTGTTGGCCCGCCTGAAAGCGCCCCTTGAGCGTGATGTTCAGCCCGCTGGCGGGCGTGTGGGGCACGCGCTTGCCGATGCAGGCAGCGCAAGCGGCATCGAAATACTCGGTGTAAATGCTTCGGTTGACGAAGCCGCCAAGGCCCACGCTTGCCGCGCCCGTGCGCCAGTGCGGCAGCAGCCACTCGATTTGCCCTTCGACGCCGCTGGAGCGGGCGTGGCCCGCGTTGCGCAGCACCTGCTGGCCGATTTCGCTGGTGTAGAGCTGCACGTCGCGCGTGAGGATGCGGTAGAGCGCAAAGTTGCCTTGCAGGCGCGCCGTGGTCAGCCGCGCGCCCGCTTCGTAGCTTGTGGCCCGCTCGCGCCGGAAGCCCTGCGCGTCCAGCGGGTTGGATGGCGCCAGGTTGTAGCCCGCCGGTTTGTAGCCCTGCGCCAGGTTGGCGTAGTCGCGCCACTGCGGGCTGAACTGCCAGCCTGCGTTCAGGCGGCCCTGCCAGGTGTTGTGCGCCTGCGCGGCGCTGCCTGCAAAGGCCGATGTGCCCGCGCCGCCGCCAAATTGCGTGCGGCTCTCATCGCGCGAAAGGCGCAGCCCCGCGCCGACGTCCATGCGCGGCGTTGCGTGCCATGTGAGGTCGCCATAGGCCGCCAGGGTCTGGCTCACGCCCGTCGAATGCGTGGCGGGCATGGACGCGGGCACGGTGGCCAGCGTGAACTGGCTGCTGCGCTGCTGCTGCGCCCGCTGGCGGTACAGGCCCAGCACGGCATCCCAGCGGCGGCCGCTGCCGGCCTGCCCATCGCCAAGCGTGGCCCAGCGCAGCTCCTGCATGTTTTGCTGCCAGTGCTCCGGCTGGCTGGAGTGGTAGGCGCCGATGGGAAAGCGCCGCTCAAAGCGCACGCGCTGATTGCCTGCCGTGGCCGTCAGCCGCCAGTCGCGCCCCTCGTACTGCCCCTGCGCGGCCAGGCTGTTGCCGCAGCGGTGCATGTGGTAGTTGCGGTATTCGCCCAGCACGCGCGCATCGGCGTATGCCTGGCGCGGGCGGATGTCGGCAAAGGGCACGTACACGTCCTGCGGGCCGTGCGTGCATTCGCGCGCCGCCCATGCGCTGGCTTCCCACGGGCGGCCCTGCGGCGCCAGGCGCAGGCGCAAGCGCCCCAGGCCCGCGCGGGCGCTGCCCAGCCGATCCTGCGCCAGCGCGGCGCTGCGCACGTCGCCCACGACATCGTCCTGGCCGATAAGGGCCGCGCCGTAGAGCAGCCCGGGCACGAGCGCCCCGGCCGCCTCGGCCTGCGCCGCACGCCCGCCACGGCCGGACAGCGTGCTGCGCAGCGAGAAATAGGGCGCATCGCCCGGCGTGCGCGTGCGCACGTTCAGCACGCCGCCCAGCGCACTCTTGCCATACAGCGTGCCCTGCGGCCCCTTGAGCAGCTCCACGCGCTCCACTCCCGCCAGCGCCTGCGCCGCGTCCACGCCCTGCTGCAACAGCACTGCGAACAGCCGTGGACGGCGGCCGAACTGGCCCGCCTGACGGGCCTGAACGAAAAGCGCCTGCAAGCCGGCTTTCAGCACCTGTACGGATTAAGAACCTGTTCACGATCTCGTCACGGGCGGGCTGGGTGCGGATTTGGGCGGTCTGCTGCGTTGCGCAGCTTGCCAATGGCAAGAGCCATTGGCGGCGCTGCGCGCCTTGCAACCCATCCCAAATCGCATCCCATCCGCCTCGCGCCGAAATCATGAACAGGTTCTAAGCGTGCACGCATGCCTGACGGCGCTGCGCATGCAGGCCGCCCCGTGGCCGAGACGGCCCGCGCCACGGGCTCTGCCAGCGTCAGCCATTTCGGCAAAACCTTCCGCCAGCACACCGGCTCCGCCCCGAAGGCGTGGGCGCTGGCCTGCCAGCGGCAGGCTATGGATCGGTTGGCGGAGCAATCGGCGGATCGGCCGCCCGGGCGGATGCACGCCTGAAGCGGCCGGCGGGCGCGGCGCAGGCTCGAAACCCGGCCCGCTTCGCCCGGTTTCATGAGCCGAAATTCAGGCGTGGGGGTGGGGCAGCGTTCAGGCTGGCATTCAGGCCCGGGCGGGTTCTGCCTCTGCCACGGGGTAGGTTATCCACAGATTTTTCCTGATTTGATAGCGCTCTTCGCAGTGTTTACGGGCGCTGCGGGCCGGTTGCCTGTTTGATAGGCAAAATCTTGTATCGAAATGCATGCGCCTGAGCGGCGCGGGGCGAGCCGGGGGGCGGATCGGGCGGATCAGGCGTGGCGCAGCGCCGCTTCGGCGGACAGGGCCAGGGCGAGCAGGGGCAGGTCTTGCATGGCGGGGGCGGCGAGCATGAGACCGGTGGGGGGCTGGCCGGGCGCGTGCATGGGCAGGCTGATGGCGCAGCCGTCCAGGAAGTTGATGAGGCTGGGGTTGCGCAGCATGAGGGCGTTGGCGCGCCAGTAGGCGGCGTCGTCGTTTTGCAGCGCGGCGATGGGCGGGGCGATGGCGGGCACGGTGGGCATGACGAGGGCGTCGTAGTCGCGCAGGCGCGCGTGCATGCGCTCTTGCCAGCGGCGGCGCTGTTCGATGAGGTGGATGTAGTCGGCGCAGTCCATTTGGCGGCCGGCTTCGATGCGCACGCGCACGCGGGGGTCGTAGGCGCTGGCGCGCTCGGCGATGAGCGATCGGTGCCAGGCCCAGGCCTGGGCGTTGGAGAGGCTGCCCCGGGCGTTGAGGGCGGGCACTTCGGCCAGTTCGGGCAGGGCGGCTTCGGTGATGTGCGCGCCGGCCTGGCGTAGCTGGCGCAGGGCGCGGCTGAAGTCGGCGGCGACGGCTTCGTCCAGCTCGTCGAGCACGAGGGTGCTGGGGCACAGCAGGCGGGCGCGGGCCAGGGGGCGGGCGGGCAGGTCGGCGTGGCTGCGGCCGCTGAGGATGGCGTCGGCGGTGATGCAGCAGCGCACGCTGGGGGCGATGGGGCCGGCGCTGTCGAGTGAGGTCGACAGCGGCAGCGTGCCTTGCATGGGCACGCGGCGCTGGGTGGGCTTGAAGCCGGTGAGGCCGCACAGGGCGGCGGGGATGCGCACGGAGCCGCCGGTGTCGCTGCCCAGGGCGAGGGCGGCCATGCCGTCGGTGACGGAGATGGCTGCGCCGCTGGAGGAGCCGCCGGGGATGCGCCCGCTGCCGTCCGGCTGGCGGCCCCAGGGGTTGCGCGGGGTGCCGTGGTGGGGGTTCAGACCCAGGCCGGAGAAGGCGAATTCGGTCATGTTGCTGCGGCCGATGAGGACGGCGCCGGCGTTCAGCAGGCGCTGCACGGCGGGGGCGGTGGCGACGGCGGGGGGCGCGTGTTGCAGCACGCGGGAGGCGGCGGCGGTGGTTTGCCCGGCCCAGTCGAAAACGTCCTTGATGGAGATGGGCACGCCTTCGAGCGGCGAGCGAACGAGGCCGGCCTGGCGCAGCGCGTCGCTGGCGGCGGCCAGGGCGAGGCTGCGGGCGGGGTCTATGTGGGTGTAGGTGCGCGGGCCTTCGCCGGCAGGGTCTTGCGCGCGTTCAAGCGCCTGGCGGGCGGCGGCGGTGGCGGTGATGCGGCCGCTGGCCAGCTCTTGCGCCCATTGGGCCAGGGAAGTCATGGGGGTCATGGCGGTTTGCCCCGGTTTTTTTGATGAAGAAATAGGCATACAGGGCCGCAGCGCCCGTGCTTGCTGCGATGGGCGCTACGGTTTTGTGAGCAAATTGTGGATAACTTGCCTTGTGGCGGCTGCGCCGGGCGGTCAGGCTTGCGGGCGGGGGGCGGCGGCCTTGTGGGCGGCCACGCTGCGCTCCAGGGCGTCGATGAAGACGGCGGCCACGGGGTAGCCCGATTGCTGCTCGATTTCCTGAAAGCAGGTGGGGCTGGTGACGTTGATTTCGGT
This sequence comes from Ottowia sp., assembly GCA_052170415.1. Lineage (GTDB taxonomy): Bacteria > Pseudomonadota > Gammaproteobacteria > Burkholderiales > Burkholderiaceae_C > Ottowia. The sequence continues at coordinate 18,343 of JBQNAO010000004.1, read as the reverse complement.
GACGTGCTCGCCAATGATGTCCAGCCCGATGAGCAGCAGTCCGCGCGGCGCGAGGGTGTAGCCGATGACGCTGGCGATGTCGCGGTCGCTGTCGGTGAGCGGGCGCGCTTCGCCGCGGCCGCCGGCGGCCAGGTTGCCGCGCACTTCGCCGCCTTGCGGAATGCGCGCCAGGCACCAGGGCAGGGGTTCGCCGTCGATGATGAGCACGCGCTTGTCGCCATCCTTGATTTCGGGCAAATACTTTTGCGCCATGACGGTGGTGGCACCGCCGTGGTTGAGCGTTTCGATGATGGCGCCCAGGTTCAGGCCGTCGGCGCCCACGCGGAAGATGCCCATGCCGCCCATGCCATCCAGCGGCTTGCAGATGATGTCGCCGTGCTCGGCGTGGAACTGGCGCAGCGCCCGCGCTTCGCGCGTGACCAGGGTGGGGGCGATGAATTGCGGCCACTCCATGATGGCCAGCTTTTCGGGGTGATCGCGCAGCGCGCGCGGGCGGTTGACGACGTGCGCGCCTTCGCGCTCGGCCTGCTCCAGCAGGTGGGTGGCGTAGATGTATTCGGCGTCGAAGGGCGGGTCTTTGCGCATCAGCACGGCGTCAAAGGCCGTCAGCGGCTGCGGCTGCGCGGCGGTGGCTTCATACCAGTTGCCCTGCTCATCGCCCGTCAGGCGCAGCGTTTGCACGGCCGCCATCACCTGCCCGCCGCGCTGCCAGCGCAGGTGGCGCGGCTCGCAAAAGGCAATGCCGTGGCCGCGCGCGGCGGCCTCGCGCATCATGGCGTAGGTGCTGTCTTTGTAAACCTTGAAGGTGCGCAGCGGATCGGCGATGAACAGCAGTTGCATGGGGAAGGCTCCTCTTTCTCTTTTCAGGGGAAAAAAACGGCGGCGCGGGCGGCTCACGGCTCCGGGTGCCGCCATATCCAGATGGCCACGCCCAGCATCAGGGCCGGCACGCCGATGCGCAGCCACGGCGAGGGCACGGCCCACTGAATGATGAGCGCGCTGCACAGCATGGCCACGCTGGACAGCCACTTGGCCGGGCGCGGAATGGCGCGGCGCTCGCGCCAGCGCCGGATGTGCGGCCCCAGGTAGGGGTGCGCCAGCATCCACAGCTCCAGCTGGGGCCAGCCCTTGCCCGCCGCCCAGGCCGCCAGCAGCACGAAAGGCACGGTGGGCAGCACCGGCAGCGCCAGGCCAATCAGCCCCAGCGCCAGGCTCGCCAGCGCCAGCGCCCGCCACAGCAGAGCGGCCGTGCGGCGGCCCAGGCGGGTGGAGAAAAATTGCCGTGAATTCATGAACTTGTGAAATCAGGGGGCGGGTGAGATGGGGGCTGCGCCGGCCCCGCCGGCGGCCGCGCACAAAGCGGGCGACTTTAATTCAAGCCCTCTTTTAGCCCCCGTTCTGCCCCCTCTCATGTCCCTTTTGCGCCAGAGGGGCGCTGTTAAGATTTCCCGCTTGTTTTCGCCCGCCTGCCCGCCCCATGCCCACACCCCGCGCCCCGGCGCCCGCCAGCTTTGAAATCAAAAGCGCCAACTTGCCGCTGCTGGGCCTGCTGCTCAAAACCGATCAGCTCGACACCCTGCAAGAAGAGCTGGCCGGGCAATACGGTGCCACGCCCGATTTTTTTGATCAGGACCCGCTGCTGATCGACCTGGCCCCGCTGGTGGCCGAGCGGCCCGAGGCCAGCGTGGACTTTCCCCGCCTGCTGGCCCTGCTGCGCCAGCACAAGATGGCCCCCCTGGCCGTGTGCGGCGGCAGCGCGGCCATGCACGAAGCCGCCCGCAGCGCGGGCCTGAGCGTGGCCGCCGGCGCGCGCGTGCAAAGCGCCCCCCGCCCGGCTGCGGCCAAACCGGCCGAAGCGCCGCCGGCTTCTGCCATGCTGATCGAGCGCCCCGTGCGCGCTGGCGTGCAGATTTACGCGCGCGGGCGCGATCTGATCGTCAACGCCATGGTCAACCCCGGCGCGGAAATCATTGCCGACGGTCACATCCACGTTTACGCCCCCCTGCGCGGGCGCGTCATTGCAGGCGCGCGCGGCGACAGCAGCGCCCGCATCTTTGCCCTGCACCTGGAGCCCGAGCTGATCGCCATCGCGGGCGTGTATCAAACCGCCGAAGTCGCCCTGCCTGCCAACGTGCAGGGCCGCCCGGCGCAGATTTACCTTGACAGCAGCGAAGCCGGCCACAAGCTCGTGGCCGTGCCCATGCTCTGATCCTCACAGCAAGAAAGACCATTGAAGATGACCAAGATCGTTGTCGTGACCTCCGGCAAGGGCGGCGTGGGCAAGACCACCACCAGCGCCGCATTTGCCTCCGGCCTGGCCCTCAAGGGCTACAAAACCGCCGTCATCGACTTTGACGTGGGCCTGCGCAACCTCGACCTCATCATGGGCTGCGAGCGCCGCGTCGTCTATGACTTCATCAACGTCATCCAGGGCGAGGCCACGCTCACGCAGGCGCTCATCAAGGACAAGCAGTGCGAAAACCTGTTCGTGCTGGCCGCCAGCCAGACCCGCGACAAGGACGCCCTCAAGCAAGAAGGCGTGAAAAAAGTGCTCGACGAGCTGACCGAAATGGGCTTTGACTACATCGTCTGCGACTCGCCCGCCGGCATCGAAACCGGCGCGCTCATGGCCATGCACTACGCCGACGAGGCCCTGGTCATCAGCAACCCGGAAGTCTCCAGCGTGCGCGACTCCGACCGCATCCTGGGCATGCTCGCCAGCAAAACCCAGCGCGCCATCGACGGCAAGGAACCCGTCAAGGAGCACCTGCTCATCACCCGCTACAACCCCGCCCGCGTGGCCGACGGGCAAATGCTCAGCCTGCAAGACATCGAGGAAATCCTGCGCATCCCGCTCATCGGCGTCATCCCCGAAAGTGAAGACGTGTTGCAATCGTCCAACCAGGGCATTCCCGCCATCCACCTGCAAGGCAGTCCGGTTTCCGAGGCCTACAAAGACGTCGTCGAGCGATTTTTGGGCGAGCAGCGCCCCATGCGCTTTACCGAAGTGGAAAAACCCGGCTTTCTCAAGCGCCTGTTCGGGGGCAAGTAAGCATGTCCTTTTTTGACTTCTTCCTGGGCGAAAAAAAGAAAACCGCCCACGTCGCCAAAGAGCGCCTGCAAATCATCCTCGCCCGCGAACGCGGCGCAGGCCGGCCCACGGCCGACTACCTGCCCGAATTGCAGCGCGACCTCATCGCCGTCATCAGCAAATACGTGCCCATCGACCCGCAGGACATCACCGTGCAACTGGAGCGCCAGGACGATCTGGAAGTGCTCGAAGTCAAGATCGAACTGCCCGAAACCCGGCCCGGCGCCTGATCCCCTTCGCCCCCCTTCTCGCCCTCGTTGCCGCCCGAAACGGCCATGCACAAGCCCCGCGTGCTCCTGGTGGAAGACGAAGCGGGCATCGCCCAGGTCATCGAATACACCCTGGGCAGCGAAGGCTTTGACTGCCACTGCGCCGCCACCGCCGCCCAGGCCCTGGCCGCCTTCGCCGCCCGCCCGCCCGACCTCGTCATCCTGGACATCGGCCTGCCCGACATGAGCGGCTTCGAGCTGTTTCGCCGCCTGCACCAGCAAGCGCCCGGCATCCCCCTGCTTTTTCTGACTGCCCGCAGCGAAGAAATCGACCGCGTTGCCGGGCTGGAGCTGGGCGCGGACGACTACATCGCCAAACCCTTTTCCCCGCGCGAGCTGGCCGCCCGCGTGCGCGCCGTTTTGCGCCGCAGCCAGCGCCCGCCCGCCGCCGCGCCCGCATCGGCCGCCCCCGCACAAGCCGTTGAGGCAGCCGCCGGCCCGTGGCACACCCTGCACACCGCCGCCGGCCCGCTCGCCATCCAGCGCGAGCAGCGCCTCATTCGCTACCACGGCCAGCGCCTGGCCCTCTCGCGCCACGAATACGGCCTGCTGGCCGCCCTCATGCGCCGCCCCGGCCGCATCCACAGCCGCGCCGAACTGCTGCAAGCCGTCTGGGGCCAGGACTGCGAAAGCTACGACCGCACCGTGGACACCCACATCAAAACCCTGCGCGCCAAACTCCGCGCCGCCGCCCAGGCCGCCCACGCCGAGCCAGCCCAAACCGACCCCATCCGCACCGAACGCGGCCTGGGCTACGCCCTGCACATACCGGAATAAAGCGCCCACCGCGCCTGATCTGCACTTTTTTCGGGCAAACCGCCCGCAGCGCCCGTGGATGCTGCGCAGCGCGCTATCAAATCAGGAAAAATCTGTGGATAACCTGCCTTTCGCCGGGCCGATGGCCATTCACTTTCCGCTGAAGCGCCAGGGCATGAAAAAGCCCCGGTGCCTTGATTTGGCGTGCGGGGCTTGGATGCGGCCGGTTTTCGGGCGGGGCGTATTGAGAGGATCAAATTTCCTTACAAAAATTTGCTGATCAATTCAGCAAACGGCCCGCAGCGCCCGTAAATGCTGCGCAGCGCGCTATCAAATCAGGAGAAATCTGTGGATAACTTGCCCTTGCGCCCGCCTTTTCCCGCGTCAAAAGGGCGGGCCGGGGTCGTCGTCCGGGGCGGGGGTTGAGGGCGCGGGGGTGGATGCGGGAACGGGTGCGGGTTGGCCGGGGTCGGCCAGGCCGCCCAGGGCGGCGATGAGTGGGGGCAGCAGGCGCGAGAGTTCGCCGGTGGCCAGGGCGGCGTCGGCGTCGAATTGCTCGTCGCGGTTTTCGGGGCGGGGGTTTTGCTCGAACAGGCCGTCGGCGTAGCGCAGCTTCTTGATTTGCAGGGCCTGGGTGAGCACGAAGCCCAGGCGCCCTTGCCAGTCCAGCGCCAGGCGGGTGGGCAGCTTGCCTTCGCGCAGGTGCTGGCGCACTTCGGGAATTTGCAGCGGGTGGCGGGTGAAGCGGACGATGGCCGGCTCTTCGCCGCTGGCCTTGAGTTCGCATTCGCGCTCGATGGAAAAGCCTTCGGGCAGGGCCTGGCCGCTTTCGTCGCCCAGCCAGGCGGTCATGGCTGTTTGCGCGCTGGTGGCCGTGTGCAGCAGCGCCAGGGCCAGGCCGTTTGCCTGGCCGCCGGCCACACGCAGCAAGCTGGTGGTGATGTCGTCGGCGCGGGCCTGGCTGCCGGTGTCGATGGCCAGCAGGCGGGCCTGCGGGTCGATCCACACCCAGTGGCTGGCGCGGCGGGCGAAGGCCTGGGGCAGCAGGGCTTGCAGGGCGTCTTCTTTCATGTCGCGCAGCTCTTTTTTGCCGGGGCGGCGGCCTTGTTCGCGTTCGATGCGTTCGGCTTCTTCCTGCACTTTGCGGCGCACGGCGTCGGCGGGCACGCTTTTGGTTTCCACGGCAAAGCGCGCGATCCAGTGGCCGTCCACGGCTTCAAGCAGCGCGCCGTGGGCGTGGCCGCGCGGGGGGAGCCAGCCGGCGGACTTTTGCTGGCTGGGGCTGCATTGGGCAAAGGGTTCGGCTTCGAGCGCCTGGGCGAGTGGCTCGAATTGGCCCTGCCACTGGGGCGCGATGGTGTAGAGGATGAGGTTTTTGAACATGCGAAGAAAAAAGGGGATGTGATGGGGGCGGCCGGGTTCAGGGGTCGATTTCTTCCACGCGGCGCGGGGGCATGCTGTCCCAGCTCTGGCAGCCGGGGCATTGCCAGAAGTGGGTTTTGGCGGTGAAGCCGCAGGCGGCGCAGCGGTAGCAGGCCAGCGCGCGGGCGGCGCGCTGCATGGCCGGGCCGATGGTTGGGCGGGGGTTGTCGTTGCTTTCGTCGCTGGCGGGCAGGTGCTCCAGCCAGCGGGCGGCGGCGTTGAGCGAGGGGCTGCGGGCCAGGTGGCGGGCGTAAATCTGGCGCGCCTGGCGGGCGGCGGTTTCGGCAGGTTGGGCGGTTTCGGCGGCCAGCAGGCGGGCGGCCTGGGCCTGCGCTTCGGTGAGGTCGAGCGAGGGGGCCGCTTCGCTGCTTTGGGCCAGCAGGGTTTGCACGGTGGGCAGCTCGTGGCAGCGGGCGGCCCAATCGACGATTTCGGCGGCCACCAGCGGCAGGGCCTGGGGCGCGTGGGCGGGCAGCGCAGCCAGCGTGGCCAGGGCGCTGGCGTGCTGGCCCCGGGCGGCCAGCAGGCGCGCGCGCTCGATGCGGGGGCGGGCGGCTTCGGGCGCGGTGGCGATGGCTTCGTCGAGCAGGGCCAGGCGATCGGCATCAGTGGCATCGGCAGCGATGGCGGCGGCCTGCTCGCACAGGTAGTGCGCCAGGTGGGCGCGCAAGGCGGCGGGCGGCAGGGGGGCGATGGCGGCGGCGTCTTCGGGGGGCGGCTCGGCTTCGGGCGCGGGGGCGACTGGCTCGGGCGCGCGCTCCAGCATTTGCCGGCTCAGGGCGATGGCCTGGGGCCAGTGGTGGCAGCGCTCGGCAATCAGCAGGCGGCCCAGCGCGGCCTGGCGGGCGTGGGCGGTGTGCTCCAGCCGGGCGTAGGCGGCTTCGGCGCGGTCGTAGATGCCGGCCTTGAAAAAGTCCAGCGCCAGCGCGTGCTGGGCGCGTTCGCGCTCGGCGCGGGAAAGATCGGCGCGCGCCAGCAGGTGCTCGTGCACGCGGATGGCGCGGTCGAACTCGCCCCGGCGGCGAAACAGGCCCCCCAGGGCGAAGTGCAGCTCGCTGGTGTCGGGGTCTTTCTGCACGGCTTCGATGAAGGCGTCGATGGCCTGATCCTGCTGCTCGTTGAGCAGGTAGTTCAGGCCCTTGAAATAGGCCCGGGGGGCCTGGCGGCTTTCCAGGCTGAGCTGACGCCAGTCCATGCGCGAGGCCCACCAGCCCAGGGCAAAAACAAGGGGCACGCCCAGCAGCAGCCAGGCCAGATCGAATTCCATGTTGCGTTTCCTTCGGGGCGCGCAGGGCAGGGCAGGGGCGCTGCCGCGCAAAGGGGCGGGGAAAGGAGTGGGGGAAAGAGGGGAAATGCGGGAAAAGAGGCGGCCCCGCAAGAGCCGCAAGCCGGGGGCGCAGGGGCGCGGATTTTATCGGCCTGCCCTCTGCGCGGGAGTGGGGGCATCGAAGGCGGATGCCTCAATTCATATCACCCGGTGACACAATCCGAGACTATGAAACGCGTGTTCAAAACCCGCCACTTTCAGCGCTGGATGCGCAAGACCGAGCTGACGCATGCCCGCTTGTGCCAGGCCGTTGAAGAGATGGCCGCTGGTTGGATCGATGCGGATCTCGGCGCTGGTGTGGTGAAAAAACGCATCGGGCTGGCCGGGCGAGGCAAGCGGGGCGGGGTGAGAACGCTGCTGGCCACGAACCGGGGCCGACGCTGGTTTTTCGTGTTTGGTTTCGAGAAAAACGACCGGGCCAATATCAGTGACGAGGAGCTTGCAGCCTTGCAGGCGCTTGCCGCCGATTTGCTGGCCCGCACCGCACAGCAGTTGGATCAGGCCGTCGCCGACGGCGCCTTGCAGGAGATTTGCCTATGACCCGGAAAACCCAGGCTGGAGGCCGCGTGCTGGAGGCGGTTCATGAAACGGCCGCCGATTTGCATCGCCTGGGCTTTATTGATCAGCGCAAGATGCGCAAATACGAGGCGCTGTGCCTGGAGCCGGTGCGGCACTACGACGCGGCCCGGGTGAAGGCACTGCGCGAGCGTTTGAACTTGAGCCAGGCGGTGCTGGCCTCGGTGCTCAACACCAGTGCATCCACCGTTCGCAAGTGGGAGCTGGGGGACAAGCGCCCCAGCGGCCCGTCGCAGCGCCTGCTGGACATCCTCGATCGCAAGGGGCTGGAGGCGGTGCTCTGATTGCCGCAATGGCAGGGCAGGTTATCCACAGATTTTTCCTGTTTTGATAGCGCGCTTCGCAGTGTTTACGTGGGCTGTGGGCCGTTTGCCTGTTTGTTGGGCATATTGATGATGGCGCGTTCCCGTGCCTGGGCTGCTGGCGTTGGCCGTGGGGTTGCCGGAGAGGTGCGTGGATGTGTGGTTATCCACAGATTTTTCCTGATTTGATAGCACGCTTCGCAGTATTCACGGGCGCTGCGGGTGATTTGCCTGTTTGTTAAGCAGATAAACGGGTGCGTAGGGCAGGGGGCGGGCGCGGCCGGGGCGGTTCATAGAATCAGCGCTTTCTTTTTCCTGCTTTTTCATTGCCATGAGCCTGCCTCGTCCTGCCCTCAAGCCTGCCTATTCTCATTTTTCTTCCGGCCCCTGCGCCAAGCGGCCGGGCTGGAGCGCCAGTGCGCTGGATGTGAGCACGCTGGGCAGGTCGCACCGCTCTGCGCCGGGCAAGCAGGCGCTGGCGCTGGCGTGCCGCCGCACGCAGGAGGTGCTGGGGCTGCCGGCCGATTACCGCGTGGGCATCGTGCCCGCCTCGGACACGGGGGCGGTGGAGATGGCGCTGTGGAGCCTGCTGGGGCCGCGCGGGGTGGATGCGCTGGGCTGGGAAACCTTCGGGCTGACCTGGGTGAAGGACATCACCCAGCAGCTGAAGCTGCCCGATGTGCGGGCGCTGACCGCGCCGTATGGCCAGCTGCCCGATCTGGCGCAGGTCAGCCCCGAGCGCGATGTGGTGTTCGCCTGGAACGGCACGACCAGCGGCGTTTGCGTGCCGCATGGCGACTGGATTTCCGACGAGCGCCAGGGCCTGACGATTTGCGATGCGACCAGCGCCGCTTTCAGCATGGAGCTGCCCTGGCACAAGCTGGATGTGGTGACTTTTTCCTGGCAAAAGGCGCTGGGCGGCGAGGGCGCGCATGGGGTGATCGTGCTGAGTCCGCGCGCGGTGCAGCGCCTGCAAAGCTATACGCCGCCCTGGCCCATGCCCAAAATCTTTCGCATGACCGCGCCGGACAAGGAAAACGGCGGCAACAAGCTGATCGAGGGCATTTTCCGGGGCGAGACGATCAACACGCCTTCCATGCTGTGCGTGGCCGATTGGCTGGATGCGCTGGAGTGGGCGCAGGCGCAGGGCGGCGTGCCCGCGCTGGCGGCGCGCAGCCGGCAGAGCCTGGCGCTTTTGCAGGACTTTGTGGCGCAGCGCGAGTGGATCGACTTTCTGGCGCAGGATGTCGCCACGCGCTCGCCTACCAGCGTGTGCCTGACGCTGGCGCTGCCCGATGAGCAAGTCAAACAGATGGTCAAGCTGCTGGATGCCGAGGGCGTGGCGCACGACATAGGCTCATACAAGGATGCGCCCGTGGGCCTGCGCATCTGGTGCGGCGCGACGGTGCAGCCCGATGACGTGCGCGCGCTGCTGCCCTGGCTGGACTGGGCGCACGCGCAGGTGCAGGCGGCCTGAAAAGGGCTGCGCGCCTTTTTGGAGTGGGGATGAAAAAAACGGGCCGCTTTGCATGCGGCCCGTTTTTCATTCGGCGGCGGGGGCGGCCGGCGGCGGCGCGGGTTTTTTGCGCGGCGCGCCGTGCACCAGGCGCGGGGGGCGGTCTTCGGTGATGGTGGCTTCTTCGATGAAGACTTCGCGCACGTCGGCGGCGTTGGGCAGATCGAACATGGTGTCGATCAGCGCCTGCTCGACGATGGAGCGCAGCCCGCGCGCGCCGGTTTTGCGCGCCAGCGCCTTGCGGGCGATGGCGTGCAGGGCCTCGGCGCTGATGTGCAGCTGCACGTCTTCCATGGCGAACAGGCGTTCGTATTGCTTGACCAGCGCGTTTTTGGGCTGGGTGAGGATTTGCACCAGAGCGTCTTCGGTCAGCTCGGCCAGGGCGGCCAGCACGGGCAGGCGGCCGACCAGCTCGGGGATGATTCCGTATTTGATGAGGTCTTCCGGCTCCACTTCGGCAAAGGCTTCGGTCAGCGAGCGCTGCTGGCGGCTTTTGACCGACGCGCCAAAGCCGATGCCGCCGGACTCCATGCGCGCTTCGATGACTTTTTCCAGCCCGGCAAAGGCGCCGCCGCAGATAAAGAGGATGTTGGTGGTGTCCACTTGCAGGTATTCGGCGTTGGGCACTTTGCGCCCGCCTTGCGGCGGCACGCTGGCCACGGTGCCTTCCACCAGCTTGAGCAGGGCCTGCTGCACGCCTTCGCCGGAGACGTCGCGGGTGATGCTGGGGTTGTCGGCCTTGCGGGTGATCTTGTCGATTTCGTCGATGTAGATGATCCCGCGCTGGGCGCGCTGCACGTCGTATTCGCAGTTTTGCAGCAGCTTGGCGACGATGGTTTCCACGTCTTCGCCCACGTAGCCGGCTTCGGTCAGCGTGGTGGCGTCGGCCATGGCAAAGGGCACGTTGAGCTGGCGCGCCAGGGTTTGCGCCAGCAGCGTCTTGCCCGAGCCGGTGGGGCCGATGAGCAAGATGTTGCTTTTGGCCAGTTCCACATCGCCGCCCAGGTCGTCATCCTTGTGGCGCAGGCGCTTGTAGTGGTTGTAGACGGCAACGGCCAGGGTGCGCTTGGCTTTTTCCTGGCCGATGACGTAGTTGTCCAGATTGGACTTGAGCTGGGCGGGGGTGGGCAGGGCGTCGGCATCGCCCGCCTGGGGCTGGCCCGCCTGCCTGAGCGCGTCCATGCCGTCCTTGATGCATTGGTCGCAGATGTAGGACGCCTGCTGGCCCACGCGCCCTTCGATGAGGTGGCGCACCTTGTTGCGCGGCTCGCCACAAAAGGAGCAGTGCAGGGGTTCTTCGCTCAAGGGGTTTTGCTTGTCGGCCATGAAGGTGTGCTCAAAGAAGGGGGCAAAAAAACGTAACCGCGCATGATGCCACGGCCCATGAAACGGGCCGGGGTGCGGGCCACGGCGCAGGCCCTGCCTTGCGCGGGTTTACAGATTGAGATTGGGCGCGAGGATGCGGCGCATTTCGTCTTCGGCGATGCCGCGGCGCCGGGCCATGTCCTGCGCCTGCTCGTCGTTGATCTTGCCCACGGTGAAGTAGGTGGACTCGGGGTGGCTGAAATAAAAGCCGCTGACGCTGGCCGCAGGAATCATGGCCATTTGCTCGGTTACGCGCATGCCGATTTCATCTGCGCCCAGCAGCTCGAACAGGGGTTTTTTGACGGTGTGGTCGGGGCAGGCCGGGTAGCCGGGGGCGGGGCGTATGCCCCGGTATTTCTCGGCGATCAGCTCGTCGTTGCCCAGCGCCTCATCGGCGGCGTAGCCCCACCAGTCGGTGCGCACGCGGCGGTGCAGCCATTCCGCGCCCGCTTCGGCCAGGCGGTCGGCCAGGGACTTGAACAAGATGGCGTTGTAGTCGTCGTGTTCGGCTTCGTAGCGGGCGGCGCGCTCTTCCACACCGATGCCGGCGGTGACGGCGAACGCGCCGATGTAGTCACGCAGCAGCGGGCCTTGCTCGTTGCCTTCGGGCCAGTGGCGCGGGGCGATGAAGTCCGACAGGCAGCGGCTGGGGCGGTAGCGGCCGGTTTTGCTGTCCTTGGGGCGTTCGGTTTGCTGGCGCAGGCCGTGCCAGGTGAGCACGACGTTTTGCCGGGTTTCGTCGGCATACAGGGCGATGTCGTCGTCGTGCACGCGGTTGGCGGGCCAGAAGCCCACCACGGCGTTGGCCGTGATCCAGCGGCCTTCCACCATTTTCTTGAGCATGGCCTGGCCGTCTTCATACACGCGCGTGGCTTCTGCGCCCACCACTTCGTCCTTGAGGATGTTGGGAAATTTGCCCGCCAGGTCCCAGGTCTGGAAGAACGGCCCCCAGTCCATGAAGGGCAGCAAGTCGGCCAGCGGAATGTTGCGGATCACGCGCCGGCCGGTGAATTTGGGCACGGGGGGGCGGTAGCTGTCCCAGTCGGTTTCGGCCTTGTTGGCGCGCGCCTGCGCCATCGTCCACATGGCGGCGGGCTTTTTGCGGGCGTGGAGCTGGCGCACGTTTTCGTAGTCGGCCTGCACTTCGGCCAGGTATTGCTCGGCGCCTTCGCCCAGCAGGCCCTGTGCCACGCTCACGCTGCGCGAGGCGTCGGGCACGTAAACCACGGGGCCGTCGTAGTGCGGGGCGATCTTCACGGCGGTGTGCACGCGGCTGGTGGTGGCCCCGCCGATGAGCAGCGGGATTTTTTTGACGCGAAAGTGCTCGTCCTTTTGCATCTCGCCAGCCACGTATTGCATTTCTTCCAGGCTGGGGGTGATCAGGCCCGAGAGGCCAATGATGTCGGCCCCTTCGCATTTGGCCTTGGCCAGGATTTCGTGGCAGGGCACCATCACGCCCATGTTCACCACTTCAAAGTTGTTGCACTGAAGCACCACGGTGACGATGTTTTTGCCGATGTCGTGCACGTCGCCCTTGACGGTGGCGATCACGATCTTGCCCTTGCTCCTGACGTCCTTGCCCGCGGCCTCGTCGCGGCGCTTTTCTTCTTCGATATAGGGCACCAGGTGCGCCACGGCCTGCTTCATCACGCGCGCGCTTTTGACCACCTGCGGCAAAAACATCTTGCCCTCGCCAAAGAGATCACCCACCACGTTCATGCCGTCCATCAGCGGGCCTTCGATGACGTGCAGCGGGCGGCCGCCTTTGGCGATGATTTCCTGATACGCCTCCTCGGTGTCCTGCACGATGAAGTCGGTAATGCCGTGCACCAGCGCGTGCGAGAGCCGCTGGTTCACCGGCACGGGGTTTTCGGGCGTGCCGCGCCACTCCAGCTTTTTGCTGTCGTCCTTGGCCGCGCCCTTGGCGGTTTCGGCAATTTCCAGCAGGCGCTCGGCGGCGTCGGGGCGGCGGTTGAGCACCACGTCTTCCACGCGCTCGCGCAACTGCGGCTCCAGCTCGTCATACACGCCGATCATTCCGGCGTTGACGATGCCCATGTCCAGCCCGGCGCGGATGGCGTGGTAGAGAAACACGGTGTGAATGGCCTCGCGCACGGGGTCGTTGCCGCGGAAGCTGAAGCTCACGTTGGAGATGCCGCCCGAGACTTTCGCGCCCGGCAGGTTCTGCTTGATCCAGCGCACCGATTCGATGAAATCCACCGCGTAGTTGTCGTGCTCTTCCATGCCGGTGGCGATGGTCAGCACGTTGGGGTCGAAGATGATGTCTTCGGGCGCAAAGCCCACGTCCTGCACCAGCACGCGGTAGGCGCGCGAGCAAATCTCGATGCGCCGCTGAAGCGAATCGGCCTGGCCTTTTTCATCGAAAGCCATCACCACGGCCGCCGCGCCGTAGCGGCGGATGAGCGTGGCCTGGCGCTTGAACACCTCCTCGCCCTCCTTGAGCGAGATGGAGTTGACGATGCCCTTGCCTTGCAGGCAGCGCAGGCCCGCTTCCAGCACGCTCCACTTGCTCGAATCGAGCATCACCGGCACGCGGGCGATGTCCGGCTCGCTGGCCATCAGGTTCAGAAAGCGCACCATCGCGCTTTCCGCATCGAGCATGGGCTCGTCCATGTTCACGTCGATGATCTGCGCGCCGTTTTCCACCTGCTGCCGCGCCACGGCCAGGGCTTCTTCATATTGCTCGCCCAGGATCAGGCGCGCGAATGCCTTGGAGCCGGTGACATTGGTGCGCTCGCCCACGTTGACGAACAGGGTTTGCTCGTCGATCACCAGCGGCTCAAGGCCCGAGAGGCGCAAGGGGGGAATGACCGGGGCGGCCGGGGCAGCGGAAGGGGCAGACATGGGAAGGCGTGAGATGTGTGAAAAGCGCGCCAGGCACGTCAAGCGGCGGCGCGCAGCGGGCGGCAGGCCCGCAAAAAAGAAGCCGCCCGAAGGCGGGCGGCGATTCTAGGGGGAAGTTTCTTTCAATTCAGCGCCATCGATAGCTTGCGTCGATAGGCGCTCACCAGCTCCACCTGCGGGTCTTGCCGCGCGGCGGCGGCCTTGCCCGTGAGCGCGATGCCGCCGGCCGTGGCCGCATCCGGGGCGCGGCTTTTTTCCGGCGCGGGCGTGAGCAACTCCAGGATGGCCACGTAGGTCTTGCGCGCCTCGTCGTCTTGCCAGGCGCGCTCGCGCATGATGATTTCCAGCAGCTCGTCCATGGCCTGCGTCCACAGCCTGTCGGCCATGAGGATGTGCGCTTTTTGCAGGCGGGCGGCGAAGTCGCGCTTGTTCTGCGCGATGGCCTCGTCCAGCGCGGGCAGGCTCCACTGGCCCAGCTCTTGCGCCTGCACCGTGCGCGCGGCGTGCAGCCAGCGCGCCAGCGCGTCAAAGCGCAGCGGGCGTGGCTGGCGCGCCAGCGGCTCTTGCAGCACGGTGTCGGCCTCGTCCAGTTGCCCGCTGGCAATCAGCAGATGGGCGTAATCGGCGCGCGCCGTGTCGTTGGCCGGGTCTTGCGCCAGGGCGTCGGCCAGTTTGGCCAGCGCGGCCTGGGTGTCGCCGGCGTCCAGCAGGGCGTCGGCCTCATCCACTTCTTCCTGCGCGGCCAGCGCGCCGGCGCTGGGCACGTGCTTGTCCAGAAACTGGCGCACCTGCCCGGCCGGCAGCGCGCCGGTAAAGCCATCGACGGGCTGGCCGTTTTTCACCAGGATGCAAGTCGGAATGCTGCGAATGCCGAATGCGGCGGCCAGTTGCTGCTGCTGGTCGGCATCGACTTTGGCCAGCCTGAAGCGGCCCTGGTATTGGTCTTCGAGCTGCTCAAGCACCGGCCCCAGCGTTTGGCAGGGGCCGCACCAGGTGGCCCAGAAATCGACCAGCACCGGCGTGTGCATGGAAGCGGCGATGACCTCGGTTTCAAAGTTTTCCAGGGTGATATCAATCATGGCAATGGGCGCAAAAAATCAGAAAAAAAGAAAAAACGTCTGTGCAAAATCGGGACGAATGCGCATTGTGCAAGCCCTTTTTGCATGCCTTTTGCGCTCTTTTTTCCCTTTTTTTCCGGTTTCTTTTTCCTTTTTGAAAAACATGAATGAGCAGGCTTTTGAATCTCCCCTGATTGGCGTGGTCATGGGCTCGGGCAGCGACTGGGACACCATGCAGCACGCCGTGCAGTTGCTTGAGCAGTTTGAAGTGCCGCACGAAGCGCGCGTGGTTTCCGCGCACCGCATGCCCGATGAGCTTTTCGCCTATGCCGAATCGGCCCGCGGCCGCGGCCTGCAAGCCATCATCGCCGGCGCGGGCGGCGCGGCGCATCTGCCCGGCATGCTGGCGGCCAAAACGCCCGTGCCCGTGCTGGGCGTGCCCGTGGCCAGCCGCCACTTGCAGGGCGTGGACTCGCTGCACAGCATCGTGCAAATGCCCCGGGGCGTGCCCGTGGCCACCTTCGCCATCGGCACGGCGGGCGCGGCCAATGCCGCCCTGTTTGCCATCGCCTTGCTGGCTTTGCACGACGAGCGCCTGAAGCAGCGGCTGGACGCCTTCCGCGCCGAGCAAAGCGCCGCCGCCCGCGCCACCCGGCTGCCCCCGGCGGGCGCTTGAATGCGCGTTTGAGAAGGCAAGTTATCCACAGAAAATTCCTGAATTGATAGCGCCTTGCGCAGTGTTTACGGGCGATACAGGCCTTCTGCCTATTTGGTAAGCAAAATCTTGTATCCAAATATAAGCAAACGGCAGGCGGGCGGCATCAGGCCCGCCCCCGCGCCCAGACCCGCGCCAGGCGCTGCGCCAATGGCGGCCCGAAGACGTGCAGCAGCAAGGCCGCTGTCACCAGGGCGATGGCCGGCGCCAGCAGCGCCAGCGGCGTGACCCGGCCGGCCGGGTGCCGGGCCAGCAGCGCGCTCCAGCCCGCGTAGCCCAGCAGGCCGGCGATCCAGGCCAGGTAAAGCACGCTGATCCAGCCCGCCGCGTTCAGCCCGCTCACCTGCCGCCACACGCCCTGCGGGCCGTGCAGCGCCAGGGCCGACAGGGCAAAGGCCAGCAGCGAGGGCACATTGCCCCAGCCCACCAGCGCCAGCGGGGCCACCGGGCCAAAGCGGGCCATGCGCTTGACCACCAGATTGCCCGCCGCCCACGACAGCGACGAGGCCAGCACCAGCGCCAGCGCGCTCATGGGCAGCGCCCCCGGTATTGCCCCGCGCCAATCAGCCCCAGCCCCAGCGCCGCCAGCCCCATGCCCAGCGCCTGATGGCGGCGCACCGGCTCGCCCAGCCACCAGGCGGCCATCAGCACAGTGAAAAAAACCTGCGCCTGATGCAGCAGCGCCGCCAGCCCCGTGGGCATGCCCTGGGCGATGGCCATGAACATGAGCGCGAACTGCCCGAAGCTGATGCTCAGGCCATAAGCGGCCAGCAGCGCCAGGGCACGGCCGGGCGAGCCGCCAGGGGCAGCGCCAGCAGCAGCATGAAGGCAAAGCGCAGCAGCCCCAGCGTCATGGGCGGCGCCTGTTGCAGCGCGAATTTCATGGGCACGAAAGTCACGCCCCAGGCAAGAACCACGGCGGCGGTGAGGGCGTCTCGGGCGTTCATTTTCTTGATTAACAAATAGGCAAATCGGCCGCAGCGCCCGTCAATACTGCGAAGGGCGCTATCAAAAAAGGAAAAATCTGTGGATAACTTTGGTTTGGAAAAGCGCGCGCCGGCAGGGTATCAGCCGCCCGGCGGCAGGGCGGGTAGCGCCAGCGTGGCCAAAGCGCCGCCGCTGGGGGCGTTTTCCAGGCTGACGCTGCCCTGATGCAGCAGGGCGATTTCGCGCACGAAGCTCAGACCCAGCCCCGTGCTTTTGGCCTGGGCGCCGGGGCGCGGCAGCGAGAAGAATTTTTCAAACACGCGCTGGCGCGCATAAGCGGGCAGGCCGGGGCCGCGATCGCGCACGGTGATGACCGCCAGCCGCCCCTGCCGCGCCAGCGCCAGCTCAATGGCCGCAGACGCGGGCGAAAAGCCCAGCGCGTTGTCCAGCAAATTGCCCACGGCGCGGCGCAGCAGGAAGGCATCGCCTTCCACGGCCAGATCAGGCTCGCCGGCGGGCAGGCGCAGCGCCAGCGGCTGCTGCGGCGCGCGGGTCTGCACGCTGGCGGCCAGCTCTTGCAGCAAGGGCGCCAGCGGTACGCGCTGCTGGCTTTGCAGCAGGCGGCGGCGCTCCAGCGCGCTGAGTTCCTGCATGCGGTCGGTCACTTCCTGCAAACGCAAGGCTTCGCGCATCAGGCTGGCGGCAAATTGCTGGCGCGCAGGCAGGGGCAAATCCGGCTCTTGCAACAGCTCGGCCGCGCCGCGCAGGGCCGACAGGGGGCTTTTGATTTCATGCGTGAGCTGCTGCACGTAGTCGCTCACATAACTGCGCCCGGCCAGCGCCGCGCGCACCTCGTGCGCCAGATGCCGCACATGCGCACGCAAGGCGCGCCAGGCGCGGCGCGGGCTGAAGCGCCGCCTTGCGCCATCGGCCCGCCAGCCCGCCGCCAGGGCATCCAGCACATCGCGCGTGATTCCCAGCGGGCGCAGCAGCCAGATCGCCAGCAAAAGCGCCGCGCCCAGCAAGGCCAGCGCAAACATCAAACCGCCGGAAAACATGTTCCAGCGCGCCGCGCCCAACATGCCGGCAAAGCTGCGCACCGGCTTGCCCAGCGTCAGCACGCCCACGATCTGCCCCTGCCAGCGTATCGGGGCGGCCACATAAAGCACGGTGGAACGCGCATCGGCCGGATCGTCGCGCGTGGTGCGCGCCCCGTATTGCCCCGAAAGCGTCAGGCGCACATCGCGCCAGCGCGAAAAATCCTGCCCCAGCGCCTGCCCGGCGCTGTCATAAACCACCACGCCCCGCGCATCCGTGACATAGGCGCGCAACTGCACCTGCGTTTTGTGCAGGCCGAACACTTGCGCCGACAAGGGGCGGGTTTGCAAATCACGAAAAAGCGCATCGACGCGATCAACGGGCAAAACGCCCTGGCGCACGTCCTGCTCGATCAGGGCCGCGGCCAAATGCGCGGTTTCGATCAGCGCCTCCTCGGCCGACTCGCGATAGCGCCAGTCCAAATCCATGGACAACCGATACACCAGCCAGCCCACCCCGATCAGATAAACCAGCACCAGGGCAAGAAAAATCCGGGCGCGAAGAGACAGCGAACGCATGACAGAAAGCCGGCAAGACGGAAAAATCACACATTTTGAGGCTGCCAACCTTGCAAACGCGGTGAAATTGATGCACAATGCGCGGCTTCACCCAAAGGAGGGGTGGCCGAGTGGTTAATGGCAGCAGACTGTAAATCTGCCGGTTTACACCTACGCTGGTTCGAATCCAGCCCCCTCCACCATCTGTCATGCAGAAATGCGCAGCAGGAAGGTGCGGGAGTAGTTCAATGGTAGAACCTTAGCCTTCCAAGCTAATGACGCGGGTTCGATTCCCGTCTCCCGCTCCAAAAGCTGGCGCAAAGTATGGCGTTGCGAAGCATGTTTGCCCTTGTGGCTCAGTGGTAGAGCACTCCCTTGGTAAGGGAGAGGTCGCGGGTCCGATTCCCGCCAAGGGCACCAAAACGGCGATGGCTGGCAATTCCGAAAGAAATTGCCGGCCATCGTTTTTAGTGTGTTGTTTGAGTTGATTTTTTCGGAGTCGAAGAAATGGCAAAAGAGAAATTTGAGCGGACCAAGCCGCACGTAAACGTAGGCACCA
>JBQNAO010000003.1:0-156451 GCA_052170415.1 Ottowia sp. | reverse complement strand
GGCGATGATGGCCAGCGAGTGATTGCCCAGAAAGTGAATCTGATCGCGCACCAGCGCAAAGCGCCGCAGCGTGGGCCCGAGCAGGCCCGCCAGCCGCCACAGCAGGCGGGCGGCGTAGCCCAGATCGGCCAGTTGCTGGCGCACGGCGCGGCCCAGGCGGGCGGGGTGCAACCATTTCATGATGTGAGCGCCCCGTAGTCCTGCTCGGCGCTGGGGCCGGGGTAATGGAAATGCACAGGGCCGTCGGCCTGGGCGCAAATGAATTGCTGCACCAGCGGATCGGCGCTTTGGCGCACCTGCTCGGGCGTGCCTTCGGCGGCCACGCGGCCATTGGCCAGGATGAGCACGCGATCGGCGATGCGGAAGGTTTCTTCCACGTCGTGCGAAACGATGAGGCTGGTGATGCCCAGCGCGTCGTTGAGCTGGCGGATGAGCTGCGCGGCGGTGCCCAGCGAGATGGGGTCCAGCCCGGCGAAGGGCTCGTCATACATGACCAGATCGGGGTCCAGCGCAATGGCGCGCGCCAGCGCCACGCGGCGCGCCATGCCGCCGGAGATTTCGGCGGGCATCAAATCGCGCGCGCCGCGCAGGCCCACGGCGTCGAGCTTCATCAGCACGATGTCGCGTATCAGGGCCGGGGGCAGATCGGTGTGCTCGCGCAGGGGAAAGGCCACGTTGTCAAACACGGACAAATCGGTAAACAGCGCACCGAACTGAAACAGCATGCCCATGCGGCGGCGCATGGCGTAAAGCCGCGCCTGGCCCATGCCGCCCACGTCGCGCCCGTCAAACAACACTTGCCCGCTCTGGGCACGCTGCTGCCCGCCGATAAGGCGCAGCACCGTGGTCTTGCCCCCGCCCGAAGCGCCCATGAGGGCCGTGACCTTGCCGCGCGGCACATGCAGGCTCACGCCATCAAGAATCTTGCGCTCGCCATAGCCGAAAACCACGTCGCGCAGCTCAACCAGCGCAGCAGCCGGCGGCAAAGAGGAAGATTCTGTGCTCATGCAAGAGGGGGGAATAGAGGGGCGGCAGTCCGCAAGGCGGGCGGGTGAAAGCGGGAGGGGAAACGGCTGGGCAGCCGGGCCGCCAAACGGGCGGGATGATACGAAATTTCCCCCTGCTCGCCGGGCGGGCGGGGCCGGGTTGCAGGCGGGGATCGGCGCACCGGAAAGCGCGCCAGAAAAGCGGTCAGGGGTGCGCTGACAAGGGCGGCTTTGCTCTGCTTTTGATAGCTGCGATCGCAGTATCCATGCGGGTTTCAGGCGTTTGGGCCTTTTTTGCCGCCTTTGCCGCCGGGGGCCGGGCCGGGTTGGCGCGCACGTCCAGCAGGACTTGTTCGGATTGCCGCAAATAGCGCTGCAACTGCCGCGCGGCAGCGGCAAAGCGTCCTTCTTCGGCCAGCGCCAGGATGGATTGATTGCGCTGCACATAAGGGGCGTGCAGGCGCTCGGCATCGTGCAGCAGGCCAAAGGCCAGGCGCAGCTCGGCCAGCAGGCGGGCGAACCAGGCGTTCAGGCGCGGGCTGTCGGCCAGGGACACGATGGCGCGGTGAAATTCGATGTTGGACGTGCCCACGCCCGGCCAGTGCCCGGTCTGCTGATGCTGCATGGCCTGCTGCACGGCGCGGCGCATGTCGGCCAGGGCCGGATGGCCAGCGCGGGCCCCCGCCAGGGCGCTGCACTCGATCATGCGGCGCAGGCGGTAAATGTCGGCCACGCAGGCGGCATCGGGCACGGCCACGGAAACGCCCCGGTGCGGCGCGTGTGTGAGCAGGCTTTCCTGCGTGAGCAGGCGAAAGGCCTCGCGCAAGGTGTTGCGCGAAATGCCCAGCTCCTGCCCCAGGGCGCGCTCTGACAGGCGCTGGCCCGGCGCGTAGTGGCCGCTGGCCAGGCGCTGGCGCAAGGTGGCCGCCGCGCTGACGGCCAGATTGGCCGCTTCAGGCGCTTCAGGCGCCACGGGCATCCACGGGCACCACGGCGGTCACGGCGCCTTCGATCAGGCCGCCTTGCACGGCCACCATGACGTCGTGCAGGTTCACGGTGGGATCGCAATGGCCCGGAATGAGCCAGATGCTTTCGCCTATGGCAGGCAGCGGCCCGCCTTCCCGGGCGGGGCGCAGCAGGCCGTGCTCATCGCCCGCCAGGGTGTAAGTCCATTGCGGCTGGCCGGGCAGGGCGTGCACCAGAGGCGGGCCGGCATCCAGGCCTAGGCTTTTCAGGCCCGCATCGCAAACGGCGCGCCCGTCTTGCACGCTGATGACCTGGGTCTTGACAAACAGGGCCTGCTCGAAGGCGGGCTGAGCGCTGTCGCGCTCGTTGCGGGCGTAGTCGGCATCCATGAACAGGAAGCTGCCGGGCTGAAGCTCGTTCCACAGGCCGCTGGCCGCTTCCAGTCCGAAGGTGCCCGTGCCGCCGCCGGTGATGAGGGCCGGGGCCAGGCCCTCGCGGGCCAGCGCGTCGCGCGTGGCCGAAACGCGCACGGCGGCCTGCCCGATGGCGGTGCGCCGCTCGGTCACGCTGCGCAGGTGCTGGGCCAGGCCGTGATAGGCGTGCAGGCCCGCGTAATTCAGCCGGGGGTGCTCCTTGATGAGACGGGCCAGCGCGATGGCCTGCTCGCCCGGCGGCACGCCGCAGCGGCCCTGGCCAATGTCGATTTCGATGAACACGTCAATTTGCGCGCTGGACAGTTGCATGGCCTGGTTCAGCCGCTCCACGCCTTCCAGGCTGTCAACGGCGATGGCCAGACGGCCACCACGATTTTTCAGCAGGTGCGCCAGCGCGGCCACGCGCCGCAGCTTGGCGGGCGAGACGATCTGGTTGGTGATGAAAATGTCGTTCACGCCGCCGGCTGCCAGGGCTTCGCCCTCGCCCACGGTTTGCACGCACACGCCCACGGCGCCGGCCTGCATTTGCAGGCGGGCCAGTTCGGCGCTTTTGTGCATCTTGGCGTGCGGGCGCAGCCTGATTTGGTGCTTGGCGGCAAATTCGGCCATGCGCTGCATGTTGCGGTTGACGGCATCGGCGTCGATAACCAGCGCCGGGGTGTCGATGGCTTCGGGTCTTTGCCCTTGCAGGGCAGCAAAGCGGGAGCTGATGGGGGCATTCATCTGGGGATGTCCTCTATTTGGTCAAAGTGGAAAGTGTCGGCCCAGGCCGTGAGGGTCAAGCCGCTCGCTGTGTGCAGCAGGCGGTTGATGGCGGCATTTTCCAGCGGCCAGCTGCGCGGGGTTTGCAAATCCAGCCGCATGGCGCTGCGGTAGAGCATGTCCAGCATGCCGCCGTGGCCCACCAGCACGATTTGCTCGCCCGGATGGCGGGCCGCCAGCCGCGCGGCGGTGGTCAGGATGCGGCGGGAAATTTGCACCAGGGTTTCGCCGCCTGCGGGGGCGAAGGTGATGTCGCGCTGCCGCCAGCGCAGGGCCTGATCCGGGTGATGCGCCTGCACCTCATCGAAAGTCCAGCCCTGAAAGCTGCCCAGATGGCGCTCGCGCAGGCCCTCCTCCAGATGCAGGGGTGCGCAGCACGCAGCGGCAATGGCGCGGGCGGTGGCGCTGGCGCGTTGCAGATCGCTGCTGTAAACGGCGGCCACATCCTCGCCCGCCAGCGCGCGCGCCGTGGCCTGCGCCTGCCACAGGCCGCGAAGGTTGAGGGCGATGTCCAGATGCCCCTGCATGCGCAAGGCGCGGTTCCAGTCGGTTTCACCGTGGCGGATGGCGATGATGCGCGTGGCCTGCTGCATGGCAGGGGCAATGCGTGCGGCAAAAGGGGGTTCAGGGCTTGGGCTCGGCCAGCGGAATGACCACGCGCCGCCGGCCGGCCGGCGGGTGGGGGAAGTCTTGCAGCGCGGCGTCAAACAGCGCTTGCAGCACGGTGTCGGAATGACTGCGCGCGCCTTCATGCTGGGCGCGGGTTTCGTAGAGCACCTGGCCGTTTTGCGCGTCGCGCATGACCAGGCTCACGCGGCTGTTGTAGTAGCGGTAGGACGAGTCCCACATCCACGCGCCGCCGTAAAAGCCGCCCGAGCCCAGACCGAAATAAAAGCGGCCGGGCCAAAAGCCCCAGCCGTCATCCCAATAGGGGTCATACCAGGGCGAAGTCCATTGCGGACTGATGTGCGCGCTCACCTGCACCGTGACGCGGGCGGCGGCATCGTCGCGCACCAGCCCGGCGCGGGCCAGCGCCGCTTGCGCCATGGCTTGCAAATGCTCGGCGCCCGGCTGGGCCGATTGCAGCGGCAGTTGCTCAAAGCGGTAATGAGCGCCCGCCAGCAGCGCGCGCTGCTCCTGCGTTTGCGCCGTGGCGACGGGGGCGGCGGACTCCACTTGCGCGTCGATTTGATGAACGCTGGCGCAGGCGGTGAACAAGAGGGCGGTCGCGCTGGCGGCCAGCAAGGTGACAAGTCTCATGGCAAAAGCTCCTCAATGAAAACAGCATTCATTGTGCCGCCTGCCAGGGGCGGAGCAAGCCGCAAAACGCTGCGCCAGCCGCTTGCGGGGCGCGTTTTTTTATAGTGCGCTTTTTCCTTGTTCTGTCGGGCCTTGCGGCCCAGGAGATTTGCCATGACACATGAATGCATCAACGTGCACACGGAAAACGGGCAGGTGGGCGTCATCGCCCTGAACCGCCCCAAGCAGCTCAACGCCCTGAATGACCAGCTCATGAACGAGCTGGGCCAGGCGCTCAAGGCGTTCGACGCCGACGAGGCCATCGGCTGCATCGTGCTGACCGGCAGCGAAAAGGCCTTTGCAGCCGGCGCCGACATTTCCGTGATGGCGAAATACAGCTTCGCCGATGCCTACAAGGGCGAATTCATCACCCGCAATTGGGAAACGATACGCAGCATTCGCAAGCCCGTCATTGCGGCAGTCGCCGGCTTTGCCCTGGGCGGCGGCTGCGAGCTGGCCATGATGTGCGACTTCATCATCGCCGCTGACACCGCCCGCTTCGGCCAGCCCGAAATCAAGCTGGGCGTCATCCCCGGCGCGGGCGGCACCCAGCGCCTGCCGCGCGCAGTGGGCAAATCCAAGGCCATGGACATGGTTCTGACCGCCCGCATGATGGATGCGCAGGAAGCCGAGCGCGCCGGCCTGGTCAGCCGCGTGGTGCCTGCGGCCGAGCTGATGAACGAGGCCCTGAAGGCGGCGCAAACCATTTGCGGCTTCGGGCAGATTGCCGTCATGGCGGCCAAGGAATGCGTCAATCGCGCCTTTGAAGGCGGCCTGGCCGATGGCGTGATGTATGAGCGCCGCCTGTTCCACGCCCTGTTTGCCACGGAAGACCAGAAAGAAGGCATGGACGCCTTTTTGAACAAGCGCGCGGCCGAATTCAAAAACCAGTGATAGAATCCGCCTCTTTGGCGCTTTAGCTCAGTCGGTTAGAGCGATGGAATCATAATCCACAGGTCCGCGGTTCGAGTCCGTGAAGCGCCACCAGATTTCCTTTCAAAAAACCTTCGCAAGCGCCCGTTTCGCGCAGCGCAGCATCAAGGCACCGGGCTGATTCGCCCAGTGCCTTTTTTTCTGCCTGGCGCAGCCGCTTTCTCATTTGCCATCTCGCTTTCAGGGAACCATCATGAAACCCATTCGCCCCGCACTTGCATCCACCCTGGCTGCCTGCGGCCTCGCGCTGTGCGCGCTGGTAGGCAGCGCGCAAGCGCAACAGGTGCAGGCCCAGCAGGTGCGGCGCTTTTTCCCGGCTGGCGTGGAACACGGCATCATCGCTTTTGGCGAGCCTCCTCACATCACGCTGGACGGCAAGCCCATGCTTTTGGCGGCAGGCACACGCATCCGCAGCGAAACCAACCGCGTGATGCTCTCCGGCGCGCTCACCGGACAGACGCACATGGTCAATTACGCGCTGGGCCCCAGCGGCGAACTGCGTGAAATCTGGATTCTCACGGCCGAGGAAATCAGCGAGATCAACCAGTCCCGCCTGATTCGCCCGCGCCCCTTCAACGACACGGAGCGCAACCCGTATCGCGGCAACTGAACGCGAGCCGTGAACGGGCAGACGCACGCGAAGCGCCGCCTTGAACCAGGTTCCGCTCCTTGTTTCATAGCATGACGTCCATACTGCATGGGCGCAGGCGGTGTTTTCAGATGCCTTGAATTTGCTCCTTTTCCAGAAGCTGTCGCTGCCCGCTTCCATCAAACTTCCCACGAAAACTTTCGCCATGTCCCGCAAAGTCTTCATCAAGACCTTTGGCTGCCAGATGAACGAATACGACTCGGCCAAGATGGCCGACGTGCTGGCCGCCGCCGAAGGCTACGAGTCCACCGACGACCCGGAGCAGGCCGACCTGGTCATCTTCAACACCTGCTCCGTGCGCGAGAAGGCGCAGGAAAAAGTCTTCTCTGACCTGGGCCGCATCAAGCACCTCAAGGACAAAGGCACGCTCATCGGCGTGGGCGGCTGCGTGGCCAGCCAGGAGGGCGAGGCCATCATCGAGCGCGCGCCGTATGTCGATGTCGTCTTCGGCCCGCAAACCCTGCACCGCCTGCCCGATTTGCTGGCCGAGCGCCGCCGCCAGAACGCGCCGCAGGTGGACATCCGCTTTCCCGAAATCGAAAAATTCGACCATCTGCCGCCCGCCCGCGTGGAAGGGGCCACGGCCTTTGTCTCCATCATGGAAGGCTGCTCCAAATATTGCAGCTACTGCGTCGTGCCCTACACGCGCGGCGAAGAGTTCAGCCGCCCGTTTGACGACGTGCTCACCGAAATCGCCGGCCTGGCCGCGCAAGGCGTGAAGGAAGTGACGCTGCTGGGCCAGAACGTGAACGCCTATCGCGGCCCGATGGGCGGCAGCGGCGAAACCGCCGACTTCGCCCTGCTCATCGAATACGTGGCCGAAATCCCCGGCATCGAGCGCATCCGCTACACCACCAGTCACCCCAACGAGTTCACCCAGCGCCTGATCGACACCTACGCCAAGGTGCCCAAGCTCGCCAGCCACCTGCACCTGCCCGTGCAGCACGGCAGCGACCGCATCCTCATGGCCATGAAGCGCGGCTACACCGCCATGGAGTACAAAAACATCATCCGCCGCCTGCGCGCCGTGCGCCCGCAAATCAGCCTCTCCAGCGATTTCATCGTCGGCTTTCCGGGCGAAACCGAGCAGGACTTCGCCAAGATGATGAAGCTCATAGACGACGTGGGCTACGACAACTCCTTCAGCTTCATCTTCAGCCCGCGCCCGGGCACGCCTGCGGCCAATCTGCACGACGACACCCCGCACGAAGTCAAGCTGCGCCGTCTGCAACAGGTGCAGGCCGCGCTGGAAGCCAGCGTGCAGGCCATCAACCGCAGCCGCGTGGGCACGGTGCAGCGCATCCTCGTCGAAGGCCCCTCGCGCAAGAACCCGCAGGAAATGATGGGCCGCACCGAGTGCAACCGCGTGGTCAATTTCGACACCGGCGCGCAGGCTGCGCAAGTGATAGGGCAGATGGTGGATGTGCGCATCACCGAGGCGCTGCACTACTCGCTGCGCGGCGAGCTGCTGCCGGCCGATGTCGCCGTGGCGGCCTGAAGCCCGCTGCCGCCCCGCCCGTTCGCTTCATTTTTTGTAGCGCTCTGCGCAATATCCACGGGCCTTTCAGGCCATCAGCCATTGTTCAAACCCGCCCGGCGGCACGAACAGCGCCCCCTGCTGCTCCAGCCGCGTGGGCAGCCCGGGCGGCAGGCCCGCGCCGGCCCGGTATTCGCGGTCATCGCGGTATTGCGCATCGCCCGGATAAACGAACACCACGCCCTCGGCCTGCCGCAACACCTGCGGGCGGATGCACGGCGGCGGGCGCTGCCGCGCTTGGGCCAGGGCGCTGGCGGCGCTGGCGTGGCGGGCCAGGTGCAGCAGGCTCATGATTTGCGGCGGCGCCAGCGTGATGCGGCCCTCGGCGTATTGCGCCAGCGCCTGCCGGGGCGTGCGCCACAGCAGCTCCACGGCCTCGCGGCCATCGGGCGCAGGCGTTTGCCCGGCGGGCAGCTCGGCCAGGAAAAAGCGGGTGTCAAAGCGGCGCATGCGCAGCACCGTTTGCTCCGGCGTAATCCAGCGCGCCCATGGGTGCAGCGCCTGCCAATCCAGCCGCAGGCCCCTTGCAGCCAGCGCGGCGGCAAAGGGCGCGCCCTGGCGCAAGTCGTTCATCACGCTCATGAAATCGGCCGCAATGCCCGCAGCGCAGTCGGGGCGGGCGTAGAGCAGGCCCGCCTCTTCCAGCGCCTCGCGCGCGGCGGCCAGGTGCAGTGCGGCGGCCTCGCTTGCAGGCAAATCCGGCTCGGCCAGGCGCGCGGCCAGGTGTGGTTGCCCACCTTGCGCGCCTTCTTCCAGGCAGGCCAGCGTCTGGGGTGTGCGGTCGGCCGCATCCACCTTGCCGCCCGGAAACACGCAGGCCCCGCCCAGATCGGCTGTTTCGCTGTGGCGGCGCGCCAGCAGGGTTTGCAGCCCCTGGGGGCCATCGCGCAGCACCACAACGCAGGCCGAAGCCAGCGGTGGCGCTGCATCCGTTTCAACAGGGCGATCAGGCAAGCTCATGCGCCCATCATGCCCGCCGCCGCCCGCGCGCCCGGGCAGGGATTTCCATATGCAAGAACCGGAAAAAGCCCTGTGATACCGTGCATAAAAACACATAAGGACAAACATTGATGAGCGCCCCATCCGAAATTTCCCGGCGTCTGGCCGCGCTGCCGCCCGGCGCCCTGCAAGGCATCCTGCGCGGGCTGGAAAAAGAAAGCCTGCGCGCCGCGCATGACGGCCAGCTGGCCCTCACCCCTCACCCCGCCGCCCTGGGCGCACCACTAACGCACCCGCACATCACCACCGACTTCAGCGAATCGCAGCCCGAGCTGGTCACCGGCGCGCACGCCAGCATTGCCCACTGCCTGCAGGAGTTGCAGCAAATTCACCAGGTCGTCTATGCCGAAATGGCCGCCCTGGGCGATGAAATGCTGTGGGTCTCCAGCATGCCCTGCGGCCTGCCGCCCGATGAAATGATCCCCCTGGGCTACTACGGCAACAGCAACGTCGGCCGCGCCAAAAGCGTCTATCGCATGGGCCTGGGCCACCGCTACGGGCGGCGCATGCAAACCATCTCCGGCATTCACTACAACTGGTCGCTGCCGGGCGTGAGCAGCGAGCAATATTTCGCGCTGATACGCAACTTCCGCCGCCACGCCTTTTTGCTGCTTTACCTCTTTGGCGCCTCGCCCGCCGTATGCGGCACCTTTGTGCAGGGCCGCCAGCACGCCTTGCAGCCGCTGGGCAGCCGCGCCATGCACCTGCCCCACGCCACCTCCTTGCGCATGGGGCGGCTGGGCTACCAAAGCGAAGCGCAAGCCAGCCTGGCCGTCAGCTACAACAGCCTGGAAGGCTACGCCGCCTCCCTGCACGAAGCCCTCACCCGCCCCTGGCCCGCCTATGAAGCCATAGGCATACGCAACCCCGGCGGCGACTACAACCAGCTGGCCACCTCCTTGCTGCAAATCGAAAACGAGTTCTACGGAACCATACGCCCCAAGCGCGTGACCGAGCCGGGCGAGCGCCCCCTGCACGCGCTGCGCAAACGCGGCGTGCAATACGTGGAAGTGCGGCTGATGGACCTCAACCCCTTCCTGCCCCTGGGCATAGACGCGCCCACCATGCGCTTTCTCGACCTCTTTTTGCTGCACTGCCTGCTCAGCGACAGCCCGCCCGACACCCCCGAAGAAATCGCCCGCATGGCGCACAACCAGCAGCTTGTGGCCGAGCGCGGCCGCCAACCCGGCCTGCGGCTGGAGCGCGGCAGCCAAAGCGTGCTGCTCACCGACTGGGCCGCCGAGGTGCTCGCCGCCCTGCCCCCGCTGGCCGCCGCGCTCGATCAGGCCCTGGGCCACGGCGGGCGCGACTACCAAAACGCCTGCCAGGCCGCCCGCCAAACGCTGGAGCGCCCCGAAACCCTGCCCTCGGCCCGCGTGCTCGCCGCCCTCAAGGACTACGGCGACAACTACGTCGCCTTCATGCTGGAGCAATCGCGCCAAACCCGCGCCGCCCTCATCACCCAGCCCCCCGCGCCCGAGCTGCGCCAGCGCTTTGCCGAAATGGCCGCCCAATCGCGCCAGAGCCAGCACCAAATCGAAGTGAGCGACACGGTGGACTTCGAAACCTACCGCCGCGAATACACCAGCGCCGCGCGCCTGGGCCTGTAACCCCTCCCCATGAGCGCCCCCCACATCACCCTCTACGGCATCGCCAACTGCGACAGCGTGCGCAAAAGCCGCCAGTGGTTCGCCCAGCACGGCGCGCAAATCCACTTTCACGACTGGCAAAAGCGCGGCCTGCCCGCCGCCACCCTGGCCGAATGGGTGCAAGCCCTGGGCGCAGACGCGCTCATCAACCGCCGCGGCCGCACCTGGCGGCAGCTCGACTCGGATCAGCAGGCCCAGGCCAGCGCCGGCGACACGCAAACCCTCGCCCTCCTGCTGGCCCACCCCAGCCTCATCAAGCGCCCCGTCGCCACC
Organism: Ottowia sp.; assembly: GCA_052170415.1. GTDB lineage: Bacteria > Pseudomonadota > Gammaproteobacteria > Burkholderiales > Burkholderiaceae_C > Ottowia. The sequence continues at coordinate 145,964 of JBQNAO010000003.1, read as the reverse complement.
TGCCAGCGCCCCGGCCACGCCGACCTTCAAATCAGCCTCGGCTACGCCCCCGAAACCTGGGCCGCCTGGCTGGCTTCCCTCTGAACTTCCCCATGCCCGCCCCCATCCCCCGCCGCCAGCTTTTGCGCTGGCCCCTGGCCCTTGCCCTGCCCGCCGCCCTGAGCGCCTGCGGCCGCAAAAAACCCGCCCTCACCCGTCTGCCCGCAGGCAGCGCCGTGCTGGCGCTGGGCGACTCGCTCACCTGGGGCACCGGCGCCGCGCCCGAAACCAGCTACCCCGCCGTCTTGCAGGGCCTCACCGGCTGGCGCATCGCCAACGCCGGCGTGCCCGGCGACACCTCCGCCGGCGCGCTGGCCCGCCTGCCCGGCCTGCTGCAAGAAGGCGCACCCCAGCTCGTGCTGCTCAGCATCGGCGGCAACGACTTCCTGCGCCGCCTGCCCGAGAGCGACACCCGCCGCCACATCCAGGCCATCTGCGAGCAAATCCGCGCCAGCGGCGCGCAAACCCTGCTCATCGCCGTGCCCGCCCTCAGCATGCGCGCCGCCCTCGGCTCCCCGGCCGACCACCCCCTCTACGCCGACCTGGCCCGCAGCCTGCGCCTGCCCCTGTTTGCCGACGGCTGGAGCCGCATCCTCGCCCGCTCCGAATGGCGCAGCGACGCCGTCCACCCCAACGCCACCGGCTACGCCCACTTTGCCCACGCCCTGGCCGACTGGGCCCGCCAAAACGGCCTGCTGTAAGCCCCGCCCCGGGTGGGTTATCCACAGTTTTTTCCTGAATTGATAGCGCACTGCGCAGTGTTTACGGGCGCTGCGGAGTTTCTGCCTATTTGATGGGCAAAATCTTGTATCCAAATGCGAACAGGAAATGAGCCTGCACGCGGCATCTGCCCTCCCTGCTGCCGGGCCGATTGGCTGCAAGGCCCGGTTTTCAGGACCGCGCCAGAAAACCCCAACCCAAATCTCCCAGCCAAAAGCCCCAACCCACACCCACCGCCGGCCGGCCGCTACCGGGCTGATTCCGGGCGCGCTTCCAGCCTTCCCCACACGGGCCGCCGGCCGGCTTCCACGCTGGATTCAAGGAAACTTATCCACAGTTTTCTCCTGAATTAATAGCGCCCTGCGCAATGTTTACGGGCGCTACGAGGCTTCTGCCTGTTTGGTAAGCAAATTCTTGTATCCAAATGCGAACAAAACGGCGGCGCGCAAAAAAGCCGGCGCGGGGGCCGGCTTCGGGGTGGGGTGCGGGGTGGGGTGCGGGGTCAGTTATCCACAGATTTTTCCTGTTTTGATAACACGCTTCGCAGTATCCACGGGCGCTGCGGGCGGTTTGCTTAATGGTTAGGCAAAGGCGGGATTACCAGCGGTAGGGGGCGGTGATCCAGAGCAGGGCGATCCAGCCGAGGATGGCCAGCAGGGACCACCAAAAGCCGGACATGCGCTCGGGCAGGGAAAAGTCTTCAAAGCGAAAGAGGGCGGTGAGCAGGTGGCCGAGCCAGTCGGCGGCGCGCTCGCACAGCACGAAGCCCAGCGCGGCCATGCCGCCGCTCATGCCCAGCACCCAGTGCCAGAAGGCGGCCGGGGCCAGGGCGCGGTAGCGCAAGGTGTGGGAAAAGCCCAGGCCGTAGAGCCACCAAAGGGCCACGCCCAGCAGCGCGCCGAAGAAGGCGGCGATGGCGGCGTAGGTGAGGCGCTCGCCCAGGGGGCGTTCGGGTTCGGGTTCGTCGGGGGAGGGGCGGTCGGGGCGGGTCATGGTTTAGTCCACGGGGGTGAGTTTGGCGATGGCCAGGGCCAGGAGTTTTTCACCGTGGCGCTTGAAGCGGATGCGAGCCTTGGCGTTGCCTTCTTCGCCCTGGATTTCGAGCACGCTGCCTTCGCCGAATTTGTTGTGAAAGACCTGCATGCCGACGGCAATGGGCGCGCCGCCGCTGGCGCTGGCCGGGCGGGCGGGGGCGGCGGAGGCAGTAAAGGCGCTGGCGGGTTCGCCGAATTTGCCGGGGTGGCTGCTGAAGCTGCCGCTGCGGTTTTTGGGGGTGAGCCATTTGAGGGCGGAGTCGGGCAGCTCGGCCAGAAAGCGGCTGGGCAGGTGCAGGCGCGTTTGGCCGTAGAGCAGGCGGGTTTGGGCGTGGCTGAGATACAGGCGCTGGCGGGCGCGGGTGATGGCCACATACATGAGGCGGCGCTCTTCTTCCAGGCCGTCGGGGCTGGATTGGGCGTTTTCGTGGGGAAAGAGTCCTTCTTCCAGGCCGGTGATGAAGACGGCCTGAAATTCCAGCCCCTTGCTGGCGTGCACGGTCATGAGCTGGATGGCGTCTTGCCCGACCTGGGCCTGGTTGTCGCCGGCTTCAAGGGCGGCGTGGGTGAGGAAGGCCGAGAGGGGGGCGAGTTCGGGGGCGGCGGCGTCAACGTCGGGGGCGTTGAGGGCATCGGGCAGGGCGGGGGCGTCGGGGTCGTAGCCCTCCTGGGCGGCAAAAGCGCTGGCGGCGCTGGCCAGCTCTTGCAGGTTTTCCAGGCGGTCTTGCCCTTCTTTTTCGGCGCGGTAGTGCTCGGCCAGGCCGCTGCCTTCGACGATCAGCTCAACGACCTGGGCGAGGTTTTGCCCGCGGGCCTGCTGGCGCAGGGTGTGCAGCAGTTCGATGAAGGGCGCGAGGGTGGCGCGCACGCGCGCGGGCAGGGCGCTGTCGCTGGCGGCCTGGTGCAGGCTGAGTGCGCGCGCGCGGGCGCTGTCTTGCAGTTGCTCCAGCGTGCGCGCGCCGATGCCGCGAGGGGGGAAGTTGACAACGCGCAGGAAGCTGGTGTCGTCTTGCTCGTTGACCAGCAGGCGCAGCCAGGCGAGGGCGTGCTTGATTTCGGCGCGCTCGAAAAAGCGCAGGCCGCCATAGACGCGGTAGGGCAGGCCGGCGTTGAACAGTTGCGACTCCAGCGCGCGGCTTTGGGCGTTGCTGCGGTAGAGCACGGCGATGTCGCTGCGCGCCAGGGCGCTTTCGCGCAGCAGGTGGCGGATTTCATCGACGACCCACTGGGCTTCCTGGATGTCGCTGGCGGCTTCGTAGATGCGCACCGGCTCGCCCGCGCCCCGGGCGGTGCGCAGGTTTTTGCCCAGGCGGCGCTGGTTGTGGCCGATGAGCAGGTTGGCCGCGTCCAGGATGTGGCCGCCGCTGCGGTAGTTCTGCTCCAGCTTGATTTGGCGCTGCACGCCGTATTCGCGCACGAAGTCGTGCATGTTGCCCGCGCGCGCGCCGCGAAAGGCGTAGATGCTCTGGTCGTCGTCGCCCACGGCCATGATGGCGCTGGCACCGCCTTCGTGCGGGGGGGCGGCCAGTTGCTTGATCCAGGCGTATTGCAGGGCGTTGGTGTCCTGGAATTCGTCGATGAGCACGTGCGCAAAGCGCTGGCGGTAGTGCTGGCGCAAGGCGGCGTGATCGCGCAGCAGCTCGAAGCTGCGCAGCATCAGCTCGGCAAAGTCGGCCACGCCTTCGCGCTGGCATTGCTCGTCGTAGAGCTGAAACAGCTCGGCCTTGCGGCGGCTGTCGCCATCGCGCACGGGCACGTCGGCCGCGCGCAGGCCCTCTTCCTTGTTGCCGTTGATGAACCATTGCAGTTGCTTGGGCGGCAGGCGGTCTTCGTCCACGTTGTGCTGCTTGCACAGGCGCTTGATGGCGGCGAGCTGATCCTGCACATCCAGCACCTGAAAGGACTGCGGCAGCCCGGCCAGCTTGTGATGGGCACGCAGCAGGCGATTGGCCAGGCCGTGGAAGGTGCCAATCCACATGCCGCGCACGCTCAGCGGCAGCATGGCTTGCAGGCGCGCCTGCATTTCGCGCGCGGCCTTGTTGGTGAAGGTGACGGCCAGCACCTGATCGGGCAGGGCCAGGCGCTGCTGAAGCAGCCAGGCGATGCGGGTGGTGAGCACGCGGGTTTTGCCCGATCCGGCCCCGGCCAGGATGAGCGCGTGCTCGGCCGGCAAGGTGACGGCGGCCCTTTGCTCGGCGTTCAGACCCTCCAGCAGCGGGGATTCAGGGGAAAAAAAGGCGGCGGCGGCAGGCTCGAAGGGGGGCAGGGACATGGGGCGCGATTGTAAAAATCGACCTGCCCGCGCCCTTGCGTCGCGCCTGTGGCCGGCAGGCGGGCCAAAAGGGCGAGCGCGGTATTCTTGCCAGCCCCTATTCCCTTCGCAGCCGACAGGAGAGCCGCAGCATGCCAACAGGCGCACATCCCTTTGATTTCAGCAAGTTTTTTCCCGGTATGGAGTTTTTTTCCGGCGGCCTGGCGGGCAAGGTGCCCGTCTGGCCGGTGCCCACGGTGAATGTGCAGGAGCTGGAAAAGCGCGTGGGCGAGCTCAAAACCGTGCTGTTCTGGCTGGAGCAAAACGCCGCCGCGCTGAAAGCCACCATTCAGGCGCTGGAAGTGCAGAAGATGACGCTGAGCACGCTGCAAAGCATGAACGTGAGCGCCGCCGACCTGGCGCGCGCCTTCACGCTGCCGCCCGCCCCGGCTCCGACACCGGCTCCCGCCACCGAGGCGAAAAAACCCGCCCCTGCCGCCGAAAAACCGGCCGCGCCCGATCCGCTGATGTGGTGGAACGCGCTGAACCAGCAGTTTCAGCAAATGGCCGCCGCCAGCGCAGCGGCCACGGCCCAGGCCGCGCGCAGCATGAGCCAGGCCGCCACGCCCGCCATGCCCGCCGCACCCGCTGCCGAGGCGGAAAAACCGGCGGCGGCAGCCGAAAAACCCGGCGCAGCGGCAAAACCGACCGCAAAACCGGCAGCAAAAGCCGCGCCGAAAGCCGCATCCGGGGCCGCCCCGGCAGCCGCCCGCAAAAAAGCGGGCTGACCCGCGCAGGCAGGCTCTGACACATGGCGCTTTTTCCTACCGGCCACGCCACCCACCCGGAGTGGGAAATGGCGGCGCAGCTCACCCTGGCGCAGTTGCGCGCGCAAATGACCCTGCCCGGCTACGCCAGCGACCCCAGCCTGGGCCTGATGTACTTCAGCAGCGAATACGCCCCCTTTGCCCAATCCATGCTGCACTGGCTGGCGCACGCGCTGCCCGGCGTGCAGGGCTGGGCCGGCTGCGTGGGCGTGGGCGTGCTGGGCGGCCACGCCGAATACATCGACGAGCCGGCCCTGTCGGTCATGCTGTGCGATCTGCCCATCAGCCAGTGGCGCGTGTTTTCCGGGCAGGCGCCGCTGGGCAACGGCTTTCGCCCGCACTCGGCGCTGGTGCACGCCGACGGCAACACGCCCGATCTGGACGAGCTGGTGAGCGAGCTGGGCGCGCGCACCACGCACGGCCTGTTCGGCGGCCTGAGGGCCAGCCGCAAGCAAAACGTGCAAGTGGCCGCCACGCGCACCGGCATCGCCCACGGGCCGGGCGCGCTGCACGGCGGCGTATTCAGCGGCGGGCTGACCGGCGTGGCCTTTGCCCCCGGCGCATCGCTCATCACCCAGGTGGCGCACGGCTGCGAGCTGCGCGGGCCGGCGCACCTGATCACCCACTGCGAGGACAACGCCATCGTCGAGCTGGACGGCGAGCCGGCGCTGGATGTGATGCTCGACGACCTGCACGCCAGCATGTGCCAGCCCTGCGACGTGCACCGGCGCCAGGCGCTGGTGGCGCTGGGCCCGGCCGAAGCCGGCTTTGCCGCCCGCCAGCGCGGCTGCCTGGATGCGCGCATGCAAGTGCGCCCCCTCACCGGGCTGGACGTGGCCGCGCGCAGCCTGAACGTGGCCGCCCGCCCCCAGCCGGGCCAAAGCCTGCTGTTTTGCCAGCGCAGCGCCCGCGTGGCGCGCGCCGACCTGATGCGCGCCTGCACCGAAATCCGCGAGCAGCTGGAGTCCGAGCCCCTGCCCGTCGATGCGGCCTCCGCCCTGGCCGCGCCCGCCGCCTTTGCCCAGCCGGCGCGCCGCATGGTGGGGGCGGTGTATGTGAGCTGCGCCAGCCGGGGCAGCGAGCACTTCGAGCAAGCCGGCGCGCAAATCCAACTGCTGCGCCAGGCCCTGGGCGAAGTGCCGCTGACGGGCTTTTTCGCCGGCGGCGAAATCGCCGGCGCGCAACTGCACGGCTACACGGGTGTGCTGACCGTCTTCGCCAGCAGTTGAAAAACCGGAAAAACGCGCCGGGCGAGCGCTTGAAATTCAAAGTTATCCACAGATTTTTCCTGTTTTGATAGCGCGCTGCGCAGTGTTTACGGGCGCTGCGGACGGTTTGCCTGTTTAGTAAGCAAAATCTTGTATCCAAATACAAACCGCTTGCCATCCCTCAACGAAGCCCCCCGGCCGGCCCGAGGCGAGGCAGGAAAAACGAGGCCCGCAAGCGCCGGTTTTTTTGCAAAAAGGCCCGCAGCGCCCGGCCTTTGGTATCGGGGAAACCTTCGGTCCGAATTCAGCCCGGTTCAGGTCGCCCGCAAGGGCAAGTTATCCACAGATTTTTCCTGTTTTGATAGCACGCTTCGCAGCAATGACGGGCGCTGCGGGCGGTTTGCCTGATTTTTGGGCAACAAAAAGGGCCGCGCGCCCGGGGCGGCGGCCCTGTCGGGGGCAAAGGGGGCGGCCTACAGCGAGCCGTAGCTGTGCAGCCCGGAGAGGAACATGTTGACCCCGATGAAGGCAAAGGTGGTGATGCCCAGCCCCACCAGCGCCCACCAGGCGGCCACCGAGCCGCGCAGGCCCTTGACCAGTCGCATGTGCAGCCAGGAGGCGTAGTTCAGCCAGACGATGAGCGCCCAGGTTTCCTTTGGGTCCCAGCTCCAGTAGCCGCCCCAGGCGTCGGCGGCCCAGAACGCGCCCAGCACGGTGGCGATGGTGAAAAAGGCAAAGCCGACGGCGATGGCCTTGTACATGAGGTCGTCGAGCACTTCGTTGTCGGGCAGTCGCGCGGCGATGTGCCGGCGCTTGAGCAGGATGAGGCCAATGAAGAACGCGGCCACGCTGGCGTAGATCACCCAGTAGCTGCCGCCGGCTTCGGCGCTGCTTTGGCGAAAGGCGATGGGCACAAAGCACAGGGCCACGCCCAGCAGCCAGATCAACGACAGCCGCAGGCTGCCCAGCGGCGCGCCGGCCTGCTGCTTGACCAGGTAGGCAAAGGCGACCATGGCCGCCAGCGCAAAGGTGCCGTAGCCGATGAAGTTGGCCGGCACGTGCAGCTTCATCCACCAGCTTTGCAGCGCGGGGATGAGCGGCTGTATCTGGTGCGCCTCGCGCACCAGCGTGTACCAGAGCAAAAAGCCGACGGCGGCGCTGACCACGAGCATGACGAAGGCGCCCAGGGCGCGGGTGGCGTAGTGCTGCTCGTAATACAGGTAAAAGAGCGCGGTCATCCAGCAGAACATGACGAAGACTTCGTACAGGTTGCTGACCGGGATGTGGCCCACGCCGGCGGCGATCTGGTGGCTTTCGTACCAGCGCACGAGCGTGCCCACCAGCGCCAGGCCCACGGCGGCCCAGGCCAGTTTGCTGCCCAGCGCCTCGAAGGCGGCGGCGCGGTTGCGGGTGAACATGCCCAGCCAGTAAAAGGCGGTGCTCATGAAAAAAAGCATGCTCATCCACAGGATGGCCGACTGGCTGGAGAGCAGGTATTTGAGCCAGGGCACGGTTTCGGCGCGGGCCAGATCGCCCCCGTAGCTGGCGATGGCCAGCAGCGCCAGCGCGGCAGAAACGAGCATCAGCGTGCGCAGCGGCTGCCAGAACCAGCCCAGCGCGATGACGATGGGCAGCGTGCCCAGCAAGATGACGGTTTCGTAGCCGTCCATCACGCCGGCGTAGCGCCACAGGGCAAACAGCGTGCCGCACAGGGCCAGGGCGGCAAAGAGCCAGTCGCCCAAACTGCGGCCCGGGCTGTGGCGGGCCGGCTGGCCATCGCCTGCCGCCAGGGAAGCGCCTGCGGCGGTGATGCGGGTGGTGACGGTGGTGGGGTTCATCGCGGGTGTGTGTGGAAAAAGCCGCCGGCGAAGTTAGCCGAGCTGCAAAAGCTGTGCCTTGAGCCGGGCGAATTCCCGATCGGCATCCAGCGTTTTGCGGTTGCAGGAAAAGGCGGCCGTGGCCTGCACGCCGCCGGCTTCGTCTTCGGCGGCGGCCAGCCATATCCACAGGCGGCGATCGCGCACGTAAAGCATGCCGAATACGCCGCCGATGAGCAGCACGCAGCCCAGGTAAACGATGGCCTGGCCCGGCGCGCGCGCGACCTGGAACACGCTGGCTTGCACTTGCGTGAAGTCCTTGAGTTCAAGGGTGTAGGCGGCGGGGTAGAGCCGCACGTCGGACAGCGCCAGGGCCATTTGCTGAAGGTAGGCCACGGTGCCTGCGTCGCCCTCGGGCAGCGGCTGCGCGCCCTGCGCCTGGCGCGCGGCCTGATCCAGCTCGAACAGCACGCCGTTGAGCAAGCGCAAAAGCACCTGGGCGGCGGTGTCGCGCTCGGCCTCGGGCACGGCCTGTTCGACGAAATCGGCCACGGCTTGCAGGCCGCCGGGTTTGCGGCCCTTGATGGCGGTCACGCCCGCATACAGCCCCAGCACGCGGCGGGCCGAAAGGGCCAGTTGATCGGCCAGATCGCGCCGGGCCGTGTCCACATTGCGCGCCACGTAGCGGGCCACGGCCTGCTCGCGCAGGGTTTCGCTTTGCAGCGCGGCGCGCAGGCGGACAAAGCCCTTGAGCGACTGGTTTTCATCGGCCGGCACGCGCAGATAGCGCAGTGGCTCGCCCTCGGCCAGTTGCACGCCCAGCAGGAACACCGGGGGGCCGCCGTCGCCCATGTCAACGGGGTGCATGTAGTTGTTGTAGCGGCGGGCCTGCCCCGCGCTGTCGCGCAGGGTGTAGGCAAAGCTGGGGCCCACGTTGCGCAACTGGCGCTGGGTGACGGTTTTGTTGGCCGCGCCCAAACGCCGGCCCAGCGCGTGCGCCAGATTGCCCGCGCCCGCATCACCCGACGCGCTGCGGGCCTGGTTCAAATCTTCCACGTTCAGCGCACGCAGCTCGGTGAATTCCACCGTCACGGCCTCGCCGCCCATCTCCAGGCGCTGGCTGCCGCCGACCACGCCTTGCAGCGCCACGGGCGGCTGGCTGCCGTCCAGCGGCAGGGCCTGCACTTGCAGGCGCGAGCCACCGTCTTCAAAGCTGCTTTGGTAGATGTTGACGCCCTTGTATTTGTAGGGGTGGTTCACCTCCACCCGCGCCGGGTGCTGGCTGCCGTCGGCCTTGTCGTGAATGACGATTTCGCTGGCGAAAAGGCGCGGCATGCCGGTGTCGTGGTATTCGACGATGAATTTCTTCAGTTCCACCGCAAAGGGCAGCTCTTGCAGCAGCACGCCGTCGGACTGGGCCAGCACGGCGGTGTCGGATGCCGTGCCCTCGGCCACCACCAGATTGCCGCGGAAAGTGGGATTGCCGGCGGGCAGGCGGTGCTGCTCGCCCACTTCGGAAACCAGCCCGCTGCCGGTGTAAACCGACTTGCCGCCCAGCCAGGTTTGCGCGCGCACGATGAGATCGCCATCGAGCAGCCCGCCCAGGCACACCAGCACGATGGCGCTGTGCGCGGCGATGTAGCCCAGCTTGTTGGCCGCCCCCGCCTTGGCCGCCACCATCCAGCCTTCGCCACCCTGCGCATCGAGCCGCTGCTGCAAGCGCACGCGCCAGCCGCCGGCGGCCAGCGCCTGGCCCATGCGCTGCGCCTGCTGCGCGGGCGTGCCGGGCAGGCGGGCCTGCGCCTTGTGGTGAAAGGCGTTCAGGCTTTGCACGCGGATGTCTTCGCGGAAGTTGCGCAAGTCCCGCAGCATCTTGGGCGCGTGCCGCGCAATGCACAGGCTGGTGCTGATCACCAGAAACGCCAGGATCAGCAAGAACCACCAGGCGCTGTAAACCGCATTGAGCCTGAGCGCCAGAAACAGCTCCGCCCAGAACGGGCCGAACTGGTTGACGTAGCTCACATGCGCGTCGTGCTGGCGCATCACCGTGCCGATGACCGAGGCAATGCAGATGACCGTCAGCAGCGCAATGGCAAAGCGCATGGAAGACAGCAGCTCGCGCATTTGCCCCCAGTCGGGCAGGCGGCGGCGCAGCGGGGCGTCATCAGGGGCGGATGAGCTCATACGGGCAAAAAAGCAGGGCGCGCGGGCAAGGCGCATACAAAACCGCGCCGCCCGCCTGAAAAGCCAGGCGGGCGGCGCGAGGGATTTTTTTCAGCGCCAGACTGCCGTCATCGGAGACATTCTGGCGCGCGCATGGCGGGGAAAAAGATCAGTTCAAACCGGCGATGTATTCGGCCACAGCCTTGATTTCGCGGTCATTCATCTTGCCGGCGATGTCGGCCATCTGCGGGCTGTTTTTGCGCACGCCGTCACGGAACTGTTCCATCTGTGCCACCGTGTAATCGACGAACTGGCCCGACAGGCGCGGGTATTGCGCCGGAATGCCCGCGCCGTTGGGGCTGTGGCAGCCTGCGCAAGCGGGCACGTGGCGCGCGGCAATGCCGCCACGGTAAATCTTCTCGCCCAGGGCCACCAGGTCCTTGTCGGTAGCCTGGCCTTTTTCCGGTTTCTGCACGGCCAGCCAGGCAGCGATGTTGTGGATGTCGTCTTCCGAGACGGCCTGCGCCATGCCTGCCATCACGGCGTTCTCGCGCTTGCCGTCGCGGAATTCCATCATCTGCTTGATGAAGTAATCGGCATGCTGGCTTGCCAGGCGCGGCTGCGTGGGAATTTCCGCCACGCCCTTGCCGCCTTCGCCGTGGCAGGCCACACACACGCCCATGAAAGAAGCCTCTCCTTGCGCCAAATCAATCTTTCTTGGCGAAGCGGGCGCGGCAGCGGCCGCTTTTTCAGCCTCGGCCGCAGGGGCTTCGGCGGCGGCAGCTTCCGTGCTGGGGGATTCGGTGGGGGCCGGGGCCTGCTCGGCAGCGGGGGCGGCTGCAGCTTCTGCGGAAGCGTCAGGTGTCTCGGCAGCAAGCGCAGCCGTCACGACCAGTGCGGCTGCAAGAAAGAAAGCGGGCGACTTCATGTGGGCATCGTCTTGGTGGTTGTGGGATGGGCCTGCAAGTGCCGGGACAAGTCCTTACTTGCAGGCGGGCCGATTCTACAATGCGCGCCCGAGCTGTTTACCGCCTCTTACACGCATGCCAACCAGTCCCCTTGACAAAGATGAAAAATTTGCTCTCGGCTGGCTGCACACCGCGCGCTTTCTGACCACGGCGGCGCAGTTGCACCAGTTGCCCGAGCTGCAAGTGCCCGAAATCGCTTTCGTGGGGCGATCCAACGCCGGCAAATCCACGGCCATCAACACGCTCACCCAGCAGGGACGCCTGGCCTTTGCCTCCAAAACGCCGGGGCGCACGCAGCACATCAACCTTTTCGCGCTGGGCCGTCAGGGGCAGACCGATGCCGTGCTGGCCGATTTGCCCGGCTACGGTTACGCCGCCGTGCCGCAGGCCGACAAGCGCCGTTGGCAACAGGTGATGGTCAATTACCTGGTTTCGCGCCCCAATCTGGCGGGCGTGGTGATGCTGTGCGATCCGCGCCACGGCCTCCGGGAAGTGGACGAGGCGCTGCTGGAAGTCATCCGCCCGCGTGTGGAGCAGGGCCTGCCTTTTCTGGTGCTGCTGACCAAGGCCGACAAGCTCACCCGCAGCGAGCAGGCCAAGGCCCTGTCCATTGCCCGCCTGCAAGCGGGCGGCGGCGAGGTCAAGCTGTTTTCCTCGCTCAAGCGCCAGGGCGTGGGCGAAGCGGCGCTTTGGCTGCGCACTCTGGCGCTGGCCAGCCCGCCGGGCGGCAATCAGCCCGAAACGCCTGCCGACACTGCGGAAGAATGAAGTTATCCACAGATTTTTCCTGTTTTGATAGCGCGCTGCGCAGCATTTACGCGCGACATGGGCGAATTGCCTAGTTCATAAGCAAATTTAGGTTACGAAGTGCAAACACGATAAACCCTGGGGGGCAAGTTGGGCGCTGATTCGTGATGCCGATCGGAAATTCGCTCGAAAACCCAACCGAAAGTCCGCATCAAAGCCCGTCCCCAAGCCCCGAAAACCGCACCCAAACCACACCCCAACAGGCAAGTTATCCACATATTTCTCCTGATTTAATAGCACGCTGCGCAGTGTTTACGGGCGCTGCGGGCGGTTTGCCTGTTTTTCGGGCAAATTTTGTGTGGCTTCCAGCAGTTGGCGGCGGATGGGGGCGGGCAGGCCGAGCTGGGGCCAGTGAGGGTGGGGGTGCCATTGGCCGCCGGGGTGTTCAGGCAGGGTCAGGGCGGTGGCGGCGGGCAGGGGCAGGCGGGCGGTGTGCAGGGTGAGGTCTTTGTGAGTGAGGGCGTGGGTCAGCGGGGGCAGCCAGTGGAGGGCGGGGCGCGGCGCGGGCAGGGCCGCTTGCAGGGCTTGTTCGAGGGCCTGGCGGCTGTCGAAGGCGGGCAGGGCGTGCAGGCCGGCCCAGATGCCGCGCGCCGGGCGCGGGTGCAGCCAGCAGGCGCCGTCCGGGGTGTGGGGCAGCAGCAGCCAGAGGGTTTGGCGGCTGCGCTTGAGTTTGCGGGTTTTGACGGGGTAGTTTTCCGGGCAGCCCTGTTGGCGGGCCTGGCAGTCGCTGGCGATGGGGCAGGCCGTGCAGCGCGGCTGGCGCGGGGTGCAGATGGTGGCGCCCAGGTCCATGAGAGCCTGGGTGTAGGCGGGCATGTCGGCGCTGGCGGCGGGCAGCAGGGCGCGGGCGCGCTGGTGCAGGGCGCGGGTGTGGCTGGCGCGGGCCAGGTCGCTGCCGTCGGCCAGGTGGCGGGCGAGTACGCGCTGGACGTTGCCGTCGAAGATGGCGGCGCGCTCGCCAAAGCAGAAGGCGGCGATGGCGGCGGCGGTGGAGGGGCCGATGCCGGGCAGGGTTTGCAGTTGGGCGGCGCTGCGGGGAAATTGGCCGCCGAGGTGGTTTTGCACGTGCTGCGCGCAGCGGTGCAGGTTGCGGGCGCGGCTGTAGTAGCCCAGGCCGCTCCACAGGGCCAAAACGGCTTCGAGGGGGGCGGCGGCCAGGCTGGCGAGGCTGGGAAACTGCTGCAAAAAGCGCGGGTAGTAGTCCAGCACGGTGGCGACCCGGGTTTGCTGAAGCATGATTTCGGAGAGCCAGACGTGGTAGGGCTCGCGCGTGGCTTGCCAGGGCAGGCCGTGGCGACCGCTGCGGCGCTGCCAGGCGATGAGGCGCGGGGCGATGCCGGCGGCGGGATCGGCAGGGGGAGAAACAGAAACGCCGGCGCAGCCGGTGGGCGGCTGGCCGGCGCTGGCAGGCTGGCTCACAGGCTGGGGAGCATGTCGGAGACGGTGGGAATTTCGGGCGCGGCGCCGGCTGCATTGGCGCTGGCTGCGGCGGCTGGCGCAGCGGCGACGGGGGTGAGGGCGCGCATGGCGTGAATGTGTTCGGCCAGGCCCCGTTCGGTGGCTTCCATGTCTTCGGACTGGATGTCGATTTCGCCCAGGCGCTGCTCCAGGTTGCCGGCGGCTTCTTCGATGCGGATGATGGCTTCCATGCGGCGGTTGAAGGCGCGGCGGCGCTCGCGCATCTGGGTGTCCACTTGCGAGGAGGAGGTTTTGTTCCACAGCTCGATGTCGCCCAGCGCGGTTTCAAAGATGGAGCGTATGCGCGAGGCCAGGGCGCGCACGAGTTTTTCGGTGAATTCGGGGCGGGCGAGCTGGAAGATGTTGCCCATGCCCAGGTATTGCAGGTGGCTGTTTTCGACGGAGTTCAGATCGTCGATGAAGCGCGTCATGTCGGGCGCGGGCGGGGGCTGGAGGGTGAAGCCGTATTCGGCGTTGAGCTGGCGGAAGGTGGCGGTGAGCATGGATTCGATTTCCGCTTCCATGGTTTGCACCTGGCGCACGATGTCGCGCAGTTTGTCGAAGGAGCGGCTGTAGGCTTTTTTCAGGCCGAATTTGATGCCCGGCTCGCGCAAGGCGGTGCTCAGCTCGGTCAGTTCTTTCTTGATGCTGGATGCGCCCAGCAGCTTGATGATTTCGCGCAGCAGTTTCATGTGCACGGCGCGCACGGCCTGCACGTTGGCGCCGCTGCGCTCGAATTCGCCTTTTTCCATGTCCACGCGCATGCGCATCTGGCGGATGACGGTTTGGTTTTTGCCGCGCAGGCCCTGCAATTCCTGCTTTTGCTCGGCCAGCTCGCGCCGGCGCACGGCCAGCACGCGGGCGCAGGCCGATTCGACGCTGCCCAGGGCCGAGCGCAGCACGGATTCGAGCATGTCCTCACGCTGGCCGAGCATGCGCTGCGCCAGCATGTCTTCAAAGCGGGGCAGGCGGCTTTCCTGCAGCAGTTGCTCGTCGCCGCGCACCTTGGCCAGCAGGCCCTTTTGCGCGGAGATGGCGATGACCTGCTCTTTTTCGAGCGAGAGGGTGCCGGCGGTTTGCTCGCATTGGCGGGTGATTTGCTCCTCGATGCGGTCGGGGCTGCTGAGGGCGTCCCAGAGGGTGTCGATCTTGTTGAGCACGACAAAGTGCGAGCTGGCGTTGCCGGCCATGGGCGAGAGGTGCTCGCGCCAGATGATTTGGTCGGACTTGGTCACGCCCGTGTCGGCGGCCAGGATGAAGACCACGGCCTGCGCCTGGGGGATGAGGTTGACGGTCAGCTCCGGCTCGGCGCCGATGGCGTTCAGGCCGGGCGTGTCGAGCACCACCAGGCCCTGCTTGAGCAGCGGGTGCGCCATGTTGATAAGCGCGTGCCGCCAGCGCGGCACTTCCACTAGGCCCTGGGCGTTGGTGGGGGGGTTGTCTTCGGGCGTGTCTTCGTGCCAGAAGCCCAGCGCCTGCGCCTGTTCCACGGGCACGTGCAGGGTTTCGGAGACTTTTTCCATCACGCTGGCCAGTTGGTCGGCGTCGTTCACGTCCAGGTCGAAGCGCGTCCATTTCTCGGGGGCCATGCGCCAGTCGGTGAGGGACTGGGGCTGCAAGCGCGTTTCGATGGGCAGCAGGCGCAGGCAGGGGGGCACTTCGGCATCCCAGCCCAGCTCGGTGGGGCACATGGTGGTGCGCCCAGCGCTGGCGGGCATGATGCGGCGGCCGTAGCCGGCGAAGAAGACGGCGTTGATCAGCTCCGATTTGCCCCGCGAGAACTCGGCCACAAAGGCGACGGTGACTTTTTCCGAGCGCAGCTGCTCCTGCACCTGTTGCAGCCGCTCGGCGGCGGCGTCGTCCAGCAAGTCGCGCGTTTTGAGCCATTCGGTGAGCGTGCGCACGCGCTGGGCCATGTCTTCGCGCCAGGCGTGGTGTTGGTCGAACTGTTGGTTGAAGGCGATGGACGTCATGGCGGCGGCGGGTCGGCTTTTGTGAGGGCGCTTTGAAAATGTGAAGATGTGTGAGGGATATTACCTGTTGCCCAGTGCGTTTGCGCCCCGCCCGCACGGCTGGCCCGCGCCGTTCATGACTTTTGGCACACGGGGCAGAAGTAGCTGGCGCGCTGGCCCTGAACGATGCGCCGCACCGGCGCGCCGCACTGGCGGCAGGGCTGGCCCTGGCGGCCATAGACGGCGGCCTGGAGCTGGAAGTGGCCCGCGTGGCCGTCGATGCCGGCAAAGTCGCGCAAGGTGCTGCCGCCTTGCTCCACCGCCTGCGCCAGCACTTGCCGGATGGCCGCGTGCAGCCGCACGGCGCGCGGGCGCGAGATGCGGCTGGCCGCCAGCGTGGGGCGTATGCCTGCGGCAAACAGGGCTTCGCTGGCGTAGATGTTGCCCACGCCCACCACCACATCGCCGGCCAGCAGCACTTGCTTGATGGGGGCATGGCGTTTTTTCAGCGCCCGGGCGAAGGCGTCGGCGTCAAAGCTCTCGTGCAGCGGCTCCATGCCCAGGCCGCCCAGCAGGCGCGCGGCCATGCCGGCGGTTTCGCTTGCGGCCCACACCACGGCGCCAAAGCGGCGCGGATCGTGCAAACGCAGCAGGCCCGCGCTGGTGTGCAAATCAAAGTGATCGTGCGGGCCGGGGGCGGGGGCGTCGTGGGCGAAGTGCGCCAGGCTGCCGGACATGCCCAGGTGAATCAGCAGCACGCCCGCGCCCTGGCCGTTTTGCGTCAAGTGCAGCAGCAGATATTTGCCGCGCCGAGCCACTTGCGCGATGTCCCGGCCCGCCAGCGCCTGCGGCGCCAGGCCCAGCGGCCAGCGCAGCGGCTTGCCCATGCGCGCGGCCACGATGCGCGCGCCCAGCACGCGGCTGGCCACGCCGCGCCGCGTTACCTCCACTTCTGGCAATTCGGGCATGACTTATTATGAGTTGATGCCTGTTTACAAGCCAAATCCGGGCCGCCCAGCGCTCGCTTTTTCCCTCTTTGCCGCCACTGTTTTGAGCAGCGCAGCGGCGCTGGCGCAAGCGCCCGAGGCAGCGCCCGCACATCCCCCCACCCCCGCCCCTACCGCCACCCCATCCACTGCCGAGGCCAAAGCGCCGCCCGATGCGCCGGCCCATCCGCAATCGGCCCTCACGCCGGGGCTGCTGTATCGGTTTTTGGTGAGCGAAATCAGCTTTCAGCGCGGCGACGCGCGCACGGGCGTGAACTTCATGCTGGATGCCGCCCGCCGCACGGGCGACGAGGGCGTTTTCCAGCGCGCGGCCGATATGTCGCTGCAAGCGCGCGCCGGGCAGGCGGCGCTGGAAGTGGTGAGCGCCTGGCTGCGCGCGCACCCGGAGTCGCCCGTGGCGCTGCGCTATCAGCTGCAAACCCTGCTGCTCATGGGCCGCGCCGACGAAACCGTGCAGCCGCTCAAAACCATCCTGCCCCTGCTCGATGAAGGCGAGCGCAACGCCATCATCACCGCCCTGCCCGCCATCTACGGGCGGCTGCCCAATGCGCAGCAGGCGCTGCACATCGTCACCCAGGCGCTGCAAGAGGCCACGCAAGAGCCTGCCAGCGCAGGCGCGGCCTGGGCCACCGTGGGCCGCATGCATATGCAAGCCGGCGATGTGCAAGGCGCGCTGCACGCCGCCCGCGAAGGCGCGCGCCTGGCCCCCGACTCCGAGTGGCCGGCCCGCCTGGCCCTGCAACTTTGGGCCGAGCGCCACAGCGACGAGGCCGAGCTGCTGGCCAGCGCCTATCTGGCCCGGCCCGATGCCGCCGCCGACTTTGGCGTGGCCTATGCCCTGGCCCTGCGCGAGCTGGGCCGGCGCGGCCAGTGGCGCGACATGCTGGCCGACTGGGCGCGCGCCCATCCCGACAGCGACAAGGCCTGGCTGGCCCACGGCCTGGCCCTGGCCGAAACGCCGCACACCGCGCAGGCCCGCCAGGCGCTGGCGCACTATCTGCGCGTGGCCCCCGAGTACGCCCCCGAGGCCGACCGCAACGACGCCTACACCGCCCTGGCCGAGCTGGCCGAGCGCCGGGCCGACTGGCCCCAGGCCATGCAGTGGCTGGACAAGGTGCAAGTCAGCAGCGAGGGCGAAACCCACACCCTCATGCTGGCGCGCGCGCGCCTGCTGGCGCGGCAGGGCCACATGAAAGAGGCGCTGCGCCTGGTGCGCCAACTGCCCGACGACACCCCGCAAACGGCCCGCGCCCGCCTGCTGGTGGAAGGCTCGCTGCTGCACAGCGAAGGGCTGCCGCGCGCGGCCTATGCGCTGCTGCGCTCGGGGCTGGAGAAAAACCCGCGCGATGGCGATCTGCTCTACGAAACCGCGCTGGTGGCCGAAAAACTGGGCGAGATGGCCGAGTCCGAGCGCCTGCTGCGCAAGCTCATTGCGCTGCGCCCGAAGTCGCCGCACGGCTACAACGCGCTGGGCTTCATGCTGGCCGATCAGGGCGTGCGCCTGCCCGAAGCGCGCGCGCTGATCGAAAAAGCCGTCGGCCTGGCCCCGGACGACCCCTTCATACAAGACAGCCTGGGCTGGGTGGCCTTCCGCCAGGGCGATGTGGCGCTGGCCCTGCATGTGCTGCAAGCGGCCTATGAAAAGCGCCCCCATGCCGAAATTGCCGCCCACCTGGGCGAAGTGCTCTGGACGCAAGGCGAGCGCGAACAGGCCCTGGCCCTGTGGCAGCAGGCGCGCCAGCTCGACGTGCGCGACGCCACGCTGGCCGGCACCCTGAAGCGGCTGAACATCACCCTGCCCGAGCCGCCCGCAGATGAGGGCGACGACGACGAAATCAGCGACACCGCCGCCCCCGCGCTGTAAACCCAATCTGCCCATGCGCCCCCTCATCGCCCCCGCCCTGCTGGCCGCTGCCCTGCTGGCCGGCTGCGCCAGCGCTCCCCGCCCGGCCGAATCAGCCCCCGAAACCGCCGCCGCCCGCGCCCACTGGCAGGGCCGCCTGGCGCTCACCGTTCACAGCGAGCCGCCGCAAGCCTGGTCGGCCAGCTTCATCCTGGGCGGCAACGCCCACACCGGGCAGCTGCAACTGCTCTCGCCGCTGGGCAACACCCTGGCGCTCATGCACTGGCAGCCCGGCCAGGCCGTGCTGGAGCAAGGCGGCCAAACGCAGCGCTACCCCAACCTGGCAGAAATGACCGCGCACACCACCGGCGCGCCCGTGCCCGTGGCCGCGCTGTTCGACTGGCTGCGCGGGCAGCCCCACCCCGGCGCTGCGGGCGACTGGCATGTCGATCTCTCCGGCATCCGGCAGGGCCGCTTGCAGGCGCAGCGCCTGCAACCGCTGCCCACGGCCAGCCTGCGCGTGGTGTTCGAGCCTTGAAAGCCGCCAACCGGCACCCCGGCGCGCCAGGTTATCCACAGATTTCTCCTGATTTGATAGCTCCCTTCGCAGTGTTTACGGGCGCTGCGGGCTGTCTGCTTCTTTTTTAATCATTTTTTTTGTAAACTTTTGCGTCATGTCCTCACCCGCTGCTGCCATCGAAGCCCGCTGGGCGCTGTTTTTGCCCTGCGCGGCGGGCGCGCAGGAATTTCTGGCCGATGAAGTGCACGGCCTCACCGGCCTGGCCGGGCAGGACTTGCTCGTCGAGCGCGCCGGCGTTTACGTGCGCGGCGGCTGGCGCGAAGTCATGCTGCTGAACCTGCACAGCCGCCTGGCCCAGCGCGTGCTCATCGAACTGGCCCACGCCCCCTGCCCGCATGAAGACGCCCTCTACGCCCTGACCGCCAGCGTGCCCTGGGAGCAGTGGCTGGGGCCGCGCCACACCTTTCGCGTCGATGTCACCTCGCACGGCAGCGCCTTTCGCAGCCTGCAATTTGCCGCCCTGCGCGTCAAGGACGCCGTGGCCGACCGCTTCCGCCAGCGCCAGGGCCAGCGCCCCAGCGTCGATACGCACGCGCCCGATGTGCGCATCCACCTGCACCTGAGCGCGCGCCACGCCAGCTTGCTGCTGGACACCAGCGGCGACGCCCTGTTCAAGCGCGGCTGGCGGCAGGACAAGGGCGACGCCCCCCTGAAAGAAACCCTGGCCGCCGCCATGCTGGCCGCCTGCGGCTGGTGGCAGCCGGCGGCGCGCAGCGTCTCGCCCCTGCCGCTGTATGACCCCTGCTGCGGCAGCGGCACCATCGTCATCGAGGCCGCCCAGCTCGCCCTGGGCCTGCCCGCCGGCGGGCAGCGCACCTTTGCCTTCGAGCGCCTGCCCCCTTTCGATGCCGCCCTGCGCCAGCAGTGGCAGGAGATGAAAGCGCAAGCCACGCCCGCCGACCCCGCTGCAAATAGCCCCGTGCGCATCTTCGGCAGCGACGTGGCGCACCGCATGGCCGACTTCGCCCAGCGCAATGCCGAGCGCGCCGGCGTGGCCCGCGCCGTGCAAGTGCGCGGCGGCGACGCCCTGCAACGCCAGCCGCCCTGCGCCGCGCCCGGCCTCATCCTCATGAACCCGCCCTATGGCGCGCGCATAGACATTGCCGGATCGGCCCGCAGCCGCACCGGCAGCCACGCCGCAAGGCCCGGCCAGGGGCGCGAACACTTTCAAACCCCCACCCTGCACCGCAGCGACGAAGCCGCCGCCGACGACTTCTTCCTGCGCCTGAGCCAGCACTGGAAAACCCACTTCGGCGGCTGGAGCGCCTGGCTGCTCACGCCCGATCGCCAGCTGCCCGCGCGCCTGCGCCTGAAGGAAAGCCGCCGCATCCCCCTGTTCAACGGCCCCATCGAATGCCGCCTGCTGCGCTTTGACCTCACCGCCCGCCGCCCGGCCGCGCCCACCGCCGCCCCCGCAGCCGCCCCCGACGAGCGCGCAAGCTGATTCGCCCGCCCCGCCATGCCCGCTGCCGCCGCCTGCCCCTGCCCGCTGGTGATCGACACCAACTGGGCGCTGGACTTCCTGCTCTTTGCCGACCCCGCCGCGCAGCCCGTGCACGCCGCCTTGCAAAGCGGCCGGGCGCAATGGCTGGCCACCGCCGCCATGCGCGACGAGCTGGCGCGCGTGCTCGCCTACCCCGCCCTGCAAAAGCAAATGGCCCTGCGCCAGCGCAGCGCGCAGCAGGCGCTGCAAGGCTTTGACCAACTGGCCCGCCTGCACCCGGCGGCCGCGCGCGCGCCCGTGGTGTGCAAAGACCCGGACGACCAGCCCTTCATCGACCTGGCCCTGGCCCACCGCGCCACACTGCTGAGCAAAGACCGCTACGTGCTCGCCACCCGCAAGCGCCTGGCCCGCCTGGGCGTGTGCGTGAGCGCCGCCTGCCCTGCGGCGCTTTTGCCCTCATCCCCATTGAAAAGCCCGTTTTGAAGTTACAAAAGCTCTCAAAAACATAGCTGCCTTCGCAGCATCCACGGGCGCTGAGGCCGTTTTTTGGGGTATTTACATTTTCACAAAGAGACACAGTTATGAGCCTTGCCCAGCCTGATTCCAAATCCGCCGCCAAATCCGAAGCCCTGCGCGCCGCCCTGGGCTGCGCGCACCCGCTCATTCAGGCCCCGATGGCCGGTGCGCAAGGCAGCACGCTGGCCATTGCCGTGGGCCAGGCCGGCGGGCTGGGTTCCCTGCCCGCTGCCGCGCTTGCGCCCGATGCCCTGCGCGCCGAACTCGACGCCCTGCGCGCCAGCGGCCAGCCCTGCAACCTCAACTTCTTCGCCCACACCCCGCCCGAACTTGAAGGCCCGCAGGGCAAGGCCAACCAGGCCGCGCTGGCCGCCTGGCACGCCCGATTGCGCCCCCACCTCGAGGCCCTGGGGTTGGACGCAGCCCAAATCCCCACCGGCCCCGGCCGCCGCCCCTTCGACGAAACCGCCGCCGCCCTCGTGGCCGAATTTCGCCCGCGCGTAGTCAGCTTTCACTTCGGCCTGCCCGCGCCGCACTTGCTGGCGCAAGTCAAGGCCAGTGGCGCTTTCGTGCTTTCCAGCGCCACCACCGTGGATGAGGCGCTCTGGCTCGAAGCCCACGGCGCCGATGGCGTCATCGCGCAGGGGCTGGAAGCGGGCGGGCACCGCGGGCACTTTCTCTCGGACGACCTCACGCGGCAAAGCGGCCTGTTTGCCCTGCTGCCGCAAATCGTGGCCGCCGTGCGCCTGCCCGTCATCGCCACCGGCGGCATCGCCAGCGCCGAAGGCGTGCGCGCCGCCCTGGCCCTGGGCGCGGCCGGCGTGCAAATCGGCAGCGCCTATCTCTGCGCCGACGAGGCCGCTACCAGCGCCCTTTACCGCGCCGCGCTGCAAAGCCCCGCCGCCAGCCACACGCAAATCACCACCGTCATGACCGGCCGCCCTGCGCGCGGCCTGCCCAACCGCCTGATGCGCGAGCTGGGGCCGCTGCCCGAGGGCGTGCCGCCCTTTCCCCTGCCATCGGCCGCCGCCGCCCTGCTGCGCGCCGCCGCCGAGGCCAAAGGCAGCGCCGATTACTCCTTCCTCTGGTGCGGCCAAAACGCCAGCGCCTGCCGCCCGGGCCGCGCCGCAGACATCACCGCCGCCCTGCTGCGCGGCTTCGCGCCCGCCTGAAAAATCAGCCCTCCCTTTTTCATGCACCTCATGGGCGAATTCGATCTCATCCGCCGCCACTTCAGCCGCCCCCCGCCCGCCAGCGCCCGCCACATCGCCCTGGGCGTGGGCGACGACGCCGCGCTGCTGCGCCCGGCCCCCGGCATGGCGCTGGCCATCTCCTGCGACATGCTGGTAGCGGGCCGCCACTTTTTTGCCGACACCGACGCCTGCGGCCTGGGCCACAAGGCGCTGGCCGTCAATCTTTCCGACCTGGCCGCCACCGGCGCGCGCCCGCTGGGCTGCACCCTCGCGCTGGCCCTGCCCGCGGCCGACGACGCCTGGCTGGCCGCCTTCAGCCGCGGCCTGCTGGCGCTGGCCGAAGCGCATGCGTGCCCCCTCATCGGCGGCGACACCACGCGCGGGCCGCTGAACATCTGCATCACCGTCTTTGGCGAAGTGCCGCACGGCCAGGCCCTGCTGCGCAGCGGCGCGCAGGCGGGCGATGACGTGTGGATCAGCGGCACCCTGGGCGGCGCGCGCCTGGCGCTGCACGCGCTGCAAGGCCGCGCGGGCCTGCCCGATCTGCCCGCCCCCCTGCTGGCCGCCGCCCGCCAGCGGCTGGAGCGCCCCACGCCGCGCCTGGCCCTGGGCCTGGCCCTGCGCGGCATCGCCACCGCCTGCATGGACTTGAGCGACGGCCTGGCGGGCGACTTGCCCCACATCCTCGCCGCCAGCCGCCGCCCCGATGCGCCGCTGGCCGCCACCCTGAACGAAACCGCCCTGCTGGCCCTGACCGCCCCCTGGGCCGCCCCCGGCCTGGATGAGCAGGCCCGCCTGATGCTGGCGCTGGCCGGCGGCGACGACTACGAACTGCTCTTTACCGCCCCCCCCAGCGCCCGCGCCGCCGTGCAAGCCGCCGCCCGCCGCGCCGCCACCGCCATCACCCGCGCCGGACAAATCACCCCCGCCCCCCCCCAAACGCCCCCCCTGCTTTTGCAAACCCCAGAAGGCGCGCTACGCCCCCTGCCCGCCGGCGTGGCGGGGTTTGATCACTTTGGCGGAGATGACGGCGGCCGGGAAATGGGGTAATTCGGCAAGGGAATGGGGTAATTCCGCATGAAATTACCCCATTTAGACCCGCTAGGGCGAGCACGCTAATGTCGAAATATTCAGGCGTCAAGCACCCTTTCTCACTCCGAAAATTGAAATCCCCCCGCATCAGGTACGACACGAGGTCAAGACTTAATTTAACGCAATCAATAATTAATTTCGTGAAGTGGATTCATGCCACGTCCCATAAATTCATTCGATATTTTCCTTTGTAAAGCTACTTTTCACTTGCTCGTACAACTGATTTCTAGCATTAGAAACCCTGGTTCGAAGCACCTCTGCTCGCTTTTTCCAATTCTCTTTATTATTGTCCATTGTATTAATAATTCCCATCATTTCACCCAGAAAGTATTCAATATCTGCTGGTAAAAATATTTGATTCTGCAAAATAAATTTACGTAACTCACGCCACTCTTCTTTGGCTTGAGCAAGTAAACTCCCAACCCCACTACGAGACGGATAAAAATCAGGTACAACAAACGCCTCAAGCAAATAATGAATTGATCCAGATCGCTTGAAAATTTCAACCAATACATCGACTTGTTTAGCCTTTATCGCCGCCTCAAAAGAAACCTGATTTTTTATTTCTTCACCTATCTTTGCAAACTCTCTTTCCCATTGTCGATCCCTTTCTTTCATTCCCCTCTCAAAGTCTTGAGCCATTTTTTGAATATTTTTTGCAGTCACATTGGAATAAATACTTCCAGCCGCTGCAAAAAAGCCGGTAACTGCAGCGATAAGGCTAGCGATCAGTTCGTAATTCATGGTTGCTCCCAAAAAACATACAAAAGAATGCATCGACACATGCGTTCAATGCGCCGTCACCCTACCATGGGAATAATGTTGGTCACTTCAAGTAGTCTTTCCTGCTTCAAGCTCATTCTCTTGTTTAATTCGCGAAAAAATTCACAATATAGATGTTTGCACATGCGAATAAGCGGTTTTCACAGGTGTCAACCGCATCAAGCGACATAAAAAAACAGCGCCCGCCCGGTTCATGGGCTGGCGCTGTTTCTTTTTGGGGTTTGCGGGCGGAAAGGGCGCGTTCAGCCCTCCGCCACGCGCCCGAATGCCTGCCCCATGCGCACGCTCTGGCCGGCGTGCAGGCCCGCTTCGAACTGCATGCGGGCGCTGGCCGGCCATAGCAGCACGACGGTGGAGCCGAGCAGAAAGCGCCCCATTTCCTCGCCCTGCGCCAGTTCCACGCGGCGCTGCTCGTAGTGCCAGATGCGCGGCCAGTGCGTGCGCGGCGGGTTGACCTGGCCGTGCCAGCTTGTGGCCATGCTGCCGACGATGGCAGCCCCCACCATCACCAGCGCCAGCGGGCCGCGGGCGGTGTCAAAAATGCACACCACGCGCTCGTTGCGCGCAAACAAATCAGGCACGGCCTGCGCCGTGGCCGGGTTCACTGAAAACAGCGCGCCGGGCACGTAGGTCATTTGCAAAAGCCGCCCCGCGCAGGGCATGTGGATGCGGTGGTAGTCGCGCGGGCTGAGGTAGATGGTGGCAAAGCAGCCGCCGTCAAAGCGCGCGGCCAGCGCCTGATCGCCCCCCAGCAGCGCGGCGGCGCTGTAGTAGTGGCCCTTGGCCTGAAACACCTGGCCCATCTCGATGGAGCCGAGCTGGCTGATGGCCCCGTCCACCGGGCAAAGCCAGGGCGCATCGGCCAGCGGGCGCGCGCCTTCGCGCAGGGCGCGGGTGAAAAAGTCGTTGAAGGTGGCGTAGCTGGCGATGTCGGGGTTGGCCGCCTCGCTCATGTCCACCTGATAGCGCGCCACGAAGCGGCGAATCAGGCTTTGCGTGGCCTCGCCCTGATAGCGGGCCAGGCTGCCGGCCATTCGGGTCAGCAGGCGTTTGGGAAGCACATATTGCGCGGCAACAAAGGGATGCATGGCGATCGGCAGAAAAAAAGTGAATCAGTAACGCAGAAAAGCCGCGCATTGTGGCGCGCCGCCCCCGTTCAGGCCGCCGGGCGGCGCTGCCCCTCGCGCCAGGCCAGGGTTGCCGAGAGGGCAAAGATCAGCAGCCCGCCCAGCGCCAGCGCCGCGCCCACCCAGCTGGTAGAGCGCCAGCCCCAGCCCGCGTCGATCGCCAGCCCGCCCAGCCACGCGCCCAGAGCATTGGCGATGTTGAAGGCCGAGTGGTTGAGCGCCGCCGCCAGCGACTGCGCCCGCCCGGCCACATCCATCAGCCTGATTTGCGTGCCCACGCCCAGCGCGCCCGTGGTGCCCACGCAAAAGGCCGCCAGCGCGGCGGGCAGCGGCCACTGCGAGCCCCAATGGAAAAAGGCCATGCTGGCCAGAGTCCACAGCAGGATGCCCGCGATGGAAGGCATCAGCCAGCGATCGGCCAGGCGCGCGCCGGCCAGGTTGCCCGCCACCATGCCCAGCCCCACCACCGACAGCGTGGGCGCCACCCACTGCGCCGGCATGTGCGCCACGTGCAGCAAGATGGGTTTGATGTAGCTGAACACGGCAAACATGCCGCCAAAGCCGATGGCCCCGATGCCCAGCGTCAGCCACACCTGCGGCACGCGCAGCGCGGCCAGCTCGCTCAAGGGGCTGCCCTGCGCAGTGGCGGCCTGGCGCGGCACCCAGCGCACGATCATGGCGGCCGCGGCCAGCGCCGCCAGCCCCACGCAGACGAAGGCCGCGCGCCAGCCCAGCCACTCGCCCGCGCGCGCGGCCAGGGGCACGCCCAGCACGGTTGATGTCGTCAGCCCCGTCATCACCAGCGCCACGGCGCTGGCGCGGCGGCCGGGCGGGGCCAGGGCGGCGGCCACCAGCGAGGCCGCGCCGAAGTAGGCCCCGTGTGGCAGTCCGGCAAAAAAGCGCAGGCCCAGCAGCCAGCCGTAGCTGGCCGCCGCCGCGCTGGCCAGATTGCCCAGCGCCAGCGTCAGCATCATGGCCACCAGCAAAAAGCGCCGCTCCCAGCGCGCGGTGAGCACGGCCAGCACGGGCGCGCCTATCGTCACCCCCAGCGCGTAGGCGCTGATGGCGTGCCCCGCCTGGGCGATGCTCACGTTCAGGCTGGCGGCCACCTCGGGCAGCAGGCCCATGATGACGAACTCGCCCGTGCCTATGGCAAAGCCCCCGGCGGCCAGCGCCAGCATGGCGGCCACGGGAAAACGCGCCGGGCGGGCAGCGGGCGCGGCAGGCAAATCAGGCAAATCGGGATCGCGGGTCATAAAAAGAAAAGGGGCAAGGCGGGCGGCGAAAAACCGGAAAAACAACCAGAAAAACAGCCTAAAGAGCAGCCAAAAAGGCGGCGATTTTCCGCCTGCGCCGCCGTTTTTCGCCGCCGGGCGCAGTCCTAGAATCCGCGCCCATGCCTGAAGAAGCCGCGCCGCCTTTGCTGAACCTCACCAACCAGTTTCTGGTGGCCATGCCCGGCATGAGCGATCCGCACTTTGCGCGCAGCGTGGTTTACATCTGCGAGCACAGCGACAAGGGCGCGCTGGGGCTGGTGGTGAACAAGCCCGCGCCCGTCACCCTGGCCGAACTGCTGGAGCAACTGGGCCTGCCGCTGCGCAACGCCGCGCAAAGCGAGCGCCCCATCTACCAGGGCGGGCCGGTGCAGACCGATCGCGGCTTCGTGCTGCACGAGCCCATGCGCGCGGCCGAGCTGCCCGCAGACGAAGCGGCCTATGCCTCCACCCTCATCGTTCCCGGCGGGCTGGAAATGACGGTTTCCAGGGACGTGCTCGAAGCCGTGGCCCTGGGCGGCGGCCCGCGCCGGCTGATGGTGCTGCTGGGCTATGCCTCGTGGGAAGGCGGCCAGCTCGAAGCCGAGCTGAGCGACAACCAGTGGCTCACCACCCCCGCCTCGCCCGACATCATCTTTCACACCCCCGCCGAGCAGCGCTACGACCAGGCGCTGGGCCTGCTGGGCCTGCACGCGGGCCGCATCGCCTTGCGGGCGGGCCACGCCTGAAACGAATTCACCTCCCGCCCGCCATGACCGCCCCCGCCGCCACCTCCTTTCTCGCGTTCGACTTCGGCCTCAAGCGCACCGGCGTGGCCAGCGGCAACCGCATCACCCGCAGCGCCACGCCGCAGCGCACCCTGGCGGCCGAAGGCAAGGCGCGCTGGCCGCTGATTGCCCAGTGCATCGCCCACTGGCAGCCCGATGCGCTGGTGGTGGGCGTGCCTTTTCACCCCGATGGCGCGGCGCATGAAAACACCCTGCGCGCGCAAAAGTTCGCGCGCCAGCTGCACGGGCGCTTTGGCCTGCCCGTGCACGAAGTGGACGAGCGCTACAGCACCACCGAAGCCATCGCCAGCGGCGCGCGCGACGTGGACGCCGCCAGCGCCGCCATCATCCTGGAGCAATTTTTGAGGAGCCTTCCATGAGCACCACCCTGGCACTCGACGCCGAATCGCTTTACGCCGAGCTGCGCCGCGGCCTGCCCGCCCTGCTGGGGCCTGACACGCGCCTGGCCGGCGTCATCTCCGGCGGCTGGTGGCTGGCCGAGCGCCTGCACGCCGACTTGCGCCTGCCCGGCGAGCCGGGGGCCGTGTCCTCGGCGCTGCACCGCGACGACTTCGCCCGCCGGGGCCTGGCCAGCAGCGGGCAAACGCGCCTGCCCTTTGAAGTCAACGGCGCCGACATCCTGCTGCTCGATGACGTGCTGCACACCGGCCGCACCATCCGCGCCGTCATCAACGAGCTGTTTGACTACGGCCGCCCGCAGCGCGTGCGCCTGGCCGTGCTGGTCGATCGCGGCGCGCGCCAGCTGCCCGTGGCCGCCGATCTGGCCGCCGCCCGCGTGGCCCTGCCCGCGGCCCAGTCGCTGCGCCTGGCCCGCCAGGGCGACGCCGCAGGCAGCGCCTTCAGCTTTCACATGGAAACCGCAAAGGTCTGAATCCCGCCATGCCCGCTCCCAACCCCCAGCTCAACAAAAACGGCGAACTCATCCACCTGCTCTCCACCGAGGGCCTGCCGCGCGAAGTGCTCACCCACATCCTGGACACCGCCACCCAGTTCGTCAGCGTGAGCGACCGCGAAGTCAAGAAAGTGCCCCTGCTGCGCGGCAAGAGCGTGTTCAACCTGTTTTTTGAAAACTCCACGCGCACGCGCACCACCTTCGACATTGCCGCCACGCGCCTGTCGGCCGACGTTTACACGCTGGACATCGCCCACTCCTCCACCGCCAAGGGCGAAACCCTGCTGGACACCATCGCCAACTTAAGCGCCATGGCCGCCGACCTCTTCGTCGTGCGCCACAGCGAAAGCGGCGCGCCCTACCTGCTGGCGCAGCACGTGGCCCCGCACGTGCACGTGGTCAACGCCGGCGACGGCCGCCACGCCCACCCCACGCAGGCGCTGCTGGACATGTTCACCATCCGTCACTACAAGAAAGACTTTTCCGGCCTCACGGTGGCCATCGTGGGCGACGTGCTGCACTCGCGCGTGGCGCGCTCGGACATCCACGCACTCACCACCCTGGGCGCGGCCGAAGTGCGCGTGGTCGGCCCCCGCACCCTGGCCCCGGCCGATTTCGCCCCCATGGGCGTGCGCGTGTTCCACCGCCTGGAAGACGGCATCAGGGACTGCGACGTCATCATCATGCTGCGCCTGCAAAACGAGCGCATGAGCGGCGCGCTGCTGCCCAGCAGCCAGGAATATTTCAAGCGCTTTGGCCTCACGCCCGAAAAGCTGCAACTGGCCCGCCCCGACGCCATCGTCATGCACCCCGGCCCCATCAACCGGGGCGTGGAAATCGACTCCTCGGTCGTCGATGGCAGCCAGAGCGTCATCCTGCCGCAAGTGACCTTCGGCATCGCCGTGCGCATGGCCGCGCTCAGCATCGTGGCCGGCAACACCGCCTGAGACCGCCCCGCACGCCCCGCACAGCCCGCCCGCCATGAAGTTATCCACAGATTACTCATTTTTTGATAGCTGCCTGCGCAGCATTGACGGGCGCTGCGGGCCTTTCGCCTGATTTTTAAGCAAAATAATGCAACGAAACGTTGCCAACCTCATTTCCTTTCCTCAACCCTCTCGACAACAACGCTCTCCATGCAACTGAACGACAAACAAACCCGCATCCTGGCCATCGTCGCCACCGTGGCCGCCGTGGGCATGTATGTGTCCTATATCCCGCAAATTCAAAACAACCTCAACGGCCACCCCGGCTCCTGGCTGCAACCGCTGGTAGCCGCCTGCAACTGCACGCTCTGGGTGGTTTACGGCCTGTTCAAGAAAGTGCGCGACTGGCCCGTGGCCCTAGCCAACGCCCCCGGCATCTTCCTGGGCCTGATCACCTTTCTGACCAGCTTCTGAAAAGCCCGGCCCGCCCTTTTTTCTTTTTCTCCCCCTCGCATCCCGCCCCGCACACCATGAACCTGCTCATCGAACAAGGCCGCGTCATCGACCCGGCCAGCGGCCGCGACGAAGTGGCCGACATCGCCATCGCCGATGGCCGCATCCTGGCCATAGGCCAGCCGCCGGCCGGCTTTGCGCCCCGGCGCCGCATCGATGCGCGCGGCTGCCTCGTGCTGCCCGGCGTGATCGACCTCTGCGCCCGCCTGGGCGAGCCGGGCAACGAACACGCCCGCATGCTGCAAAGCGAAACCCGCGCCGCCGTGGCCGGCGGCATCACCAGCGTCGTCTGCCCGCCCGATACCGACCCCGTGCTCGACGAGCCGGGCCTGGTGGAAATGCTCAAGATGCGCGCCGAGCGCCTGCGCCACAGCCGCGTGCTGCCCCAGGGCGCGCTCACGCGCGGCCTCAAGGGCGAGCAAATCACCGAAATGGCCGAACTCAGCGAAGCCGGCTGCGTGGCCTTCGGCCAGGCCGACACGCCCGTGGCCAACACCCGCATCCTGGCGCGCGCCCTGCAATACGCCAGCACCTACGGCTATGCCGTCTGGCTGCGCCCGCAAGACGCCTGGCTGGGCGAGGGCGTGGCCGCCAGCGGCGCGCTGGCCACGCGCATGGGCCTGGCCGGCGTGCCCGCCGCCGCCGAAACCATCGCCCTGCACACCCTGCTGGAGCTGCTGCGCGCCTTCAAACCGGGCGCAGGCAGCCCGCGCCTGCACATCTGCCGCCTTGCCAGCGCCAAGGGCGTGGCCCTGCTGCGCCAGGCGCGCGCCGAGGGGCTGAACGTGAGCGCCGACGTCAGCATCCACCACCTGCTGCTCACCGAAGAGCGCATCGGCTACTACGACAGCGCCGCCCGCCTGCTGCCGCCGCTGCGCCAGGAAGCCGACCGCGCCGCCCTGGCCGCCGCCGTGGCCGACGGCACGATAGACGCCATCGTCTCCGACCACACCCCCGTGCAGGCCGACGCCAAGCAACTGCCCTTCGCCCAGGCCCAGCCCGGCGCCGCCGCGCTGGAGCTGCTGCTGCCGCTGGCGCTGCAATGGGGCACCAGCGCCGAAGGCCCCGGCCTCATGCGCGCGCTGGCCGCCCTCACCCACGGCCCCGCCCGCGTGCTCGGCCCCGCCCTGGCCGCGCTGCCCGAGGGCCTGGGGCAACTGGCCGCAGGCGGCGTGGCCGACCTCTGCCTGTTCGACCCCGCCGCCTGCTGGACGGCCGACCCCGCCCGCCTGCACAGCCAGGGCGCGGCCACCCCCTTTGCCGGACAGCGCCTGCAAGGGCGCGTGCGCTGCACCCTCGTGGGCGGGCAAATCGCCCACGAGAGCGGCGCAAGCGACGAAAGCGCCCGCCCATGAGCCTGCTGCTGATCCAGCTGCCGGCAGGCGATGCCGCGCACTACGACTACATCGCCTCCACCGACGGGCGCAGCCCCACGGCCCAGGGCAGCGGCGTGCCTGCGGCCCTGCTGCCTGCCGCCGGGCGCGGCGTGGAAGTGGTGGCCCTGGCCCCGGCCAGCCGCCTGGCCTGGCAGCGCGTGCGCCTGCCCAAAGGGATGGGGCCGCAATCGGCCCGCCTGCGCCCGGCCCTGACCGGGCTTTTGGAAGACCGCCTGCTCACCGAGCCGCAAGACTTGCACTTCGCCCTGGCCCCCGACGCCCGTGGCGGCGACGCGCCCTGCTGGGTCGCGATGTGCGATCGCCACTGGTTGCAGCGCCATCTGCACGCGCTGGAAGCGGCCGGCCGCCCCGTCAGCCGCATCGTCCCCGAAGCCGCGCCGCAAGAAGGCGAGCCGGCCCTCACCCTCACCGGCGACGACGCCCGGCCCCTGGCCCTGCTCACCGGCGGCGCGCAGGAAGCGGGCGTGCTGGCCCTGCCCTTCACCCCCGCCGCGCTGGCCCTGCTGCCGCAAGACGCCGCCGGCCTGCTGCCCGAAGACACCGCCGTGCAGGCCGAACCGGCCGTGGCCCAACTGGCCGAGCGCCTGCTGGGCGGCCCCGTGCCCCTGCTGCCGCGCGCCGAGCGCCTGCTGCTGGCCTGCCGCAGCCGCTGGGACTTGGCGCAAATGGACTTGGCCGCAGGCAGCCGCGCCCGCGCCGGCAAGCGCCTGCTGGCGCTGGGCCGCGCCATGTGGCACGAGCGCCAGTGGCGGCCCGCCCGCTGGGCGCTGGCGCTGGCGCTCATCGCCAACCTGGCCGGGCTGAACCTCTGGGCCTGGCAAGAGCGCGCCCAACTGCACGCCCTGCGCGAGCAAACCGAAGCCACGCTCACCCAGACCTTCCCGCACGTGCGCCTTGTCGTCGATGCGCCGCTGCAAATGGAGCGCGAAGTGGCCGCGCTGCGCCAGGCCAGCGGCACGCCCGCGCCGGGCGACATGGAAACCCTGCTGGCCGCGCTGGGCCAGGCCGGCCAGGCCAACCCCGCCGCCGCGCTTCCCTCTCCCGCCTCCATCGAATACGAAAGCGGCCAGCTCAGCTTGCACGGCCTGCCGCCCCAGGCCCCGGCCCTGCCCGCCCTGATTGCGCAACTGCACTCGCTGGGCTATCAGGCCGAAGCGCAAAACGGGCAACTCCTGCTGCGCCCCCTGCCTGCCGAGCCGGCCCCTGCCCCCGCCCTGCCATGAAAACCGCCGCCCCCGCATCCACTTTGTTCGCCCCCCTGACCGCCTGGTGGGCGCGCCTGCCCGCGCGCGAGCGCCGCCTGCTGCTGCTGGCCGCCGCCGTGGCGCTGGGCGGCCTGCTCTGGGCGCTGGCCATCGCCCCCGCGCTGGCCACATTGAAAAAAGCCGACTCGCAGCGCGCCCGCCTGCACGCGCAGTGGCAGCACATGCAAACCCTGCAAGCGCAGGCGCAAACCCTGCAAGGGCTGCCGCGCATCACCCAGGCGCAAAGCCAGCAGGCCCTGCAAGAAGCCACGCGGCAAACCCTGGGCGACAGCGCCCGCCTGCAAATCAGCGGCGACAGCGCCACCCTCACCCTGCAAAACGCCCCCGCTGACCAACTGGCCCAGTGGCTGCACCAGGCCCGCATCAACGCCCGCGCCCTGCCCGCGCAGGCCCGGCTCACCCGCGCCGGCGCAGATTCGGCCCCCGGCAAACCGCACGATGCCGCCCGCTGGAGCGGCTCTCTCACCCTCACCCTGCCCCCGGCATGAGCCGCCGCCGCCCGCCCGCGCCCGCCGGGTTTGCCCACTCCAGCTTTGGCGCATCGGGCTTTGGCCCGTCTGAATACCCCGGCTTTGCGCCCCAGCGCATCAGCCCCGGCCGCGCGCGCCGCCGCCGCAGCGCCCGCGCCCCCTGGGGCTGGGCCATTGCCGGCGCGCTGCTGGGGCTGATCTTCACCCTGGCGTGGCAAGCGCCCGCGCGCTGGCTGGCCGCCGGGCTGCGCCAGGCCAGCGGCGGCGCGGTACAACTGGCCGAGCCGCAAGGCACGCTCTGGCGCGGCTCGGCCCGCCTCATGCTCGCCGGCGGGCAGGGCAGCCGCGGCCGCGTGGCCCTGCCCGGGCGCGTGCACTGGCACATCCGCCCCGCCTGGGCCGGCCTGCACATCCGCGCCCTGGCCGACTGCTGCACCCCGCAAGGCGCGCTCGCCGCCCGCCTGCACCTGGCCCCCGGCCGCCTGGCCGTGCAAGTGCAAGACGGCCAATCCAGCTGGCCCGCCACCGTGCTCACCGGCCTGGGCACGCTGTGGAACACCGTGCAGCTGCAAGGCGAAATCACCCTGCAAACCCGCGCCCTGCAAGCGCAATGGGCGCAAGGCCGCCTGCAAGTGCAGGGGCAGGCGCAAATCAGCGCGCAGCAAGTGGCCTCGCGCCTGTCGCCCATACGCCCGCTGGGCGCTTACCGCCTCACCTTTGAAGGCGGCCCGGCCCCCACCCTGCACCTGTCCAGCCAGCCCGGCAGCGCCCTGCTGCTTGAAGGCCAGGGCCAGTGGGTCGGCCAGCGCCTGCGCTTTTCCGGCCAGGCCCAGGCCGCCGAAGGCGTGCAAGAAGCCCTGCACAACCTGCTCAACATCCTCGGCCGCCGCCAGGGCGACAAGGCCCTCATCAGCTTCGGCTAAGCGTCGCCCGAGGGCAGGTTATCCACAGATTTTTCACTTTTTGATAGCGCGCTTCGCAGCATCCACGGGCGCTGCGGCGCATTTGCCCAATTTTTCATCAACTCAAACGATACGCCCCGCCATGCGCGTGCTCCTCGTAGAAGACGACCCCATGATCGGCCGCGCCGTGCAGGCCGCGCTCAAAGACGCCGGCTATGCCGCCGACTGGGTCAAGACCGGCCCCGCCGCCCTCGCCGCCCTGGCGGCCAACGCCTACGACCTGGCCCTGCTGGATTTGGGCCTGCCCGGCGCGGACGGCATGCAGGTGCTGCGCCAGCTGCGCGCGCGCCACGCCGCGCTGCCGGCCATCGTCATCACCGCCCGCGACGGGCTGGACGCGCGCATCCAGGGCCTGGACGCCGGCGCTGACGACTACCTGCCCAAGCCCTTTGCCATCAGCGAGCTGCTGGCGCGCATGCGCGCCGTGCTGCGCCGCCAGGGCGGCAGCGCCCAGCCCCTGCTGCAAAGCGCCCACCTCACCCTGGACCCGGCCACCCACCAGGCCAGCGCCCACGGCCAGCCGCCCGTGCAATTGAGCAAACGCGAATTCGCCGTGCTGCACGCCCTCATGGCCCGCCCCGGCGCCATCGTCTCGCGCGCCGAGCTGGAAGAGCGCGTTTACGGCTGGGGCGAAGAAGTCGAAAGCAACGCCATCGACTTTCTCATCCACAGCCTGCGCAAAAAACTCGGCAGCCAGGCCATCAAAAACATCAGAGGCGCAGGATGGAGCGTCACCAAACCCAGCTAAGCCCCCCGGAAAGCGCCCCGGCAAACCTCCATTTCAGCGCCCGCCTCAAGGCCCGCCTGCAAGCCGCCCTGCGCCACTCGCTGCACTGGCGGCTGGCCTGCGCGCTGGCGCTGGCCATCTGCCTGACCGCCCTGGCCGCCGGCGCGCTCTCGGCCTGGCGCGCCTGGCACGCCGCGCAAGAGCAGCAAGACCGCCTGCTGCTGCAAGCGGCTGCCCTCATCCACCGCCCGCCCGAAACCGCCGTGCTGCTCGACGACGACGGCGAATACGAACGCCCCGAACAAGACGGCGACGAAATCGACTCCGACAGCGAAGACCTGCTCGTGCAACCGCTGCCCGCGCGCCCCAGCGACATCGCCCTGCCCCTGGAGCCGCGCCTGCGCGACGGCCTGCACACCCTGCGCCTGCAAGGCCGGGGCTGGCGCGTGCTCATCAAAACCCTGCCAGACAAGCAGCGCCTGGCCGTGGCCCAAACCACCCGCGCCCGCCAAAAAGCCGCCCTGCACGGCGCGCGCCTGGCCGTGCTGCCGCTGCTGGCGCTCGTGCCCCTGCTGCTGCTTGTGGCCACCGCCCTCACCCACCGCATGCTGCGCCCCCTCACCCGGCTGGCGCGGCAAATCGACGAGCGCCCAAGCGCCGACCTCACCCCCCTGCCCACCCACGGCCTGCCCAGCGAAATCGCCCCCTTTGCCGCCGCCATCAACCGCCTGCTCGCCCGCGTCGAACTCAGCGTGGCCCAGCAGCGGCGCTTCGTCGCCGACGCCGCGCACGAGCTGCGCACCCCGCTCACCGCCCTCTCGCTGCAAGCCGAACGCCTCAGCGCCCTGCCCCTGCCCCCCGAAGCCGCCCAGCGCCTGCACGAGCTGCGCCAGGGCATGGAGCGCAACCGCCACCTGCTTGACCAACTGCTCAGCCTCGCCCGCGCCCAAAGCCAGGGCAGCGCCGGCCCGGCCCACGCCGCACCGGGCACAGCGCCAGACACCGCCCCCGCCCCACCCGTCGCCGTGCGCGCGCTCTACCTGCGGCTGCTGGAAGACATGCTCCCCCTGGCCGAAGAAAAGCAGCTGGACATCGGCCTCATCGAAGGCCCCGAGCTGCACGCCCAGGCCCCCGAATGGGCGCTGCACACCCTGCTGCGCAACCTCATCGACAACGCCATCCGCTACACCCCGGCAGGCGGGCGCATCGACCTGTCCGCCACCGCCCGCCCGGGCGGGCCGCTTGTGCTCGAAGTGCAAGACAGCGGCCCCGGCATCGCCGCCCACGAGCGCCAGCGCGTGCTCGACCCCTTCTACCGCGTGCTCGGCAGCGAGCAACAAGGCTCGGGCCTGGGCCTGTCGATTGCCCACACCCTCGCACAAGGCATGGGCGGCACGCTGGAGCTGCTCGATGCCCCGACCGGCCCACACGGCCTGCTGGCGCGCCTGACCCTGCCCGCCGCCAACTCCGCCTGATTTGCCTATAGATTGAGCAAACCGCCCGCAGCGCCCGTAAACACTGCGAAGCGCGCTATCAAAACAGGAAAAATCTGTGGATAACTTGCCTGCGCGCAGCCCTGCTTTCATTGAGTTTTCCGCCCCCCTTTTCCGCCCCCCCATGGCCGTGCAAGCAAATGAAACGAAACATGGCAACATCGCAGTTTTGTCAACCGCTCAAGAGGAAATTGAAAATGAGCTACTTCCCCCCCCCCCGCAATCCTTGCGCCGCTGGCGCGCCCCGGCGCTGGCCGCCGCCGCCCTGCTGGGCGCGCCTCTGGCATGGGGCGCTTGCGTCGACACCCCCGCCCAGGGCAAGGCCGACGGCGGCAGCACCTGCACGGCCACGGGCAGCGCCTACACCAATAACGAAGACACGCTGCTGGCCGAAACGGGCGGCCAGCTCACCGTGCCCAACAGCGTCACCTTCAACGCGGGCGGCACGATGGGCGCGTCGGGGAGCATCGTTCGGGCCGATGGCGCTGGCTCGAAGATTGAGTTCAGTGGCGACGTCACCTTGCCGCATGGAAGCAGTCCTGGTTCCCATGGTTTGCTCGCTAACGCTGGCGGCCAAATCAGTGTGAGCGGCACGACCAATGTGCAGTTTCTGCCTGGCGGCTTCGGCGGTAACCGCTATGCCGTGTCTGCACGCGGTGCTGACAGCCAAATCACGCTGGGCGCTGTCTCCCTCACTATCCCCCCCGGTGCACTCTATTACACTGGACTTGCGACGAAATATGGCGGCAAGATCACCTACACCACGGCCACCATCAACATGCAGGATCATGCCCTTGGCATCAAACAGGAAGGCACCGGAGAGGTGATCGGCGGCGACACCACCATCAACCTGAGCGCGTCTTATAGCGCCGGCGTCGAGTCGTTCAACCTTGTGCGCATCAACGGCACGCTGAACGTGATCGGCAGCGACTCTATCATTGGTCTGCGCATCCATGACGGCCAGATTCATGTGGGCGCGAATTCCAAAATTCAGGGCAACGACGGCATAGGCGTGCTCATCAGGGGCAGCCACGCCACGCCCCTGGTGGCCGGAGACGGTCTGCAAATCACCTTCCCCGTCGCAAGCGGCATTGCCTTTGACGCGCAAAACACCGCCGCCGCCAGCACCACACTGACGGGCGCGACCGTCACCGCCCAAACGCTGTGGAGCGCCACCGGCAGCGACTACACCTTCAACGCCCAGGGCGGCACCTACACCGGCAAGTCCACCGGCAACCCGCTCACCCTCAAGATGAGCAACGCCGCCGTGTGGAACCTCAATGCCGACAGCGACTTGAAAACGCTGGAACTCACCGGCAACGCTGTTTTGCGCCCGGATCAGTCCCGCACCCTCACCGCCTTTGACGCCGCAGGCGTGAAAAACACCAGCGGCATCATCGACTTGAAAGACGCCACACCCGCTACCGGCGACGTGCTCACCATCGCCGGCAACTACGCAGGCGGCGGCAAATTACGGCTGGACGTGAACCTGGCCAGCGGCGGCGGCGGGGCCATCGGCGTGGATGCCGATGCGCTCAAAGTCACGGGCAACGTCACCGGCAGCACGCAAATTCAAGTCACCGCCCTGCCCGGCGCTGGCATAGCCACGACTGGCAACGGCATATTGGTGGCCGAAGTCACCGGCACATCGCCCGCCAACGCCTTCACCCTGGCCGCGCCGGTGATCAGCGGCGGCTTGCAATACACGCTGCACCAGGTGGGCAACCGCTGGTATCTGCAATCGTCGCCCTACACCGGCGCAAACGTGGCTTCCGTGCCCACGCTCTCGCACCTGGGCCTGCTGCTGACTGGCGGCTTGCTGGCTGGCGCTGCGGCGCGGGCACGGCGCAGGCAGAAAAAGGCTTGATTTCGCCTGATCTGCTCCATCAAAAAGCCAGCCTGCGGGCTGGCTTTTTTTGTATCCGCCGATTCGTTCGCATTTGGATACAGGATTTTGCTTACCAAATAAGCAAACCATCCGCAGCGCCCGTAAACACTGTGAAGCGTGCTATCAATTCAGGAATAAATTGTGGATAACTCTCCTTCCGCAAAGGCATGAACCGGCGCATCCTCCCTTTCATGCCCCCGCGCCTGGTCGCCTCGCTGGTACAACCGCCGGCCATGTCACAGCCTGATCGCACGCCTTCCGAAACCGCCGCCCGCGCGCCAGAAAACACGCCAGAAAACACGCCTGAAAACGTGCCTGCCATCGTGCTTGCCGCCGGGCGCGGGCAGCGGATGCGGCCGTTGACCGATTCCTGCCCCAAGCCGCTGCTGGCGGTGCGCGGGCGGCCTTTGCTGGCCTGGCATCTGGATGCGCTGCGCGCGGCCGGGGTGCGGCGCTTTGCGATCAATACGGGCTGGCTGGGCCGGCAGGTGCACGAGTTCGCCCGCCGCTATGCCGATCAGGCCGCTGCGGATGCGCCTGCGCTGCATTGGCACGTCTCGCGCGAGGAGATCGACTTCGGCCACGCGCTGGAAACAGCCGGCGGCATTGCCCGCGCCCTGCCCTGGCTTTGCGCGGGCGGCGCGCAGGTGTTTTGGGCGGTGGCCGGCGATATTTACGCGCCCGATTTCGTTTTCGATGCGCAGGCGGCGGCGCGCTTTGCCGCCAGCGGGCGGCTGGCGCAGCTTTGGCTGGCGCCCAATCCGCCGCAGCATCCGGCGGGCGACTTTGCGCTGGCCGCCGGCGGCCTGGCGGCCAATGAGGCCGCGCCCGGCCAGCCGCGCTACACCTTCAGCGCGCTGGCGCTGTATCACCGCGATTTGTTCGCGCCGCCCTGGTGCGACATTCCCCCGGGCAATCCGCAGGGCCGGGCCGCGCCGCTGGCGCCGCTTTTGCGCGCCGCCGCTGCGGCGGGCCGGGTGGGCGCGTCGCTTTACACGGGCTTTTGGGCCGATGTGGGCACGCCCGATCGGCTGGCGGCGCTCAATGCGGATTAGCCCGGGCCGGGGGGCGCGTTTGGTTCGGCCTGGCTGCGCGCTTCGTTTTCGGGCAGCGCGCCGGGCAGGTGGGCTTTCAGGAAATCCAGCCACGCCCGCGTTTTGGCCGGCAGCAGGCGCGTGGCGGTGAGCGCGTGCAGCGGCTGCTCGGGCGTTTGCCACTGGGGCAGCACTTTTTGCAATCGGCCCGTGGCCACTTCGGGCTGCGCCAGCAAGTCGGGCAGGGCCGCCACGCCCAGGCCCGCTGCGGCCAGGCGCACGATCAGGCCGATGTTGTCGCCCGTCACCCGGCCGCGCACGGCCACCAGCGCCTGCTGCGCGCCCCGGTGCAGCGCCCAGCGGCCCGCTTCGGCAGCGGCGGCGGTTTGAAACAGCAGGCATTCGTGCTGCGCCAGCTCTTGCGGCGTGCGCGGCTGCCCGTGCGCGGCCAGGTAGTGCGGCGCGGCATACAGCCCGCCGCCCAAGCGCGCCAGCAGGCGGGCCACCAGGGGGGAATCGGGCAATTGGCCCATGCGCAGGGCCACGTCAAAGCCCTCGCCGGCCCGATCGACCCGGCGCGCCGACAGGTGCAAGTGCAGCTCAATGTGCGGGTGCCGCTGCATGAAGCCGGGCAGCAGCGGCGCCAGCGCCGTTTGCGCCAAGTCCACGGGCGCGGCCACGCGCAGCACGCCGGCCGGCTGCGCCCGCATTTGCCCCAGCTCCTCATGCGCCAGGCGCGCCTCTTGCACGATGCGCCAGGCGCGCTCGTAATACAGCCGCCCGGCCTCGGTCATTTCCACGCGCCGCGTGCTGCGGTGAAGCAAAAGCAGCCCCAGCCGCGCCGCCGCCTTGCCAAAGCCCCCGGCGCGCACCACTGCCACAAACAGCGCCATGTCGTCCAGCAGTTCCATCTTTTGCAAGCCCCTGGTCGCCGGCACGGGCTACGGGCGCGCCAGCGGCGAGGCCGAGTTGCAAAAGGGCCGCGCGCAACTCATCGCCTACGGCAGCGCCTTCCTGGCCAACCCCGATTTGCCCCGGCGCTTCGCCCTCGACGCACCGCTGAACGCGCCCGACCGCGCCACCATGTTCGGCGGCGCAGACCAGGGCTACACCGACTACCCGGCCCGGCCCTGAACCGGCCCCCAAAGAATCCGCCCGCCCAAGCCCGGCATCCCGCCTCGGGAAGCCGGGCTTTTTTGCGAGTTATCCACAGATTTTTCCTGAATTGATAGCACGCTTCGCAGCATTTACGGGCGCTGCGGGCATCTCGCCTGATTTTTAGGCAATCAGTGGTTCAGGATTTTGCCCAGGAAGTCCTTGGTGCGCGGCTGGCGCGCTTCGGGGTTGCCGAAGAACTCTTCCTTGGAGCAGTCTTCCAGGATGTGGCCGCCCACGTCGATGAAGATCACCCGGCTGGCGACCTTGCGGGCAAAGCCCATTTCGTGCGTGACGACCATCATGGTCATGCCCTCTTTGGCCAGGCTGACCATCACATCCAGCACCTCGCCCACCATTTCGGGGTCCAGCGCCGAGGTCGGCTCGTCAAACAGCATGACCACCGGGTCCATGCTCAGCGCCCGCGCAATGGCCACGCGCTGCTGCTGGCCGCCCGAGAGCTGGCCGGGGTATTTGTCCTTGTGCGCCATCAGGCCCACGCGGTCGAGCATCTTCAGCCCGCGCGCTTTGGCTTCGTCCAGGCTGCGGCCCAGCACCTTCACTTGCGCGAGGGTGAGGTTTTCCGTGACCGACAGATGGGGAAACAGCTCGAAGTGCTGAAACACCATG
Organism: Ottowia sp.; assembly: GCA_052170415.1. Lineage (GTDB taxonomy): Bacteria > Pseudomonadota > Gammaproteobacteria > Burkholderiales > Burkholderiaceae_C > Ottowia. Next base: position 105,721 of record JBQNAO010000003.1, on the reverse strand, counting down.
CCCACGCGGCTGCGCAGCCTGGGCAGGTGGGTGACGGCGCTGGTGACTTCGGTGCCGTCGACCACGATGCGGCCCTGCTGCACCGGCTCCAGGCCGTTGACGGTTTTGATGAGCGTGGACTTGCCCGAGCCGGAAGGCCCGCACACCACGGCCACATCGCCCCGGGCGATGTTCACCGAGCAGTTGCTCAGCACCTGCACGGGGCCATACCACTTGGAGACGTTTTCTATCTGGATCATCGGTTCGCTCATGTTGCTGCGGCTTTCTTCGGTTGGCTTGTGGGTTGCATGAAATGAAGGAGGTTGGGCGTATCTGCCTCAGCGAATGATGGCCACGCGCGCGTGCAGGCGTTTGACCAGCCAGGAGAGGCTGTAGCAGATGGCGAAGTAAAAGAGCGCGGCCAGCAGGTAGGTTTCCACCGTGCGGCCCAGGTTTTTTCCTGCCAGATCAAAGCCTTTCATTAGGTCATAGGCGCCTATGGCGTAAACCAGCGAGGTGTCCTGAAACAAGATGATGGTTTGCGTCAGCAGCACGGGCAGCATGTTGCGAAAGGCCTGCGGCAGCACGACCAGGCGCATGTTTTGCAGATAAGTCATGCCCAGAGCCTGCCCGGCAAAGACCTGCCCGCGCGGGATGGACTGGATGCCGGCGCGCATGATTTCGCTGAAGTAGGCGGCCTCGAACGCGATGAAGGTGAGCATGGCCGAGTATTCGGCCCCTATGGGCCGCCCGGTGAGCATGGGCACGAGCAGATAAAACCACAGGATGACCATGACCAGCGGAATGCTGCGCATGCCGTTGACATAAAGCGCGGCGGGCCACTGCAGCCACCGCGCGCCCGACAGGCGCATGAGCGCCAGCACGGTGCCAAACAGAATGCCGCCCAGCGTGGCTACGGCGGTGAGCAAGAGGCTGAAGCGCAGGCCCTTGAAGATGAAGTCTTGCAGCAGGGCGTAGGTGACGAAGGAAAAGTCCAGATTGAGCATGGCGCGCCCCCCTTTTTCAGCGCCCGCCTGCGGCGATCAGGCCGGGCACGCGGGTTTTCTTCTCGATGAACACCAGCAGGCGGTTGATGCACAGCGCCGAGATGATGTAGAGCGCGGTCACGGCCAGATAGACCTCTATGGGTCGCGCCGTTTCCTCGCCGGCCTGCATGGCGAACTGGGTGAGTTCGGCCACGGAAACGGCAAAGGCCACGGAGGAGTTTTTGAAGATGTTCATGGACTCGCTGGTCAGCGGCGGCATGATGATGCGAAAGGCCATGGGCAGCAGCACATAGCGGTAGTACTGCGGCGTGGTCATGCCCAGCGCCATGCCGGCCATGCGCTGGCCGCGCGGCAGCGCCTGTATGCCCGAGCGCAACTGCTCGGCAAAGCGCGCCGAGGTGAACAGCCCCAGCGCCAGCACGGCCAGCACGAAGGAGGGCACGCCCTGCATGAAGGGCAGCAGCACGGGCACGACGTAGTACCAGAGAAAAATCTGCACCAGCAGCGGAATGTTGCGAAACAGCTCCACCCAGGCATTGCCCAGCCGCACCAGCCAGGGCCGATCGGGCAGCGTGCGCACCACGCCGATGACCGCGCCCACCAGCAGCGCCAGCGCCAGCGCGCTCAGCGAGATGGACACCGTCCAGCCCCAGGCGCTGAACATCCAGTCCAGATAGGTGACGACCTCGCCGCCATCGCCTAGGCAGCCGGGCACTTCTTCGTTCGTGAGGGTGTCCTGGCAGAACACCGACCATTGCAGATTCATCGCTTTATTCGTTCTTTAACTGTGGAGGCCCGGAAGAAAAACGCCCGCTGCAAAAAGGCCTGTGCAGCGGGCGGCAAACGCCTGTTTCAGCGCAAACGGCGGCACTCGGGCAGGCCGCGCGTCTGGCCAGGCGGCGCTTTACTTCTTGCCGTAGTCCTCCATGGGCTTGTTGTTGGGGTGCTCCCAGGCGGCCCTGGTGCTTTCGGACAGGGGCATGTTCAGCGCCACGTTGTTGGGCGGAATGGGCTGCATGAACCATTTGTCATACAGCTTTTGCAGCGAGCCGTCGGCAATCTGGCGCTTGATGGATGCGTCGATGGCCGCGCGCAGCTTGTCATCGCCCTTGCGCAGCATGCAGGCAATCGGCTCGACCGAGAGCACTTCGCCCACGATCTTGTAGCCGGCCGGGTTTTTGGACGTGGAGATGTTCTTGGCCAGGATGGAGGCATCCATCACGAAGGCATCGGCGCGGCCCGACTCCAGCAGCAAAAAGCTGTCGGCGTGGTCCTTGCCCATCACTTCCTTGAAGTTGATCTTGGCCCCGCGCTCGTGGCGGCGCAAATGCTGCACGCTGGTGGTGCCGGTGGTGGTGGCCACGGTTTTGCCGTTCAGATCGGCCACGCTGGCGATGTTCGAGTCGGCCTTGACGGCCATGCGCACTTCTTCCACATAAGTGGTCACGGCAAAGTCCACATCCTTTTGGCGCGCCTTGCTGTTGGTGGTGGAGCCGCACTCGAAGTCGATAGTGCCGTTTTGCATCAGCGGAATGCGGTTTTGCGAGGTGATGACCTGGTAGTTGATCTTCAGCGCCTTGCCCACGTGCTTGCCCAGGTCATCGATGATGCGCTCGGCCATTTCGGTGTGAAAGCCCACGTATTTGCCGCCGCCCAGGGTGAAGCCCAGGCCGGAGGAGTCGCGCACGCCCAGGCTGATTTCGCCGCTGGCCTTGACTTTTTCCAGCGTGTCGGCCGGTTGCGCCCAGGCGGGAGCGGCCAGCAGGGAGACGGCAGCGAGTGCCAGCAGTTTCTTTTTCATGATGTGTCCTTTGCAAAAAAGAGAGGAAGGCAGCGGCTGCGCAGCCGGCGTGCAGACAAAGAACACACGCCCTTAGGCAAGCCGCCCCGCCGCCATTGCAGAAAGCCCGGCCCCAGGTGGGCAGGCCCCGGATGTGGCGCGGAAATCGATGCTAAGAGCGGTAGCGCCTGAAAAACTTAGGTGTTATCCCACCCGCATGCCCGGCTGCGCGCCCGGCCAGGGCTCCAGGATGTAGATGCCCGGATGCGCTTTTTCATCGGCATGGCTGGCGGCCAGCACCATGCCTTCGCTCACGCCGAATTTCATCTTGCGCGGCGCAAGGTTGGCCACCATGACGGTGAGCTTGCCCTTGAGGTCTTCGGGCTTGTAGGCGCTGGCGATGCCGCTGAAGACGTTGCGGGTGCGTCCTTCGCCCGCATCCAGCGTCAGGCGCAACAGCTTTTTGCTGCCTTGCACGGCTTCGCAGTCCACGATGCGGGCAATGCGAAGGTCGATTTTGGCGAAATCGTCAATGGTGATGACTTCGGCCACCGGCTCGCCGCCCGGCGCGCCGCCGTCCGCGCTGGCCGCGCTGGCCGCCTGGGCGGACTCGGCAGGCGGCTCTTGGGCCGGTTCGGCGGGCGCGAAAAGCGCCTGGAGCTGCCCGGCTTCCACGCGCTGCATGAGGTGCCTGTATTCGCCGATGGCGTGGCCGGCGGGCAGGCGCTGGCGGGCGGCGGCAAAGCGGTCAAAGGGGGCATGCAGCCACTGGCCCACGCTTTCGGCCAGGCGCGGCAGCACGGGCGCGAGCAAGATGGTGAGCAGGCGAAACGCCTGAATGCAGGTGGTGCACACGTCGTGCAGGCGGCCTTGCATGCCAGGCTGCTTGGCCAGCTCCCAGGGCTTGTTCTGATCGACGTATTCGTTCACGCGGTCGGCCAGGGCCATGATTTCGCGCACGGCCTTGCCGTATTCGCGCCCGGCCAGCAGCGCGGTGATGGCAGGGGCCGCATCTTGCAGGTGGCACAGCAGGGCGTCGCCATCTGCCGAGACTTCGCCCAGCCGGCCGTCAAAGCGTTTGGTGATGAAGCCGGCGGCGCGGCTGGCGATGTTGATGTATTTGCCAATCAAATCGGCATTGACGCGCAGCATGAAATCTTCGGCATTGAAATCAATATCTTCATTGCGCGCCGAAAGCTTGGCCGCCAGGTAATAGCGCAGCCATTCGGCATTCATGCCCAGGTTCAGGTATTTGAGCGGATCCAGCCCGGTGCCACGGCTTTTGCTCATTTTCTCGCCGTTATTGACGGTGAGAAAGCCGTGAACGAATACATTATCCGGCGCTTTCCGCCCTGAAAAATGCAGCATGGCGGGCCAGAAAAGGGTGTGGAAAGTAATGATGTCTTTCCCGATGAAATGCACCTGCTCCAGGCCGGGGTTTTTCATGTATTCGTCGTAGCTTTCGCCGCGCTTTTCCAGCAGGTTTTTCAGGCTGGCCAGATAACCCACGGGCGCGTCCAGCCACACGTAAAAGTATTTTCCGGGCGCATCCGGTATTTCAATGCCGAAATAGGGCGCGTCGCGGCTGACGTCCCAGTCGCCCAGTTTGGGCTTGCCGTTTTCGTCTTCGGCAAACCATTCGCGCGCCTTGTTGGCCACTTCGGGCTGGAGACGGCCGTTTTGCGTCCAGTCTTGCAGGTATTGCACGCAGCGCGCGTCCGAGAGGCGGAAGAAGAAATGCTCGCTGCTGCGCAATTCGGGCTTTGCGCCGGTGAGCGCCGAATAGGGATGGCCCAGGTCGGTGGGCGCATAAACGGCGCCGCAGACTTCGCAGTTGTCGCCATACTGGTCGGGCGCGTGGCATTTGGGGCATTCGCCCTTGATATACCGGTCGGGCAGAAACATGCCTTTTTGCGGGTCGAAAAACTGCTCGATGGCGCGCACTTCAATCAAGCCGGCGGCTTTCAGATCCTTGTAAATGGCCCGGGATAATTCAATGTTTTCGGCGCTGTCGGTGCTGTGCCAGTTGTCGTAGCGGATGAGAAAGCCGTCCAGATACTGTTTGCGGCCCGCTGCAATATCGGCCACGAATTGCTGCGGGGTTTTTCCGGCCTTTTCGGCGGCAATCATGATGGGCGCGCCGTGCGCGTCGTCCGCGCCCACGAAATCCACCTGATGGCCCAGCATGCGTTGCGTGCGCACCCAGATATCGGCCTGGATGTATTCCATGATGTGGCCGATGTGAAACGTGCCATTGGCATACGGCAAGGCGGTGGTGACGAATATGCGGCGCGGGTTCATGGCTGTATTTGCAGACAGTTGAAGAAAAGCCACTGATTTTAGGGTTTCACCCCTCACGGATAGACTGCCGCGCCCATTGAAACAACTCCCGCAAGGACACTTCCCATGAGCATGGACCAGGCCGCCCTGATGGCCGCGCTGCAAGGCGTGATCGACCCGAACACGGGCAAGGATTTCGTTTCCACCAAGCTGCTGAAAAACCTGCGCGCGCAAGGCGCCAGCGTGAGCTTTGACGTGACGCTGGGCTACCCCGCGCGCAGCCAGATCGCCCCCATCCGCCAAATGCTGGAAGACGCCGCCCGCAGCGTGCCCGGCGTGCAGCAGGCCACGGCGAATGTGGATTTCAAAATCATCGCCCACAGCGTGCAGCGCGGCGTGCCGCTGCTGCCGGGCGTGAAAAACATGATCGCCGTGGCTTCCGGCAAGGGCGGCGTGGGCAAGAGCACCACGGCGGCCAATCTGGCGCTGGCGCTGGCGGCCGAGGGCGCAACGGTGGGCATGCTGGACGCCGACATCTACGGCCCCAGCCAGCCCGTGATGATGGGCGCGCGCGGCCAGCCCGAGCACAACGGCAAGATGATGCAGCCGGTGATGGCGCATGGCGTGCAGGTGATCTCCATCGGCATGATGGTGTCTGACGGGCAGGCCATGATCTGGCGCGGCCCCATGGTTACGCAGGCGCTCGATCAGCTCATGCGCCAGACCGCCTGGCACGACGTGGACTACCTGATCGTGGACATGCCCCCCGGCACGGGCGATGTGCAGCTTTCCATCAGCCAGCGCGCGCCCGTGACCGGCGCAGTCATCGTCACCACGCCGCAGGACATCGCCTTGATCGACGCGCGCCGGGGCATCGCCATGTTCGAGAAAGTGGGCGTGCCCATTCTGGGTGTGGTGGAAAACATGGCCATGCACCGCTGCACGCAGTGCGGGCACGAGGAACACATCTTCGGCGCGGGCGGCGGCCAGCGCATGGCGGCCGAATATGGCGTGGACTACCTGGGCGGCCTGCCGCTGGCGCTGCACATACGCGAGCAGGCCGACAGCGGCTGCCCCACCGTCATCGCCGCCCCGGACAGCGCCGAGGCCGAAACCTACCGCGCCATCGCCCGGCGGCTGGCCGTGAAAATCGCCGCCCAGGCCAAGGACTACTCCAGCCGCTTCCCGGGCATACGCGTTTCCAACACCTGAAAGGCGCCCGCCGCCGCTCAATCGAAGCGGATGCGGATCACCGCGTGCCCGGCTTTGAGGTAGAGCGCGTCATCCGGCCCCACCGCCAGGGCGTGCAGCTCGGGCACGCCGGTGGCCACGGGCACGAATTCGCCGCCCATGCGCTCGCTGCGGTAGATCACCGACATCCTCCTTTCCCTGCGCGCTTCGGAAGAAGCCGAATACACCCGGCCCCGGCTGTCGATGGCCAGCAAGGTAGTGTTGGGCACCTGCGTGGCGGCCACGCTCAAGTCATCGGCTGCGATGAGCTGGCCGGGCGACGCGCCGCAGCCCTTGTCCGCCAGGTAAATGCGCCCGTTGCGGTCGCTCACCATGTGAGGGCCGTAATCGCCACGCACCCGGCTGCGCACGCGAACCGCCACATCTTCGGCAGCAGCGCCAGATACAGGCTCCAGCACGCGCAAGGCGGTTTGCCTTGATGTGCTGCGGTGGTGGTCAATCACATTCAGGCGGCCCTGGGCATCAAAGGCCAGCGCCCCCGGCGAGCAGAAACTGGCAACCACACCCACGCCATCGTCCTCCTCTGCCGCCAAAACGCACCCCTGACGCACAACGCCCGCCAGGGCCTGCGGCGCGCCGCCCGGAGGCACGCGCCACACACCCCCCGAAAAACCGGGAGAGGGGCGCGGATATCCCGCTGCAAAGCTGGTCACGCCCGGGCAAGACCCTTCCTGATCCACACCGCCATACCTGCCGGCATCGCTCACATACAGCGCGCCATCGGCCCCCAGCGCCAAACCGGCTGGCCGTATGAAGCTTTGCAAGCGCCCCGACCTTTCCTCGAATGCCCCCGTGGCAACCGTGCTCACCCGCCCATCCGGGGCAATCTTGCGCACCACATCGGGCACCTTGTCCCTGTCTTTCCAGCAGGCCCGGTCGGTCAGATACACCGCCCCGTCTGCGCCCACGATCATGGCGTGCGTGGTGGAGCCAAAGCGGCTTTGCAGCGGATCGGCCGCATCCACCCGCCCGCAGGCGGCCTTGGTATCGCTTTGCAGCGAACCGGCCAGCAGCGCGGCCTGCCCGCCCGTGACTTGCGGCAGCGGCCACTCGGCAGGCTGGGGCGTGGGCAAAGGCGAAGCGGGCGGGGTGGACGGGGCGGGTGGAGGAGTAGGCGTGGGAGCCGGCGCATCGCCCCCATCGCTGCCCCCGCAAGCGGCCAGCGCCGCCGCCAGCAGCGCGGACAACGCCCAGCCAGGGCGCGGAAAAAAGCGGGCGCGGCCAGCGGCGCTTGAAAAAACAGATGCGGGACAGCCAAGCGGCATGGTGATCTCCTTTTGCAAGTGAAAACGCCTGAAACAAGCGCCGCCAGTATCCCTTCCCCCCCCCCCGAGGCAAGCCCCTCGCAAACCCCGATGCAAAACAAAAACGGGCCAAAAGGCCCGTGGATGCTGCGTGGGGTGCTCTTGCTTTGATAGCGGAGCGCCCTATTGAAAAAGGCGGGGGCGGGTTTTCAGTCCGCCTGCCCGCCGCGGGCGGCCCATTCGGCGGGGGTGAAGGTTTTCATGGACAGGGCGTGCAGCGCCTCGCTGCGAAGCTGATCGCCCAGGGTGGCGTACACCTGCTGGTGGCGCTGGATGAGGCGCTTGCCCTCGAAGGCGGGCGAGACGATGGTGGCAAACCAGTGCCGCCCGTCGCCCTCCACGTGCAGCACTTCGCAGGGCAGGCCGGCGGCGATGTGGGATTTGATGTCTTCAGCGTCCATCATGGGAAAGTCTTCCTTGGTCTTGGAGAAAAAAAGCAGGGTGGAAAAAACGCGCCTTCAACTGCGCAGCTTGTAGCCCGAGCGCAGCAGCGCCAGCGCCAGCAGGCCGCATGCAGCGGCAGCGGCGGCAGTCACGCCCAGGCCCAGCCAGGGCGCGACTTCGCCTGCGCCGATCAGGCCGTGGCGAAAGCCGTCGATCATGTAGAAAAACGGATTCATGCGGCTGATTTGCCGCCAGGGCGCGGGCAGGCTGTGCACAGAATAGAAAACGCCGCCGAGCATGGTCAGCGGCATGATGAAAAAGCTCTGGAAGGCGGCCATCTGATCGAATTTTTCGGCCCACAGCCCGGCGATCAGGCCCAGCGCGCCCATCATCGCCGCGCCGCACAGGGCAAAGGCCAGCGCCCACAGCGGCTGCGCCAGACTGAAGGGGGCAAACAGCCAGGCGGCCAGGCCCACCCCCGCGCCCACGGCCAGCGCGCGCAGCACGGCCGCGCCCACGTAGGCGGCAAACCAGCCCAGGGGCGAAATGGGCGCAAGCTGCAAAAACACCAGCCCGCCGGTGATCTTGTTTTGAATCAGGCTGGAAGAGCTATTGGCAAAGGCGCTTTGCAGCACGCTCATCATCACCAGCCCGGGGGCCAAAAAGGCGATGTAGGACACGCCGGGGCGCGGCTGCACATGCTCTTGCAACACCTGGCCGAAGATGAGCAGATACAGCAGGGCCGAAAACACGGGCACGGCCACGGTTTGCAGGCCCACTTTCCAAAAGCGCAGTACTTCCTTGTAGAGCAGGGCCTGCCAGCCTGTCATGACGCGGCCCTTTCCGCCGGGGCGGCATCAGCGCCATCGGCCGCATCGGCCATCACGCGCAAAAACACGTCTTCCAGATCGGCCCGGCGCACCTGCACGTTTTCCACCGCCAGGCCGGCCAGGCGCAGGGCGGTCAGGGCCTGCTCCACGTCGAGCGCGCCCTGCACGGGAAGCTGCACCGAGTGGCCCGTCACGCGCGCGGCGGGCCGCAGGGCGGCGGGCAGGCTCTCGGGCCAGTTCGCCGTGTCGGCGGCCACGCTGAAGGCCAGCGCGCCGCCCGAAGCTGCGGCCAGCAGCTCGGCCGTGCCGGCCAGGGCCACCAGACGGCCACGGCGCAGCATGGCGATGCGGTCGGCCAGGGCCTGCGCTTCTTCCAGATAGTGCGTGGTCAGCAAGATGGTGTGGCCCTCGCGGTTGAGGCGGGTGATGAACTGCCACAGGCTCTGGCGCAAGTCCACATCCACGCCGGCAGTCGGCTCATCCAGCACGATGACGGGGGGGCGGTGCACCAGCGCCTGCGCCACCATGAGGCGGCGCTTCATGCCGCCCGAGAGTTGGCGCGGCAGAGAGTCGGCCTTGTCGGCCAAGCCCAGGTTATGCAGCAGCTCGTCGATCCAGCCATCGTTGCGGCGCAGGCCGAAGTAGCCCGATTGCAGGCGCAGCGCCTCGCGCACGGTGAAAAAGGGGTCGCTGGAAAGCTCCTGCGGCACCACGCCCAGCAGGCGGCGGGCCTTGAGCGGCTGGCGCTGCACATCCACGCCCAGCACGCACGCGCGGCCGGCGCTGGGCCGCGCCAGTCCGGCCAGGATGCTGATGAGCGTGGTCTTGCCCGCGCCGTTGGGCCCCAGCAGGCCGGTCACGCTGCCTGCGGGCACTTCCAGGCTGACGTCATCGAGCGCCTGCGGGCCCTGGCCGTAGCGCTTGCTCACGCCCTCGAAGGCCAGGGCGGGCGCGCTCATGCCGCTTCCTTCGGGCCTGCCCAAACGGCCAAAGCGGCCGCAAGGCCCGTAAATACTGCGCCGGCAGCTACAAAAAAATGAGCAAAGGGCGGGCGGCCGGGCCTCATTTGCCCACCAAGTCGTTGAGCCTGTCGGCCTCGAAGTGGCTTTCGCGCTCGGCCTGCGCGGGCACGCAGTCGGGGTCGATCTGGCAGGCCAGTTTTTCCACGGCCTGCCACAGCAGGGCGATTTGCTGGCCCTGCGTGGCGGTGCCGTCGATCAAGCCGCGCAGCGCCAGGCTGACGGGGTCATCGCTTTGCGTAACGCCGTAGGCCGAAAAGCCCATTTGCGCGGCGGCCTGCTCGCGCCGCCGGGCGTCGCCGGGCTGGATGATGCGCGCCGGGTTGCCCACGGCCGTGGCCCCGGCGGGAACCGGCTTGGTCACCACGGCGGCCGAGCCGATCTTGGCACCGTCGCCCACGGTAAAGCTGCCCAGCACCTGCGAATTGGCCCCCACCACCACGCCCTTGCCCAGCGTGGGATGGCGCTTTTTGCCCTTGTCCAGCGAGGTGCCGCCCAGCGTCACGCCCTGATAGATGGTGCAGTCGTCGCCGATTTCGGCCGTTTCGCCGATGACCACGCCCATGCCGTGATCGATGAACACGCGCTCGCCTATGGTCGCGCCGGGGTGAATTTCGATGCCCGTGAGCCAGCGCCCCCAGTGCGAAATCCAGCGCGCCAGCCACAGCCAGCCGCGCTGCCACAGCCAGTGGGCCACGCGGTGCAGCATGAGCGCGTGAAAGCCGGGATAGGAAAACAGCACATCCCACACGCTGCGGGCGGCGGGGTCGCGCTCCAGGATGGCCCGGGCGTAGGAACGGGTGCGGTCGAACATGGCGGGCGCGAGTCTAGCGCCGGGGGTCGGTCGCCGCCGCCCTGGGGCAGGATCGGCAACGGATTCGCAGTCAGGAGCATCAGGAGCATCAGGAGCAATTGCGCCCGGTTTCCCTTCCCCGTTTTTTTGCGATCTCCAGCCATGAGCGCCAATGAGCAACTTTTCCAGCGCACGCAGCGCAGCGTTCCCGGCGGCGTCCACTCTCTCGTACGCGCCTTCAAGGCCGTCGGCGGCACGCCCGCTTTCATCCGCCGCGTCGAGGGTATGTATATGTGAAATGGGCAGGGCCAGCGCTATATCGACCACATCGGCTCCTGGGGCGATGATTCTTGGCCACGGCCACCCCGAGGCGCTCGAAGCCGTCACCCGCGCCGCCCTTGGCGCGCAGAATATGCAGAGCGCCATCGCCACCGCAGGCGAGGTGTTTGAGAGCCTCTGAGAGCCAATAAAAACCCATCCCCAAACCAAGCCAGCAACCCCGCCATGCGCCGTGGAACGCCTGCGCGTGCCGGACATGGAAACGGCGTCCGCGCCGATCGCGCCAGGCGACACCGATGCCGACGCCGTGCAGCGCCAGTTGCCCAGCGATTTCACGGCAAGCGCCAGACGCCTCTGCTGATTCGGGAAAAACCCCATGTTCAACTTGTTCAACCGTTTGCCCGGCATCGTTCGCGTACTGCTGTGGATGGCGCTGCCGCCGCTGGCTGCCGCCCTGATTGGCGCATGGGCGATCAGTCACCACACCGGCGGCGGCGCACAGCGCCCCGTGCAGCTTGCCGCCGCGTGGGTGGCAGCCGTGGCGGGACTGGCCGCCGCCTTGTGGGGTGGCTTCGGCATCTGGGCCGTGCGCCGCGCAGGCCGGCGCGCCATGCACTCGCGCGATGAATTGCTGACCGCCTTTTCGCGCTGGCACGCGGGCCTGCCGCGCTACCTGGGTTTGCTGCTGGCGCTCGTCTTGCTGGCATTTCTGGCGCTGCTTGTCATGACGCAAACGGGCGCGCTCATCACCGCATCCATTGCGTGGAGCGCAGGCGCGGCGCTGTGGCGGCTGCGCCGCCCCATGCCGCAGCAAACCGAACCGGACGAAATACTGGGCCTGCCCCTTGCGCCCGAGCAGGCGCCCGGTCTGTGGCGCTACGCGCGCGAACTGGCCGCCCGCGTGGGCACCGAGCCGCCCGACAACATCGTGCTGGGCGTGAGCGAGAGCTTTTACGTCACCAGCGCCAGCTTGCGCGCCATGCCCGCCGCCCAGTTGCTCACGGGCCGCACGCTGCACCTGCCGCTCCCCTACCTGTGCCTGCTGCGGCGTGATGAAACCGACGCCATCGTCGCCCATGAGCTGGGGCACTTTCTGGGCGAAGACAGCGCCTACAGCATGCGCTTTTTGCCCCTTTACGCCAGCATGGAACACGCCCTGCACAGCGTGGTTGGCGACGACGAGGATCAAGCCGCTCTGGGCAGCATTCCCGCCGCCGTCTTCGGCCTTTACCTGCTGGAGAGCTTTCATGGCGCTGTCAGCCACTGGGACCGCGTGCGCGAGCTGCAAGCCGACGCCGTCAGCGCCCGCATCACCAGCGCCGAAACAGCCGCCCGTGCACTGGTGCACGTCAGCGCCCTGGAGCCGCTCGTGCACGAACGCCTGGACGCCATCGCCCGCCGCCCCGCCCAGGCAGGGCAGGACCTCATCGCCATGCTGCTGGCCGACGTGCAGGCCCGCCCGCTGCAAGCGCCTGACCTGGACGCCGAAGCCGCCACCAGCCACCCTTACGACACCCACCCGCCCACGCTGGAGCGCCTGCGCGCGCTGGGCCTGCCAACCATGCCCGCGCTGACCGCGCCCGACGCCGACACCCTGCCGTGGGCGTACTCGCTCTTTGCCGACTACGACGCCGTGCAGCGCCAGCTACTGGCCGACTTCAAGGCCGTCGCGGCCGACAACAACGAGCGCATGCGCCGCGAACTCACCGAAATCAGCCAGCAGGCGCAAGGCCATGTCACCGTGTACGAAAGCCGCATCGTTCTGTGGCTTTACGCGCTCGCCGCGCTGGGCGCCGGCGCCATCTTTCTGCGTCAAGTGGCGGATGGCGTCAAAAGCATGAGCTGGTCATGGGGCATGGCCATCGTTCTTGCCGCCTGCGTGGCATTTGCCGCCCTGGCCTGGCGCACATGGCGACGCTCGCAAGCCGAAATCATGACCCTTACGCCCGAGGCCCTGTACGTGTCCGGTCTGCGCGCGCCCCTTGGGTGGGGCGACATCGACGACGTCAGGCTCCAATCGCGGCTCGGCATCTTTGAACCCACCTTCATCCTCACGCCCGAGGCCCGCCTGCCCGAGTCGGCCCGCAACAGCAAAAGGCGGGTACGAATCTGCGCAAAGAAACGTAGCGTCACCCTGCAAAGATTCGACCCCAGAGGGATGAGCACACAACAATTGTGCGAGCGTCTCCACGCCTACTTCTCCGCCTGGCACGCCCGCAAGATGCTGGACGAAATGCAGGGCGAAGAAATACCAAGCGAAAGCTGATCGCCCTGTTTCCTCTCTGGTGTAGGGCGCGGCTGGAGACGTATGGCCTTCACACAGGCCGAAGCTGATGGGTCGTCGGCCCCGCCGGCAGGCATTGGCCCCGGGCGATGAGTTCTTCAAAGCCGCCTGCCAGCTCGTCTATCACCTGCCGCACGGCTGCGCGCATGCCGCGCCGCGTGGCAAAGGCTGCCTGCACCGACCAGGCGGGCAATTGCCAATCGGGCAGCAATTGCTGCAAGCGCCCGTCGGCCAGCGCCTCGTGCGCCAGCATGCGCGGCAGCACGGCGCAGCCCACGCCCGCCAGCGCGGCGCACAGCAGCGCGGCCATGTCGTTGACCTGCAAGCGCGGGCGATGCGCCAGCGCCACCGGCTCTGCGCTCCGGCCCCGGCCCGCCTCTGCTTCGGGCGGGCGCAGCGTCCACAGCGCCTCATCGGCCTGCGGCCCCAGGCCCAGCGTGGGCAGCGCCAGCACGTCCTGCGGCGCAGCCGGCGGCGCGGCATGGGCCAGCAATTGCGGCGCGGCCACCAGCACATGCGGGCTGATCGCCAGCGTGCGCACGATTTCATCGGCCGGCAGCGCCGCCTGCGCCGGGCGCACGCGCAGGGCCAGATCCACCCCGCCTTCCCACACATCCACCGCGCCGTTGCCGGCCAGCACCTGCAATTCGATCAGCGGCCAGGCCTTGAGCGCGCGCGCCAGCATCTGCCCCACCCCGGCTTGCAGCAGCGCGGGCGGGCAGGCCAGGCGCACGCGCCCGCCCGGCTGCGCCGCCTGCCCCTGCGCCAGCGCCCGCCCCGCCTGCACCTCGGCCAGCATGGCCTGGCAGTGGCGCAAAAAAGCCTGGCCCGTCTCCGTCACGGCAAAGCGCCGCGTCGTGCGCTGCAACAAGCGCACGCCCAGGCGCTCTTCCAGCAGCGCCACGCGCCGGCTCAGGCGCGATTTGGGCGTATCCAGCGCCCGCCCCGCCGCGGCAAAGCCGCCGTGCTCGGCCACGGCCGCAAAGCACACCCAGTCGTTGAGGTTCTCGGCAAAGGCTTCGTTGATCTCCAGCACGCTCTCGCACTCCTTTCATCGTTCTGAAATTTGCAACACTGTAGGCATTTTTTGCTACTTTTTCAGTCATTGTATTCATCAGACAATTCAATCCGCCCCGCACAAACCGGGCGAACACTTCAAAAAAGAAAGGACTGCGTTCATGACTCCCACCACTGTCAACACCACCGCCAAAACCGTGCTGGATGTGCGCCGCGCCCCGGGCCGCCACTGGGTAGGCGACGGCTTTCCCGTGCACGGCATGTTTGGCTACGACGGCGCGGGCGTGGCCGAGCGCAGCCCCTTTTTGCTGCTGGACTACGCCGCCCCCGCCGAATTCGCCCCCAACAGCGGAGCGCGCCGTGGCGTGGGGCGGCACCCGCACCGGGGCTTTGAAACCGTGACCATCGTCTATGACGGCGAAGTCGAGCACCGCGACAGCACCGGCGCAGGCGGCGTCATCGGCAAGGGCGATGTGCAGTGGATGACCGCCGGCGGCGGCATCCTGCATGAAGAGTTCCACTCCGAGCGCTACAGCCAAACCGGCGGCCCCTTCGAGATGGTTCAGCTCTGGGTCAACCTGCCCAAGAAAGACAAGATGACCCCGGCGCACTACCAAAGCATCGCCAGCGCGCAAATTCCCGCCGTCGCGCTACCGGCCGATGCGGGCCGGCTGCGCGTCATCGCGGGCGAATACGCCGGCCAGCGCGGCCCGGCTGCCACCTACAGCCCGATGAACGTATGGGACGTGCGCCTGGCCGCAGGCCAAAGCGCCGACCTCTCGCAGCCCGAAGGCTGGAGCGCGCTCATCGTCGTGCTCGCCGGCGCCGTGCTCGTCAATGGCGAGCAAGTGCTGCGCGCCGCCGAAATGGCCACGCTCTCGCACGCAGGCAGCGGCATCCGTATCGAGGCCAACGGCAACGCCAAGCTGCTCGTGCTGGCAGGCCAGCCCATTAACGAGCCGGTCGTCGGCTACGGCCCCTTCGTGATGAACAGCCGCGAAGAAATCGCCCAGGCGA
The DNA here is from genome assembly GCA_052170415.1 of Ottowia sp. Taxonomy (GTDB): domain Bacteria; phylum Pseudomonadota; class Gammaproteobacteria; order Burkholderiales; family Burkholderiaceae_C; genus Ottowia. Next base: position 90,497 of record JBQNAO010000003.1, on the reverse strand, counting down.
TTGCCGACTTCAACTCGGGCCGCTTCGCCAGCGCCTGATCGCAGCGCCCAAGAGCCGGGCCGGGCCGGCCGGAGCCGCCCCCTGCCGCCCGGCCCTGCGCCACACTCGGTTTTTTCTTTATTAGCCAAGGAAACCGCCCATGCCCCCTGCCGACATCCAAGCCCCCGCCGCCGCCCTCGATCTGCCCCCCACCGTCTTCATCGGCGGCGGCAACATGGCCAGCGCCATCGCTGCCGGCCTGCTGCGCCAGGGCGCACAGGCAGAGCGCATCCGCATCATCGAGCCGGCCGCCAGCGCCGCCGATGCCCTGCGCCAGCGCCTGGGCGTGCACGCGCTGCCCGACGCGCAAAGCCCCGCCGCCCGGGCCGCGCTGGCGCAGGCGCGGCTCATCGTCTGGGCCGTCAAGCCCCAGGTCTTCGCCCAGGCCGCCGCGCCCATTGCGCAGCGCCTGGCTGAAACGCCAAACGCCGCCCCGCTGCACCTGTCGGTCGCTGCCGGCATCGGCACTGCCAGCCTGGCCCGCTGGCTGGGCAGCGACCGCATCGTGCGCGCCATGCCCAACACCCCCGCCCTCATCGGCCAGGGTATGACCGGGCTGTACGCGGGCAGCGCCGTCACCGCCGACGAACGCGCCCTGGCCGAGCGCGCCGCCAGCGCCACCGGCCAGTTTCTCTGGGTGCCGCGCGAAGAACTGCTGGACGCCGTCACCGCCCTTTCCGGCTCCGGCCCGGCCTACGTTTTTTATTTCCTGGAAGCCATGCAGCAGGCCGGCGAGCAAATGGGCCTGCCCGCCGCCGATGCCCTGCGCCTGGCCGTGGCCACCTTCAGCGGCGCAAGCGCGCTGGCCGCCCAGGGCGGCGAGCCGCCGGCCACCCTGCGCCAGCGCGTCACCAGCCCCGGCGGCACCACCCACGCCGCCATCACCGCCATGCAAACCAGCGGCGTTGGCCCCGCCTTCAGCGCCGCCATGCACGCCGCCTGCCAGCGCGCCCGGGAACTGGGCCGGGAATTTGGCTGAAGCGCCTTTTTGCCCATCAAATAAGCAAACCGCCCGCAGCGCCCGTCCATGCTGCGAAGCGTGCTATCAAAACAGGAAAAATCTGTGGATAAGTGCCTGCGATACGAGGCCTGATGGGGCCTGATGGGCCTTTCCCGCAATCGTGCAGGCCAGCCCAAAGCGGCGCTTCGGGCCAGCGGCCCGTCCGGAAATCGGGAAATCGAAAACCGGCAAGTCGGAAACCCGGGCGGGCGGAAACCGGCAAGTCGCCAAGGCCAGGGCGCAAGCGGCCCGCGCGCTTTTTCATGGCCGTCCCCGCTTGCATTCCATTACAAGATTTTGCTTATAAAACAGGCGATCCGCCCGCAGCTCCTGTCCATGCTGCGAAGCGCGCTATCAATTCAGGAAAAATCTGTGGATAACCTGGGCATTCGATGCGCATTCAAAGCCGGCGCGGCGCGGGGGGGGCAAGTAAAAAAACGGCCTCTTTTCAGCGCGGCGCGGCAGCTGGCGGCTGGCAACATCCGCGTCTTTTGTTGTTGCGAAAGGTTTTCAATATGAGCCGTGATCAGAGCCGCCTTCTTCCCCCGCAGATTGCGCGCTGGCGCGTGCCCGCTTTGGCCGCCGCTGCCCTGCTGGGCGCGCCTGTGGCCTGGGGCGCTTGCACGGATACCGCCACGCAGGGGCGGGCCTCTTCAAACAGCGTTTGCACGGCCACGCAGGGCACTTATGTGAACCGCGCCGATGCGCTGCTGGCCACGTCGGGCGGCACGCTCACCGTCGGCCAGAGCGTGACTTTCACCACGGGCAGCTCGATCGGGCCCATGGATTACGCCCACATCCGCGCCGATGGCGACGATTCGCTCATTCACTTCAAGGGCGATGTGAGCGTGCCGCAGGCGGGCGTGGTCGAAACGGCGGCCCTGATGGCCATGGATGGCGGGCAGATCAGGGTCGATGGCACCACGCGGGTGGATTTGCAGGCCGGCCCCGGCATACACCGCATGGGCGTGTTCTCGGACGAGACGGGCAGCCTGATTGCGGCCGCAACTACGCCATAGGCATACGCCAGACGCACCCCAATGGCGATGTGATCGGCGGCGACACCACGATTCAGATCAGCGGCCCCAATTCCTGGGGCGTGCAGGTGTTCGGCCCCATCCATATCAACGGCGCGCTGAATCTGGACAGCGCCGACGGCATCGGCCTGCGCTTTTTCAACACCGGCCAAATCCACCTGGGCGCAGGCTCGCAAATCAGGGGCAGCAGCGGCGCGGCCGTCAGCATTCGCGGCCAGCACGCCGCGCCGCTGGTGGCCGCAGCCGGTTTGCAAATCCACTACACCGATCCGGGCAGCATCGCCTTCGACGTGCGCAACGCCGCCCCCGCCCGCACCGATCTGGCCCATGCCGCCGTCGCCGCCGAAACGCTGTGGCAGGCCACGGGCGGCAACTACACCTTCAACGCCCAGGGCGGCGCTTACACCGGCAAGGCGGCGAGCAACGCGCGCTTTACCCTGAACATGAGCGCCGCCGCGAAGTGGAAGCTGAACGCCGACAGCGCGCTGGGCCGGATGGAACTCACCGGCGATGCCGTCTTGAGCCTGGACTCATCGCACACCCTCACCGCCAGCCATGCCGACGGCGTGAAAAACACCGGCGGCGTCATCGACTTGAAAGACGCCACGCCCACCACGGGCGACGTGCTCACCATCAACGGCAACTACGCCGGCGGCGGCAGCGGCAGCAAATTGAAGCTGGACGTGAACCTGGCCAGCGGCGGCAATCACGCCATCGGCCTGGACGCCGATGCGCTGCTGGTCAACGGCAACGTCACCGGTTCCACGCAGATTGAAGTCACCACGCTGCCCGGCGCGGGCATAGCCACAAGCGGCAACGGCATTCTGGTGGCGCGCGTAACCGGCACGGCCCCGGCCACTGCCTTCACCCTGCCCGCACCGGTGATCAGCGGCGGCTTTCAATACACGCTGCACCAGGTGGGCAACGAGTGGTTTTTGAAATCGTCGGCCTATGTCGCCCCCGGCGTCGCGCCCGTGCCTGCGCTCTCGTACCTGGGCCTGCTGCTCACCGGCGGCCTGCTGGCTGGCGCAGCGGCGCGGGCAAGGCGCGTGCGCAAGAAGGCTTGAAAAGCGCCTGAAAAACTGAAAGCGCCCAAGTCGTTTGAAGTGCGCTTGAAGTGCGTTTGACATGAAAAAAGCCAGCCCTCGGGCTGGCTTTTTTATGTCCGGGCGGTGTGTGGCCTGACTGGCCGCCGCCCGTTCGCATTCAGATACAAGATTTTGCTTAATTATTGTGCCAACCAGCCGCAGCGCCCGTAAACACTGCGCAGGGCGCTATCAATTCAGGAATAATCTGTGGATAACCTTGCCTTCCTGCGGCCTGTTTTCAGGAGTTTTCTTCCAGGCTTTCGCCCAGGGCCTCGCCCCATTCGTAGAGCGCGCCCAGCAGGGCCTGGGCGCGTTCGTCGCTTTCGTGGGCGGCGGCCAGGGCGTCGATTTTTTCGAAGTAGCTCTGAATGCTGGTGTGCTGGCCCGCGCCGTGCAAAAGGCGCGCCTGGCGGTGCTGCTGCCAGCGCTGGCGCTCTGGCGCGGTGAGGGTTTCGGGGTGGTTGCGCGCGCGCCAGCGCCACACCAGCTCGGGCAGGCGCGGGTCGTCAAAGCCGGTTTGGGTGCGGGCGATTTCGGCTGCGGGCAGCAGGCGCAGGCGGGCCAGGCGGCGGCGGTCTTCGTCGCTGGTGAAGCCGCCGTAGAGGTTTTCGTCCACGTCGGGCATTTCGGACGCTTCGGGCGCTGCGTCGCCGGCGGCGGGGCGCTGATAGACGTCGCTCCACAGCGCGCTCAAGTCAGGCAGCGCGTGCAGGCGCGGCAGGTGCTGGCCCAGGGCCAGCGCGTAGTCGATGCCCCAGTGGGCGGCGCGTTCGTCGGGCAGGGTTTTGAGGCTGGAGATGACGATGGGGGCGCGGTTCAGGTGCACGCTTTTGACGGGCAGGCGCGGCGTGCCTTCGGGCAGCTGGGCGGCGGGGGTGAACAGGCGCTGGCGCACTTGCTCGGCGCTGAGGTCGGCCAGCTCGGCGGGGTCGTGCATCAAGTCCCAGGCCAGGATTTCGTTGCGGTTGTGCGGGTGCATGGCCAGCGGGGCCATGAGGGCCAGGTTGCCCCGGGCCGCGCCAAACATGCCGCTGATGTGCAAAAAGGGCCGGGCGGTCTGGCTGGTGGCGGGCAGGCCCATTTCGAGGGCGGCTTTTTTCTTCTCGCGCAGCGCCAGGCAAAAGTCGAACAGGCGCGGCTGGGCCTGGCGGATGAGGCGCGCCAGGGCGATGGTGGCGTTCACATCGGAGAGCGCGTCGTGCGCGGCTTCGTGCATCAGCCCGTTGGCGGCGCTGAGTTTTTCCAGGCGGAAGGTGGGCAGGCCCTCATCATCGAGCGGCCACTGAATGCCCTGCGGGCGCAGGGCGTGGGCGCAGCGGGCCACGTCGAGCAAGTCCCAGCGGGCGTTGCCGTTTTGCCATTCGCGCGCGTAGGGGTCGAGCAGGTTGCGCCAGAGCAGGTGGCGGGTGACTTCGTCGTCAAAGCGGATGCTGTTGTAGCCCACGCCTATGGTGCCGGGCGCGGCCAGGGCGGCGTGGATGCGGTCGGCAAATTCGCTTTCGGGCAGGCCGCGGCTGGCGCAAAGCTGGGGGGTGAGGCCGGTGACGAGGGCGCTTTCAGGCTCGGGCAGGGCGTCCAGCGGCGGGCGGCAGTAATAGACCAGCGGCTCGCCTATGGGCTGAAGCTGATCGTCGGTGCGCTGGGCGGCAAATTGGGCGGGCAGGTGGCGGCGCGGGTTGGCGCCCCAGGTTTCGTAGTCGTGCCAGAGGAAGGTGTGGGCGGTCATGGGGAAAAAGGGTTGCGGCGGGGAAGATTTCAGGCGGTCGGCTGCATGTGGGCCTCTGCCTGCATGACGAGCGCGCCGGCGGGGTTGGTGATCCACAAGTCCAGGCTCTGGCCGGCGGGGTCGGCCGGGCAGCCGTGCAAGGTGATGGGGCTGGCATCGAACACCGGGCGCAGCGCCCTGAAGGCAAAGCGCCGCATGCGCGCGCCGGGGGCGGCCTGGCGGCAGGCCAGGCGGGTGAGCCAGGTGGCCATCAGCGGGCCATGCACGATGAGGCCCGGATAGCCCTCCACTTCGGTGACGTAGCGCCGGTCGTAGTGGATGCGGTGGCCGTTGAAGGTGAGCGCGGAGTAGCGAAACAAAAGCACATCGTCGGCGCACACGGTTTGCTGCCAATGCGCGGGCGCGGCGGGCTGGAAAGGCTCGGGGGCGGGTTCGGATGCAGGCTGGCCGGCCACGGCGGCGGCGCGGTAAACGATGTCGTGCGTTTCCGTCAGGCAGTGGCCGCGCGCGTTGGCGATGTCGTGGCGCACCTGCACGAAAACCAGATCGCCCGTGCGGCCGCGCTTGCGCTGCACGCTGGCGATGGTGGATGTGCGCTGCGCCTCATCGCCCACGCGCAGGGGGTTGTCCGTTTCCCACTGAAGCTGCCCGCCCGCCCACATGCGGCGCGGCAGCGGCACGGGGGGCAAAAAGCCGCCCCGGCGCGCGTGGCCGTCCGGCCCCAGCTCGCTTTGGCGCTGGCGCGGCAGAAAAAACAGCCAGTGCGCCAGCGGCGGCAGCGCGGCGTGCGCGGCCCAGGGGCCGCTGGCGGCGTCGGCCGACTCATCCAGCGTGGCCGCCAGCCCCAGCAGGGGAGCGTGGCAGATGGTGTCGTGCAGCGTCTGGCTGCGGCCCTGCCAGCTTTGCAAGTGGGCAAAAGCGGCGTCGTCAAGATGGCTCATGGCAGATCGGAAAAAAACAAAAAAACACAAGGGCTGCCATTGTGGCGGCGGGCACGGGCCAAAGCGCCCTGCCCGCTACCATTGCCGCCTTTCGCCGCATTTCGGGCGCGGCCCGTTTTTCACTTTGATTGGCAACACGTTCATGAACTTGCAACAACCTCTTTTGCTGCCGCGTGCAGGCCGCGCGCTGGCCGCAGGCTCGCTGGCGGCGCTGCTGGCGGCCTGCTCTTCGGTGGATTTGAACGAGCGCTACGCGCCCACGCAGGTGCGCATGCCCGGCATGGGCGCAGCCCCGGCGGGCGTGCAGCCCGTGGGAACGCCCGTGGGCGAAACGCCGCAAAGCCAGCCCGTGCAGCCCAGCTACACCCAAACGCAGGAGCTGGCCCCGCTCACGCCCGAAGGCAGCGCCGATCCGGCCTCATACCAGGCCCCGCCCCAGGTCCAGCCCGCGCAGCCGGACATGCACTCGCACCTGCTGACTTTTTCCACCCCGCTCACCAGCGCGCAGGCCGTGCCCGCCAGCCACACCAACGGCCAGGGCCAGATCGACGCGGTGTATGACACCCAAACCCGCCTGCTGCGCTGGAAGGCCAGCTGGAGCGGGCTGAGCGGCCCCATCACCAGCGTGGCCTTCTACGGCCCGGCCCAGCCGGGGCAGGTAGCGCCCAAAACCATCATCTGGCCCGGCCCCTTCGGCCCCAGCTACGAAGGCCGCGCCACCCTCACCCCCCAGCAGGCGCGCGATTTGCAAAACGGCTCCTGGTATGTGAGCGTGACCACGCCCGGCTGGCCCGCCGGCGAAATTCGCGGGCAAATGCAGGTGGTGCGCTAACCACCCGAAGCGGCGCGCACCGATTTCCCTTTTTCTTTCCCCCGATCAGAAAGCCAACCCCCGCCATGACTGCCACCCGCAACGTTTCCTTCCTCGCCCGCCGCGCCGCGCTGGGCGCACTGGCCCTGGCCTGCGCCGCCTGGGCCGCGCCCGTCTGGGCGCAGGTCAAAACCGTGGGCATCACCGCCATCGTCGAACACCCCTCGCTGGACGCCGCCCGCAAGGGCGTGGAAGACGAGCTGCGCGCGCTGGGCTGGGGGCCCGACAAGCTCAAGCTCAACTACCAAAGCGCGCAGGGCAACACCGCCACGGCCGGGCAGATCGCCAAGAAATTCGTGGGCGACAAAGTGGACGCCATCGTCGCCATCGCCACGCCCAGCGCGCAGGCGGCAGCGGCGGCCACGCGCAGCATTCCCGTCGTTTACGCCGCCGTGACCGACCCCGTGGCCGCCAAACTGGTCAAAAGCATGGACCCGGCCGGCGGCAACGTCACCGGCGTGTCCGACCGCCTGCCCATCCCGCCGCAAGTCGATCTGCTGCTCAAGCTGCGCCCCGACGCCAAGCGCGTGGGCATGGTCTACAGCCCCGGCGAGGTCAACTCCACCATCATCGTCAAGGCCCTCAAAACCGAGCTGGAGCAGCGCGGCATGAGCCTGATCGAAGCGCCCGCTGCGCGCACCGTCGATGTCGGCCCCGCGCTCAAGTCGCTCATCGGCAAGGTGGACATCGTTTACAGCTCCACCGACAACAACGTCGTCTCCTCCTACGAAACCATGGTGGCCATCGCGCGCACGGCCAAGCTGCCCCTGCTGGCCTCCGACCCCGGCAGCGCCCAGCGCGGCGCCGCCGCAGCCCTGGGCATGAGCTATTACGACCTGGGCCGCCAGGCCGCCAAGCTGGTCGATCGCATCCTCAAGGGCGAAAAACCCGGCGACATCGCCAGCGAAACGGGCGCAAAAATGACCCTCACCCTCAACGAAAAAGGCGCGGCCGACCAGGGCGTGACCCTGACTGACGAGCTGCGCCAGCAAGCCAGCGAAATCATCAAATAAGCCCCGACGGCAGGCCGCCGCGCCTTGCCCGACTTTTCCCGGCCCGCCCTTGCAGCGGGCCTTTTTCATTCCCCGCCCGCCCCGCACGGGGCAAAGTTATCCACAGATTTTTCCTGTTTTGATAGCGCCCTTCGCAGTATCCACGGGCGCGGCGGCACGTTTGCCGCTTTTTTAATCAGAAAACGCCATGAGCAAGAAAGCCAAAACCGCCCCGCGCAACCACATTGCCCTGGCCCTGGCCGCGCGGCGCTCCTCCGGCGCGGCCGGGCGGCACGAGCGCAGCGCCGGCGCGCAGCGCAGCGCCGACAAGGCCGCCCTGCGCCGGCAACTGGCCCGCCAGGGCTGGCAGAACTGGCAGGGCGACTGATCTACTTGCGCGCCGAGGCAATGCTGCCAATCGAAGCCGCCATCACGCAGCCTATGGCCAGCCATTGCTTCGGCGTCAGCATCTCGCCCAGCACCAGCATGCCGGCCAGCGCGGCCACCACCGGCTCCAGGCTCAGCATGATTCCGAAGGTCTGGCGCGGCAGGCGCTTGAGCGCATACATCTCCAGCGACATCGGAATGGTGCTCGACACAATGGCCACGCCCAGCCCCAGCAGCAGCACTTTCGGCTCCAGCAGCGCCGCGCCCGCGTGCGCCACGCCCACCGGCACGGCCACCAGCGCAGCCGCCAGCAGCCCCAGCGACACCGAATGCCCCGCGTGCAGGTGCCCCGCCCGCTTGCCGAACACGATGTAGGCCCCCCAGCACGCCGCCGCACCCAGCGCCCAGCCGTAGCCGGCCACATCCAGCGCCTGCGCGCCCTGCCCCGCCGCCGGCCCCAGCGGCAGCAGCAGGCCCAGCCCGAGCATGACCAGCGCAATCCACAGGTAGTCCAGCCGCTTGCGCGAGTAATACATGGCCACGGCCAGCGGGCCGGTGAACTCGATGGCCACCGCCACGCCAAACGGAATGCTGCGCAGGGCCATGTAGAACATGACGTTCATGCCCCCCAGCGCCAGCCCGTACAGCAGCAACGCGCCTGCATCGGCGCGCGCCAGCGGCCAGCGCCACGGCCGCCACAGCGCCAGCAGCGCCAGCGCCGACAGCCCCACGCGCAAGGCGCTCGTGCCCTGCGCGCCGATGAGCGGAAACAGCGACTTGGCAAACGACGTGCCCAGCGCCAGCGCCGACACCGCGCCGATCACGGCCAGCGCGGGCGCGAGCAGGGAAGAAGATTCAGGGGCCTGTTCATGCATAGGCGGGCAAATGTAGACGCCCGCTGCGGCCGGCCCCCGGGCGCGGTTTCGGGCGACGCGCGCCTTGCTGCCCATCCCGAACCGCATCCCGGCCGCACCCCTCTTGCCCCCCGCCCAGGCCCTAAGATTCGTTTTTTTCACTTTTTTCCACGCACTTTCTCCCATGTCCACCATCTTGCAAAGCCTGCCCGTGGGGCAAAAAGTCGGCATCGCCTTCTCCGGCGGTCTGGATACTTCCGCCGCCCTGCTGTGGATGCGCCAAAAAGGTGCCGTGCCCTACGCCTACACCGCCAACCTGGGCCAGCCCGACGAGAGCGACTACGAGGCCATTCCGCGCAAGGCCATGCAATACGGCGCTGAAAACGCCCGCCTCATCGACTGCCGCCTGCAACTGGCGCACGAAGGCATCGCCGCCCTGCAATGCGGCGCCTTTCACATCAGCACCGCCGGCATCACCTACTTCAACACCACGCCGCTGGGCCGCGCCGTCACCGGCACCATGCTGGTCGCCGCCATGCGCGAAGACGGCGTGAACATCTGGGGCGACGGCTCCACCTTCAAGGGCAACGACATCGAGCGCTTTTACCGCTACGGCCTGCTGGCCAACCCCGGCCTGCAAATCTACAAACCCTGGCTGGACCAGCGCTTCATCGACGAGCTGGGCGGGCGCAGGGAAATGTCCGAATTCATACAAAAAGCCGGCTTTGACTACAAGATGAGCGCCGAAAAGGCCTACAGCACCGACAGCAACATGCTCGGTGCCACGCACGAGGCCAAAGACCTGGAAGAGCTTTCCAGCGGCATCCGCATCGTGCAGCCCATCATGGGCGTGGCCTTCTGGCGGCCCGAGGTGGAGGTCAAGCCCGAAGAGGTGCGCGTGCGCTTTGAAGAAGGCCAGCCCGTGGCGCTGAACGGCCAGAGCTTTGACGACCCCGTGGCCCTGATGCTCCGCGCCAACGAAATCGGCGGCCGCCACGGCCTGGGCATGAGCGACCAGATCGAAAACCGCATCATCGAAGCCAAAAGCCGCGGCATTTACGAAGCGCCGGGCATGGCCCTGCTGTTTGCCGCCTACGAGCGCCTGGTCACCGGCATTCACAACGAAGACACCATCGAGCAATACCGCATCAACGGCCTGCGCCTGGGCCGCCTGCTGTATCAGGGCCGCTGGTTCGACCCGCAGGCCATCATGCTGCGCGAGATGAGCCAGCGCTGGGTGGCGCGCGCCATCACCGGCGAAGTCACGCTGGAGCTGCGCCGCGGCAACGACTACTCCATCCTCAACACCGAAAGCCCCAACCTCACCTACGCGCCCGAGCGCCTGTCGATGGAAAAAGTGGAAAACGCCCCCTTCACCCCCGCCGACCGCATCGGCCAGCTCACCATGCGCAACCTGGACATCACCGACACGCGCAGCAAGCTGGGCATCTACGCCCAAACCGGCCTGCTGCACCTGGGTGCCGAATCGGTGCTGCCGCAACTGGGCGGCCCCGCCGGCAAATAAGCGGCAGCGCTTGCCCCAAAAACGCGCCCAAAAAGGCGCGTTTTTTCATGGCGATCGCGTCCGGACAAGGGCGGCAAAACCCCAAAGTCCGCCCCCGGGCCGCCACAAGCTGAACACCGCCAGCGCAAACCCGCCATCGGGCAAATCCCGATGGATGGCGCGGCCGGCAGGCGATACAGTCCTGCTCATCGCAATGCTGCCCTGGCCGCATCAGGGCAGGCGCCGCGAGGGAACCGAGGAGACTGAACGTGAGAGACAAGTTTCAGCCCGCCCAGGCCCCCACCAGCAGGGTGAGCTGATCGTCAAATTTGCATGAAGCGTCCCGCTACGGCGGGTTTTACATGGGCGTCACTTGTGGTGACGCCCATTTTTCTTTGCGGTTTTCCCCTGCGTTTTTCCGCGTTTTCCTTTGCGTTTTTTCCTGCGCCGCCCGCACGCCGCCCGCGCTTGTGGCCGGGCGGCGTGAACTGGCCCGGTTTCATCATGGATTTGCTCATCGTCTCGGTTGCCTCGCTGCTGGCGGGTTTGGTGGATGCCATCGTCGGCGGCGGGGGGCTGGTGCTGGTGCCGGCGCTGTTTTCCACTTTTCCGGCGGCCGCGCCGGCGACGCTGCTGGGCACGAACAAGAGCGCCTCGGTCTGGGGCACGCTGATGGCCAGCGTGCAATACAGCCGCCGGGTGCACATGCGCTGGGCGGCGCTGCTGCCCGCTTGCGCGGCGGCGCTGGGCGGCTCGGCGCTGGGGGCGTGGACGGTGACGCAGGCAAGCGCGGACTTTTTGCGCCGCCTGCTGCCTCTGGTGCTGCTGGCGGTGCTGGTTTACACGCTGGCAAAGAAAGACCTGGGGCGGGTGCACGCGCCGCGCTTTGCGCTGCGGGGCGAGCAGGCGGCGGCTACGCTGATCGGGCTGGCAATCGGCTGGTATGACGGCTTTTTCGGCCCGGGCACGGGGAGTTTTTTCATTTTTCTTTTCGTGCGCGTGCTGGGCTATGACTTTTTGAATGCGTCGGCGGCGGCCAAGCTGCTGAATGTGGCGACCAATGTGGCAGCGATTGCGCTGTTTGCGGCCAAGGGCCATGTGTGGTGGCAGGTGGGGCTGACGATGGCGGCGGCCAATGTGGCGGGCAGCCTGATCGGCACGCGCCTGGCGCTGCGGCACGGCGCGGGTTTTGTGCGCGGGGTGTTCATCGTGGTGGTGGGCGCGCTGATTCTGAAGACGGGGCGCGATGCGTTCTGGGGCTGATTGCGGGGCTGCCGCCGCCCCGAAAATCGCAAGTTATCCACAGATTTCTCTGATTTTGATAGCGCGCTTCGCAGTATTTACGGGCGCTGTGGCCGGTTTGCCTGTTTTTTATGCAAATCGAGGGCTATCTTCGTCCGCGTCTTCATCCACGGTGACGGGCACGCGCGCAGCCAGTGCGCTCATCAGTTCGTAGCCGACGGTGCCTGCGCTGTGGGCCACTTCGTCTATGGGCAGGCCCTGGCCCCAGAGGGTGACGCTGCTGCCTATGGCGGCCTGGGGGATGTGGGTGACGTCCACGGCCAGCATGTCCATGCTGATGCGCCCGAGGGTGTGGGTGCGCTGCCCGGCCACGAGCACGGGGGTGCCGCTGGGGGCGTGGCGGGGGTAGCCGTCGGCGTAGCCGCAAGCGACGATGCCCACGCGCGTGGGCTGGCGCACGGCGTAAGCGCCGCCGTAGCCCACGCTTTGGCCGGGCTGGGCGCAGGTGATGGCGATCAGGCGCGAGCGCAGGCTCATGGCCGCTTGCAGGCCCCAGTGGGCGGCGCTGCGCTCGGGCCAGTCGGGCGCGCTGCCATACAGGGCGATGCCGGGGCGCACCCAGTCGCCGTGGGCCTCGGGGTGGCGCAGCAAGGCGGCGCTGTTGCACAGGCTGCGCTCGCCGGGCAGGCCCTGCACGGCGCGCTCGAACAGCGCCTGCTGCCCGGCCACGCCGGGCGGGCCGTCGGCGTGGGCGAAGTGGGTCATGTGCGAGATTTCCTGCACCTGCGGCAGGGCGGCCAGGCGGGCATAGGCAGCGCGGTAGCGGGCGGGGGCAAAGCCCAGGCGGTTCATGCCGCTGTTGAGCTTGAGGAAAACGCGCTGGGGCTGCCGGGTTTTGTGCATGGCCAGCCAGTCGATCTGCTCGTCGCAGTGGATGACGTGCCAAAGCTGAAGGCGCGAGCACAGCTCCAGATCGCGCGGCTCGAACACGCCTTCGAGCAGCAGGATGGGGCCGCGCCAGCCCAGGCGGCGCACCCGCTCGGCCTCGGCCGGATCGAGCAGGGCAAAGCCGTCTGCGCCGCGCAGGGCGTCAAACACGCGCTCGATGCCGTGGCCGTAGGCATTGGCCTTGACCACGGCCCACACGCGCGCGCCGGCGGCCGCCTGCTGCATGAGCGCCAGGTTGTGGCGCAGCGCGGCCGGGTGGATGCGGGCGTGAATAGGGCGTGGCATGGCGCGGGCGGCTTTCAGCCGGATACGGCGGGCAGGCCCGAGAGCGCCTGGGCCAGCTCGTTTTCGTCGTATTTCTCGTCCTTGAGCTGGCCGTCGAAGTAGGCCTGATAGGCCGCCATGTCGAAGTGGCCGTGGCCGCTCAAACAAAAGAGGATGGTTTCGGCGCGGCCTTCGCGCTTGCAGCGCAGGGCTTCTTCGATGGCGCCCTTGATGGCGTGATTGGCCTCGGGCGCAGGCACGATGCCTTCGGCGCGGGCAAATTGCACGCCGGCGGCAAAGCATTCGCCCTGGGTGTAGGCCACTGCTTCCATCAGGCCCAGCTCCTTGACGTGGCTGATCAGCGGGGCCATGCCGTGATAGCGCAGGCCGCCGGCGTGAAAGCCCGGCGGGGTGAAGGTGCTGCCCAGCGTGTGCATCTTCACCATCGGGGTGAGGTGGGCGGTGTCGCCAAAGTCATAGGCGTAGCGCCCGCGCGTGAGGGTGGGGCAGGCCGCCGGCTCGACGGCAACGATGCGCGGCCGCCGCCCGCCGCGCAGGCCCTCGCCGATGAAGGGAAAGGCCAGGCCGCCAAAGTTGCTGCCGCCGCCCGTGCAGCCGACTACGACATCGGGCCAGGCATCGGCCATTTGCATTTGCTCCATCGCCTCCAGGCCGATGACGGTTTGATGCAGCAGCACGTGGTTGAGCACGCTGCCCAGGGCGTATTTGGTGTCTTCATTGCGCGCGGCCACTTCCACGGCCTCGCTGATGGCAATGCCCAGGCTGCCGGGGTGATCGGGCCGCTCGGCCAGCACCTGGCGGCCGTAATCGGTTTCGGCGCTGGGCGAGGCCACGCAGCGCGCGCCGTAGGTTTGCATGAGGGCGCGGCGATAGGGCTTTTGCTCATAGCTCACGCGCACCTGGAAGATGGTCACATCCAACCCGAAGATTTGCCCGGCCAGCGCCAGCGAAGCGCCCCACTGCCCCGCGCCGGTTTCGGTCGTCAGGCGCTTGACGCCCGCCTGCGCGTTGAACCACGCCTGCGGGATGGCCGAGTTGGGCTTGTGGCTGCCGGCGGGGCTGACGCCCTCGTATTTGTAGAAGATGCGCGCGGGCGTGCCCAGCGCCTGCTCCAGCCGGCGCGCGCGGTGCAGCGGGGCGGGCCGCCAGAGGCGATAGACCTCGCGCACAGGCTCGGGAATTTCGATTTCGCGCGCCAGGCTCACTTCCTGCTCGATGATGCTTTGCGGAAAAAGCGGGGCCAGGTCATCGGCGGTGATGGGCTGCCTGCTGCCCGGGTGCAGCACGGCCGGCAGCGGCTCGGGCAAATCGGCCTGAATGTTGTACCAGGCGCGCGGCAGGCGGTTTTCGGGCAGCAGATATTTCAGATCAGACATGGAAGCTGTTTTTCCTTTCGGGTGATGCAGATGAAACGGGGGCATTGTGCTTTCGTCCCTTCAGGGGCCGGCCCGCCGGGCCGCGGCCTGCTGCACGGCGCGGGCCATGCCGCGCAGGATGTGAATTTCCTGCTGCGTGGGGCGGGCGCGGTTGGCCAGCTGTTGCAGCCGGGGCATGAGCTTTTTGGGCGCGGTCGGATCGAGAAAGCCCACTTCCACCAGCGCCTGCTGCCAGTGCGCCAGCGCGGCGGCAACCTGCGCGGCATCGGCCTCATCGCCCAAAGGCTCCGGCATGGCCGCCTGCGCGTGGGCCTGCGCGTGCGCCAGCAGGGCCTGCCGCCAGTCATAGGCCAGCAACTGCACGGCCGCAGCCAGATTGAGCGAGCCGTAATCGGCCGCCGTGGGAATGCGCAGCGCCACATGGCAGCGATACACATCGGCATTGCTCATGCCATAGCGCTCGCAACCAAACAGCAGGGCCACGGCCGCCGGCGGCGGGCCATCGGCGGCGGCCAGCAGGCGGGCGAAATGCTCGCGCGGCGCGCGCGTGGGCGGGCCGAAATCGCGCGCCGTCATGGCCGTGGCGCAAAGATGCTGCACGCCGTGCAGGGCCTCCTCCAGCGTGGGCACGCAGCGCGCGCGCGCCAGCACATCGGCCGCGCCGCTGGCGCGCTCCAGCGCCTCGGGCCGCTGCAACACATCGGGCCAGCGCGGGCGCACCAGCACCAAATCATCAAACCCCATCACCTTCATCGCCCGCGCCACCGCGCCCACATTGCCCGCATGACTGGGCTCGATCAACACAAACCGGGTGTGAATGGGGCCGCCCCAGCCAGGCAGGGCGGCCGCAGAAGAAGAGCTGGAAAAACCGTGGGACATGACGGGGGCGATTGTCCTGCCTGGCCTGTCGAGGGGGCAGACAGTTCATATCTGGATACAAGATTTTGCTTATCAAACAAGCAACAAGGCCACAGCGCCCGTAAATACTGCGAAGGGCGCTATGCTTTCAGGAGTTTTCTATGGATAAGTTGCCCTGCCTGTGCGGGCAGTCTCAATCGGCCACCGTCCAGGCCACCAGCTTGAACACCAGCGGGCGTATCAGCAGCAGGCTGACAAAAGCGATGGGCCAGGCCAGAACGTAAGAGCGCAGCGTGCGCTGTAACCAGCCGCCATCAATGCCGGTGTTCAGCGCCACTAAAACGGCGCTCATGATGAACGCCATCAGGGCCGTGGCGTAAAAAGTGAAGGCAATGCCGCTGAAGCGGCGCGGAATTTTTTTCATGAATGACAGCGCTGGGAAATGCGGGAAAAAAGCCGCGCAGTATGCCGACGCCATGCGCCATAACCCGGGCAGGCCGGGCAGTGCCATAAATCGCACAAAAAATAAGCAAACCGGCCGCAAGCCCCGTAAACACTGCGAAGAGCGCTATGGTTTTCGGAGTGATTTGTGGATAACTTTTGTCAGGCGGCGTTTAAATGCCTGTCAAAACGGGCAAAACGTATGCACAATAAAATGAAGCATGACGATCGAATTCGACCCCGCCAAGAGCGCGCGCAATGTTCGCGAGCGCGGGCTGCCGTTTGATTTGGCGGGGGCTTTCGACTTTGAAACTGCGCTGATCTGGCAAGACTGCCGCCAGCCGTATCCCGAAACGCGCTGGATCGCCCTGGGCCTGATTGGCGAGCGGCTGCATGCGTTGGTATTCAGTGAAACGCCCACAGGCATACGCGTGATCAGCCTGCGCAAGGCCAATTCGAGAGAGCAAGCCCGTTATGAGCAAAAAACCCAATCCTGAACTGACAGACGAAGTCAATCCCGAGTGGACGGATGAGATGTTCGATCAGGCCGCTTCATTGCAAGCGCTGCTTGGCAGCCTGCAAGTCAAGCTGCGCGCAGGGCGCGGCCCCAACAAGGCGCCCGTCAAGGAGCGCATCACGATCCGGCTCTCGCCCGAGGTGCTGGCGCACTTTCGCGATGGCGGCAGGGGCTGGCAGGGCCGCATCGATCAGGCGCTCAAGGAGTGGGTGGCGGCGCAGGTCTGATTGACGCCTTGATGAACAACGCCTGCGGCCGCCGCCGGCAGCAGGCATTCAGCGCCCGGTCAAGGCTGCAAAGTGCCCTGCACGCCTTCGGCCAGCCAGTTCATTTTCTGGATGGCTTCGTCGCTCAGGGTTTGGCCGGCGGGCAGTTGTTCGCGGCCCTGGTTGTCGCGCAGGGGGCCGGTGAAGGGGTGCAGGCGACCGCTGGCGATGTCTTGTTGGCGGGCCAGGATTTCGTCGCGCACGGCTTGCGGCACGCGCGGGCCGAAGTGGCCGACGGCAATCATTCCTTCTTTCACGCCGCCCCACACGCGCTGGCTGCGCCAGCGGCCGTCCAGCGCGGCTTGCAGGCGGGCCACTTCGTAGCTGCCCCACTGGTGGGTGACGGCCAGAAGCTGCGCCTGCGGGGCGATGCTGCTCATGTCGGAGTGGTAGGCCACGGCCAGTTTTCCGCGCTCTTGCGCGGCCACCATGACGGCGGTGGAGCCGGTGTGAAAGGCCAGCACGTCCGCGCCCTGGTTCATCAGCGCGATGGCGGCGTCGCGCTCGCGGGCGGGGTTGAACCATTCGTTGAGCCAGACGACCTTGACCCGCGCCTGCGGGGCCACGCTGCGCAATCCGATGGTGAAGGCGTTGATGCCTTGCAGCACTTCGGGGATGGGAAAGCCGGCCACGTAGCCGATTTCGCCTTGCGCGCTCATGCGCCCGGCGGCCAGGCCGGCCAGGTAGCGGCCTTCGTAGAAGCGGGCGTTGGCCACGGCCACGTTGTCGGCGGTGTGCAGGCAGGTGAGGCACTCGAATTTGATTTGCGGAAATTCGGCGGCCACTTTCATCACCGAGGGCATGTAGCCGAAGCTGGTGGTGAAGATGATTTGCTGCCCCTGGCGGGCCAGGTCGCGCAGCACGCGCTCGGCATCAGCCGGGTTTTCGGCCACGTCGGGCAGGGCCAGGGTTTGCACGCGGCTGCCCAGGGCGCGCTCGGCCTGCTGGCGCGCTTCGTCGTGCTGGCGCGTCCAGCCGGCGGCGGGCACGGGGGACATGTAAAGCCAGGCGGCCTTCAGGGGGGCGCTGGCCGCGCCTGGCGCAGCGGCTTCGGTGGCGGGGGGGGTTTGCGCGCGGGCGGGCGCGGCGGCTGAAAGGCAAACGCAAGCGGCCGCAAGTGCGGCGGCGAGGTTTTTGTACATGGTTTTCCTCGACATGGCCCCAGGGTGTGAAAGATGCGCGCAGCGGGCGGGGGCGTCGCCTGCCGGGCATGAAAAAGGCCGCTTCCAATGCCGCAAGGGCGCTGGAGGCGGCCGATTTGCAAGGGGGGCGATTGTAGGCAGCGGGGTGAAAAAGCGTCGCCGGGAGGCAAGTTATCCACAGTTTGCTCTTAAAAGCAGAGCGCTCATCGCAGCACTGGCGGGCGCTGCGGCATGGTCTGCTTATTTGATGGGCAATTGACGGGCGGCTTAGGTTCCCTTGATCTTCACGCCGTCGCGGATGCGGTCGTCGGGCTGGATGATGACGGTGTCGCCGGGGGCCAGTCCTTCGAGGATTTGCACGGCGGTGTCCGAGCGCAGGCCGACTTTGACGGGGGTGAGATGCGCGCGGCCTTCGGTGACGCGGTAGATGGCCCAGCCCGGTTCGGCGGCGGGGTCGCCGTGGGGGCTGGCGCCCCGGTCTTTCTGGCCGCTTTGGCGCACGAGGGCGCTGGCGGGCGCTTGCACGGCGTCGGCCTGCTCGTCGGTGATGAATTGCACTTCCACGCGATAGGCGTCGCCCAGGGCCTGGCGCTGGGCCAGTTCGGTGTCGATGCGCAGGATGGCGAGGGTGCGCTGCTCTTCCACGCCCAGGGCCGATACCTTGGTGTAGGCGCCCGGCTGCACGCGGGTGACGCTGGCTTGCAAAGCGCCGGGGCCGCCCCAGCGCAGCACGCGCGCGCGCATGCCGGGGCGCAGGCGCACGGCGTCGGCAGAGAGCACGGGCACTTCGATTTCCACCTGCGCCACGTCGCCGATTTCCAGCAGGCTTTGTCCGGCGGCCACGGGGGTGGCGCTTTGCTGGTGGCGGCGCACGACGACGCCGGCCACGGGGGCGGTGACGGGCAGGGGCGCGGAGTGGGCGGCTGCGCCTTCGTGGGCGAGGATGGCCTGGGCAGCAGCGACGCGGGCGGCGGCGGCTTGCTCGTCGGCCTGCGCGGCGGCCAGCTCGGCGGCGGCGGTGGCGGCAGCGGCGGCGGCTTTGTCCAGGGCTTCTTGCGAGACGACCTGGCCGGTTTGCAGGGCGCGCGCGCGCGTCAGGCTGGCGGCGGCCAGTTGGCTGGCGGCGCGGGCGGCGCTGATGCGCTGGCGCGCGGCGCTCTGGCTGGCCTGACCGCTGCGCACTTCGGCGCGGGCCTGGGCGCGGGCGCGGTCGTCCAGCAAGGCGCTGGCAGCCGGGGCGATGGCGGCCACGGTTTGCCCGGCCTGCACGGCGTCGCCCGGCTCCAGCGTGATGCGCTCGAGCGTGCCGGCCAGCGGCGCGGCGATGACGTAGCGCTGCGCCAGGCGCGTTTTGCCCTCTTCCACAAAACTTTCCTGCAACGGCCCCCGGCTGACGGCGGCCAGGCGGGCCAGTTGCACGGGCTCGCGCCGGCCCAGCCAGCCCAGCAGGGCCACGAAAGCGACGAGGATAAGGACGGTGAAGGTGTGGCGGGGCAGTTTCATGGTGTGCAGCAAGCCAGGTTCAAAAACGGGGCGATGAAAAGATGCGACTGGGGTTTATTCACGGGTTTTGAGCGCGCCGATGAGATCGAGCCGGTGCACGCGCCAGCTCACCGACAGCGCCGAGATCAGGGCGCTGATGCAGGTGATGAAAAAGGCAAAGGCGAAGATGGATGCGTTGGGCAGCAGGGGCACGCGGAAGAGTTCGTTGTTCATGTTGGCTGTGAGAAACAGGCCCATGAGCCAGCCAAAGGCTGCGCCCAGCGGCAGCGAAAGCAGGGTGAGCAGGGTCAGCTCGCCCAGCAAGATGACGGTGACTTCGCCGCGCGTCATGCCCAGCACGCGCAGGCTGGCCAGCTCTCGGGCGCGCTCGGACAGGGACATGCGCGCCGAGTTGTAGACCACGCCGAAGTTGATGATCGCGCCCATGATGGTGGCCACGGTGGCGAAGATGCCCATGAAGATTTCCATGGTTTCGCGGTAGGAGCGCACGGCCGCGCTCTGCGACTCTGCCCCCATGACCTGCGGGCGGCGCTCCAGATGGTGCAGCAGCGCCGATTCCTGCGCGGGGTCCACGCTCATGTAGGCGTGGGTGATCAGGGCGTCATCGCCCAGCGTGCGGTTGAGGGCGGGCAGGTTCATGTAAACGTTCATGCCCATGTATTCGTCCACCAGCTGCACCACCGGCAGCGTCAGGCGCGGCTGGCGGCCTTCCATCACTTCCACCCACACGGCGTCGCCCGCCTGCACGCCCAGGCTTTGCGCCAGCCACGACCCCAGCACCAGGCCCGATTCGGGCAGGGGCACGTCCCGGCCCCGGCGGTCGAGCAGGCGGCGCATTTGCCCGTTCATGGGCAGCCCTTCGATGTTGGTGATGTAGCTGTGGTTGAGATGGCCGATGCGCACCGGCACGGCGCGCGCGCCTTCAACGCTCAGCACGCCGGGCAGCGCGCGCAGCTCGTTCAGGGCGCGAACGGGCGTGACTTCGGTGAAGGAGGCATACATGTCGTACTGGCGCACCAGGCCGAACTCATGGGCCAGCAGGTAATTGACGGACGCGCGCTGAAAGCCCGCCAGCATGGCCACGCTGGTGGCCAGCCCCAGGCCCACGCAGGTCAAAAGCGCCTTGAAGGGGTGGCGCTCGATCTGGCGCAAAACGATGCGCGCCGGCTGCGAGAGCCAGCGCGTCAGCCCCAGGCGCTCGGCCAGGGTGCGGCGGTAGCTCTCGGGCGCGGCCGGGCGCATGGCCTGGGCCACCGGCTCGCGCGCGGCGGCCAGCACGGCGCGGCCCGTGCCCGCCAGCGCCGCCAGCAGGCTCACGCCCGCGCCGATGGCAATCACCGGCACATCCAGCGCAAAAGTCAGATAGGGAAAGCGGAAATTGCGCTGGTAAAGCTGCGCCAGATTCCCGCCCAGCCACACGCCTGCGGCCACGCCCACGATCACGCCCAGCACGCTGATGAGCGCCACGATTTGCCCGTAGTGCAGCGCCACTTCGCGCGTGGTGTAGCCAAAGGCCTTGAGCGTGGCGATCTGATCGCGCTGCATGCCGATCAGGCGCTTGAACACCACATTCAGCAAAAACGCCGCCACGCCCAGAAAAATGGTCGGAAACAGCCACGCATTGGTGGCCAGCTGCTTGAATTCCTTGTCCAGAAAACGGTAGGAAAGCTGATCGGCGCGCCCCACCGCGCCTATGCCGCCGTAGCGCTGCAGGATGCGGTCGGTGGCGTCGATCACGTCCTGCTCGTGCGCCCCGTCAGCCAGGCGCAGCACAAGCTGGTTGAACGCGCCTTTCATGTTCATGGCCGCTTCCAGCGCGCTTTTGGGCGCCCAGACGATGGCGTAGCGTTCGTAATCAGGGAACATGGCCCCGTGCTTGATTTGCACCAGATGCTCGGCCGACACCGCCACGCCCGCCACGCGAAACCACTGCGCCCGCCCGTGCACGATCAGCCTGAGCCACGCGCCCGGCTGCAACTGGTGCGCCTTGGCAAAGCCATCGCTGATCAGCACCTCATCGCGCGCGCCGGCGGCCAGCATGCGCCCGGCGCGCATGTGCAGCTTGTTTTGCGGCGGCTCGCCCCCGTCGGGCAGCGACTGCACCAGCGCCTGCACCGGGTCGGCAAAGCCGGGCAACTGCATCTTGGCCAGGGTGACGATGCGCGTGTCCACCTCGGCCACGCCCGGCACTTCGGCCACGCGCTGCGCCAGCGACACGGGCGCGCGCTTGAGGTGCGCCCACACATGCGAGAAGCGCTGCTCGGCATACAACATGTCGCGCGTGGTGCGCAGCGAGTCCAGCGTCGATCGCGACATCACCAGCATCGAAATGCCCGCCGCAATCACCAGCGCAATGGCCAGCGCCTGCCCGCGCATCAGCCACAAATCGCGCAGCGCCTTGCGCGTGAGCGGGGAAATGCGGAACAAGCGAAACATCGGCAACTCGGCTGATTAAAGAAAACCCCCGCCCTCACCAGCGCAGCGCCTCGGCGCGGATGCGGTTGGCATTGACCTGCTCGCTGGCGATGCGGCCATCGGCCATGACCAGCACGCGATCGGCCATGCGGGCAATGTCGGCGTTGTGCGTGATGATGACCGTCGTGGCCCCCAGCGTGGCGTTGACCTGCTCCAGCGCCTGCAACACGCGCACGCCCGTGGCCGAATCCAGCGCCCCCGTCGGCTCATCGCACAGCAGCACATCCGGGCGCTTGGCAATGGCGCGCGCAATCGCCACGCGCTGCTGCTCCCCGCCCGAGAGCTGCGCCGGAAAGTGATCCAGCCGCGCCGTCAGCCCCACCAGCTCCAGCGCCTGCTCCGGCGGCAGGGGATTGCGCGCAATCTCGGTCACGATGGCCACGTTCTCGCGCGCCGTCAGGCTGGCAATCAGGTTGTAGAACTGAAACACAAAACCCACATGCTCGCGCCGATAGCGCGTCAGCGTGGCGTCATCGGCGCAGCTCAAATCCTGCCCGCCATAACTCACCTGCCCGCTGCTGGGCACATCCAGCCCGCCCAGAATGTTCAGCAGCGTGGACTTGCCGCTGCCCGAAGGCCCCAGCACCACCACCAACTCCCCGCGCCGCAAATGCAAATCCACCCCCCGCAGAGCGTGCACCTGCACATCGCCCATGTGATAGGTCTTGGTCAGGCCCGTAGCCTGAAAAACGGCATCGGAAACGGCAGCAGCAGACATGGCGGCGATTATGTGCAGGCGATGCATCCCGCATTTGCAAACCGAGCGCATCCCGGCCGGCCCTGCCGGCTCTGTCAAAATCGCCCGTTTTCCACTTCTTTCCCACTTCAGGCCCGGGTGGTGAAATCGGTAGACACAAGGGACTTGAACAATTTGAGCCTTCACGCGGAAAGCGTGTGAAGTGAAGCCCGTCAAACTCGGCGAACGCCCTGATCCCCCGCCTTCGGCGGCCCGGATCGAGCCAACGCCGAGCCAAGCAAACGGCCCCGCGCCCCCTCGGGCGCGATCCGTGCGAAGGTGTAGAGAGCAGACGGCGGGCGCCTACAGCGCGGCCTTTTTGAAAGAAAAGGCCGCGCCAGGGCGAAGGCGTGCTCCAGCCCCCAAACGGGCGGCAGCCCCCAGCGGGCCGCCCCCGGCGGCGAAAGCCGTAGCGGGGAAGAAAATCCCTGGCCGCAAGGCGTGCCGGTTCGATTCCGGCCCCGGGCACCATATCCACTGCCACCGAAGGCCGCTTTTGCTTCCCGCAAGGCGGCCTTCTTTTTTGGCCTCTTCTCCGCTTGCACCCAGCTTTTTGCTGCGCAACTCCACGCAAACTGCGCCAAAAACGAGAACAAAGCACAAAAGCGCAGAAAATACACTCCTCAGCAAAACAGGGCTCAAACCCGCGCAACGCTGACAAATGCAAACCCCTCAAAGGAGAAGAAATGGACGGCTTTACCGATCGCATGCGCAAACACGCCGAGCATGTCAAAAATGTCGCAACTCATTGCACCACAGAGGAAACAACCAAACAAGCCCTGATACTGCCTTTGCTGGATATTTTGGGATTTTCTCCATTCGATCCGACCAAGGTCAAAGCGGAATATGGCGCTGATTTTCCAGGCGCCAAAAGCAGCGAGCGTGTTGATTACGCGCTTTTTTGTCACGGCGTTCCGGTCATGTTTATCGAGGCCAAGGGACATAGCGAAAAGCTGAGCAACCATTGTCCGCAGCTTTCGCGTTATTTCAACGCAACGCCCGAAGTCACGATTGCAGCCATTACCAACGGCGAAGAATGGAGATTTTTCACGGATTTGAATAACAAAAACGTGATGGACACGACGCCTTTCCTGACCGTGGATTTCGGCAACATGGACACCACTTTCTTACAGCGACTGCGCCGCTTCAGACACGACGAGTTCCAGCCCGAAGCCTTGCGAACCCTGGCTGAAGAGACGGTCTATCTGAATGCCTTCACCGAGGTCATCAGCACCAGCTTGCGCGAGCCGGATATCGAGTTCGTCCGCTATGTGGCAGGCCGGGCCAATATTCAGCGGCAATTCAATGCCAAATTTCTGGAAAGCATCGCACCCTTGGTCAAACAAGCCGTTGAACGCTCCGTCAGCAACATGGTCGTTTCGGGTCTGTCTGCAAAATCTCCCGCAGCTACAGCAATTGAAACCCCTGCCACCGAAACACCGCCCGCCACAGAAAAAGATGATCCGACCGCTGATATCGTTGACGCCGACAACCCTCGCATTGTGACCACTTATACCGAGCGACGCTTGTTTGAAGTAGTCAAGGAAATTCTGGGTAATGACGCACAAATTTCGGCCAAGGACACCGAAAGTTATTACAGCATCCTGTATCAAGGCAAAGTCAATCGGTGGTTAATCCGCTATCAAGCGGATAAGCGTCAGCCCTGCATTTTCGTGTGCGTGCCATTAACCGATCAGCGCAAACACGAAATCGCCCGCGCCGGCCTGCAACTGGGCATGGGCAATAGCATTTTGTTGAGTCACCCCGATCATTTGTCGCGCATTGCAGGCATCGTTTTTGATGCCCTGCACCATTGTCAGGACGACAACAACTTCAAGCGCGCCAGCAAAACCGAATAAACCGCTCGGCAGCACCGCGCATATGAGAGGCCGCACCTTGCACAAGAAGGTGCGCCACTGACCCGAATCCCTCGCGCCCCTGATTCTTGAGGGGCCATCACTGCCCATCCCACTGCACGCCATGCCCTCCCCCTCCTACGCCCTGGCCCAGCGCCTCGATCATGTTGAAACATCGGCCATACGCGAGCTGTTCAAGCTGCTGGGCCAACCCGGCATCATCAGTTTCGCCGGCGGCTTTCCCGATAGCGCCCTGTTCGATGTGGGCGCGCTGCGCCAGGCCAGCGAGCAGGCGCTGCTAGAGCAACCCGGCGCGGCGCTGCAATACGGCGCTACCGAAGGGCTGCCCGCGCTGCGCGAGCAACTGGCCGCGCTCATGCAAGGCCGGGGCGCGGCCGTCAGCGCCGATCAGCTCATCGTCACCACCGGCAGCCAGCAGGCGCTGGACTTGATCGGCAAGGTGCTGCTCGATCCCGGCTGCACGGCCATCGTCGAGGGGCCGACCTTTTTGGCCACCATCCAGTGCTTTCGCCTCTACGGCGCGCGCGTCATCAGCGCCCCCGTCGACGCCCAGGGCGTGCAGCCCGATGCGCTGGAGCGCCTGATTGCCGAGCACCGCCCGCGTCTGATCTACCTCATCCCCACCTTTGGCAACCCCAGCGGGGCCACCTTGTCGCTGGAGCGGCGCAAGCGCGTGCTGGAGCTGGCCGTGCGCCATCAAACGCTGATCGTCGAAGACGACCCCTACGGCGAGCTGTGGTTTGACGCCCCGCCCCCGGCCAGCCTGCTGGCGCTGGTGCCCGAAGTGCCGGGCAGCCGCGACTGGGTGCTGCACTGCGGCAGCCTCTCCAAAATCCTGGCGCCCGGCCTGCGCCTGGGCTGGCTGATCGCGCCCGCGCCGCTGCTGGCCAAGGCGGTGATGTGCAAGCAGTTCAGCGACGCGCACACCAGCACCTTCGCCCAGGCCGTGGCGGCGCGCTATCTGGCGGGCGGGCATTTGCCGGCGGCGCTGGATCGGGTGCGCCGGGTCTATGGCGCACGCGCGCAGCTCATGGCGCAATGCCTGCGCGAGCAACTGGGTCAGGCCATCGAATTCACCGCCCCCGCCGGCGGGCTGTTCATCTGGGCGCGGCTCACGGGCGCGGGCGGCGCGCAGCGCAGCGGCCAGGCCCTGGCGCGGCAGGCCATCGCGCAGGGCGTGGCCTTCGTGCCCGGCGCGCCCTTTTTTGCCGACCAGCCCGATGAGGCCAGCCTGCGCCTTTCCTTCGCCACCGCAGCGGACGCCGACATCCGCGAAGGCGTGGCCCGCCTGGCGCGGGTCTTGAAGGCGGCTTGAAAGGGCCTTTCAGGCCCCGAAAATGTAACAGTAGCGGGTTTCTGCTCCAATTTTCATAGCTGCGATCGCAGTATTCACGGGCGCTGCGGGCGGTTTGCCTGTTTTTTGGACTGTTACAAATGGGCGGAAGCGGGGGAAATCCGCCCTGCCCGCCCGCTCCATTCGATTCGCCCCATCAACCC
Organism: Ottowia sp.; assembly: GCA_052170415.1. Classification (GTDB taxonomy): domain Bacteria; phylum Pseudomonadota; class Gammaproteobacteria; order Burkholderiales; family Burkholderiaceae_C; genus Ottowia. The sequence goes on along the minus strand of JBQNAO010000003.1, from coordinate 64,895 downwards.
GGCTTCTGCGCCTGTTTGCAGCGCACCTGGATCAGCTCTCTGTCCTGCCCGTCCAGACGCAGGGCGCTCAGGTGGCCGCCCCAGACGCAGCCGGTGTCCAGCGGCAGGATGTCGGGGCGCTCGCGCCAGCCCAGCGTGCTCCAGTGGCCGAAGGCAATCACCTCGCCTGCCGTGCGGCGGCCGGGCACGTCGAACCAGGGCAGGCAGCCGGGCGGGGCGTTGTCTTCGCTGCCCTTGGCCTCGAATTGCATGCGCCCGTCGGCAGTGCAAAAGCGCAGGCGCGTGAGGGCGTTGGTGATCAGCCGCAGTCGCTCGTCGCCTTGCAGCGCGGGGTGCCAGGCGTCGGGTTCGTTGCCATACATGGCGCGCAGAAAGTGCGGCGCTTCGGCGCTGCGCAGCACGGCCTGCACTTCGGCGGCCAGGCGCAGGGTGTCGCCCGCCGTCCACTGCGGCAGCACGCCGGCGTGCACGCACAGCACGTCGCCTGCGCGCAAAGCCAGCGGGCGCTGGCGCAGCCATTCGAGCAGGGCGGCGCGGTCTTTGGCAGCCAGCAGTTTGTCCAGCGTGTCTTTGCGGTGCGGCGCGCGCGCGCCACAGGCCACGGCCAGCAGGTGCAAGTCGTGGTTGCCCAGCAGGCAGCTTGCGGCCTCGCCATAGCGCAGCATGCGGCGCAGCACGGCGGCCGATTTGGGGCCGCGGTTGACCAAGTCGCCCAGCAGCACCAGGCGGTCGCGGCTGGGGGAAAAGCAGATGGCATCCAGCAATCGCTGCAAGGCCCCGTCGCAGCCCTGCACGTCGCCAATAAAGTAGAGTGACATGCTCTGCAATTGTGAGGGCGCGGCCCGCCCGCCGCAGCCCGGCCCGCGCATGGAACTGCTGCTGATTTGTCTCTTGATCGTGCTCAATGGCGTGTTCGCCATGTCTGAAATGGCGCTGGCGGCCAGCCGCAAGGCCCGCCTGGCCGCAATGGCCGAAAGCGGCGATGGCGCGGCCGCCGTGGCGCTGCGACTGATGGATGACCCCACGCAGTTTCTCTCCACCGTGCAGGTGGGCATTACTTCCATCGGCGTGCTCAACGGCATCGTGGGCGAGGCCGCCTTCAGCGGCCCGGTGGCCGCCTGGCTGCACGGGCTGGGCATGGCCGAGCGCGCCGCCGGCGTGCTGGCCACGGTGCTGGTGGTGGCGCTCATCACCTTCGTCACCATCATCTTTGGCGAGCTGGTGCCCAAGCGCATAGGCCAGCTCTACCCCGAAACCGTGGCGCGCTGGATGGCCCCGCCCATGCGCGCGCTGGCCGCATTCACCCGGCCCTTTGTGGCGCTGCTATCGCTTTCCACGCAGGGCGTTTTGAAGCTGCTGCGCATTGACAACCAGGGCGAGCGCGCCGTTACCGCCGAGGAAATTTCCGCCAGCCTGGCCGAAGGCGTGGACGCCGGCCTGATCGAAGCGCACGAGCACCAAATGGTGCGCAATGTCTTTCACCTGGATGACCGGCCTCTCACTTCGCTGATGGTGCCGCGCAGCGATATTGAATGGCTGAATGCGCAAAACACCGTCGCGCAAACGCTGGAATATGTGGCCGCGCGAAAAGAAAGCCAATCGCATTCGTGGTATCCCGTCTGCCACGGCGGACTCGATGAAGTGGCCGGCATCATCAGCGTGGCGCGATTACTTGAATTGGGCGCAAATGCCCCCGGCACCCTGGCCGAGCATTGTGAAAATGCCGTATTCGTGCCCGAAACCCTGAGCGGGCTGGAAATGCTGGAGCAATTGCGCGCCAAATCGGGCCGCCTGCTGCTGGTTGTGGATGAATATGGCGTGGTGCAAGGCATGATGACTCCGCGCGATTTGCTCGAAGCCATTACCGGCGAACTCAAACCCGACGCCGATATTGACGCCTGGGCCACCCCCACGGCCAATGGCGGCTGGATACTGGAAGGTTTGATGCCCGTCAATGAAATGAAAACCCGCCTGCAAATCCGCCAATTACCGCAAGAGAGCAAGGGCCGCTATAACACCGTGGCCGGCCTGCTCATGGCCGAATCGGGCGATTTGCCGCGCCAGGGCGAGCGCATCACCGTCGCCGATTGGGAATTTGAAGTGCTGGCGCTGCAAGGCCGCCGCATTGATAAAGTGGCCGCCCGCCCTTTATTAAAAACCTGAAACAAACAAAATCAGAAAAGGGTGCTATATTTGGGTTTCCCTTTTTTGACATTCGTCTAGGAGATTCAACAGCATGGCATCCCTCAAAGAATTGCTTGAACAACGCGAACAACTCAACTCCCAAATCGAACAGGCCCGCCAACACGAACTGTCCGAAGCCTTGGGCAAAGTCAACGCACTGATTCAGCAATATGGCCTGACCCAGCAAGACATTTTCCCTTCCGGCCGCCGCGGCGCTTCGCGCAATGCCGGCTCCAAAGTCGCCCCCAAATACCGCGATCCGGCCACCGGTGCCACCTGGACCGGCCGTGGCAAAGCCCCGAAGTGGATAGAAGGCAAAGACCGCAGCGCCTATCTGATTGCCTGATTTGCGGCGTGCGTGCGCAAGGCGGTTTTCTCCCTCTTGCGCACTTCATTTCCCCCCTCTCAATGGCCTGCCTTAGCACAGGCCATTGTTTTTTGCACGGCCCGCGCAAAAAGCAAAACTGGAATAATCGCCGCCGCATTCGCAAGCCAAAACCTGCCGCCGCCTGCCACAGCGGCAGATCATTTTCTCGGCGCATTTTTCATCCCACCAGGAGTTCCCTCGCCATGAGCGACGTTCATCAACGCATTGAAACCATAGTCAAAGGTCATCCCTTCGTGCTCTTCATGAAAGGCGATGCCCACTTTCCCATGTGCGGTTTTTCGGGCCGGGCCATTCAGATATTGAAAGCCTCGGGCATGAACTTGCAAAAACTCGTCACCGTCAATGTGCTGGCCGATGAAGAAATCCGCCAGGGCATCAAGGATTACAGCCAGTGGCCCACCATTCCCCAGCTTTATGTCAATGGCGAATTCATCGGCGGCTCCGACATCATGATGGAAATGTATGAATCGGGCGAATTGCATACCCTGCTGACCGAAAACGCCGACTGATACTGCCCGCGCCACCACTTCGGTCAGTCATTCAAAAAGAACAACAGCTCACACAAAAAAAGCGGATGCCGCAAGCCGGTATCCGCTTTTTTCTTGCCCGCCTTTCGCCGCGCCCGGTTTCAAACCCCGTTTTGCGCCGGATTTCCGCCCGGTTTCAGTCAAATTTCGGCCCGATTTCAGCCCGCTTCCAGCTCGATTCCCGCCCATTTTCCGCCGCTGCGCCGCGCATAAATGCAGGCAGAAAACCGCGCAAAACCCACCCCAAGCGCTCACAAAATCTTTCAAAACCCGGCAAAACCCGCCTTCGGCCCGACCGGGCCGCGCAGCGCATGCGCCCGGGCAAAGGCGCATAAAAAAAACCAGCGCCCGTTTTCAAAACAGGCGCTGGTTTTGACGAAGCCGAGGCGGCAATCAGGCGGCGGGCTTGGCTTCTTCCGCCGGTTTTTCGTCTTCAGCAGGCTTGGCTTCTTCTGCCGGCTTGTCTTCGGCGGGCCGGGCCTGCTCATCCGGTGCGGGCACGGCCTCTGGCGCGGGGGCAGCTTCTGCCGGGGCGGGCCGGGTTTCGGCGGGGGTTTCTGCGGGGGCTTGCGCCGGGGCCGCCACGGCCGGGGCGGGCGCTTGCGCCGGGGCTTCTTCGCTCTTGTTGCAGTAGCTCAAGCCCAGCAGCGCCACGGCCACTACGCCCACGGCGGGCCAGAGCCATTTGCCGCTGCCGCCACCGCTGGCGGGCAGGGGGGCGGCCAGCAGGGTTTGGCCCACTTCGGCCAGGCTTTGCACTTCGTCGGGCAGGCTGGCGGGCATGCTGCCGCCGGGGGTGAGCTTGCCCACCACGTAGGGCAGCAAATAGCCCAGAGCGCCGGCCACGTCGTCGCGCGGCGCATCCAGCCGGGCGCAGATTTCTTCCAGCAGCCCGCCGGTCTGGCCCAGCGCGTTTTCAATCTGGCTGTGCGTGGCGGCCTTGGCCAGCGGCCCGCCGCCCAGCCAGGTTTGAATGGTTGGCCCCATGCCCGCGGCCTTGAGCCTTTCCAGAAAGCCGGGCAGGCCGCCCGTGTCTTTTTGCGCCACGCGCGCCAGCAGCATTTGCAGCAGGGGCAGCGCCTTGTCGCCAAGGTTGAAGCGCACAGCCATTTCACGAATCAGAACGTCGAACATGCGAGGGCAATCCTTTTGTAACGATGAAGTAAAAATTCATTATAGGAAGCCGCTTGCACTCTGGCGGCCCGGCCCCAAGCCCCACCAAAGCCCTGCCTGCCGGGGCTGCGCCCGGAGAATGCATTTGCTTACCTTATTTTGATGAAAATTCAGGCATATGGCCTGTATCTCCCGTGGATACTTCGTGGTGCGCTATCAATTCATGAGCAAATTGTGGATAACTTTTGTCTGAAGGCAGGTTCGGGCGTGTTGGGCGGGCGGCGATTGGGGCTGGAAGGTGTGGCGCGGCGCGGGCCGTTTCGGCCGCCGCCGGCTTTGAGGTTTCAGAAACGTCAAAAGCCGCTTTCGCGGCTTTTTTGGGGCATTGCGCCCATCGAGTGCGCCGGATTTTCAGCGCTCGAAAAATCGCTCAGCTTCGCTCCAGAAGTGCCAGGCGGCGGGGTCTTCGTAGAGCAGGTCTTGCAGGCGGGCGAAGGTTTGGATGATGAGCGCGGAGGTGTCGCCCTCGCGCGCGAGTTGTTCGATGCGCAAAAAGCGCTGGCCGCTGCGCATGTCCAGCCCGGTGATGTAGATCGTCACGGGCACGCCCTGCTCTGCCGCCAGGCGCAGCAGCCCGCGTGGGGCGCGCGCGCGCATGCCGCACAGTTGCAGCGGCTCGCTGGCGGCCACCTGATCGGCGGGCACATCGACGGCGGCCAGCACTTGCTCGTTGGCGCGCAGGGCGCGCACGGCCGGGCGCAAGGAGGCGGATACGTCCAGCGTGGGGCGGCCCAGGGCTCGGGCGACTTCGCGGGTGCGCGCGCGGGCATACCAGCCCAGCACGGTGCGCCCCTGAAAGGCTTGCGAGTTCAGCGAGGCCACCAGCGCGTGCGCGTGCAGGCCCGATTGGCGCGCATGGCGCAGTCCCCACATGCCCGCGCCCCAGTGGAAGGTGCAGAGCATGCCGGGCCGATCGGGCGCGGGCCACTGGCCTTGCACCTGCACGTGGCGGCGCAGCCAGCCGTCGCCACGAAAGCGGCCCAGGTAGTAATCGGCGTGATCCACCAGCGTGACCAGGCGGCGCTGCCACAGCCAGTGCGCCGGATCGGCCGCCATGCCGCGCTGCTGCGCTTGAGCCAGGGCGCGCTCGCACACCGGGCCGTAGAGCCAGCGCAGGCGGGCCAGCCGCTTGAACAGGGCAAAGCACCAGGGCCAGGGCAGCACGGCGGCCAGACCTGGCAGCAGCACCAGCTCCAGCGCATCGCGCGCTTCGGTGCGCAGGCGCTGCCAGCGCCGGGCCCAGGCAGCGCGCACGCCGGTGGGGGCCGGGGTGTTTTCAGGGGCGCTCATGCGCCGCTCCAGGTGTGGGGCAGGCGCACCAGCCCGGGGGTGAGGCTGGGGCTGATCCAGCGAAAGGCCAGGCAGCGCGGCCACTGCTCATACACAACAAGCCCTTGCGCATCAAACAGATAGGCGCTGATCACGTAGTCGCCGCTGTGCAGGGGCAAATCGGGGATGCGAAGGGTGACTTCCCACAGCCCGTCGCCCAGCGCGCGCGGCGTGGCGCCTTCGGCGTGCGTGGCCATGGAGGCAATGCCCACGCCCTGCCATTGCTCCAGCATCAGGCCGATGCTGGGCGGCTCGCCGCCCACGGTGCTGCGCGCGCGCACGGTGAGGGCCAAGTCCGGGCCGGGCAGCGTGGGCAGCGTCTGGCCGGCCGGCGGCTGCGGGCCGTTGCAAGTTGCTGCGCAGGGCAGCCCTTCGGCCTGCACGCTTACCAATGCCGCCGGCTGCTCGCTGGCGGGCGGGGCGGCGGGGGCAGGCGTGGAGCCATCGGCTTGATCGGCGCCAGGCAGCGCGGCGGCGTCATCCGCTGGCCGGCTCTGGCCGCCTGGGCTGATCTGGCGGCTATGGGCTTCGTAGGCGGCCAGTGCTTCTTCCGTGGGCCCCAGGGCGCGCACGCTGCCCTGATCGAGCCAAAGCGCCACATCGCACAAGTGCCGCACGTGATAGAGGCTGTGCGAGCAAAAAAGAATCGTGCAGCCGTGGGCGCGGAATTGGTCAATACGCTCCACGCATTTTTTCTGGAACTGCTGATCGCCCACGGCCAGGGCCTCGTCAATGATGAGCACATCGGGCTGCACAGCCGTGACCAGGGCAAAGGCCAGCCGCACCGTCATGCCCGAGGAATAGGTTTTCACCGGGCGGTTCAGCGCGTCGCCCAGGCCGGAAAAAGCCGCGATTTCCGGCTCCAGCTCGGCCATTTTTTCCCGATCAATGCCGATCAGGCTGCCGCTGAAATACAGGTTTTCGCGGCCGCTGAAATCGGGGTGAAAGCCCGCGCCCAGCTCCAGGATGGCGGTGATGCGCCCGTGCCGCTCGATCCGCCCCTGCGAGGGGTGCAAAGTGCCGGCCAGCAATTTCAGCAGCGAGCTTTTGCCCGCGCCGTTGTCGCCAATCACGCCCATGCACTGCCCGCGCCGCAGCTCGAACGACACATCGCGCAAGGCCCAGTGGCTTTTGTAATCCGCCCGCCCCGTCAGCAGCGCCTTCAGGCGCTGGCGCGGCGAGGCGTAAAGGCGATAGCGCTTGCCCACGTTCACGGCGCGCAGCACCACTTCTTCTTCCAGCTTGTTATTCAGCTCAGTCACAGCCAGTCCACCAATTGATCGCGCACGCGGCGCAGGGCCACATTCAGCAGCAGCGCCAGCGCCGCCAGCCAGGCCAGCATGGCCAGCCACACCTGGGCCGGCGGCCATTGCCCGTGCAGCAGCAGGGCCTGATAGGCCAACACCCAGGCCGTCATGGGGTTGAGCCAAAGCAGCGCCCGCCAGCCCTGCGGAAACAGCGTGATGGGAAAAAGCACCGGCGCAAAAAACACGCCTATGGAAAACGCAAACTGCGCCACCTGCGCCACATCGCGCAGCGCCGCCGTCAGCACCGCCAGCAAATACCCCAGCAGCCAGGCCAGCAGCGCCTGCGTGAGCACCAGCAGCGGCATCAAAAGCCACACCGGCAAAGCGCCCCCGTGCCGCGGCCAGTAGGCCAGCACCAGCGCCAGTTGCAACGGCGCAAACACCACCGCGCTGCCCAGCACCGCGCGAGCCGGAAACAGCGCGGGCGGCAGGGGGTTTTTTTGCAGCAGACCGCCCGCTTCCACCAGGCTGCCCATGGCGCGCTGCGTGGCATCGCTGAACGCCATCCAGGCCAGCATGCCGACGATCAAAAAAGCCCCCAGGCGCGGCGCTTGCGCCCCCGCCGCATCGGCCTGCCCCATGCGCAGGGCAAACACCACATCAAACACCAGGTAATACGCCGCAATGCCCAGCGCAGGCTGCGCCCAGGCCCAAAACAGCCCCCCAGCCGATCCGGCAAAACGCCCTTGCAACTCCCGCAGGGTCATCACCGCCAGCAGACGGCGCAAACGCCAGAGGGTGCGCCAGTCCGTTGCCAGCGCCCCTGGCGTATTCAATAACTCGCTCATGTGTTTTTTTGACTTTTCGATGGCTCAAGGGTGGGCCATGCGCGCCGGCAAAAGCCGCCACGGCCGCGCCGCCCTGCAAAGTCGAATTGTCCACGCAAGCGGATGAAAAGACCCTGGCACAACTCAAGGCCGGAGCAAAAGACCGGGCAAGGCTTGCGCCGCGCATGCGCCCAATCCAACGCGAACTTCAAGCGCCAAACACCACCGCCGCGGCGCGCGGCCGCAAAAACGGCGGTCAAAAATTTGCGGTGCGGCAAATCGCGCCCGAGGGCGATCGGCCTGAAAAGCCAGCCTTCCCACGGAAGAAGAAAACAAAAACCGCGATCCCTGGCCCATTGAGAACCGCCGAAGCAGGCACCGCCACCACACAAGGCGCTTGCCATCCCCGCCCAACTCGGCTTCCAACTGCCCGCGCCCTTGCGTCACCCCACCCCGAACGGGCGCACGCGCTATCGAAAAGCAGCGGCACACGCCAGCAAAGCCGCACGCACAAAGCCCGGCAGCACCGACTCGGCCAGGGCGCGCATCCGTGCCTGTTTAAGAAAAATCCATGCGAAAGGCCAAAAAAAAGGGTGGAACCGAAGTTCCACCCTTACGCTTTGCAATAAGGCCACATTGCAAGCGCGCCATCCTTTGCAGGCTTGCGCGCTTGCCAAGCGCCTGATTACCAGCGGTACGGCAGCGTCAGACCGAAGTTACCAATGGTCGGAGCGTAGACCGAGGTAGCCGAGAAGCCCACCACAGGGATGGCGATAGCAGAACCGAGACCACCGATCGTCACATAGCCCCAGCCTTCTTTACCAACAGAAGTTACAGGAACGTTGGTCAGCTCGGCGCCCAAAACGGAACTGCCACCAAAGCTCAGCGTGAACACTTCACCGCACACGGAAGCCTGGTTGCCAGGCGAGAAGGAGGCACCGGCCGAAACCGTACGCTCTTCACGATCCACCGTGCCCACAACCACAGGCAGGCAGGCAAATGCGCCCAAGTCAGCCTTAACCTGTTTATTCAGACCGGAGTAAGCATTGCTTGCGGTACCAAGACCGGAAGACGTCGTACCAGGCGCAGCAGCAGCATTAGTGGCAACCACGTCCGTCCAAACAATTCTTGCCTCATTAGCCGAAGTTTTGTAGTCCAATGCGGCATAGTAGCGGCGGGTGGGCTGAGAGAACACCCAGTCAGTCGTCATAGGCACGGCGTTTGTGGGATCGGCAGCATACTCATTATTCACCGTGCTGTGCAAGATACCGATGCTAGCCACCTGTTTGTTCGGACGGCTGTCGAAATTAGGCACCAGCGGGGTGGACATATCAGGCAGGTCATACCACAACGCATTCACCAAACCACCAACCAGCAACGGGTCTGCAGTCTGTTCATTAACAGTCACACCAGACACCGCAGAACCCACCTGGGGCGAGAAAATGATGTTACCGTAACCGTTTACGCCAGAACCATTAGTTGCCTGAACTGCGGGCATGGCACCGCCATACATGGCAACTTTAGAGGTATTGGTAATCGCCCAGGAACCCATCAATTGGCCGGTAGGCGCCGCCAGGCCAGCAGCCTGAGCAATAGCAGCAGTACCGCCAGTTTGGTTGATCAGGGTGGTTTGCACAGCAGTCGCGTTACAGTTGCCAGGAACACCCTTGGCGCTATGTTCGATTGCCTCAAACAGCTTGGTTCCAGGAGGAATGTCCGCCATGTTCAAAATTTCCACATAACCTTCACGGGTGTGGGAAAGTTTGGCAGCGTCAGTCAGGTAGCCAGCCAGACGCTGGGTGATGAAAGGCTGACCCGAAGCAGGGAAGGTCGGCAACGTGCAGCTATTATCCTCGGTCGAGATCGTGGCGTGACCTTGCTGATCTTTGGTGATACGAGCAGTCCACACGTCCCTGGGGGACAGCAAAAGGGTAAAGTCCAGCACGTCGTCCGAGTTGGCAGCGCCACGGAAACGCACTTTCACAGCCTTACCGTTGTCCTTGTCCGTGTTGGTGATATTGATGTAGGAAGCGCTGGCGCCTTGCACCGAGTAGTAAGGCACATACAGCATGTGCCCGGTGCCACCAGCGTTTTGACGCAGCTCGGTAGCTTGAGGCGCTGTCGTATGGCCGAAAGTAGTACCAGCGCCAAAGTAATAAACCGCATGCGCGGAACCCAGGCCGCCCATCAACAGGACTGCACCAATCGAGAGAACGCTCTTCTTCATAGCTATGACTCCAATGAGAGTAGAAAAGTAAACGCAACTCCCAAGAAAAAGCCTTGAGAATGCACTGGGGATGCTAGCACAGCCGAAACAGAAAACTCAAGTTCGAGTTTGCGAAAAATCCGGCTGCGCTTGACATTTTTGCAACAGACTTAGTGCGCGGGAGCGCCAGCCGGTTGCTTTTGCTCTTGCGCTGCGGCGGCAGGCGCATCGGTTTTTTCCACGGCTTGCGCCGCAGGCTCTTCGCTCAAGATACTCTGGGCTTTAAAAGTATGGATGTCGCCATACCACCAGCGCCCCTCTTCACGCACCCATTCCTCTTCGTAGTGAGTGGTGGTTTCAGGAAGGGTGGCAATAAAGCCCGGTGCAATGGTTTGCGTCGTCAGCCTGATGGTGGCCAGGCACTGGCTGGCAGCCGGGCAGGCAACCTTAACCACTTCCGCCCGCTTCCACACCCCGGGGTTGCCGAATTGATTGCGGTAGTTGGCCTGCTCCACTTTCTGGCGGTATTCAGGGCGGGTATATTCCCAGGCTTTTTCAAAGTCTGCCTTGAGCAGGGCGGCCCAGCGGGCCTCGGCGCGGGCCTGTACCACTTGCTCCGGGCGGCCGCTTTCCTGCACGGATGCGCAGCCGGCCAAGGTCAAGGCCACGCCCAGGCACAGCGCGGCGTTTGCTCGCGGGAATCTCAATAAAGACATGGGTTTCTCCTTTTCAGATCAGTAATCAGGGATGGGGCAGACTGGCGTCGCCCAAACTCAGGCCCCGCATGCGATCGCGCATTTCACGGCTGACGGCGCGAGCATCTTCATCAGAGCGCAATACGCGGGGGGTGATGACAACCAGAAGCTCGGTGCGGGAATCTGACTTGTTCTGCGAGCCAAACAGGCCACCAAGAACAGGAATGGACGAGAGCAGAGGCAGACCGGACGAGCCCTGGGACTGGTTGTTTTTAATCAGACCGCCGAGCACCAGGGTTTCGCCCGATCGAACAGCGACTTTGGAGGCAATTTGCCGCTGCATGAAGCTGCGCTGGCCGGTTACATCGTCCTGGCGGCCGATATCGGTGATGGTCTGCTCGATTTCCATCGTGACGAGATCGCCCGCATTCACCGAAGGGGTGACGTTGAGCATCACGCCGGTATCTTTGTATTGAATGTTGTTGGTGGTGGCAATGGTGCCGCTGCTGCTGATGGTGGTGCCGGTGTTGACGGGCTGCTGATCGCCCACGGAGATGGCAGCGGTGTGGTTGTCCAGCACCATGAGCGATGGACTGGAGATCACTTTGAGCAGTGATTTGGATGCCAGTGTGTTCAGCACGGCAGTGAGGTTGCCGATGGAGCTGGTGAGGGTGTAGCTGAAGCCTTGGGCTGCATTCCTGATCGTGCTGCCCAGCGAGGCGCCGCCAATTGTGGTGCCTCTGCCGTTATTGAGCACGCCCAGGCCATTGCGGCCCGTGCCAAATTCGCCATCGTTGTTTTTAAAGGCCCATTGCAGGCCGTATTGCAGGTCGTCGCCCAGCGTGACTTCGATGATGCTGGCTTCAATCAGCACCTGGGCGCGCTGCACATCCAGCCGCTTGAGCGTGGCCTCGATGCGCGAAAACTCTCCCGGGGTGGCGTAGATGAGCAGGGTGTTATTGATGCGATCGGCCATCACCCGCACGTTTTGCCCCAGCGTGACAGTGACCGTGGCGGCTGCGTTTTGAGCGGCATTGCCCTGGTTGGCGCTGGTGCGGTTGCCAAACAGGCCGCCACCGCCCAGATTCGCGGAAGATGAGGTACCGGAAAACACGCTGCCCGATGAACCGCCCGAGAAGCTCCCCAATGAACTGCCAAAGGGGCTGCGCGAAGCGCCTGCCGTGCCCCCCGAGACGCTGCTCAAACCCGGCGCAACGCCCGTGGAGGATGCGCCCGATGTGGATTCAGAAGCCGCGCCGCCATAGATGCCGTTGAGCAATTCGGCCAGATGCTCGGACGAGCCGTTTTTGACCTTGTAAACAAAAAGCTGGGGCTCGCTGCTGCCCGCATTGGGGCGATCAAACTTGTTGATCCAGTATTTGATTTCATCCAGATATGCAGCGCGGGGGGTGATGACCAACACAGAATTGATGCTGTCCAGCGGCATCACGCGCACGGCGCCAAAGAGCGGGTTGTTCTCGCCCAGGGGCGCTGGGGCAGGCGTGGCCTGCGCTGGGGCCGCCGCACCCCGCCCTGGCACCGGCACCGGCACCGGAGCAACGGCTGCGGCAGCAGAGCCTGCGGCCCCTGAAAGAATGGACAAGGCATGCTGCACTTCAGCGGGAGAGGTGTATTGCAAGGGAAACACACCCACCGACATGCCGCGCAGCAAATTGACGTCGAAGGTTTTGACTACGTCAAGCCAGCCCTCGGCCTCAGCGCGGGTGCCGCGCATGATGAGGATGTTGCGCAAGGTATCGACGCGCACGATGGCATCAGACGGAGCCAGCGCGCGCAGGATGTTGGCCATTTCGGCCGCGCCCAAATATTCAAGCGGAATGATGATGGCCCCGTAGCCGGGGGGCAGCGGGTCGTCGCCTGCAATACGGGGGGCGGAAACGATGTCGCGCAGGGCGCTGGGCGCGCCAACGTGATAGGTGCCGCGGGCATCGCGGGCCATGACGATGCCGTTGAGCTGCAAGGCGCTTTCCAGCAGGTTCATGGCCTTGTCAGCCGACACCTGCCCGCGTGTAACCAACGTGACGCGGCCATTGAGCGGCGGATGGATGACGTAATCGACCTTGAGCAAATCACGCAACATGACATGCACCACCTCCCCCACGGGCGCGTCTTCAAATTTGAAGGCGCTGACAGGGCCGGTTACGCGGGGCAGATTCTTGGGTGCGCGCACCATTTCATCATTGCCGCGCACGATCAGGGGCTCGCGCTCGGGGGGCTGCGCCTGATCACTGCTTTCGGCCGCAGGCGCGGCGGCAGGCTCTTGCGGGGCCTCCACGGTTTGGGCTGCGCTTGTTTCGCTCGCAGGCGGCTCAGCGACCGGTTGGGCGGGCGCTTGCGTAACACAGGCGGCGGCCAGCCAGCTTGCCAGCGCGAGCGAGAGGGCGGTGCGTGGAGAAATGGGATCAAACATAAACAGCCAAAAAACGGTTCAACTAATTAAAAGGAGCCAGGTGCGCGCCTTCATCAAATCAAGCCCTCTCAAGGCTTGGGCGCGGGACTTTCTGCGGGTTTGTCCGCCGGTTTGAGCGCCGTGTGGGCATGCGCGAGTTCCAGCTCACGGCGCTGCACGCCTTTGGCAAAGGTGATTTTTCGGTCTTCGATAGACACCAGCTCCCAGCCGACCACCTGCTCGCCAATGCGCACCGAATGGGCCTTGCCTTGCACCTCGGCCATCACGGCTTTGAGCGCGGGGCCACTGACGATGCCGTAAAAGCGGATTTTGTCCAGCTCGATCTCGGGCTTGTCTTCCTTCTTGGCAACGTCCGCCCCCTTGGCGGGGGGCGGGCGGCGGCTGATGAAAAACGGCGGGCTGCCGATCAGCACCGAAGGCACGGTTTCATCCGCTGTCATGGCGGCAGGAATGTTCGCCAGCAAGTCATCAAGCTGCGGCGGCTGCGCGGCAGGTGGCTGCCAAACGCCACGCCAGCCCATTTGCGCCCACAAGGCCGCAAGCGCCAACGCCAGCGCAACGCAAACACCCAAAACGGCCGCCACGAAGGAAAAGGGGCGTTTCATGGCTCGGGGCGCTCCTGCAAAACAAAGAGGTTGAGCGTGACGGTGACTTTTTGCGGGCCGTCCTCCATGTGGCCTTGCGAGCTGGTGATTTGCATGCGCTCCAGATACACGGCCGGGCGCATCACAAACAGCGACTGCAAAAACTCGGCCACGCGGGCCCAATCGCCCTCCAGTTGCACATTCAGCCCCACGCGATAAAAACCCTCTTCCTCGCGCGCGGTCAGCGCCTGGCTGCTGGTGACATTCAACTGCGCGCTGGCGGCACGCTCGCGCACCTGCTGCAAGGCGCTGTTGCCGGCATGGGACGGATCTTCGCCCGCCGGATAAACGTATTGCCCCATGCGCTCGCGCAACTGCTCGCCCAGCTCTTGCAGGCGAGGGGCGCTGTTTTTCAAGCCTTCCAGGCGGGCATAACGCGGTTCGATGTCAGCCAGGCGGGCCGCCGCCCAGCGGTGCTTGCCATAAACCCACCCTGCACCCACGCCCAGCACGGCGACGACCAGCAGGCCCAGCAAGATCAGCCAAAAGCGCTCGGGGCGCATGGAGGCGGCGCTCATGAAGCCTCCCCCTGCCCTGCACTGGCAGGGGCCAGGCGGTCCAGAGCGGCGTCAAACTGAAGCTCGATCGTGAAGCTCTCTTGCGTACTGTTGCCATGGCGCACGGCCGGTGAAGACAGGCGCGCGCCATGCACGCCCGGCCGCTTGGACAAGTCCTGCACCAGGGCCGCTGCATCGTTGGCAAAACCGCTGATAAACATCTTGCCGCCCTCCACTCGCATCAGGTTGATCCACGCTGTTTCGGGCAGGGCTTCAGTAACCAGTGCCAGCGCCTTCACCGCCTGCAACTGATCGCCCGCCACTTCGTGCAAGCTGATCATGCGTTCAGTCTGAATTTGCAAGGTTTCGCGCACGGCCTGCTGGGGGGCAGTTTCGGCAGTCAGCGCCGCCAGGGCGCTTTGGGCGGCCAAGGCACGCTGGCGCAATTGCATCGTGGGGGTAACAGCCAGCGCCAGCAGCAGCAGGCCCGCCAGGCCAAGCAGCAACAGGCGTAGGCGGCGGCCATGCTGAACCAGGCGCAGACGCACCCGGTTTCCCACCACGGGCATGCAAATGGGCTGAAGCGCGCCATCGCCCGCTCCTGATGCACCGTTTGCGGGCAGCACCCACACTTCCGGACGGCTGATTCGCGCGTGCTGAAGCAGCAGCACATCCATATGCTGGCGCGAAGTCAACGCCAAGTCCACCCGCACTCGGTCAGCGGTTGCAGGCTGCACGCGGTAGCCAAACACAGTCTGCTCAGGCTTGAAAGGGGTGAGCGCCGCCACTTCCAACTGCACGGCCTGGGCCAAATCGGCAGGCGGCAGCGCAGGCAGGGTCAGGCTGCGCTCCAGCACATCCTGGGCGGAAAGCTCGATGGCGTTAACCTGGGGCTGCTGGTTGGCCGGGGCAGTAATCGGGTAGGCCTCATCCTGCGCCATGCGCCACCATGTACGCTGCCCGCTGGCCTGGTGCAGCCGAACGCTGACACTGGGCGTAAGCGCGCGCAGCGCCGGGTGCGCCAGCAGCAGGGCCGCAGCCGCGTGCCACTGCTGCCGCCATCGGCCCAGATCAATGCCAAACAGGCGCAGGTCGCTGGAAGGTGCCAAAGCCATTTACAGAAAAGCAAAACGAAGGGGGAGCGAGTCAATGCGAGGCGGACTCGATACGCCACTGCGTGCGCAAGGTGCGCCAGGGCGCAATTTGCCGCTCAAACCCGGAAAACCTGACGTCGCGCGAAAAAACGAGCATTTTGCCTGCATCAAGGGGAACGTTGGCGGCAACCCGGTAAAAGAGAGAAGAGCCGGTAGCGATCAGCGCGCCATCCAGGCCGCTTAGATCCATGTCGCCTTCCTGCCCGGCCTGACGGCGGCTGGCAATGCGCTCGGCGACGCTGCGGTTGCCTCGCGCCAGCACCAGCAGAACGGGCAGGGGCGCGGCCAGGGGATTGACTTGCGCTGCATGCAAGGCATCTGGCGTAACCAGATCACGCACGCGGCTGTAGATGGCGTAGTCCATGCCCGGCACCAGCAGCAGGTCTTCCACCGACTCGAACTGGCGCGCCCTGATGCCGCGGCTTGCGTCGCCTGCGCGCCAGGCCAGCACTTGATGCGCCAGACGGTTGGCCTGCGGCTCGGGCACGCCGGCGGCCACTTGCAGCAGGGCCGAAATCAATACGGGCTGGGCGGCGTTGAGCGCAATCAGGCCGTTCAGTGGCATAACCTGCACATGCATTTGCACGCCGGCGTAATCCACCGGTACGCTACGCAAAAGCTGGGATTCGTCGCGCGTGACGGTGAGGCGCTGTAGCGCCAGAGCGATAGCCCCTTCCGCCAGCGCACGCGCGCGCACTTGCTCGGTAAGGCTGGCCGTGGTTTTGACCTGCTGGCGCACCGCCTGGCTCATGCCCACCACGAACAGGCTCAACGCCGCCACGATCCACAGCACCATCACCAAAGCCAGACCGCGGCAGCGAAAGCGCAAGTTCGGAAAACCCGCGCTTCTCATGGCCCGAAGCCCTCGGAACGCGCGTCCTGATCTGATGCCATGGGCGCGCGCATCGCTACGGCCAGCAGGGGCCAGGCAGGCTCGGGGCCTTCAAGAGCAAGGGCCACGGCAGAGGGCAGGCGCTCGCGCCTCTGGCTGGTGTCTTGCCACAGGGGCTGCCACTGGCCGCTGATCGGGTGCTGGTAGCGCAGGCTCAGGCCCGTAACGGGCGCAGCCAGCGTCTGCGCAGCCGCCGCCTGCCACGACAGCGCGCCGGGAGTGTCCCTCCAGGGGATGTAGCGCAGCACCAACCGCCCTGCGCCGGCCGCATCTCGCTCCAGCCCCAGGCGCAGAAAGTGCCGCCCGCCCAGACCGTAACGAGCGGGCAGGTTGCCCACCCATTCGAGCGAGTCGCTCTGGCCGTTGAAAAAGATGCGGAAGTCGTCGCCGGATTTCACTTGCTGCAACGAAGCCTGCGCCAGCGTTTCCTGCAAAAAGCCCGTCATCAGCCGGTAGTCCTCGGCCGCTTGCAGGCGCGCGTCCAGCCGCTCCTCGGTTTGCGCAGCGGAAAACAGGGCGCCGCCCAGCGCCAGCATGAGCACGGACAACAGCGCCATGCCAATCAGCATTTCCAGCAGGGTGAAGCCGCGCCCCAGCCGGGCCGCTGGGGCCATGCGTTTCATCAAGCCGCGCTTCATCGCAGCCTCTCGCCCGGCTGAAGCAGGCGCTGCGGCCGCAAGGTGCTCAAGGTCAGCTCGCGGGGCGCATCCTGCCCCCAGCGCACACTCACTTGCAATTCGTGCAGGGCGGCGGCAGCCGGGTTTTGCGCATTCAGCGGCGTGGGATGGGGCACGCTGCGCAGCGTCCATTGATAGGCGGCGGATTGGCCCGATTCATTGACGCCTTGCGGCGGCACCAGCTCGTGCATGGCCAGCAGGGATTCGGCCAGCAGGGCGGCCTTTTCACGCTCGGCCATATCAGCCGTATGCCGCACATTGCTGCCCATCGCCTGATAGAGCAGCCCCATGGACATCGCCATGATGGAAAAAGCCACCAGCACTTCCAGCAAGGTAAGGCCGCTTTGCCGCGCCCCGGGCGCTTGAAGCGCCAGAGCCTTTGCGGGCTTGCGCAGCGGTTCGGGCAGAGGTTTCATCGCGCGGCCTCCCCAGTAGCTGGCTCTTGCTCCACGCGGCCGGAAAACCAGTCCACACGCAGGCGCACGCCGTCGCCCGAGGGGCGCAATACATCCACGCTGCCGCCGGTTGCCCCGCCGCGCGGCAGAAAGCGGATGCCCATTTCCTGCCTGTTGGCGCTGGTTTCCTGCTGGGCGGCGATGGCGCGCATTTGCAGCGGCTCGGGCAAGGTGTGGCGCGGGCCGCCTTCCAGGCCGAAAGTGCGTTCGTGCAAATTGACCGTAAAGCGCACTTCCTGCCCCTCGCTTTGCGCAAGCATGCGGGCTGCGCGCATATCGGTGACGATGCCACGCACAGCGCTGCGGTATTGCGCCGCTTCATACATGCGCCCCAGCGAGGCCGGCGCAAGCGCCATCACCAGCGCCAGGATGGCAAAGACCACCAGCAGCTCCACCAGCGTGAAGCCGCACGCGCGCGCAGCCCGCCCGCCCTCATTCGGGCGAGGGGCGGGCAGAAGACGGGGGGCGGCAAACGCTTGCACAAACAGCATCGGGATGTTCAGATTGCTACATGTTTTGTAGCGGCCAGCGCAGTATCCACGGGCCTTTCCGGCGGTTGAGGCTTTGGGGCGCTTGTGGGGCCTGGCGCGGCGTGCCGCCGTCAGCGGGTGTTTTTGACGTCGGCGTTTTCGCCCTCGCCGCCCGGTGCGTTGTCCGCGCCCAGCGAGCTGATTTCAATGCCGCCGCTGGGGCCGGGGTTGGCATAGCGGTAGGGGTTGCCCCAGGGATCGGAGGGCACGCCGCCTTTCATATAGGGGCCGTTCCAGCCCGTCACGGAGCCGGGCTTGGCATTGAGCGCGGCCAGCCCCTCGGCGGTCGTGGGGTAGCGCCCGGTGTCGAGCTTGTAAACATCCAGCGATTTTTCGATTTCGCCTATTTGCACTTGCGCCGTTTTGGTCTTGGCGCCGCCGAAGCGATCCATCACGGCCGGGCCGACGATGCCGGTGAGCAGGGCAATGATGGCAATGACCACCAGCAGCTCGATCAGCGTGAAACCGGCAGCCGCGCGCGCGGCGCGAAAACGTGTGGGGGTTTGCATGACTTTGTTTGTCCTTTCAGAAATTCACTTGACCAGGTCATTGACCGAGATGATGCCCAGCAGGATGGAAACGATGATGGCGGCAATCAACATACCCAGCACCAGGATCATCAGCGGCTCCAGCAGGGTGAGGCTGCGCTTGATGCCGGTTTCCACATCGCGGTCGAAGATGTCGGCCAGCTCGCCCATCATGGCGCCCACGCGGCCGGTTTCTTCGCCCACTCGGACGAGGTTGATGGCCAAAGGTTCAAAAATGCCCGTCACCCGCATGGCAGGGACGATGCGCGAGCCTTCCTTGACCAGCGGCGCCATTTTGGCCAGCGCGGCGCGCAAGGCGCGGTGGGTGACGGTTTCCACCGAAATGTGCAGCGCAGGCAGCAGCGGCACGCCGTTGTCCAGCAAGGTGCCCAGGGAGCGCGCGAACAGGGTGATTTGATATTTGTGCACCAGCGGCCCCAGCACGGGCAGGCTGATCAGGCGCGCCTGCCACCAGTCGCGCCCGGCGGGCGTGCGCAGCCAGCGCCAGATCAGCCCGCCTGCCAGCGCCACCAGCACGGCGACGATCAGGCCGTAATGCTTGAAGCCCTGCCCCAGCAGCATGACGATGCGCGTGGGCATGGGCAGGGCGTCGCCCAGATCGATGAACAGCTTTTCAAACTGCGGCACCACAAAGCCCAGCATGCCCACCAGCGACAGCACGGCCACCAGCAGCAAGATGGCCGGATACAGCGTGGCCGACACCACGCTGTCGCGCAGGGCCTTCATGCGCTGCATGTGCGCGGCCAGACGCTCCAGCACCTTGGGCATCTGCCCGCTGATCTCGCCCGAGCGAATCATGTTGATATAGAAATCGCCGAAATGCGCCTGCCAGGCCAGCAGCGCACGGCTGAGCGATGCGCCCGCCTTGACGTCTTCCAGCACCTTCTCCAGCATGACCTTGACGCTGGGCTTGTGGCTCATGTCGATCAGCACGCGCAGAGCCGCATCCAGCGCCAGGCCCGCGCGCAGCATGATGGAAAGCTCGCTGGTGAGCGCCAGCACATCGGCCTGCCGCACGGGGCCGCGATCCACGCGCTGACGCCGCCGGGGCAGCGCGCCGCCTGCGGCCTCATCGCCCGTGGCCTCCTGCACGCGGATGGGCGTCAGCCCCCGCTCGCGCAGCTGGCGCAGCACCTCGTCTTGCGAAGCCGCCTCAGTGCGCCCCTCGGCGCTTTGGCCGTCGGCATGCGCGGCGCGCCAGACAAATTCAGGCATGGCCGCCCTCCTGGCTGTCCTGCGTCACGCGCAGCACTTCATCCAGGCTGGTCTGCCCCGCAGCCACTTTGCGCAAACCATCGTCATACAGGGTGAACATGCCGCGCTGCACGGCCAGCGTTTGCAGGCTGGCGGCGTCCTTGCCCTGCAAGATGGCCGCGCGCAGGGCGTCATCGACCACCAGCAGCTCGTGTATGCCCGTGCGTCCCTTGTAGCCCGTGCCCCGGCAACGCTCGCAACCCACGGCCTGATACATGGGCGCGCCCGGCTTCATGAACCGGCCCAGGCCCGAGCTTTGCAGCAGCGGCGCGGGCGCGGGCACGGGGGTTTTGCAGGCGTCGCACAAGCGGCGCACCAGCCGCTGCGCCAGCACGCCATTGACGGTGGAAGTAATCAGGTAGCGCTCCACGCCCATGTCCTGCATGCGCACCACGGCGCTGGCGGCGGTGTTGGTGTGCAGGGTGGAAAGCACCAGGTGGCCGGTGAGCGAAGACTGCACGGCAATCTGCGCGGTTTCGCCGTCGCGCATCTCGCCAATCATGATGATGTCCGGGTCTTGCCGCAGGATGGAGCGCAGCGCGTTGGCAAAAGTCAGGTTGATTTGTGCGTGCACCTGAATCTGGTTGATGCCTTCGAGCTGATATTCCACCGGGTCTTCCACGGTGATGATTTTTTGCGTGCTCGCATCCAGCTTGGCCAGCGCCGCATACAGCGTGGTCGTCTTGCCCGAGCCGGTGGGGCCGGTGACCAGCAAGATGCCGTGCGGGCGGGCGATGAGCTGGTTGAAACGCTCCAGCGTGTCTTTCGCAAAGCCCATGTCTTCCAGGCTGAAGCGCACGCTGGCGCGGTCGAGCACGCGCATCACCACGCTCTCGCCATGCACCGTGGGCGCGGTGGATACGCGCAAATCCAGCTCGCGGCCCTTCACGCGCGTTTTGATGCGCCCGTCCTGCGGCAAGCGGCGCTCGGCAATGTCCAGATGCGCCAGCAGCTTCACGCGCGAGCTCACCGCCGCCCCCTGCGCCGCCGGCACGATCTCGCCCGGCAGCAGCACGCCGTCCACGCGGTAGCGCACGTGCAGGCCGTCGTCGAAAGGCTCCAGGTGAATGTCGGAAGCGCGCAGCTCGATCACGCGGCCGATGATGTTGTTCACCAGCCGGATCACCGGCGCTTCGCTGGCCAGATCGCGCAGATGCTCGACAAAGTCCCCCGCATCGCCCTCGCCCAGCAGGCCAAAGCCTGATTCGGGGCCCTGCTCCTCCGCATCCGGGTCGGCAAACAGACGATCCAGCCCCCTGTCAATCTCGACGGCCAGGCCCAGAGCCGGCAGCACCTCCAGCCCCGTGCTCAGGCGCAGCGCCTTGCGCACGAAGGCGTCATGCGGCGCGGCCATCACCACATGCAAGCGTCCGGCCTCGTCAATTTGCAGCGGCAGCACGTGGTGTGCGCGCAGGAAACCCTCTTGCAGCCCCTGCGGCTCGGGCAGCACGGCCGGGAAGGCATCCCCCGGAACAAACGACAGCCCCAGATGCTCGGCCAGCGCCCGCGCCGCATCCACATCCGACACCAGCCCCAGGCTGACCAACACGCGATCGAGCGCGCCGCCCATTTCCCGCTGCGCCGCCAGCGCCCGATCCAGATCCCGCGCACCCAGCTTGCCCTGCCGCACCAGCAGCTCGCCATAACGCGGCCAATCCGCTTCCAGTTTCAAAGAAAAATATTCAGACATGCGCCAATCCGCATCCGCCATTCAAGAAAAACAATCCTAACACCGAAGCCGCATTATCAGCCCGCCATAAACGGCCCGGCCTGCACCTGCCTTGTAAACCGATCACGTAAATCAGACACGGGTTTTTCAAACCCATGAAAAACCCCCGCAGAAACCATTATCACCAACATCAGCCAAACCAGAAACAGCGGCCACACCACCTCCTTCATCGGAATATCCGCCATTTCCAGCCCGTGCGCCAATAAAAACAGCAAAGGCATATGCGCCAAATACATGGAATATGAATAATCCCCCACCCGCGCCACCAGCGCGCGCAAGGCAGACCATTCACAGCGCCACTGCGTCAGCCAGGGAAAACAAAGCAATACGCCCACCGAAGGCGCCACAATCAGCGCCAAATCATTGAAACGCCCGCCCATGAAAACATTCCAGTCACGCAAAATGAAATAAAACATGGCGCACACGGCAAAGGCAATCAGGCCCAGCCCGGCCAGGGCCTTGACCCCCTTGCATTGATTCCACCACCTTGCATGCCATTTGTTCAAAATGGCCGCCACGACGCCCCAGCCCGTCGCATCCAAATGCACGATGGTCACGCGCCTGATTTCCTCATCCCAGGCAAAAAAATGATTTTTTGAACCGTAAAAAATACGCAGCGCCGTGGGAATCACAATCAAAATCAGGGCGGCAACCCAAAAGGCTCGCTTTTGCCCTCCCCCCAGCACGCAGGTAGCCAGCGCCACCAGCAAAGGCATCACGAAATAAAACCATTCATCCAGCGCCAGCGACCAGGATTCCGAAAAAAAATGCGGCTTGGTTTGCGGCCCCAGCAGGTTCTGGGAAAAAACCATGAATTCCCACGAAAATTCACCCTGCGCCAGCCCCAGGGCAGCCAGCCAGGCATTGATCAGCAAAAAGAGAAAATAGTTGGGCACCGTGCGAAACCAGCGCCTCAACCAGAAATCACGCGCACTGGCCCGCCACTGGCCCTGCACCTCAAAGCTGCGAATCATGATCGAGCCGATCAGATAACCGCTCAACACAAACAAAAACTCAATGGAAAACACGGCGCAGGCGCTGATGGCCGCATTCCACCCTGCCCAGGAAGAAAATCCACTGCCCACAAAAAACCCCAAATAGGCATGATTGGCCAGCACCATCACGATGGCCACCGAGCGCAAAACATCCAGGCCAAAATTTCTCTGATACGGTTTTTTTTCCTGTTTCATCGCGAACAAATATTATTTTTCATCCGGCTTTTTTTCCAGGCAGGCCACATTCACATCTTCCAGCCGGAAACCGGCGTGCCCGTCCACCGGGTCTATCCTCAAATAAGGGTCAAATCCGCCCGGCGCGCGCAGCAGGAAATCGAAATCAAACGCGCCAGCCTCCTCGCCCTCGTGCCATTTGGATCGGGAATGGCCTTCCTGAAAATCGCGCTGCCCCAGGGGCACGAAAAACAATTGCAAACGCCCCGGCCGCCTGAAGCGCGCCCGCAGCCTCACTTCCAGCAACTGGCAGGCAGCGTATTCGGCGCGCTGCGCCGAAAAATCCAGGGTGAAAGACGGATCTGCCCCGCCCATCATCCAGCCGTCGGCCTGCGTTTGCACGTCGCTCCAGCGGCCCGCTGATTCCCCGCCCTTTTGCGACAAGGCCCACAGCCAGGGCCGGCTCGGTTCCCGTTCAATCACGGGGAAATATTTGAGAAACGAGGCCCGGATTTTCCGGGCATCCTGATAGGCGGGCACCCAGTTTTTTTCTCCGGGAATGGTTTTGCAAACCACTCCGGCAGAAAATCTTTGCGATTGCAGGCAGGCAATGTCTTCGGCCCGCAGTTGCGATTGCTCTTCATAGTAATCGGATATTTTGAAAAATCCCTTCCATCCCATGAAGATCAGACAGAATATCAAGACCCCCATAAAAATGCGGCCATCCAGCTCCCGGCCGCCCTGCCCTCTCCAGTGCAAAACGGCGGCCGCCATCCAGGGAAACAAAATCGTCACCCAGAAAAAATGAAAGCGCTCGTAGGCAAATTCAAATATCCGGGCAAAGCTCTGAATCTCCTCACCCCGATAGGCGGCGCGTCCCATCGTCACCGTTGCCAGATAAACCAGCACCACGCCCGCCAGCGCAAACAGCACCACGGCGATTCTTTCTTTTTCTAGCTGTTTTCCGGCCTGTTTTTCGCCCTTTTGCCGCAGCAAATAAAAAATCAGCCCACCCAGGGCCATCACCCACGCTGCCGCCAGCGTGATTTCCAGCGCGGCGCTGCCACTCCAGCTTCCCAGGGCGCGGCCGATTTTTCCCAGCCAATAAGGCCAGAAATCAAATTGATTCGGCCAGGTCAATTCAATGGAACGGGAAACTTCGTCATCCGGCGCAATGCGCGTTTTGTAATACTGAACGGCCATGCCCGGCACGCCCGCCAGCAGCAGCGCGCCGCCCAGTCGGCGGCATTTTTTTTGAATTTCTGCCGAAAACCGGAAAAATCCTGAAGAAAGCGCCGCAAAACAAATTCCGGCCACCAGCATGGCCACTGCGCCGGAAATATAGGCAAATGCGCCCAGCAGCCCCAGGAAAACCAGCGCGGGCCACAAAACCCGGCTTTTGCATTCCGTCGTCAGGGCCAAAGCCAGCGCCGCCATCAGGCACAGCAGGGGCAGCGCCTGGTGATAGGCCACGGTCTGCTCGCCCCAGTAGGTGGGCGTTTGCATCATCCAGGCGGTCAGCAAAAAGGCGATGGCGCGTGTTTTGGGTTCGGGCGTGGCCCAGGCCAGCAGCCGGGCCTGGCACCACAGCAGCCCGCCCAGCACGCCCAGCATGCTCAAAAGCTGATGCAAAACCACATGGCCGCCCAGCCAGCGCTGCACCAGGGCATCCAGCGCCAGGCCCACCGGGGAAATGGTGTTGTTCACCGATTTCGTCAGGTGCGCCGGGTTCAGCGAGCCGGCCTGGCCGTTCATGTAAACGTGCCAGTCATCCAGATACGGCAAATCGGTGCCCCAGCGCAGCCAGGCCAGGGCGTTCCATGCCAGCAGCAGGATCGGCACGATCTGGCAGCACCGGATGGCCAATTGCTCCATCTGCTCTTGCCTGTTGTGCATTTGCGAGTTCATCAAAAAAACGATTCCCGGTTTCCGAATCAGGCCCCGGCCTTCATCCGCCGGTAGGCCGCATAGGCGGGCGAGCGCCACAGCCGCCACAGGCTGCGCGCGTGCCAAAGAAAGTGGCGCAAGCTGGTGTGGCTGGCGCGCTGCGCGGCGTGCGTCACGCTGACGGGCGCGCCTGCCAGACGCCAGCCGGCTAGTTGCAGGCGCAGGCAAAAGTCCACGTCTTCGCCATACATGAAATAGCGGGTGTCGAAGCCGCCGATGTCGCGCCAGGCGGCAGCGCGCACCAGCCAGAACGCGGCGTTGGCCCAATCGGGCGCGTGGCGGGCCTGGCCGGGGGCCGGGCGGCGCACCCGGCCCAGGCGGCGCGCGGCAAACCACAACGCCCGCGCCGCAATGCTGGCGGGCGTGGGCAGGGCGCGCTCGTGGTCTTGCGGGCGGCCCTGCGCATCCACCTGCTGCGGCCACACGCAGCCCACATCGGGCGCGGCCAGGGCTTGCAGCAGGGCGGGCCAGGGGTTGCCGTGCAGTTGCACATCGGGGTTGAGCACGGCAAAGGCCAGCGCCTGCCCCGCTGCGGCCAGCGGCTGGGCATACAGGGCAAAGGCCTGGTTGTGATTGGCGCCAAAGCCCTGCGCCCGTTCATTGGCGTGCAGCACCAGCTCGAAGGGCCAGGCTTGCGCTTGCAGCGCCTGCCAGTCGTGATCTGGCTCGGGCTGGTTCAGCGTGAGCACGACGCGCGCGGGCCACGGCCCCGGCAGGGCCGCCAACTGGCGCAAAAGGGCCAGCGCCTGCGGGCCGTGCCCGTGGCTGACGATGGAAACCACCCACGCCGCACTCACAAACGGCCTTCAGGCAAAGGTTTCGGCCTGCGCCAGCGGCACGGCGGCGCGGTCTTTGTCCGACAGCTGCGGCTGCGCGATGCCGTGCGCGGCCAGGGGCCAGTCGATGCCTATGGCCGCATCGTTCCAGGCCACGCTGCGCTCGTGCTGCGGGGCGTAGTAATCGGTGGTTTTGTAGAGAAAGTCAGCCGTGTCGGAGAGCACGACAAAGCCGTGCGCAAAGCCGGGCGGCACCCATAGCTGACGGTGGTTGTCCTCGGTGAGGTCCACCCCCGTCCAGCGGCCGAAGTGGGGGGAGCTTTTGCGCATGTCCACCGCCACATCGAACACCGCGCCGCGCACCACGCGCACCAGCTTGCCCTGCGGCTGCTGAATTTGATAGTGCAGCCCGCGCAGCACGCCCTTGCGGCTGCGGCTGTGGTTGTCCTGCACGAAATGCACGCTCTCTCCGATGGCGCCTTCAAAGGCGCGATGGTTGTAGCTCTCCAGAAAAAAGCCGCGTTCGTCGCCGAACACGCGCGGCTCCAGGATGAACACGCCCGGCAGGGCGGTGGCAGTCAGATTCATGGTGTGTTTTCTCAAAAGTCAACGCGCACGCCATCGGGCAGATAGCGTCGGTATTTCTGCAAGGCCGCCTGCAAGGCGGCGGGCGATAGTTCGTAGTGGTAGTGCGCCAGGTCTGCGCCCGTGCGCACCGCGCCGAAATTTTCGTGGAAGCGCCACACGCTGACATTGGCCTGGCGCACCTCGAACCAGGCCGAGTCAAAGCCCAGCAGCAGCGCGTAGCGATAAACCATCAGCGCCGATTCGATGCCGCAACGCACCGGCAAGCCGGCCATCAGCAGCCACGAGCCCCAGCCAAACGCGCGCCCGCGCGCGCCGTAAAGGCGCACCGTGCCCAGCGGCCGGCCCGGCTTGTCGGTGACGATGAAATACGCCTGATCCCGGCTGCTTGCGTATTCGCGCAGCCACTGCTGCTGCGCCTGCACCTGGGGCGGCACGGCCGTAAGGTGCTGCGCGCGCACGGGGTCGGTGCGCAGCGCGTGCACGAAGGCGGCGTCGCTCACCTCGGCATCGCGCAGGTTCAGGGTGTGGCCCTGCACCAGCCGGGCCTTGCGGATGGCGGGAGGGGCCGCCTGCATGCGCGCGGCCGGGCCGCGCCCGCTGTCAGGAGTGGGCATACGGCGTAAACACCCAGCGTTGCGCCAAGAAAACCAGCGGCAGGCAGATGGCGATGGAAGCCAGCGGGGCCGCCCAGGCGGGGCCGTGCAGCCAGTCCACCCAAACGTGCACCACCGCCAGCCCCAGGGCCAGTTGGCCCAGATGCGTGGCGGCCACCCACAGCAGCGAGCCGCGGCGGCCGGGCCGGGCAAAAACGGCATGCCGCAGCAGCGCAAACGACAAAACGATGCCGGCCACGAACGCCAGCACATAGGCCGCGCGGTAGTCCAGCGCCCGCAGCAGCGCCAGATACAGCGCGTAGGTGACGGCTGTGTTCAGCCCGCCGGCCAGCACGTAGCGCAGGCCCTCCCTCATGGCGCGCCCCTGACCAGCGCGAGAAATTCGCCGTAATCGCGGATGTAGTCATCCGGGTCATAGGGGTGCGAGGCCAGCACCAGCAGCATCGCCCCTTCGCTGTAGCGGTATTGCGTGCCCCACACGCGCGGCGGCAGGTGCAGGCCCAGGCCGGGCGAGTCGAGCAGGAATTCCTCGCGGCAGCGCCCGTCGTCCACGCGCACGCGCACCGCGCCCTGCACGGCGATGAGAAATTGCTCGCACTGGTGATGGGCGTGCTCGCCGCGCACTTCGGCGTTGGGCACGTTGTAGATGAAGAAGCTGCGCCGCACCACGAAGGGCAGCTCGCGGCCCAGCTCGGCGGCGCACAAGTCGCCCCGCATGTCCTGCACCTGGCGCAAGCGGTGCAAGCGCACGCCGCGCACGGCGCTTTCGAGCACGCCGGCGCTCAAGTCCGGCGCGGCCGGGCGCTCGGGCGTGTCGGCATAGCCAACCAGCGTGGCGGCGGCGGCCTGCACCACGGCGCGCGCGGGCACCTGGCGGGTGACGACTGCGCCCGCACCTATGCGCGCGCCCTCGCCCACCTGCACGCCGGCGGCCACCACTGCGCCCTCGCCCACTTGCGCGCCCGCGCCGATGACTGCGCCCTCGCCCACGCAGGCGGCCGCGCCCAGCGTGCAGCCCGCTTGCAGCACGGCGCCCCGGGCGGCCACGGCCAGCGGCCCGGCGCTCACGCCTTCAGCCACCCGGGCCTGATCGAGCTGCGCGCTGGGGTGAATGCTCATGGCCACTGTCCAAATCGCTCTTGCGTCAGCACCAGCGCGTGCGGGCGCTGCTTGGTGTTTTCGTAGGCGCGCCAGGCGTAGGTGCCGACGATGCCCAGGCTCAGCAAATTCAGCGCGCCGAAAAAGAGCACGGCAATCAGCGTCATGGCATAGCCGGGCACGACAATCCAGCCCATCAGCCGGCCCACGATGGCCGCGCCGCCCAGCCCCAGCGCCACCAGCACGCCCAGCGCGCCCGCGCGCGCCAGCAGGCGCAGGGGCAGATCGGAAAAGGCGAACACGCTGTCGGCCAGATAGGCCACTTTTTTGCGCCAAGTCCAGGCCGATTGCCCGTGGCGGCGCGCCTGGCGCACATAGGGCACGCTGGCGCGGCGAAAGCCCAGCCAGAAAATTTGCGCAATCAGCGAGCTGCGGCTTTCCGGCAGCGCCAGCAGCGCATCGCGAAAAGGCCGGTTGCAGGCGAACACATCCACGCCGCCGGGCGGCATCTCGGGCACCACGTAGCGGCGATACAGCGCCCAGAACAGCTGCGATTGCCAGCGCGTGAGCCAGGGGTCGCCGCGCGTGAGGCGCTCGGCCACCACCACATCGGCATCGCCTTCGGCCAGGCGCTCGTTCATTTGCAGCACCAGCTCGGGCGGCTCCTGCAAATCGGCGGCCATGACGGCAAAGCGCTGGCCCGCCGCGCGCGCCAGCCCTTCGCGCACGGCGGCAAACGCGCCGAAGTTGCGCGTGAGCAGCAGCAGTTGCGCGCGCAATCCGGCCTCGGCGGCCGCGGGCAGGCGCTCGCGCAGCAGAGCGTGGCTGCGATCGGGGCTGCCATCGACGACGAACACCACTTCCAGCGCCCCATCCAGCGCCCGGTGCAGGCCCTGCAAGGCGGCCAGCAAGTCGGGCAGCGATTCCTCGTTGCGATAGACGGGGATGACCAGGCTCAACACGCCGGCGCTCCCGAAGCGAAAAAGCCGCGCACGGCCTGCGCCACGCGCTGCACCTGCTCATCCGTCAGGCCGGGGTGACAGGGCAGGCTCAGCGCCTGCGCGCAGGCCGCTTCGGTCACGGGCAGATGCAGCGCTTGCCAGGCGGCGGCGTGCACGCGCTGGCGGTGATCAGGCACGGGGTAGTGCACGTCGCAGCCCACGCCCTGCGCTTGCAGATGAGCGCGCAGAGCGTCGCGCTGCGGGCTGCGGATGACGTAAAGATGCGCCACGTCGCTTTCTGCGGGGGGCAGCGGCAGGGTCAGGCCGGGCAAATCGGCCAGCGCGGCGCGGTAGCGCGCGGCCACGGCGCGGCGGCGGGCGTTGGCGGCGTCCAGATGGGGCAGCTTGTCCAGCAGCACGGCCGCTTGCAGCTCGTCCAGGCGGCTGTTCATGCCGCCGGGCAGGCTGACTTCGTATTTGCGCTCTTGCCAACCGTATTGGCGCAGGGCGCGCAGGCGTTGGGCCAGGCGGGCGTCGCTGGTGGTGAGCGCGCCGCCATCGCCCAGCGCGCCCAGGTTTTTGGTGGGATAGAAGCTGAAGCACCCCAGCGCGCCCCAGGCCCCGGCGCTTTGCCCGTTCAGGCGCGCGCCGTGCGCCTGGGCGCAGTCTTCCACCAGGGGCACGCCCGCTTGCCGGCACAGGGCCGCCAGCGCCGGCATGTCGGCCATGCGGCCGTAGAGATGGGTGACGATGACGGCGGCGGGCCGCAGGGCGGCATCGGCTTGCAGCGCGGCCTGCACGGCGGCGGGGTCCAGGGTGAGGCAGCCGGGCCGCACGTCGACATACAGCGGCTTGGCACCCACGCGGGCGATGGCGGCGCTGGCGTAGTAGCCCGCGTTGGCCGCCGTGAGCACGCGCTGGCCGGGCTGCACATCCAGCGCCAGCAGGGCCAGGGTGAGGGCATCGGTGCCATTGGCCACGCCCACGGCGTGCTCCGCGCCCACGTAGCGCGCCCAGGCTTGCTCAAACGCCTGCACCTGCGGCCCCAGCACGAGCTGGCCCTGCGCCAGCGCGCGCTGCACGCTGGCGGCCACATCGACGCCAAAGCAGGCGGCCTCAAATGTAAAAAAAGGAACGGGAATTTGACTCACAAAATGCCGTTTTGCTATTTTTATGATAGCTGCGATCGCAGTGTTTACGGGCGCTGCGGGCGTTTGGGCCTTTTTCAGAACTGGTTTTTGAGCAGTCCTTGCAGATACTTTCCGTAACCGCTTTTGGCCAGCGGGGCGGCCAGTTTTTCAAGCTGGGCGTTGTCGATGAAGCCCTTGCGCCAGGCGATTTCCTCGGGGCAGGCGATCTTCAGGCCCTGGCGCTGCTCCAGCGTGGCGATGAACTGGCCGGCTTGCAGCAGGCTTTCGTGGGTGCCGGTGTCCAGCCAGGCGTAGCCGCGCTGCATGATTTGCACGTTGAGCTGGCCGCTTTGCAAATAGGCGTCGTTGACGCTGGTGATTTCCAGCTCGCCGCGCGCGCTGGGCTTGACGGACTTGGCGATGTCCACGACTTGCGCGTCGTAGAAATACAGGCCGGTGACGGCGTAGCTGCTTTTGGGGCGGGCCGGTTTTTCCTCGATGCTGATGGCACGGCCGGCGCGGTCGAACTCCACCACGCCGTAGCGTTCGGGGTCGTGCACGTGATAGGCGAAAACGGTGGCGCCCTGGCTGCGCGCATCGGCCGCGCCCAGCAGGGCTTCGAAGTCGTGGCCGTAGAAGATGTTGTCGCCCAGCACCAGGGCGCTGGGCGCGCCGGCCAGAAAGCGCTCGCCGATCAGAAATGCCTGCGCCAGCCCGTCCGGGCTGGGCTGCACGGCGTATTGCAAATGCAACCCCCACTGACTGCCGTCGCCCAGCAGTTGCTGAAAGCGCGGCGTGTCCTGCGGCGTGCTGATGACCAGCACATCGCGTATGCCCGCCAGCATGAGCGCAGCCAGCGGGTAATAAATCATGGGTTTGTCATATACCGGCAGCAGTTGCTTGCTGATGGCCAAGGTGGCCGGATGCAACCGGGTGCCGGAGCCTCCGGCCAGGATGATGCCTTTGCGTGCCTGGGTCATGGTGTGTTTGAAGTGGGGGTGTCGAAAAGCTCGGCCAGCATGTGCTGCACGCCCTGCTGCCAGGGGGGCAGGCGCAGGCCGAAGGCGGTTTGCAGTTTGCGGGTGTCCAGCCGCGAGTTGTGCGGGCGGCGGGCGGCGGTGGGGTATTGGCTGGTGGCGATGGGCTCGATGCGCTGCACTTTCAGCGCCTGGCGGCTTTGCCGGGCCTGGTCAATCACGTGGCTGGCCAATTCGTGCCAGTGGGTGCAGCCTGCGGCGGCCAGGTGATACAGGCCGGCTTTTTCCGGCTGGCGCAGGGTTTGGGCCATGGCGTGGGCGGTGACGTCGGCAATCAGCGCGGCTCCGGTGGGCGCGCCCCACTGGTCGTTGATGACGCGAAGCTGCTCGCGCTCGGCCGCCAGGCGCAGCATGGTTTTGATGAAGTTGCCGCCGCGCGCGGCATACACCCAGCTGGTGCGAAAGATCAGGTGCGCGCAACCACTGGCGGCGATGGCCTGCTCGCCTTCGAGCTTGGTGGCGCCATACACGCTCAGGGGGCAGGTGGCGTCGCCCTCCTGCCAGGGGGCGCTGCCGCTGCCGTCGAAAACGTAATCGGTGCTGTAGTGCACCAGCAGCGCGCCGCAGTCCGCAACCGCGCGCGCCAGGGCGGCGGGGGCCCGGGCGTTGATGCGGCGGGCCAGTTCCGGCTCGCTTTCGGCCTTGTCCACGGCGGTGTAGGCGGCGGCGTTGACGATCACTTGCGGGCGCACGGCGCGCACGGTGGCGGCCAGGGCGTCCACATCGCTCAAGTCGCCGCACAGGCCGGCGTTTGCATCGCCCGCGCGATCCAGCGCCAGCACTTCGCCCAGCGGGGCCAGTGCGCGTTGCAGTTGCCAGCCCACCTGGCCGTTTTTGCCCAGCAGCAAAATTTTCACTGCGCCTTCTCCTGCGCGGCGGCTGCGCCGTATTGCGTCGCCACCCACTCGCGGTAAGCGCCGCTTTGCACGGCCTGCACCCATTCGGGGTTGTCCAGATACCAGCGCAGCGTTTTGCGGATGCCGCTTTCAAAGGTTTCAGCGGGCCGCCAGCCCAGCTCGCGCTCGATCTTGCGGGCGTCTATGGCGTAGCGCCGGTCGTGGCCGGGGCGGTCTTGCACGTGCCTGATCTGGCTGCGGTAGCTGCCGCCATCTGCGCGCGGGCGCATTTCGTCCAGCAGGTCGCAAATGGTGTGCACGATTTGCAGATTGGTTTTCTCGTTCCAGCCGCCCACGTTGTAGGTTTCGCCCACGCGGCCGCGCTCGAGCACGCGGCGGATGGCGCTGCAATGGTCTTTCACATACAGCCAGTCGCGCACCTGCTGGCCGTCGCCATACACGGGCAGGGGCTGGCCCGCCAGGGCGTTGACGATCATCAGCGGGATGAGTTTTTCCGGGAAGTGCAGCGGCCCGTAGTTGTTGCTGCAATTGGTGGTGAGCACGGGCAGGCCGTGGGTGTGATGCCAGGCGCGCACCAGATGGTCGCTGGCGGCCTTGCTGGCGCTGTAGGGGCTGTTGGGTTCGTAGGCGTGCGTCTCGGCAAAGGCCGGCGCTTCGGGCGCGAGGCTGCCGTAAACCTCGTCGGTGGAAACGTGCAGGAAGCGAAAGGCGGCCTTTTCGCCCTCGGGCAGTTGCAGCCAGTGGGCGCGCGCGCATTCCAGCAGGCGGAAGGTGCCGACGATGTTGGTCTGCACGAAGTCTTCCGCGCCGTGTATGGAGCGGTCCACGTGACTTTCGGCGGCGAAGTTCACGATGGCGCGCGGGCGGCGCTCGGCCAGCAGGCGGCTCACCAGGGCGGCGTCGCCTATGTCGCCCTGCACGAAGATGTGGCGCGCGTCGCCTTGCAGGCTGGCGAGGTTGGCCAGGTTGCCGGCGTAGGTGAGCTTGTCCAGGTTGAGCACGGGCTCGTCACAGCCGGCCAGCCAGTCGAGCACGAAATTGCTGCCAATGAAGCCGGCGCCGCCGGTCACAAGAATCATGGAAAAACCTTTGTCCGAGAGAGAAAACCCGCCCTGAATCCGTTTGAGGAACCCGTTTATGGAGCCCGCTTGAGGGGCCGGGCGCAAAAAATGGCGCGGATTATTTCACGCACCCCTGTTTGGCCAAGTTATCCACAGATAATTCCTAAAAGCATAGCGCCCTTCGCAGTGTTTACGGGCGCTGCGGGCTTTCTGCCTGTTTATTAAGCATTTTTGGGTAATGAAAAGTATCTGGATGCGCGAGGGGACGGGGCAAGGCGGCGGGGGCCGTATGCGCCGCATGAAAAAGCCCCGCGCTGCGGGGCTTGGGTCGGCTTGCGTTTTTTTGAAAAGCGCCCGCCGCCTGTCCGCCGCCCTATCAGGCCAGACCCATGCGGCGCAGGGCATCGGCCAGGCGCTGGGCGCAGGCGGCGGGGTCGGCCAGTTTGTCCAGCCCGAACAGGCCCAGCCTGAAGCTCATGAATCCATCCGGCTCGCCCACCATCAGCGGCACGCCGCTGGCTGCCTGCACGCCCGCCTGAATGAAGCGGCTGGCGTTTTGCAGGGCCGGATCGCTGGTGTAGCTGACCACCACGCCGGGGGCCTGAAAGCCGGGCGCGGCCACGCTGGCAAAGCCGGCGGCTTGCAGCAACTGACGCACGCGCCGGCCCAGCTCGATTTGCTGCTGGCGCACCACGGCCCAGCCGCGCGATTGCGTCTCCAGCATGGCCGCGTGCAGCTCGGTCAGGGCGGTGGTGGGCAGGGTGGCGTGATAGGCGTGGCCGCCGTTTTCATACGCCTGCATGATGGCGCGCCACTTTTTCAAGTCCAGCGCGAAGCTGCTGCTTTGGCTGGCCTCCAGCGCCGCCAGCGCGCGCGGCGAAAAGCACAGCATCGCGCCGCAGGGCGAGCTGCTCCAGCCCTTTTGCGGGGCGGTGATGAGCACGTCCACCCCGGCCTCGGCCATGTTCACCCACAGCCCGCCGGAGGCAATGCAGTCCAGCACGAACAGCCCGCCCGCCTCGTGCGTGGCCGCTGCCACGGCTTGCAGATAGTCATCGGGCAGCGCGATGCCGCTGGCCGTTTCCACATGCGGGGCGAACACCACGGCGGGCTTGTGGCGCGCAATGGCCTCGCGCACCTCATCCAGCGGGGCGGGCGCATACGGCGCTTGCGGGCCATCGCCCACGGGCCGGGCGCACAGCACGGTGATGTTTTCGGGTGCGGTGATGCGGCCCGTTTCCAGAATCTGGCTCCAGCGGTAGCTGAAAAAGCCGTTGCGCAGCACCAGCGCGCGCCCGTCTTGCGCGAACTGG
This sequence comes from Ottowia sp., assembly GCA_052170415.1. GTDB lineage: Bacteria > Pseudomonadota > Gammaproteobacteria > Burkholderiales > Burkholderiaceae_C > Ottowia. The sequence continues at coordinate 30,977 of JBQNAO010000003.1, read as the reverse complement.
CGCGCCACCGCTTCCATGCCCGCCGTGCCCGTGCCCGGCACGAAGGCGCAGGCCGCGCCGCCATACACCTGCCCCAGCAGCTGCGAGATGCCGCGCATTACCGCCTGAAAGCGCGCCGACATGTGGTTGAGCGTGCGGTCGGTATAGACCACGGAATATTCCAGCAGACCGTCGGGATCAACATGGGCAAGCAAGGCGGGCATGGCAGTTTTCCTTGAATGAATGGCGGGGTAGGGAAATCAAACGGGCCAGTCTAACGAAGGCGGCAATCAAACGTAACATCCGCAGCCCATGGAAATCTTCTTGTTACTGGGCGCATTCTTCAAGGCCATGCTCTTTGTGCTGGCGGCCATCCTGCCCATCATCAATCCCCTGGCAATGGCGCCCACCTTCCTGTCGCTGACCGAAGGCGCCAGCAAGCAAACGCGCGCCGCGCTGGCCAAGCGCATCGGGCTGAACACGCTGGGGCTGCTTTCGGGCGCCATGCTGCTGGGCTCGCACGTGCTGGACTTTTTCGGCGTTTCCCTGCCCGTGGTGCGCGTGGCCGGCGGCATGATCGTGGCCAAAACCGCCTGGAACCTGCTGAACTCCCGCCCGCAGGACAAAAACGACCGCGAGCACATGGCCGACACCTTCACCGCCGATGAGGCGCGCCGCCAGGCTTTCTATCCCATGACTTTTCCCATCTCCTGCGGGCCAGGCTCCATGGCCGCTTCCATCACCGTGGGCGCGGCGCTGGTCGATCCGCAGTGGAGCGTGTTCACCGCCCGCCTGGGCGGCGCGCTGGTGGCCAACTTCCTCATCGGCCTGACCGTCTATCTCGTCTACCGCCACGCCCGCCGCCTGCTCGACCCGCTGGGCGAGACGGGCATGGTCGTTTTCCTGCGCCTGTCGGCCTTCATCCTGCTGTGCGTGGGCGTGCAAATCGTCTGGGATGGCGTCAGCGAAATGCTGCGCGGCCTCATCCACGATCTGCCGCCCGCCGCCTGATCTCCCACCCCCGGCCCCGCCATGAAACACCCCCTTTGCGCCCTGGCCCTGTGCGCCAGCCTCGCCCTGCCCGCCTGGGGCACGGCTTTTGCCGCACCGCCGCAGCCTGTGCCATCGCCGCTGCCGGCCGAAGTGCAAACCCTGCTGGACAAGGCGCAAGTGCCCGCCAGCGCCCTGGCCGTGCTGGTGGAGCCGGTATCGGCCCGGCCCATGCCGGCCTCGGGCGAATCGCAATCGGCCAGCCCCCCGGCCAATCGCCTGTCCTGGCAGGCCGACGCCGCCATGAACCCGGCCTCGGTCATGAAGATGGTGACGACCTACGCCGGGCTGGACCTGCTCGGCCCCGCCCACTTCTGGCGCACCCGCATCTATGCCCAGGGTCCCATCGAAGGCGGCGTGCTGCAAGGCAACCTGCTCATCCAGGGCAGCGGCGACCCCAAGCTCGTGCACGAGCGCCTGCAAGAGCTGCTGCAAGCCGTCATGGACAAGGGCATCTTCCTCATACGCGGCGACATCATCCTGGACAACGGCGTTTTTTCCCTGCCTGCGCACAACCCCGCCGCCTTCGACGACGAACCCCTGCGCCCCTACAACGCCGCCCCCGACGGTCTGCTGATCAACTTCAAATCCGTCATCTACAAATTCATCCCCGACGCCAGCGGCAAGCGGGCGAACATCCTCACCGAGCCGCCCATCAGCGGCGTGCGCATTCCCGCCAGCATCGCCACCGCCAAGGGCGCTTGCGGCAACTGGCGCGGCAAGATACAGGCCAATTTCCAGAACCCCACCCAGGTCAGCTTCGCCGGGCGCTACCCCGTGCGCTGCGGGGAACAAAGCTGGTCCGTGGCCTACATCGACCCGGCCAGCTACGCCAGCCGCGTCATCGACGCCATGTGGCGCGGCCTGGGCGGCGGCCTCACCGGCCAGGTCATCAGCCGCGCCAACCAGCCCGTGCAGGGCGAGCCGGTAGCCACCGGCTACTCCCTGCCCCTGGCCGCCATCATTGCCGACATCAACAAGTTCTCCAACAACGTGATGGCGCAGCAGCTTTTCCTCACCCTCTCGGCCACCGACGGGCACAAGGGCAGCTTTGAAGCCTCGCGCGGCGTGCTGCGCCGCTGGTGGGCCGGCCAGAGCCAGCTGGGCGCGCTGCCCGCGCCCATCGCCGAAAACGGCGCGGGCCTGTCGCGGCTGGCGCGCGTGAGCCCGCGCGCGCTGGTGGCCATGCTCCAGCAGGCCGCACACAGCCCGCACGCCGAAACCTACGCCTCGTCTTTAAGCATCGCCGGCATCGACGGCACCATGCGCGACTTGACCGACCCCGACCTCATCGGCCGCGCCTGGCTGAAAACCGGCACCTTGCGCGACGTCACCGCCATCGCCGGCTACGTCAGCGGCCGCAGCGGCGAGCGCTACGCCATCGCTGCCATCATCAACCACCCCAACGCCATCGCCGCCCGCCCCGCCCTGCGCAAGCTGCTCGCCTGGGTGGCGCGCGACTAAAGCGCCCCAAAAGCGCCCCAAAAGCGGCCCCAGGCAGTCAGGACCATTGAACTTCGGCAGCCCTTTTTGCTCTTTCCCCGCTTTTCAACCCCTCAAAAGGAGCTTTCTCTCATGTCCCGACTGCCCATTCAAACCGCCGAAACCGCCCTGCCCGAGGCCCTGCCGCGCCTGCAAGCCATCGCCAAGGCCAACGGCTTTTTGCCCAACCTCATCGGCGTGCTCGCCAACGCCCCCGCCGCCTTGCAGATGTATCAGGAAGTCGGCGCGATGAACGCCGCCACCACCCTCAGCCCCGCCGAGCGCGAAGTCGTGCAAATCACCTCCGCCGTGATCAACGACTGCCACTTCTGCAAAGCCGGCCACACCGCCATCGCCACCCGCAAAAAACTCCTCGGCGACGACATCATCCAGGCCCTGCGCAGCGGCGCCGCCCTGAGCGATCCGCGCCTGAACCAGCTCGCCGCCTTCACCCGGGCCGTCATGCACAAGCAGGGCAAAGTCGAAGACGCCGAACTGCAAGCCTTCCTCAACGCCGGCTACACCGAGCGCCAGGCGCTGGAAGTCGTCCTCGGCGTGGCCCTGGCCACCCTCTCCAACTACGCCAACAACCTGGCGCAAACGCCCATCAACCCCGAACTCCAGCCCTACGCCTGAAGCGCCCCAGCCGCCGGCGGCCAGGCCCTCGCACCATGAACCAGAAAAACAACTGGCTCCAGGCCCTGCGCGCCCTGGCCGCCGTCGCAGTGCTGTTTTTTCACATGAAACCGCACTGGGCCACCTCCCCCGCCCTTGTCCCCGCCACCGACTGGATGCACTGGGGCTTTGCGGGGGTGGACATCTTCTTTGTCCTCAGCGGCTACGTCGTCTACCTCACCGGCAGCCGCCCCGGCTACAGCCCCCGGCGCTTTCTCACCCGGCGCGGCCTGCGCATCTACCTGGGCTACTGGCCCGTGCTCGCCCTCACCGCCGTGGCCACCGCGCTGGGCCTTACCTACGCCTCCTGGCCGCCCGCCGGCCAACTGCTGCGCAGCGCCTTGCTGCTCAGCCCCAGCATCTTTGACAACTGGGTGCCCACCGCCTGGTCGCTCACCTACGAGCTTTACTTCTACCTCTGGATCGCCCTCATCCTGATCGCGCCCGCCCGCTGGCGCGCCGCCTGCCTGGGCGCCGGCCTGGCCCTGCTGCTGGCCTGGAACGCCGGCTGGTATCTGCTGGCGCGCGAGCGCGTTCTCGTCGGCCAGCAAGGGCTGCGCTTTGTCCTCACCGGCTTCGGGCTGGAATTTCTCGCCGGCGCGCTGCTGGCCCACCTGCGCCAAAACCATCCGGCCATGAGCGCCGCCGCGCGCGCGCCCTGGTTTGCCCTGGGCGGGCTGGCCCTCATCGTCTGGGGCCTGTGGGCCGGCAGCCTCTCGCCCATGCACGACCGCGTGGAACTGCTGCGCGCCGGCACCTACGGCGCGGCCGGACTGGGCTTTTTGCTGCTCGCGCTGGCCTGCTCCGACCGCCGCTGGCCCGTGCCCCGCCCCATCGTCGCGCTGGGCGACGCCTCCTACGCCCTCTACCTGCTGCACCCCAGCCTGCTCGAACTCAGCGCCCACCTGCGCGCCCGCCTGCCCGAAGGCAACGCCCTGGCGCTGGCCGCCTTCCTGCTGGCCCTGCCCATCGTCATCAGCCTGCTGTCGTGCCTATGGTTTCGCCTCATCGAATGGCCCCTGTTCAACGCCGCCAGCCGCATCGCCCTCACCCGCCTTTTCAAATCCTGAACCGGCAGGCCCGCGCCGGGCAGGTTATCCACAGTTTTCTCCTGAATTGATAGCGCGCTGCGCAGCATTGGCGGGCGCTGCGGGCCTTTTGCTTATTTGATAAGCAAAATCTTGTATCCAACTGTGGATTTCAGGCCGGCTGCTTTTGGGCGCGGGGCGAAGCGAGCAGGGCGTCCAGGGCGGCCTGGCGTTCGGCGGCGATGGCCAGCAGGCCGTCGAAGATCAGGCTTTCGACGAGTTCAAAGGGCCGCGTCATGGCCGGCAGCATCTTCCAGCCCGCGCCGCCGGTGAGCAGGCACAGCGGCGGCTGCGCTTCGAGCGCGGCCAGGTGCTGATACATGCGCTCGCACGCGCCGGCGATGGCATAGGTGCCGCCGCTGGTGAGCGCGTCGCTGGTGTTGGTGGGAAATTTGCAGACCTGGCCGGTGGGCACGTGCAGCCCGGCAGTGCCCGATTCGAGGGCGCGCAGCATGATGCCGTGGCCCGGCAGGATGAGGCCGCCCAGAAAGCGCCCCTGCGCGTCTATGGCTTCGACGGTGACGGCCGTGCCCACCATCACCAGCAGGATGGGGCGCGGCGGCTGGCCCCGGGTTTGCGCCAGCATGCGCTGGCGCGCGCCGATCATGGCCACCCAGCGATCTGCGCCCAGGCGCGAGGGGTGTTCGTAGCCGTTGCGCAGGCCCGCTTCGGCGGCCGATGGCACGACCCAGCGCGGCTCCAGCTTCCACAGGCTCATTTGCTCTTGCACGCGGTTGCGCACGCCGGGCGAGGCGACGATGCAGCCGAGCGTGGATTGCGGCTCGGGCAGGCTGGCCCAGGCGGTTTCGGCCAGGCGGTCGATTTGTTCCAGAAATGCCACGCCTTGCGCCAGTGCGCGCGCGCCGGGGGCGGGGTGGTCAAACAGCATCCACTTCAGTCGCGTGTTGCCTACGTCCAGGGCCAGAAAACTCATGGCCGGCGATGGTAGCGGCGGGCCGTGGGGGCGTCGGCAAGCAAAATCACGCACTTGTTCAACCTCACCCAGCAAGAAGGAGATTTGCGATGGGACTTTTCAGCTTCATCAAGGAAGCCGGCGAAAAACTGTTTAACGGCAAGGAAGTGGAGCAGCAGGTGGCGCAGGCGCAAACGGGCGCGGCGCCCGAGCAGGCCAGCGCCTCGCTCGATGAGCTGAGCGCCAGGGCTGCGGCGGCGATCAAGACCTATATCGAGCAGCAGGGCCTGGGCCTGAGCGAGCTGGCGGTGAGCTTTGACGCCCGGGCGGCCAGGGTGACGCTCACGGGCCAGGCGCCCAGCCAGGAGGCGGCCGAGAAGGCGGGCCTGGCCGCAGGCAATGTGAGCCATGTCAACGATGTGGACAACCAGCTTCAGTTTCCGGCCGGCACGGCTTCGCAGTTTCACGACGTGGTCAAGGGCGACACGCTGTCGGCCATTGCGAAAAAGTATTACGGCGATGCGAACAAATACATGCGCATCTTCGAGGCCAACAAGCCCATGCTGAGCCACCCGGACAAGATTTATCCGGGCCAGAAGCTGCGCATTCCGCCGCTGTGACGGCAGGTGAGGCGCAAGCCCGCTGATGGCAATAAAAAAAGGACACCCGGGCGGTGTCCTTTTTTCATGCGCCACAGGCGGGCTTTTCAGGGCGCGGGCGCGGGTTTGGGGGGCTGGGCTGCGGGGGCGTTGAAATCGACCTGGGGGGCGACGGAGATTTCGGCCTCGTTGGCAACGGAGAAGTTTTGCTTGGGCTGGTAGCCGAAGACGATGCCGGTGAGGTTGGTGGGGAAGCTACGGCGCAAGATGTTGTATTGCTGCACGGCCTGGATGTAGCGGTTGCGCGCGACGGTGATGCGGTTTTCCGTGCCCTCCAGCGCCACGCGCAAATCGGCAAATGCCTGGTTGGCCTTGAGCTCGGGATAGCGCTCCACCGTCACCAGCAGGCGGCTGAGGGCGCTGGAGAGCGCGCCTTGCGCGGCCTGAAATTGCTGAAGCTGCTCGGGGTGGTTCAGTGTTTCGGGGCTGACCTGGATGCTGGTGGCGCGCGCGCGCGCCTCGATCACGCGGGTGAGGGTTTCCTGCTCGAAGCTGGCTTCGCCCTTGACGGTGTTGACCAGGTTTTGAATCAGATCGGCGCGGCGCTGGTATTGGTTGACCACTTCGCTCCAGGCCGAGAGGGTTTGCTCGTCCAGGCGTTGATAGTCGTTGTAGCCGCAGCCGGACAGGGCCAGGGCCAGGGCGGCCGATGCGAAAACAAGGCGGGGCGAAAAGGCAGGGCGAGACATGGCGGGATAAAGCGGAAAAAGGCGGAAGAAGTGGGGGAAGGGGCGCGCTTAGCTATGCATTTGATAGTAGCAGCGTGAATGCAGAATCCGCGCCTTCTTCTTCCTTCTTTACCCGTTGAAAGCGCAACAGAATGCTTGCAAAACGCATCATCCCCTGTCTGGACGTGACGGCAGGCCGAGTCGTCAAGGGCACCAATTTCGTCGGTCTGCGCGATGCGGGCGATCCGGTGCAAGTGGCCGCGCGCTACAACGAGCAGGGCGCCGATGAACTCACCTTTTTGGACATCACCGCCACCAGCGACGGGCGCGATTTGATCCTGCACATCATCGAAGACGTGGCCTCGCAGGTGTTCATCCCGCTCACCGTGGGTGGCGGCGTGCGCAGCGTGCAGGACGTGCGGCGACTGCTCAACGCCGGAGCCGACAAGGTCAGCTTCAACTCGGCGGCCATTGCCCACCCGCCGCTCATAGGCGAAGCCTCGGCGCGCTATGGCGCGCAGTGCATCGTCGTGGCCATAGACGCCAAGCGCCGCCTGGGCGGCGGCTGGGACGTTTACAGCCACGGCGGCCGCCGCAACACCGGGCTGGATGCGCTGGAGTGGGCCTGCCGCATGGCCGAGCTGGGCGCAGGCGAAATCCTGCTCACCAGCATGGACCGCGACGGCACGCAAAGCGGCTTTGATCTGGAACTCACCCGCGCCGTGGCGCAGGCCGTGCCCGTGCCCGTCATTGCCTCGGGCGGCGTGGGCACGCTCGATCACCTGGCCGACGGCGTGCAGCAGGGCATGGCCGATGCCGTGCTGGCCGCCAGCATCTTTCACTACGGCCAGCACACCGTGGCCGAGGCCAAGGCCCATATGCGCGCACGCGGCATCGCCGTGCGCGGCTGAAAAAAAACGCACCCAAAAAACACGCCTCTTTCGCGTTCGTCAACCGGGAAAAGCGGCCATGTGCAGCCTTTTCGGGCAAAAGATGTCACCCGTCAAAAAACAGGTGCAACCGCGTAATTGCGCAGTGCAGCAAAAAGGCATTGGGCATACAGTTGAAACGGGCCGCCCGCCCGTGGTTTTTCCCTTCGGGCGAGGCGGCCTTTTTCACCATCCCGAAAAGGAAATCCGAAATGAGCAATCCATCCCTGGAAGACTTTCTGCGCGGCCTGCAACAGCGCGATCCGCATCAGCCCGAGTTCCTGCAAGCCGTGCGCGAAGTCATGGCCAGCCTCTGGCCCTTTCTTGAAAAAAACCCGCAATACCGCGACTACGCCCTGCTGGAGCGCCTGTGCGAGCCTGACCGCGTGATTCAGTTTCGCGTGAGCTGGAGCGACGACCAGGGCCGCACCCGGGTCAACCGCGCCTTCCGCATCCAGCACAGCAAGGCCATCGGCCCCTACAAGGGCGGCATGCGCTTTCACCCCAGCGTGAATTTGTCGATCCTGAAATTCCTGGCCTTCGAGCAGTGCTTCAAAAACGCGCTGACCACGCTGCCCATGGGCGGCGGCAAGGGCGGCAGCGACTTTGATCCCAAAGGCAAAAGCGATGCCGAGGTGATGCGCTTTTGCCAGGCGCTGGTGCAGGAGCTGTATCGCCACATCGGCCCCGACACCGACGTGCCCGCAGGCGACATCGGCGTGGGCGCGCGCGAAGTGGGCTACATGGCCGGCATGATGAAAAAGCTCTCCAACCATGCCGCCTGCGTCTTCACCGGCAAGGGCATGAGCTACGGCGGCAGCCTCATGCGCCCCGAGGCCACCGGCTACGGCACGGTCTATTTCGCGCAGGAAATGCTCAAGCGCAAGGGCCTGGGCTTTGAGGGCCAGCGCGTGTCCATCAGCGGCAGCGGCAACGTGGCGCAATACGCCGCCGAAAAAGCCCAGGCGCTGGGCGCCAAAGTCATCACCCTCTCCGACTCCGGCGGCACCCTGGTGCACGAGGCGGGCTTGAGCAAGGCGCAAATCGACGCCGTGATCGAGTTCAAAAATGTCCAGCGCGGCCGCCTGGCCGACTTCGCCGCGCAAAACGGCCTCACCTTCCTGCCCGGCAGCCGCCCCTGGCACGTTGCCGCCGACATCGCCCTGCCCTGCGCCACGCAAAACGAGCTCGATGGCGAAGACGCCCGGGCGCTGGTCAAAAACGGCGTCAAGTGCGTGGCCGAAGGCGCCAACATGCCCAGCACGCTGGAGGCAGTGGATGTCTTTTTGGCCGCCGGCACTCTCTACGCGCCCGGCAAGGCCAGCAACGCCGGCGGCGTGGCCACCTCCGGTCTGGAAATGAGCCAAAACGCCATGCGCCTGGAATGGACGCACGCCGAAGTCGATCAGCGCCTGCACTCCATCATGTGCAGCATCCATGAAAACTGCGTGCGCCACGGCACGCGCGCCGACGGCAGCGTCAACTACGTTGAAGGCGCCAACATCGCCGGCTTCGTCAAACTGGCCGACGCCATGCTCGCGCAAGGCGTGCTGTAAACAAGGGTGGCCCGGCCACCCTTTTTTCTGCCCTTTCCTTTTCCTTTTTCATGAACGCCCTTTACCTTTTCGCAGCCCTGGCCGCCGGCATGGGCATTGCCGTGCAAGCGGCCGTCAACAGCCGCCTGGCCGCCGGGCTGGGCGGCCAGCCCCTCATGGGCGCGCTGATTTCCTTTGCCGTGGGCACGCTGGCGCTGGCGCTCATTGCCTGCTGGCAGGCCGACTGGCCCCAGGCGCTGGCCCAGGCCGGCCGCCAGTCCTGGTGGCACTGGACGGGCGGACTGCTGGGCGCGTGCTTTGTGTTCATGACGGTTTTTCTCGCCCCGCGCATCGGCCTCACGCAGATGGCTTTCATCATGATCGTGGGCCAGCTGCTCATGGGCCTGCTCATCGACAGCCACGGCCTGCTGCACATGCCCGCGCGCCCCGTCACCGTCTGGAAATACGCCGGCCTGGCCCTCATGCTGGCCGGTCTGGCCGTCTTCTCCTTCGGCCCCAAGCTGGCCGAACGCTGGGGCTGAACCCGCCCTGCACGTTTTCGTTCATATTTAGATACAAGATTTTGCTTAAATCTTGAGCGACAGACCCGCAGCGCCCGTAAATGCTGCGCAGCGCGCTATCAAAACAGGAAAAATCTGTGGATAACCTGCCCTGCCGCGCTGCCCTCCGCTGGCTGCGGGCGGGGCGTTTTTCGCCCGGCCTTCAGGCAAACACGCTGCGCGCGCCCTGATAGCGCGGGCCGAAGTAGCGGCTGGTGATGGAAGCCTGCCGCACGGTGCCGCCGCTGGAGGGCGCGTGCACGAAGTGGCCATCGCCCACATAAATGCCCATGTGCGAGAAGGGCTGGCCGGAGGTGTTGAAAAACACCAGATCGCCGCGCCGGGGCTGGCCCTGCTGGGGATGGCTGGCGCTGGCCCACTCGGCGGTGCTGCGCGGCAGGCGCTGGCCGGGGGGGCTGATTTGGCGATAGACGTAGTGCACCAGGCCGCTGCAATCGAAGCCGCCTTCGGGCGTGTTGCCGCCATAGCGGTAGGGGGTGTTGAGCAGCAGCATGGCCTGCGCCACGCTGGCTTCGCGCCCGGCCGGATCCAGCGCCAGCCAGGGCCGCCCGCCGGGCTGCGCCCAGCCCGCGCGCCGCCGCCGCGCCGGCCCCGAGCAGCCCGCCAGCGCCCCGGCCAGCCAAACGGCCGCGCCGCCCAGCAGCAGGCGGCGCGAGGGGGATGCGAAATCGGAGGCGGGGGCAGAAACAGGCGTGGGCATGGGCAAATCAGAACGAGTCATTAGGAATCAACAAAAGCGGCCGCGGTTGTATCAGCCCGGGCCCGGGCATGGGGACATGGGCGCTTTGCCGGCGTGGCTCGCATTTGGCTCGCATTTGCTTACATGATTTTGCTCGAAGATTAGGCAGACGGCCCGCAGCGCCCGTCAATACTGCGCTGCGCGCTATGTTTTTATAAGCAATCTGTGGATAACTCTTGCCGCGCAGCCCCGGCAAATGCCGGGAATACCCGCAAAAGCGGCTGTGCTAGATTGCGCCGCTTATGCGCAGCTTTCGATTTTTTCGCTTCTGGTTTTGCTTTTTCCGGCCCCTGGCGGGCGGGCGAGGCAGGCAGGCGAGCGTTTGACTCGACGCACCCATCGAAAGCCGCTTTTCCCCGCAGATTTGCCCTGAAAACCGCCGGAGCCTGACAAGCCCGGCGGTTTTTTTGTTTTTTCATTTCACTTCACAAAGGAGTTTCGACATGCCCACGCCCCAGGAGAAAACCGGCCGCACGGATGACCAGCGCATCCGCCACATCGCCACGCTGCCGCCGCCGGAGCACCTGATTCGCTTTTTCCCCATTCGCGGCACGGCGGTGGAGGCGCTGATTGCGCAAACGCGCGAGCGCATCCGCCGCATCATGCGCGGCGAAGACGACCGGCTGCTGGTGGTGATGGGGCCGTGCTCCATCCACGATCCGGCCGCCGCGCTGGACTACGCGCGCCGCCTGCTGGCGCTGCGCCGGCAACACGCCGATGCGCTGGAAGTGGTGATGCGCGTGTACTTTGAAAAACCGCGCACCACGGTGGGCTGGAAGGGGCTGATCAACGACCCCTATCTGGACGAGAGCTGCTGCATCGACGAGGGCCTGCGCATGGCAAGGCAGCTGCTGATCGACATCAACCGCCTGGGACTGCCGGCGGGCAGCGAGTTTCTGGACGTGATTTCGCCGCAATACATCGGCGATTTGATCGCCTGGGGCGCGATCGGCGCGCGCACCACCGAAAGCCAGGTGCACCGCGAGCTGGCCAGCGGGCTGTCCGCGCCCATAGGCTTCAAAAACGGCACCGACGGCAACGTGAAGATCGCCATCGACGCGCTGCAGGCCGCCGCCTGCGGGCATCACTTTCTTTCCGTGCACAAGCAGGGGCAGGTGGCCATCGTGCAAACCGAGGGCAACCCCGATTGCCACGTCATCCTGCGCGGCGGCAAGCAGCCCAATTACGACGCGGCCAGCGTGCAGGCGGCCTGCGCGCAGCTTCAGGCCGCCGGGCTGCCGGCGCATTTGATGATCGATTGCAGCCACGCCAACAGCCACAAGCAATACGAAAAGCAAATGGATGTGGCGCGCGACATCGCGCAGCAAATCAGCCAGGGCGGGCGCGGCATCGCCGGCGTGATGGTGGAAAGCCACATCGAAGCGGGCGCGCAAAAGTTCACCCCCGGCCAGGACGACGCCGCCACCTTGCGCTACGGCCAGAGCATCACCGACGCCTGCCTGGGTTGGAGCGACTCGCAGGCGTTGCTGGCGCTGCTGGATGAGGCCGTGCGCGCGCGCCGCCGCGCCGCCTGATGGCCCCGGCCGCCTCAAAAAACCCTGCCAAATCAGCCCTGAAGCCACCCAAAAAGAGGCGGAAGGCAGGGTTAAAGTAGCGGCCGCTTCCCTTTTTCTTTTCCCGGCCCGCCGGGCCGCCCATTTGCTTTCAAGGAGACAGACCATGCGCAACGAAGTAAGTGTGAAAACCGCAGAAGGACAGGAATTCACCTTCGATCTGGAAAACCGCACGCCCATGCGCAACGAGGAAGCGCGCTTGTGGCTGGATGCCGAATATCAGCGCCTGGGCTGCGCGCCGCTGCGCCCCACCGGCAAGCTGCTGCTGGCCGACAAGGTGCTGGTCATCGCCCGCGACGCGGGGGCCGAGCAACTGGCCGATCCGCAATGGGGCCCGCAATTTGCCAGCGCCGCCAGCGGCGCGCTGGGCCGCCCGGCGGTGCACATCGACCTCACCGCATTGAGCGTGACGTTCTAAGGCCCGCCGCCCCCGCCCGCGCCGCTGCCGGCCATTGCAAAGCACAGCATGGCCGGCAGCGGCTTTTTTGTGTCGGCGCGCAGCCTGGGCGGGCGGCCGGCGGCGCATCTTGAAAACGGCCCGCGCGCCGTTACCTGCCACTGCCACTTTTGAAGGAAACGCCGTTTCTTATGTCCAAACCCTTTACCCCCCTGCCCGCCGAACCCCTTGCCCTGCCGCTGATGCCCTTGCGCGACGTGGTGGTGTTTCCGCACATGGTCATCCCCCTGTTCGTGGGCCGGCCCAAAAGCATCAAGGCGCTCGAAGCCGCGCTGGGCGAGCAGCGGCGCATCATGCTGGCCGCCCAGCGCTCGGCCACGCAGGAAGAGCCGGGCGCAGCCGATCTGCACGAAACGGGCTGCATCTGCACCGTGCTGCAAATGCTCAAGCTGCCCGACGGCACCATGAAAGTGCTGGTGGAAGGCCAGCAGCGCGCCCGCATCGAACAGGTGCAAGAAGGCGAGCACTTCAGCGCCACCGTGCTGCCGCTGCCGCCCGAGGCCGCGCCGGAAGACACCGAAACCGAGGCCCTGCGCCGCGCGGTGACGCAGCAGTTTGAGCAATACGCCAAGCTGAACAAGAAGATTCCGGCCGAAATCCTGCAATCGATTGCCAGCATCGAAACCGCCGCCCGCCTGGCCGACACCATGGCCGCGCACATGCCGCTGAAGCTGGAAGACAAGCAGCGCCTGCTGGAGATGAACGGCGTGCCCGAGCGCCTGCACGCCGTGCTCGAATATTTGCAGCACGAGGTGGACATCCTGAACGTGGACAAGAAAATCCGCGGCCGCGTCAAGCGCCAGATGGAAAAAAACCAGCGCGACTTTTATTTGAACGAGCAGGTCAAGGCCATTCAAAAAGAGCTGGGCGAGGGCGAAGACGGCGCGGACATCGAGGAAATCGAAAAACGCATCAAGGCCGCCCGCATGCCCGCGCAGGCGCTGAAAAAAGCGCAGTCCGAGTTGAAAAAGCTGCGGCTGATGTCGCCCATGTCGGCCGAAGCGGGCGTGGTGCGCAACTATGTGGACACGCTGGCGAACCTGCCCTGGTCGAAAAAAACCCGGCTCAAGCACGATCTGGCGCAGGCCGAAGACGTGCTCAACGCCGACCACTACGGGCTGGACAAGGTCAAGGAGCGCATCCTGGAGCACCTGGCCGTGCAGCAGCGCGTGGACAAGGTGAAAGCGCCCATCCTCTGCCTGGTCGGCCCGCCCGGCGTGGGCAAAACCTCGCTGGGCCAGTCCATTGCCCGCGCCACCGGCCGCAAATACGTGCGCATGGCACTGGGCGGCATGCGCGACGAGGCGGAAATTCGCGGCCACCGCCGCACCTACATCGGCGCCATGCCCGGCAAGGTGCTGCAAAGCCTGGCCCGCGCAGGCACGCGCAACCCGCTGTTTTTGCTCGATGAGATCGACAAGCTGGGCATGGACTTCCGGGGCGACCCGGCCAGCGCGCTGCTGGAAGTGCTCGACCCCGAGCAAAACCACACCTTCAGCGATCACTACGTGGAAGTGGATTTCGATCTGTCGGACGTGATGTTCGTGGCCACCAGCAACTCCATGAACATCCCGCCCGCGCTGCTCGATCGCATGGAAGTCATCCGCCTTTCGGGCTACACCGAAGACGAAAAAACCAGCATCGCCATGAATTACCTGCTGCCCAAGCAGCTCAAGGCCAACGGCGTGCAGCCCAAAGAGCTGACGGTGTCCGAAAGCGCCATGCGCGACATCGTGCGCTACTACACGCGCGAAGCGGGCGTGCGCTCGCTGGAGCGCGAGATTTCGCGCATCTGCCGCAAAACCGTCAAGGGCCTGCAACTCAAGCAGCTGAAAGCGCCCGTGAAAGTCACGCCCAAAAACCTGAATGAATTTCTGGGCGTGCGCAAATTCACCTACGGCCGCGCTGAGCAGCACAACCAAATCGGCCAGGTGGTGGGCCTGGCCTGGACGGAAGTGGGAGGCGATTTGCTCACCATCGAGGCCGTGACCATGCCGGGCAAGGGCAACATCTTGCGCACGGGCATGCTGGGCGATGTGATGAAAGAGTCGGTGGAAGCTGCGCGCACCGTGGTGCGCTCGCGCGCGCGCCGCCTGGGCATTGCGGCCGATGCGTTCGAGAAGCTGGACATTCACCTGCACGTGCCCGACGGTGCCACACCCAAGGACGGCCCCAGCGCGGGCGCGGCCATGACCACGGCCTTTGTTTCCGCGCTCACCGGCATTGCCGTGCGCGCCGACGTGGCGATGACCGGCGAAATCACCCTGCGCGGCGAAGTCACCGCCATCGGCGGGCTGAAGGAAAAACTGCTGGCGGCCCTGCGCGGCGGAATCAAAAAGGTGCTGATTCCCGAAGAAAACGTCAAGGATTTGCAAGACATTCCCGACAACGTGAAAAACGGCCTGGAAATCATCCCCGTGCGCTGGATCGACAAGGTGCTGGAAATCGCGCTGGAATCCCTGCCCGTGCCGCTGCCCGAAACCGATGATGCGGCCCAGGCCGCGCCCGTGGCCGCCGTTGCAGCGGCTGCGCCGCGCAAGAAAACGGGCGGCTCGGGCCGCACGCGCGCAGCAGTGCAGCATTGAGGCAGCGCAAACAAAACCTTTTCAAATATCAGGGTGTACGTAATATTTGATAAGCGTTCGCGTTTGCGGCCGTTTGCGGCCTATAATTTGTTTCGGTTCTCCAAGCCGGTGATGCCCGATGTGACCACCGCATCAGGCATTCAATCACCTCCAGCCAGGCTGCATTCCGCATTGCGGATGCAGCCTGTTTTTTTTGGGCTTTTGATTCCGAATATTCGCGCCGGGCATTCGCGCTGAATATTCACGGAGAAATCAGGAGCGGTAATCGGCGTTAATGGTGACGTAGTCGTGGCTCAGGTCGCACGTCCACACCGTATCGCTGGCCGCGCCCCGGCCCAAGTTCACGCGCACTTCGATTTCGGCCTGTTTCATCACGCGCTGGCCGTCTTCCTCGCGGTAGTTCGGGTGGCGGCCGCCCCGGGTGACGACGTGCACATCGCCCAAATGCAGCTCAATGCGGGTTTGATCGAGATCGGCAATGCCCGCGTAGCCCACGGCCGCCAGGATGCGGCCCAGATTGGGATCGCTGGCGAAAAAAGCCGTTTTCACCAACGGCGAGTGGGCGATGGCGTAAGCCACCTGGCGGCATTCCTGCTCGCTGCGGCCGCCTTCGATGCGCAAAGTGATGAATTTGCTCGCGCCCTCGCCATCGCGCACGATGGCCTGCGCCAGTTGCACCGCCACGCTGCGCAGCGCCGCGCGCAGCGCCTGCCCGGCCGGGGTTTGCCAATCGGTAATGGGCGCATGGCCCGCGCGCCCGGTGGCGATGACGATGAAAGAGTCATTGGTGGAGGTGTCGCCATCGACCGTGATGCGGTTGAACGAAGCGTCGGCCAGCTCGCGCGCCAGGGCGGGCATGAGGGCGGCATCCACGCAGGCATCGGTGGCGACAAAGCCCAGCATGGTGGCCATGTTGGGGCGGATCATTCCCGCGCCCTTGCTGATGCCGGTCACGGCCACGCGCCGGCCATTGATTTCAGCCGTGGCGCTGCACGCCTTGGGCACGGTGTCGGTGGTCATGATGCCCTCGGCCGCTTGCAGCCAGTGGGCCGGGGCGGCCTGCGCCACGGCGGCGGGCAGGGCGGCCACAAGGCGCTCGACGGGCAGCGGCTCCATGATGACTCCGGTGGAAAACGGCAGCACCTGCTGCGGCTGCACGTTCAGCAAATCGGCCAGGGCGGCGCAGGTCTGGCGCGCATGGGCCAGGCCGGGCGCGCCCGTGCCGGCGTTGGCGTTGCCGGTGTTGATAACCAGCGCCCGGATGGGCTGGCCGCCTTGCAAATGCTCGCGGCACACCTGCACGGGCGCGGCGCAAAAGCGGTTTTGCGTGAACACGCCGCCCACGCTGGCGCCTTCGTCGAGCAGCAGCACGGTCACATCCTTGCGGCCGGCCTTGCGTATGCCCGCTTGCACAACGCCGATGCGCAGCCCGGCAATGGGCAGCAGTTGATCGGCCTGGGGGGCGTTGAGGTGAACGGGCATGGCAAGTCTCCTTCAGGGACAAATCAGGTTGGGAAAAAGTGCGCCTGCAAAACAGGCAAAACGGCCGCAAGGCCCGTGGATACTGCGTTCGCAGCTATTTAAATGATAGCGACGAGGGCGCTTCAAACCGGTTTTTCAGGCCGGGTTTTCAGCCCGCAGCCGCGCCCAGCGCCCAGGCCGCCAGCCCCAGCGCGGCGGCGGTCGGGGCCAGCCAGCGCACGGCGCGCGGCCAGTAGCTCAAAAGCGCGGCCAGCGCCAGTCCGCCAAAGGAAAGCAGCCCCAGCCAGGCCGTCACGGCGATGGTGGGCGACCAGCGCAGCAGGCAGGGCCACAGCGAAAGCGCCAGCAGCGCAAAGCCGCCCGCGCGCCAGCCCAGCGCCGCGCGCGGCGTGAGCGCGGCATGGCCTGCGGGCAGCAGATCGGCCTGGTGCCTGTCCATGGAAACGGCCACCACAGCAAAGGCGGCAAAGGCCAGGGCTTGCGCGGCCACGAGGGAAAGGGCGGCGCTATTCATGCGGCGGCTCCCTCGGGGCGGGCGGCGGCCGGCGCTGGCGGCGCGGCTTCGGCGCTGGCGGGTGGGGCGGACTTGGCGGATGAGGCTGCGGCGGGCCGGGGCGCGGCCTTGGGCTTGATGATCGGCTGCGCCGAAGGCCGCAGGTGCCAGGCGATGACGCCATGCAGCGCCGCCAGCGCCAGCATGACCAGATCAAACCCGGCAATGCCCCACTGCCCGCGCGCCAGGCTTTGCGGCAGGGCCGCGCCGCCGGTCAGGCCGTTGAGCAGCGGCAGCAGCGCAAACAGCAGCGCCGCCCGGCCAGTCAGTTCCAGCCAGGCGCGGCGGTAGCTGCGCGCAAACGAGTGCAGCAAGCACAGCAGCCAGACGATGAAAAAGCCGCGCACTTCCCACTCCTGCCGCCCGGCCAGGTCGAACGGCAGCAGGCGGTTGAGCCAGAAATAGGCCGCCACGGCAACCGACAGCCCGCCGATCACGCCCGCGTTCAGCACCATCACCAGCCGGTGGCCCCAGGGCGTGCGGCCGAGCTTGCGGCGATCCGGTTCGCGCTTGACTACCCACAGCGCCATGCCCGTGGCGGCCATGAGCGTGCCCGTCACGCCAAAGAGAAACATCACCCAGCGCACGGGCGCATCGGCAAAGCGGCCCATGTGCGCGGCCGTCAGCACGTTGTAGATCGTCATGGGCCAGCCGGGCGCGGCGGCCTCGGGCGCGGGCTTGGGCTGGCCGCTGATGCCGTCAAACAGCAGGCGGCGGCGCGCGCCCCGGTCGGCCAGGCTGCGGGCCTGGCGCTCGCGCAGCTCCACCACGGGCGCGGGCGTGTCCAGCCCGGCGGCGCTGATGAAGGCCACTTCGCCATCCGGCCACTGGCGCGCGGCCTCGGCCAGCATGGGGCCGATCGGCGCCAGCGGCGTGCGGGCGGCGGCGGCCTGCGCATCGGCCTTGGCAGTGGCCGTCGTCACCAGCGGGGCCGCCGTGCCGCGCCGCTCGTTGAAATAGCTCGTGCGGTCGCCCTTGTAAACGCTGTCTATGGCCCAGGGCAGCGTCAGCGCCATCAAAAGCAGCAGGCCGCTGAAAGTGATCATCAGGTGAAACGGCAGCGACAGCACCGCCGTGGCGTTGTGCGCATCCAGCCAGCTGCGCTGCCCCTTGCGCGGGCGGAAGGTGAAAAAGTCCGTAAATATTTTCTTGTGCGTAATCACGCCCGAGAGGATGGCCACGAACATGAAAGCCGTGGCAATGCTCACCAGCCAGCGCGCCCAAAGGCGCGGCAGGCCATACAGCTCGAAGTGAAAGCGGTAGAGGAAGCTGCCCCCCAGCGTCTGGCGTGCGGTGATGGCCTCGCCTGTGGCCGCGTCCAGCTCGGCGCGCTGCATGCCCGCGCGGCCCTCGGGTGCGCCCGGGTTGCGCCAGACGGCGGCCACGGTGCTCTGGCGGCTGTCGGGCAGCGACAGCATGAAGGTCGTGGCCTCGGGCGCCAGCTTGTGCATGCCGGCCACGGCGGCCTCGGCCGTGGCGGCGGCGTCGCCCGTGCGCACCGAGCGGTGCAGCTCGGGCTTCATCCACAGCGTGATTTCGTTTTGGAAGTAGCTCAGCGTGCCGGTGAAAAAAATGGCGTACAGCAGCCAGCCCAGCACTAGTCCGCTCCAGGTGTGCAGCCAGGACATGGCCTGGCGCAGCCCCTCGGGTTTGCCGTCGGCCCTCATGGCTGCCCCCCTTGCGTGAGCAGCCAGGCCAGCGGCAGCAGCGCCAGCGCCGGGGCGGCGATGCCCCAGCAGGCGCGGCGCGCGCTGGCGCAGGAAAAGGCCCATATCGCCGCCACGGCCATCAGCACATAGCCCAGCATGGTGGCGGCCATCACCGCCTCCAGCCGCGCCATGCCCAGCGCCGCCAGCGCCGCGCCCAGGCAGGCGGCAGCGGCGCTGCCCAGCGTGTAGCCGCCCAGCAGCGCGGCCACGGCGCGGGCGGCGATCTGGCGGCGGTAGCTTTTCAAATCAGGCGCGGGCGCGGCGGCCCTGGCTTTGGGGGCGGCTTTTGGCGTGGATTTGGAATCGGCTTGTGGATGGGGCGTGGCCGCCGGCGTTTCGGTTGGCGCAGCCGCCGCAGGCGCGGCGCTGGCAGTGGAAGCGGTGCTCATGAAGGCAATCAATCAAAAAACGAAGTCAAAAAAATCCGGGCAAAGCAAAGGGCCGCAAGCGCGGCCCCGTCTGTCACATGGCAAGTCTCATTGCAAAAGAGAAAGCATATCAATGAGATGTAAACCCCGCCCAACCCCGACCGCCGCACCGGGCGCGGGCAGGCGATGCGGCCCGGGCGCGCCCCTACTCCAGCTGCCGCAGCAAATCCATCGCTTCTTCCACGCGCTCCACGGCGTGTATGCGCAGGCCCTGCAAGGCCGCGTCGGCCTTTTTCGGCGCATTGGCCCTGGGCACCACGGCCACGGAAAAGCCCAGCTTGGCCGCTTCGCGCAGGCGCTCCTGCCCGCGCGGGGCCGGGCGCACCTCGCCGGCCAGGCCCACCTCGCCAAAGGCCAGAAAACCCTTGGGCAGCGCCCGCGCGCGCAAGCTGCTGGCAATGGCCAGCAACACCGCCAAATCCGCCGCCGGCTCGCTGATGCGCACCCCGCCCACGGCGTTCACAAACACATCCTGATCGCCGCAAGCCACCCCCGCGTGGCGGTGCAGCACGGCCAGCAGCATCGCCAGCCGATCGCGCTCCAGCCCCACCGAAAGCCGCCGGGGGCTGGGCCCGCCGCCATCGACCAGCGCCTGAATCTCCACCAGCATGGGGCGCGACCCCTCCAGCGTCACCAGCACGCAACTGCCCGGCACCGGCTGCGCGTGCTGGCTCAGAAAGATGGCGCTGGGGTTGCTCACCCCCTTCAGGCCCTTTTCCGTCATGGCGAACACGCCGATTTCGTTCACCGCGCCAAAGCGGTTCTTGATGGCGCGAATCAGCCTGAAGGCCGAATGCGTATCGCCCTCGAAATACAGCACTGTGTCCACCATGTGCTCCAGCACGCGCGGGCCGGCCAGTTGCCCGTCCTTGGTCACATGCCCCACCAGCACCACCGCGCAACCCTGCGCCTTGGCCCAGCGCGTCAGGTGCGCCGCGCACTCGCGCACCTGCGCCACGCTGCCCGGCGCGCTGGTGAGCTGATCGCTGTAGAGCGTCTGAATCGAGTCGATCACCGCCACCGCCGGCTGCTCGCTCTCCAGCGTGGCGATGATTTTTTCCAGCTGAATTTCCGCCAGCACTGCCACCTGCGAGCCGGCAATGCCCAGCCGCTGCGCGCGCAGCGCCACCTGCGCGCCACTTTCCTCGCCCGTCACATACAGCGCGCCCAGCCCCGCGCGTTGCAGCGCATCCAGCGCCTGCAAAAGCAGCGTGGACTTGCCGATGCCCGGATCGCCCCCGATCAGCACCACGCCACCCGGCACGATGCCCCCGCCCAGCACGCGATCGAGCTCGCCCTGCCCCGTGGGCGTGCGCGCCACATCCTGCGCCTCGATCTGCGCCAGCGGCCGCACCGGCTGCGCCGGCGCCAGCCCCGCCCGCGCCGCCCCCAGCCGATTGCGGCCCGCCCCCGCCGCCGGCGCGGCGGCCACCGTCTCCACCAGCGAATTCCACGCCCCACAAGCCGGACACCGCCCCAGCCAGCGCGCACTGGCCGCGCCACATTCATTACAGGAAAAGCTCGTCTTCGATCGCGTCATGCGGGCAATGGTAGAGCCGCCCGTGAAGGGCTAGTTATTCACAGTTTTTTCCTGATTTGATAGCGCGCTGCGCAGCATTAACGGGCGCTGCGGTCGGTTTGCTTATTTGATAAGCAAAATCTTGTATCCAAATGCGAACAAATCGAAGGGCGCAAAAAAAGCCAGCCCGCAGGCTGGCCGGGGGGGCGGCGGGGATCGACCCTTTTCGCTCAGCTCTTTTCAATCTGCGCGCCGGGGGTGCGTGTCCATTCGCTCCAGCTGCCGGCGTACATCACGGGCGGCTCGTAGCCAGCCAGCTCCAGGGCGATGATGTTGGGCACGGTGCTCACGCCGCTGCCGCAGTAGCACACCAGCTCTTGCGGCGCGGGGCGGTCGGCCAGCAGGGTTTGCAGTTCGCTGCGCAGCACTTGGGCGGATTTGAAAAGGCCGTTGGCGTCCAGGTTGTCGCCAAAGGGGCGGTTGAGCGCGCCGGGGATGTGGCCGGCGGCCGGCTCCAGCGGCTCGACTTCGCCCCGGTAGCGGGGGGCGGCGCGGCCGTCGATGAGGGTTTGCGTGCCGTCTGCGAGGTGGGCGGCCACTTCGGCCTGGCTGCGCAGGCGGCGCAGGGGCTGGCCGAGGGTGAAGTTGCCCGCGCGCGCCGGGGCGGGGGCGGGGCCGCCTTGCACTGCGCCGCCGGCGGCTTGCCAGGCTTGCAGGCCGCCGTCGAGCACGGCGACGGCGTCGTGCCCGGCCCATTTGAGCATCCACCACAGGCGGCCGCAGAAGTTCAGGCCGTTGCGGTCATAGACGATGGCCTGCATGTCGCTGTCAAAGCCCTGGCTGCGCAGCCAGGCGGCGAAGGCTTCGCGCTCGGGCAGCGGGTGGCGGCCGCCGCTTAGGGCGGGCGCGCCGCTGGCGGCGCTCAGGTCGCGCTCCAGATGCGCCTGGCGGCTGCCGGCGATGTGGGCCTGGGCGAAGTGGGTGTCGGCTTCGGCGGGGTCAAACAGGTTGAAGCTGCAATCGAACACCATCAGCGGCGCGCCCTGCGCCTGTAGCTGCTGCAACTGAGCGACGGAGATGAGGTGGGTGTAGGCGGTGGTCATGGTGAGAACGCTCCTTTCGTGCGCGGGGGCTGGGGCGCTGCTGCCGGCTCGCCCCTTGCGGCAGCGCCGGGGGGAATGAGGGGGCGGGCGGCCATTTTCTACCCGGCCCGGCGCGGCCGGCGGGGCCAGAATCTGCCCCCATGCAACAGGAAATTCTGATCAACTGGACGCCCCAGGAAACGCGCGTGGCGGTGGTGGAAAACGGCGCGGTGCAGGAGCTGCATGTGGAGCGCGCGCTGGAGCGCGGGCAGGTGGGCAATGTGTATCTGGGCAAGGTGGTGCGCGTGCTGCCGGGCATGCAGTCGGCCTTCATCGACATTGGCGGCGAGCGCACCGCCTTTTTGCATGTGGCCGATGTGTGGCAGCCGCCGGCGGCGGGCGAGGCGCCGGCGGCGTCGCGCGGGCAGGCGGCGCCGGGGCGGCCGATAGAAAAGCTGGTGTTCGAGGGCCAGCCGCTGATGGTGCAGGTGATCAAGGACGCCATCGGCGCCAAGGGCGCACGCCTTTCCACGCAAATCAGCGTGGCCGGGCGCTTGCTGGTGTTTTTGCCGCAGGACGAGCACATCGGCATTTCGCAAAAGATCGACCCCGCCCTGCGCGAGAGCCTGCGCCAGCGCGTGACGGCCCTGGCCGATGCCGCCGCCCGCGAGCAGGGCAGCAAAACGCGCGGCGGCTTCATCCTGCGCACCAACGCCGAAGACGCCGACGACGCGCAGCTGGCCGAAGACATCGCCTATCTGCGCAAGACCTGGGCGCGCATACGCGAGGCGGCCATGCGCCAGCCGCCAGGGGCGCTGCTGCACCAGGACTTGTGCCTGGCCCAGCGCGTGCTGCGCGACATGGCCGGCGAGAGCACGCACAGCATCCGCATCGACTCGCGCAGCCAGCACCAGCGCCTGCTGGCCTTCGGGCGCGAATTCATGCCGCAGGCGGCGCGCCAGCTGGCGCTCTACGACGGCGAGCGGCCCATCTTCGACCTGTACGCCGTGGACGAGGAAATCACCCGCGCGCTGGGGCGGCGGGTGGATTTGAAATCGGGCGGCTATCTCATCATCGACCAGACCGAGGCGCTGACCACGATCGACGTGAACACGGGCGCGTTCACCGGCGCGCGCAATTTCGAGGAAACCATTTTCAAAACCAACCTGGAAGCGGCGCAGGCCATCGCCCGGCAAATGCGCCTGCGCAACCTGGGCGGAATCATCATCACCGACTTCATCGACATGACGGTGCCCGAGCACCAGGCCGCCGTGCTGGCCGAGCTGCGCAAGCAACTGGCGCGCGACCGCGTGAAGACCACGATGGCGGCCGGTTTTTCCAGCCTGGGGCTGCTGGAGATGACGCGCAAGCGCACGCGCGAGAGCCTGGCGCAAATGCTCAGCCAGCCCTGCCCGAGCTGCCAGGGATCGGGCCGGGTGCGCACGGCGCGCACGGTGGCCTATGACCTGCTGCGCGAAATCCTGCGCGAAGCGCGCCAGTTCAACCCGCGCGAATTTCGCATCGTGGCGCACCCGGCCGTCATCGCCCTGCTGCAAGACGAGGAAAGCCAGCACCTGGCCGCCCTGTCCGATCACATCGGCAAGCCCGTGTCACTTCAGGCCGAAACCGGCTTGAGCCTGGAAGCGTTTGATGTGGTGCTGCTTTGAAAAGAGGCCGCCTTGCCCCTTTCGTCTTGCATTCAGATACAAGATTTTGATTAACAAATAGGCAGAAGGCCCGCAGCGCCCGTAAACACTGCGCAGGGCGCTATGGTTTTTGAAGTTTTCTGTGGATAACTTTGGCTGTCGGGGCGGGCGGGCTTTTTCAGTGGCCCTGCTCGCGCTCGCAGGAGCGCAGCTCCTTGCCCGCCAGGGCTTGCCGCAGCGGCGCTTGCGCGAGTTTTTCGCGCAAAGCGGCATCGGCGGCGGGCAGGCGCAGCATGAAGGCGGGCTGATCGCGCTTTTCGCGCACCACGCTCAGGCCGCTGACGCCGCGCAGGCTCAAGTCGGCGCGGGCGCGCTCGGCCGCTTCCTGGCTGGAGTAGCGGCCCAGCGAAAGGCCAGGCTCCAGACTCGCGCCGGGGCGATCGACGTCAATCCTGCGGCCGCGCAATTCAGTGCGGCGGCGGGCGGCCTCTTCCTGGCTGGCGGCGCTGGCATACACCATCCAGCGCCCGGGCATGGCCACGCTATCGAGCCGCCACGCGCCGGCAGGCAGCCCGCCGGCCGCCCGCCGCCACGCAGCGGCCTGCGCTTCGTTGAACACGCCCGCTTGCAGGCAGACGGGCCTGGGCTCGGGCCGGAGCGGGGCCTCGGGTGGCGGGGCGGGGGGGGGTTCCCGGGGCCCTTCCTGCGCTGTGCCCGACGGCGGGGCGCTATTCGGTATGCTTTCCGGCGTGGTTTCCGATGCAGCTTCCGGCGTGGTTTCAGGCGTGGTTTCAGGCGTGGTTCCGGGCGTGATCCCGGGTGCGATTTCCGGCGCGGCTTCAGGCGCAACGGCCATAGGCGGCGGCGTGGGCGCATCGGCAGGCAAGGCAGGGGCGGGGGCCACGTGCACGGCCTCGGGCTTCCACTGGCCGACCACGCGCTCCGGCTCGCCGGGCTGCGCGGGCGCCAGCCCCAGCGGGCGCAGCCAGCCTTGCGCCCAGGCCAGCCAGGCCAGGTTGGCCGCCATAAGCAGGGCAATGATCCAGCGCAGCATGAGGGGGTTCTCCTTCGGTGGGGCGGCGGCGCGCCTTCAGGCGGGGCGCACGCTGATTTCGCCGCTGTTGATGATCTGCACGCCAGCGGGGGTGCGCACGCGCAGCGCGCCGCTGGCATCCACGCCTTCGGCCAGGCCGGTTTGGCCGCTGGAAAGCGCCACGGTTTGCCCGGCCAGGGCGTCGCGCTGGGCGAAGCGGCGCTCAAAGGGCGCAAAGCCGGCGCGCTCGAAGGCCAGCGCGGCCTGCACCAGCGGCAGGCTGACGCGCTCGAGCGCCTGCGCGGCGGTGATGCCGGGCAGCAGCGATTGCAGCCAGGCGGGCGCAACGCCCCGCTCATCCGGCAAGGCAGCGGCGGCAGCGGTGATGTTGATGCCCACGCCGATGACGACGTAGCGCCCCGGCTCGCCTGCGGGCAGCGAAGCCGTTTCCACCAGGATGCCGCAGAGCTTGCGGCCCTGCCGCCAGAGGTCGTTGGGCCACTTGAGGCTGATGCTCTCGTGCAGGCTTTCGGCCACGGCCAGCCCCACGGCCAGCGACAGGCCCTGCCAGTCGGCCGGCTGCAAGGGCAGCCCCAGGGAGAAGGTGAGCGAGTCGTCCGCCTGGCTGCGCCAGTGGCGGCCCATGCGCCCGCGCCCTGCGGTTTGCTCATCGGCCACAAGCAGGGTGGGGGCCAGCAGGCCGGCGCGAGCGCGACGGATCAGTTCGCTGTTGGTGGAGTCGATTTGCCGCAGCGCTTCCACATTGAAGCCGGGCAGCAGTGGCTCTATGGCCTGCCAGATGGCCTCGGCGGGCCAGCGCAGGGCGGGGGTTTGCTCGTGCATGGGGTGCGTCATCAACCAAAGCAGGCCGTGCCTGAAAAAAAGCCCCGGCACAAGCCGGGGCGGGGTGTTTTTTTGCTATCTTGAAATATATGCACACGCAAGCGCGCGCGTGCCTTTGAAAAAAACCTTGCCTGCAGGCGACCGATTGTAAAAAGTATGAAAACCCTGGTGATTGCCGAAAAACCTTCCGTGGCCCAAGACATCGTGCGTGCGCTCACGCCCGTTTCGGGCAAGTTTGAAAAGCACGAGGATCATTTTGAAAACGAAGAATATGTGGTGACCAGCGCAGTGGGCCATTTGCTGGAGATTCAGGCGCCGGAGGAGTTTGATGTCAAACGCGGCAAATGGAGTTTTGCGCATTTGCCGGTAATTCCGCCGCATTTTGATTTGAAGCCGGTGGATAAAACCAAATCGCGCCTGGCCGCAGTCGTCAAACAGGCGCGCCGCAAGGATGTGAACCGGCTGATCAACGCCTGCGACGCCGGGCGCGAGGGCGAGCTGATTTTTCGCCTGATCGAGCAATACGCCTTCGAGGGCCGGCACGCGGCCAAGCCGGTAGAGCGCCTGTGGCTGCAAAGCATGACGCCGCAGGCCATACGCGAGGGCTTTGCCCACCTGCGCAGCGACGCGCAGATGCAGGGCCTGCACGACGCGGCGCGCAGCCGCAGCGAGGCCGACTGGCTGGTGGGCATCAACGGCACGCGCGCCATGACGGCCTTCAACTCGCAAGGCGGGGGCTTTTTCCTCACCACCGTGGGCCGGGTGCAAACGCCCACGCTGGCCATCGTGGTCGAGCGCGAGGAGCAAATCCGCAAGCACAAGGCGCGCGACTATTGGGAAGTGCACGCCACCTTTTTGGCCCAGGCCGGCGCGTATCAGGGCCGCTGGTTCGACCCCGAATGGAAAAAAGACCCGCAAGACGCCGAAAAGCGCGCCGAGCGCCTGTGGACGCACGATGAAGCCGCCCGCATTGCCACCGCCGTGCGCGGCCAGGCGTGCAGCGTGCGCGATGAAAGCCGCCCCAGCACGCAGGCCAGCCCGCTGCTGTTCGACCTGACCAGCCTGCAACGCGAGGCCAACGGCAAGTTCGGCTTTTCGGCCAAAACCACGCTGGCGCTGGCGCAGTCGCTTTATGAAAAGCACAAGGCGCTGACCTATCCCCGCACGGATTCGCGCTGGCTGCCCGAGGACTATCTGCCCGTGGCGCGCCAAACCTTCGACATGCTGGCCGCAAGCGGCCTGGCGCATCTGGCCCCGCACGCGCAAACAGCCCTGGCGCAAGGCTGGGTGCGCCCCAGCAAGCGCATTTTTGACAACGCCAAGGTGAGCGATCACTTCGCCATCATCCCCACCCTGCAAGCGCCCGGCGCGCTGAGCGAGGCAGAGCAAAAGCTGTATGACCTGGTGGCGCGGCGCTTCATGGCCGTGTTTTTCCCCAGCGCCGAATACCTCATCACCACCCGCATCACCAGCGCCACGCACGAGGGCGGGCACTATCACTTTCGCAGCGACGGCAAGGTGCTGGTCAAACCCGGCTGGCTGGCCATCTACGG
Source organism: Ottowia sp. (assembly GCA_052170415.1). Lineage (GTDB taxonomy): Bacteria > Pseudomonadota > Gammaproteobacteria > Burkholderiales > Burkholderiaceae_C > Ottowia. Next base: position 4,215 of record JBQNAO010000003.1, on the reverse strand, counting down.
CAAAGAGGCCGAGGCCGAAAGCGCCGAAGCCGGCGGCAAAAAAGATGCCGCTGCCAGTGCCAAATCGCTCGTTCCCGTGGCCGCCGGCGAGCTGGTGCGCAACGAGGCCGTGGACATCAAGGCGCTGCAAACGCGCCCGCCCGCCCGCTACAACGAGGCCACGCTGCTGGGCGCCATGGAAGGCGCGGGCAAGCTGATCGACGACGATGACCTGCGCGCCGCCATGCAGGACAAGGGCCTGGGCACCCCGGCCACGCGCGCGGCCATCATCGAAGGGCTGCTGACCGAGAAATACATCCTGCGCGACGGCCGCGAGCTGGTGCCCACGGCCAAGGCCACCCAGCTCATGACGCTGCTGCGCGGCCTGCAAGTAGATGAGCTCAGCCGCCCGCAACTGACCGGCGAGTGGGAAGCCAAACTCGCGCGCATGGAGCGCGGGCAGCTCTCGCGCGCCGAATTCATGCGCGAAATTGCCGCCATGACCGAGCGCATCGTCGCCAAGGCCAAGGAATTCAACCGCGACAGCGTGCCGGGCGACTACGCCACGCTCGCCGCCCCCTGCCCCAACTGCGGCAGCCCGGTGCTGGAAAACTACCGCCGCTATGCCTGCACGGGCACGACGGGCGAAGGCTGCGGCTTTTCCATCACCAAAACCCCCGGCGGCCGCGCCTTGAGCGTGGCCGAAGCCGAAACGCTACTCACCGCCCGCCGCCTGGGCCCGCTGGATGGTTTCCGCAGCAAAGCGGGCTGGCCCTTTACCGCCGAACTGACCCTGGCCGCCGATGACGCCGCCCCCGGCCGCTACAAGCTGGAGTTCGACTTTGGCGACGATGCCAAAACCGAGGGACAGGCCAGCACGCCCGAAACCCTGGCCGCCGTGGCCGCCCAACCCAGCCTGGGGCCGTGCCCGTGCTGCGGCGGCGCAGTCAAGCTGATCGGCAAAAACTACGCCTGCGAGAAAACGCTGGCCTCTGACACCGCCCCGGCCACCTGCCACTTCAAGAGCGGTCAAACCATCCTGCAACAAGCCATCAGCCCGGAGCAAATGGGCAAGCTGCTGCACACGGGCAAAACGGATTTGCTGGACAAATTCATCAGCAACCGCACCCGCCGCCCTTTCAGCGCGCGCCTGGCCTGGAGCGCAGACGAAGGCAAGGTGATCTTTGAATTCGAACCCCGCGAAAACGGCCGCACCGCACCCCGCCGCACCACGGCCAGCGCAAGCGCCAAAACTGCCACACGCACCACCAGCAAATCCACCCAGCGCAGCGCCGCCCAACCCAAAACGCCCCGAGCAGGCAGCCTGCGCCCCAGCCCCACACTGGCCGCCATCATTGGCGAAGGCCCTTACGGACGCGGCGAAGTGATGCAAAAAATCTGGGAATACATCAAGGCCCACAACCTGCAAGACCCGAAAGACAAACGCATCTTGCTGGCCGACGACAAGCTGCGCCCCCTGTTTGAAGCCGACCAATTGGGCATGTTCAAACTTGCAGGCGTCATCGCCAAACATTTGAGTTAAGCGCCCAAAACCAAACCGGGAATCGAAGCCAGGCTGGCTTGCGCAAAAGCTGCTGCGATTTCGATGAACGCGGTGCAGCGCATCTTCCCGAACAAGGGTTAACGAATGCGCCTGATTCAGACCGAGCGTGCTGACGGCAATGTTGAGCCGGATTGCAAATTCCAGAGCAGGACAACCGAGTCGAACAGATGAATTCGCACACTCAAAAAATAAGGGGTTTAGGAAACAAACGCCTTAAAGAGGGTTGTTTCTAAGTAGCTTCAAAAGCACTTTATAGAGGTCATGATGTCTATGGTTGAAGCGAAACTCTGTCTCTTTGAGGTGAAGCTTGAACTTGTTGGCTCGGATACCATGGAATTGCGCTAATCGGTGCTTGGGCTTTGCTCCAGAAAGACTCAATGCCGTTGACATGCCTGGATCCCTTGACGAACTCATTGTTGCCGTGGTTGACCCGAAAGTGCTTTTCCAAGCCGATGTCAACCAAGCCATCGTAGCCAGGCCAACCATCGGTATGAATGATGCTGTTGGGGTCAACTTTGCCTCGAATAATGGCTTGCAGCGTAGCTTTGGAGGCATTGGGCACGATTTCTGTGTAGACGCAGTCTCCTCGTTTGAGCAAGCCAAAGACGATGGTCTTGCTACCTGCGCCACGCCCACGCTTGCCGCGAACACGCTTGGGACCGAAGTAGGACTCATCGGCTTCAAGCTCGCCTGCAAAGGGCGAGCGGCTCGCACAGTCTTGTGCCATGCGAAGGCGAATGCGTGGATAAATATCGTTGGTGCTGCGTAGCGACAGGCCGCATAGCTGGGCAGCGTCGCTGGCGGTCAAATCCAGAGCAAACAGGCGAAGCAGTTGGCGAAACTTGGCCTCACTGATTTTGGAGCGGCTGTAGTACTTGTTTTTTCCTGACATTTCAAGAAGTTAGCATGCAACAATCACATGTTTGCTTCCTAGGCCCCTTTTGTATTAACAGATCGCCCTTCGCAGGTGCTGCCAGGTCGGTAAAACAAACGCAAGTCTTGATGTTGCCCTACCACCAAGCCACTCAACCGAGCTGTCTGCTACCCCTGCTAGCAACCCAATTCAAGGCAAACAAACGCTACTACCCCTACCCCTTGCAGGGACTGCCCCCTATTGCATCGCTTGGCTTCACTGCTGTTGGCACAGCAGGAAAGCACACTCCTCAAGCTACTTCAAGTAATCGGTATTTGGCAAGCAGCTCTTTCTCAAACCATAAACAAAAAAGCCGCCCGAAGGCGGCTTTTTCATCTAATGCCGAAGCTGGGCGGACGGTAATCCGCCCAGTCAGATTAGAAGTTGTGGCGCAGACCCACGCCATAGCTGTTTTCATCGTCCACGCGCAGGAAGTCTGCGTAAACGAAGGTGCGTTTGGACATGGCGTATTTGGCCTCAACAACAGCGTTGGTGTATTTTTTCAGCTTGACTGTGGTAGCGCCCAAGGCGTATTCACGTTTCATATCGCGAGTCAGATCCAGAGCAAAGCTCAGGTTGTCAAACTTGACCAAACCACCCAGAGAAACACCACTACGGCGACCTGCGTTGCTCAGCACGTTACCGTTGATATCCACGTAGCGAACGCTACGGGCATCGTTATAGCTGGCTGCCAAGGCGAAAACGCCGAAGTCATACTTCCCACCCAAAGCGTAGTTGGCTTTGGCATGGTTGACTTTGTTGTAGGAAAGACCAATGCCCAAGGGGCCGTTGGCATAAACCAAGTTGGCATCGACTTTGCTGGCGTTATTGTTGTCGCCTTTGGCGATGAAACCAACCTCGGCGCTGAAACCGCTCAGGCTAGGGGTCTTGTAGCTGAACTGGCTGCTGTTACGGGGGCCAGTGCCAACAAAAGCATAGGTGTTGGCCACCACGGAATAGTTGGCAGCACCAGTCAATTCCCAAGCAGCCAAGCCGTTATAGCTGGGCGTATAGGCGCGGCCCATTTTGAATTCACCGAAGCCACCTTCGATGAACACGTTGGCTTGACGCTGGAACGTAGGAGCTTCGGTGCTGCCATCTTCAGCATTCACGCCTAGCTCGAAATTAAAACCAGCTTTCAGGCCGCCACCCAGATCCTCAACACCACGGAAGCCAATGCGGCTATTGCCGTTGGTCACTTTGTTGTTGCCATGCATCTGCACTTTTTGGCCTTCAACTTTGCCGACAGACAGATCAACAACACCATACAAAGTCACAGACGATTGAGCCATGGCAGCACCAGAAGCAGCCAAAACAGCCAACGCAATCAGGGATTTTTTCATTGCAAATTCTCCAAGGTTAAACACATGAGGCTCAGATCATGAACACCACAGCGGATCGGTCAAGTTGAACTAAGCCAACCCCCCGCAAGGGAAGCCATATATATTGGGCCAGAAATGAAGAACTTTTGCAAAGACTTCATCCGAAAACCGAGTACTTTGTAGCAAACAAACAACATTAACCTCCAGAGGATCTCCAGTTGGCACCCAAAAACCAGCTCTCCCGATCAAAAATAAATTCAGATCATAAACTTTAACTAAGTTATTAAATTTAGAACAAGACACAACTCAGTTAGATAAGCTTACAAAACAAAACCCTAGGGCATTAAATTATCTTTAAAGACAATTTAATACCCTAGGGTATCTAACACTCCCCCTATCAATCTAGGGATCAATAATAAATAGCCTGACGATGTCCT
>JBQNAO010000002.1:0-176493 GCA_052170415.1 Ottowia sp. | reverse complement strand
CAAGGAATTTCGCGATCGTCTGCGCAACCGCTGGGTGCTGGCCGTGGCGCTGGTGTTTGCCGTGTTCTCGCTCGTCATCACCTACGCGGGCGGCGCGCAGCAAGGCGCAGTGGGCCTGCGCTCGCTGGAGTTCACCGTCACCAGCCTCGTCAGCCTGGTGATTTATCTCGTGCCGCTCATTGCGCTGCTGCTGGGCTTTGACGCCATCGTGGGCGAGCGCGAGCGCGGCTCGCTCGACTTGCTGCTGGCCTACCCCATCACCCGCAGCGAACTGCTGCTGGGCAAATACCTGGGCCTGGCGCTGGCACTGGCGCTGGCCATGCTGGCCGGGCTGGCCGCCGTGGGCGGCATGCTGGTGTCGCAATTTGGCACGCGCGCGCTGTTTCACTACGGCGGCTTCGTCGCCAGCGCACTGCTCATGGGCCTGGCCTTTCTCAGCCTGGCCGTGCTGGTATCGGTGCTGGCCAAAGACCGCACCCGCGCCTCGGGCGCGGCCATCGTGCTGTGGTTTTTGTTCGTGCTGGTGTTCGATCTGGCCCTGCTGGGCGTGCTGGTGGCCACGGCCGGGCGCTACGGCGGCGAAATCTTCCCCTACCTGCTGCTGCTCAACCCCACCGACGTATTTCGCATCCTCAACGTGTTTTCCGCCGAAGACGTGCGCAGCGCCTACGGCCTGGTGAGCGTCGTGCCGCCCGTGCTGCTGCGGCTGGACGTGCTCTCGGCCGTCATGTTCGGCTGGATTGCGCTGCCCCTGCTGATTGCCAAATGGAGATTCAAGACATGAGCATCCTGACCCCCTCTCCCCTGCGCCCGCTGTGCCGCTGCGGCCAGAACCACGCCAGCCGCATCTGCGACGAGCGCCGCGTGCTGCTGGGCCTGCTGGCGCTGCCCGTGCTGGCCCCGCTGGCCGCATGCAGCCCCGAAAGCGCCTCCTCCGAAGCCGCCAGCCTCGCTCCGGTGGAAATCGGCATGGACACCTCCTGCGAGCTTGACGGCATGCTGCTGGCCGACTACCCCGGCCCCAAAGGCCAGATTCACTACGCGGGCGAGCCTGCCCCCTGGTTTTATTGCGACACCATGGAAGTGCTCAACACCCTGCTGCTGCCCGAGCAAATCCGCAAAGTCAACGCCGTTTACGTGCAAGACATGGGCCGCACCGACTGGGACGAGCCCCAGGGCGCGTGGATCGACGCCAACACCGCCCTCTACGTCATGGGCAGCAAGCGCAAAGGCTCCATGGGCGCCACCCTGGCCACCTTCAGCCAGGAAGCCGACGCCCTCAAATTCATCGAGCAATGGGGCGGCAAACTGCTGCGCAAAGCCGAAATCACGCCCGAAATGGTCGATCTGCGCGGCGGCGCATCGCAAGACAGCAGCATGTAAAGCGGCCCGCCCCGCCATGTGCCCCCCCTCCCTGTCCTCCCCGTCCTCCCCCGCCCGCCGGCGCTGGCTGCGCGCAGGCACGGCCGCCCTGTTCGCCCCCGCCCTGCTCGCCGCCCCCGCCGCCAGCGCGCAAGACAGCGAAGAAACCCGCCAGGCCAAACAAGCCGCGCGCCAGGCCGCCGGCGGTCGCCGCCGCACCCCCATCGCCGCCACCGCGCACGACGCCGCCAGCGGCCTGCCCCCGCACGCGCCCCGGCCCGTGCCGCCCAAGGCCCGCTGCCCCGTCTGCGGCATGTATCCGGCGCGCTTTCCCCGCTGGGCCGCGCAAATCATCTACGCCGACGGCGCCGCGCACTTCTTCGACTCGCCCATAGACCTGCTCGTCTTCCTGGCCGACATGCCCCGCTACGCGCCCGACCGCAAAAAAGCCGACATCCGCAGCCGCTGGGTCACCGACGCCTCCGCCCCCGCCGGCCAGCCCGCCTGGACCCCGCTGGAGGGCGCCTGGTTCGTGCGCGACTCGCTCATCTACGGCCCCATGCGCTCGCCCGACCTGCCCGCCTTCGCCAGCCAGGCCGCCGCCCAAACCTTCGCCAACAAAACCCGGGGCCAGCCCCTGCCCTACGCACAAATCAGCGCCCAGCTCATCGACGAACTCGCCAACCAGCGCGTCATCGAGCACGTCGGCCACAACCACCGGCGCTAGCCGCCCCGCCCCCCTTCCACAGTCATCCCATCATGAGAAAAGTCGTCGTCGGCACCTCGCGCCCCCTCACCGCCGCACCCGCAGGCCGCCCCTGGCAAGAGCAAATCTTCTTCAGCTGCAACGGCATGGGCCGCCAGGCCAACCCCCTCATCCATGCCGCCTGGGCGCCCCCGCAAACCGCCAGCGAACAAGCCGGCCAGCCCCGCCCCATGCTCGGCCTTGAATGCGTCAGCCTCCTGCTGCAAGGCAGCCTGCGCCTGGCCGACAGCGCCGGCCACAGCGCCAGCGCCCAGGCCGGCGACGTGATCTGGCACGGCGCAGGCCGCGGCCTGCTGCGGCAAGAAGCCGCCCAGGGCCGGCCCTTTGAAATGCTGGAGCTATGGATCAACCTGCCCGCCCAGCACAAACACATCCCCCCCCACTGCCAGCACATCCCCGCCGCCGACATCCCCACCTTCGAGCTGCCCGGCGGCGCAGGCCAGCTGCGCCTGATCGCCGGAAGCTGGCAAAACCAAAACGGCCCGGCCGAAACCGCCCAGCCCCTGCACCTGTGGGACCTCACCCTCAACCCCGGCTGCGACCTCAACCTGCCCCTGCCGCACAAGTGGTACGCCGTCGCCCTGCTGCTCGAAGGCGGGCTGAACATCAGCCACTGGAACCACAGCCTCACCGCGCCGCAAATGGCCCTGCTGGACGCCTTCGGCGACGAAATCGGCCTGCAAACCCCCGCCGACTCCGGCGCGCGCCTGATCATCGCCAGCGGCCAACCCCTGAACGAAGCCATCTGCGCCGAAGGCGCCCTCAGCCTCGACACCCCCGAAGCCCTGGCTCAGGCCCGCCAGGCCCTGGCCGACGGCCAATTCGGCCCCCCACCCACCGCCGTCTAACGCCCCCTTTCTCTGCCCCTTTCCCCCTCTGGGGCAGGAAGTTATCCACAGATTTTTCCTGATTTGATAGCGCGCTACGCAGAATTGACGGGCGCTGCGGGCGGCTTGCCTATTTGTTGATCAAAATTTTGTATCTGAATGCGTGACGCCGCGGGCGTGCAATCGGCGCAAAGGGAAAGCCGGGCCGGGGATGGCAGGAAAGCGGGAAAGCGGGCCGGTTTTCAGAAATCGGCTGGCTTTCCGGCCTCAAAACGCTACGGGAAAAGGCTGGTTATCCACAGATTTTTCCTGAATTGATAGCGCTCTGCGCAGCATCCACGGGCGCTGCGGTCGGTTTGCTCAATCTTTCATCAAAATCAGGTCAACAAATGTTTCACCCCCGCCCGGTCTGCCTGTCCAGCCGGCGGCGGCGGTGACAATGCGCCCGCCCGGGCCGTGCACAAGCGGGCCGGGTTGGTTTTTTTGGGGGGCGCTGTTTCATGTTCGTCAACATCATTTGGCTGGGGCTTTTCTTTGCGGGCTTTGCTGCGGCGCTGTGGCAGACGGTGCAGGGCGATTGGGGGGCGTTTGCGCGCCTGATCGAGGCGCTGTTTGGCGCGGCCAAGACCGGGTTTGAGGTGGCGCTGGGGTTGACCGGGATGATGGCGCTGTGGCTGGGCTTCATGCGCGTGGGCGAGCGCGCGGGGGTGGTGGCCTGGCTGGCGCGGGCGGTCAATCCGCTGCTGCGCCAGCTCATGCCGGGGGTGCCGGCCGGGCACGCGGCGCAAGGGGCGGTGACACTGAATGTCTCGGCCAATCTGCTGGGGCTGGACAACGCAGCCACGCCCCTGGGGCTCAAAGCCATGCAGGAGCTGCAATCGCTCAACGCCCACCCGCGCATCGCCACCGATGCGCAAATCGTCTTCATCGCGCTGAACACGGCGGGGCTGACGCTCATTCCCACTTCCGTGATCGCGCTGCGGCAAACGGTGGCGGCCCAGCAGGGGCTGGCGGGCTTTAACGCGGCCGATATTTTTCTGCCCACGCTGCTGGTGACGGCCTCTTCCCTGCTGGCGGCGCTGCTGGCGCTGGCCGTGGTGCAGCGCCTGCCGCTGTGGCGGCCGGCGTTTGCCCTGCCTGCGCTGGCGGGCGCGGCGCTGGTGGGCGCGCTGGCGGTTTGGCTGGCGGCGCTGCCCGCGCAGCAGGCGGCGCAGTGGATGGGGCTGATCGGCAGCGCCTGCATTGCGGCGGTGGTGCTGCTTTTTCTGGGGGCCGGGGCGCTGCGGGGGGTGAATGTGTATGAGGCGTTTGTGGAAGGGGCCAGGGAGGGCTTCGAGGTGGCCGTGCGCATCATTGCGTATCTGGTGGCGATGCTGGCGGCCATTGCCGTGTTTCGCGCGGCGGGGCTGATGGATGCGCTGCTGGCGGCCATAGGCGCTAGCGTGCGGGCGCTGGGGCTGCCCACGGATTTTTTGCCCGCCCTGCCGGTGGGGCTGATGAAGGTGCTCTCGGGCTCGGGCGCGCGGGCGCTGATGGTGGATGTGCTGCAAACGCACGGGGCCGATTCGTTTGCGGGCAAGCTGGCGGCCATCATCCAGGGCTCCACGGAAACCACGCTTTACGTTCTGGCCGTCTACGGCGGCAGCGTGGGCCTGCAAAACACCCGCCACGCGCTGCCCTGCGCGCTGTTTGCCGACGCGGTGGGGCTGGTGGCGGCGGTGGTGGTGGCCTATGCCTTTTTCACTTGAGCGGGGCGATTTTGCGAAACGTTCGGCAACAGGTTTTTGCTTATAAATGATGCAGACCTGCCGTAGCGCCCGTCCATGCTGCGCAGCGCGCTATCAAAACAGGAAAAATCTGTGGATAACTGGCCTGAAAACCGGGCGGTTTGGCTTGCCAGCGAAGCCGCCCGAGGCGGGCGGGGCGTTGGGGGCAAGATTGGCGGGCGCGGTTTTTGAAGCGGCTGCCCGAAGTGGAGTGCGCCCGATGGGCAAATCGCCCCGGTTTTGAAGCGCGCGCCCGGATGGCGGGAGGAAATCAGCGCGACAGGCGGCCATCCGCTTGTATTTGGATACAAGATTTTGCTTACCAAATAGGCAGAAGGCCCTCAGCGCCCGTGGATGCTGCGCAGCGCGCTATCAAATCAGGAGAAAACTGTGGATAACTTGCCTGGAAACCGGCCCGCAAGGGGCTTCATGCGCCGGGCTTGAGCAGCACCAGCAGGGCGCCGGCGCCGCCGTCCAGGGGGCGGGCCTGCACGAAGGCCATGACTTCGGTTTTTTGTATGAGCCAGGCGTGAACCTTGCTGCGCAGCACGGGCACGCGGCCGGGGGAGCCGTGGCCTTTGCCGTGCACGACGCGCACGCAGCGCAGGCCGGCGCGGCTGGCGTTTTGCAAATACAGCGCCAGCGCCTGGCGCGCCTGGGGCACGCGCAGGCCGTGCAGGTCGATTTGGCCTTGCACAGCCCATAGGCCGCGCCGCAGGCGGGTGATGACGTCTGCGCCTATGCCGGGGCGGCGAAAGCTCAGGTGTTCGTCCACTTCCAGCAAGGTGGCGGGGTCGAATTCGTCGGAGAGGGCTTCGCGCAGGGCGGCCTGCTCGTCTTGCTGGCGCTGGCGCGGCGCGGGCAGCGGCTTTTGCGGCGCGGGGGTGTGCGTGGGGCGTTTGGTTTTGAGGGGCTGCACCGCGCCCATGGCTTGCAGGGCGCGGGCAAACAGGGCCTGGTCTTTTTGCTGGCGGGCGGCGGCTGATTCGGCGGCGGCTTCTGCGGCGGCGCGGGCGGCGGCTTCGGCCTGGGCCTGGGCGGCGCTCCACTGCTGGCGCAGTTTTTTCAGATCGCGCAGGTTGTGGCTGCGCAGGGCGGGGGCGCTGGCGGCGGCCGGACGGGGGCGGGCGCTCATGGCAGCAGTTGGCCGCTTTCAGCCAGGGAGCAGCAGGGGCCGTCGGTGACGATCCAGTGGTCGAGCACGCGCACGTCAACCAGGCCGAGCGCGGCGGTGAGTTCGCGGGTGAGGGCGATGTCGGCGGGCGAGGCGCTGGCGTGGCCGCTGGGGTGGTTGTGCGCAAGGATGATGGCGTCGGCGTTGTGGTGCAGGGCGCGGCGCACGACTTCGCGGGGATAGACGCTGGCGCGGGTCAGGGTGCCGGAGAAAAGTTCTTCAAAGGCAATAAGTTGAAGCTGCGCATCAAGAAACAGGGCGGCAAAGATTTCCTGCGGGCGGCGGGCCAGGTGCAGTTGCAGGTATTGGCGCACGGTGGCGGGGTTTTGCATGACGGGGCGCTGGCGCAGGGGGCCGGCCAGGGCGCGGCGGGCCAGCTCCAGCACGGCCAGCAGTTCGGCGCGCTTGGCGCTGCCGCCCAGGCCCTTGACGCGGCCCAGGTCTTCGGCGCTGGCGTTGAGCAGGCCGGCCAGGCCGCCGAAGGCGTCGAGCACGTCTTGCGCCATGTGCAGCACGCCGCGCCCGGCGGTGCCGGTGCGCAGCAGCACGGCCAGCAGCTCGGCGTCGGTCAGGGCGGCGGGGCCGCGGGCCAGCAGCCTTTCGCGCGGTCTGACATCGGGGGGAAGGTCTTTGAGCGACATGGCTGTCGAAAACAAGGGGGCTTTTTAAAATCGCGGGCCAGTTTATCGAAGGCCGTTTGCCTCTTTGCCGGCCTGTTTTCCCTCTTTTCTTTCCCTTTTTTTCCCCTTTGTCATGACTGCTGCTGCCACTGTTGCGCCTGGCGCTTTTCTTACGCTGCATTACCGGCTGGCCGGGCCGCAAGGCGATGTGGTCAACACCTTTGCCGGGCCGCCGGCCACGCTGACGCTGGGCGCAGGCTCGCTGGCGCCGGCGCTGGAGCAGCGCCTGCTGGGGCTGGCCGAAGGGGCGCGGGCCACGTTCGAGGTGCCGGCGGGCGAGGCTTTCGGCCAGCGCAGCGCCGACATGATTCAGTGGCTGGCCCGCAAGGAGCTGGATGAGCTGGATGCGCCAGACGCCACCTACACCGTGGGCGAAGTGCTGGAGCTGGCCCGCCCCGATGGCGAGGGCACGTTTGCCGGCGTGGTGCTGGCCGTGCGCGCAGACGGCGCGCTGCAACTGGATTTCAACCACCCGCTGGCAGGCCGCGCGGTGACTTTCGAGGTGCAGCTGATCGGGGTGATGAATGACGAGTAAGGCGCAAAGCCGCATCCTGCTGGCCGAGCCGCGCGGCTTTTGCGCGGGGGTGGACAGGGCCATCGAAATCGTGGAGCGGGCGCTGGCCAAGTTCGGCGCGCCCATCTACGTGCGCCACGAAATCGTGCACAACACCTATGTGGTCAACGACCTGAAGGCCAAGGGCGCGATCTTTATCGAGGAGCTGGACGACGTGCCGCCCGGCGCCACGCTCATCTTCAGCGCTCACGGCGTGCCCAAATCGGTGCAGCAGGAGGCCCAGCGGCGCGGCTTTCGCATCTTCGACGCCACCTGCCCGCTGGTGAGCAAGGTGCATGTGGAAGTGGCCAAGCTCTACAAGGAAGGCTACGAGTTCATCATGATCGGCCACAAAAAACACCCCGAGGTGGAAGGCACGCTGGGGCAGCTTCCGCCGGGCACGATTCACCTGGTGGAAACCGAGGAAGACGTGCTGCGCGTGCAGCCTTCCCAAACCGAAAAGCTGGCCGTCGTCACCCAGACCACCCTGAGCGTGGACGACGCCGCCAGCATCAGCGCCGCCGTGCGGGCGCGCTTTCCCAATGTGCGCGAGCCCAAGCAGCAAGACATTTGCTACGCCACGCAAAACCGCCAGGACGCGGTAAAGGTGATGAGTCCGCAGGTGGATGTGGTCATCGTCGTAGGCAGCCCCACCAGCAGCAACTCCAACCGCCTGCGCGAAGTGGCCCGGCGCCTGGGCACCGAAAGCTACATGGTGGACAGCGTGGATGACCTGCGCCCGGAGTGGGTGCAGGGCAAAAGCCGCATCGGCCTGACGGCGGGAGCGTCGGCCCCCGACATCCTGGTGCGCCAGGTCATCGAGCGGCTGCGCGCGCTGGGCGCGGTGTCGGTGCGCACGCTCGACGGCGTGCAGGAAACCATGAAATTCCCGCTGCCCAAGGGACTGAAGCTGGAAGACGCGCAAGAGTCGGGGCTGCACCACTTGCGCTAAATCCGCGCTGAATCCGCGCCGAAAAACCCGCTGTCGCCCGCGCTGCCCAAACCGCCCGCAAGGCCCGTGGAGACTGCGCCGGCGGCTACAAAAACCGGAAGCATTTCCGCCCGCCCGGAACTACCGCGGACCCTAAAATCCGGCGTTTCGTTACATCTATTTCCGAAAAAGGACTTCCCATGATCGCCCCCACAGCCTTGCACGACCGCGACGGAAAAATCTGGCTCGACGGCCAACTGGTGGACTGGCGCGACGCCAAGGTGCATGTGCTCACGCACACCCTGCACTACGGCTGCGGCGCGTTTGAAGGCGTGCGCGCCTACGACACGGCGCAGGGCACGGCCATCTTCCGCCTGCAAGATCACACCCGCCGCCTGCTCAACAGCGCAAAAATTTTGCGCATGAGCGTGCCCTTCAGCGCCGAGCAGCTCGACCAGGCGCAAAAGGAAGTCATCCGCGCCAACGGCCTCAAAAGCGGCTACATCCGCCCCCTGGTGTGGCTGGGCAGCGAGAAACTGGGCGTCAGCCCCAAGGGCAACAAGGTGCATGTGATGGTTGCCGCCTGGGCCTGGGGGGCCTATCTGGGCGAGGAAGGGCTGAAAAAGGGCATACGCATCAAAACCAGCAGCTACACGCGCCACCACGTCAACATCACCATGACGCAGGCCAAGGCCGTGAGCAACTACACCAACTCCATCCTTGCCAATCTGGAAGCCACCGACGACGGCTATGACGAAGCCCTGCTGCTGGACAGCGCCGGCTTTGTCAGCGAAGGCGCGGGCGAAAACGTCTTTCTGGTCAAGGACGGCGTGGTTTACACCCCCGATCTCTCGGCCGGCGCGCTCAACGGCATCACCCGCAACACCGTGCTGCACATCGCCAAGGACCTGGGGCTGGACGTGGTGCAAAAGCGCATCACGCGCGACGAGTGCCTGATCGCCGACGAAATGTTTTTCACCGGCACGGCGGCCGAAGTCACCCCCATCCGCGAGCTTGACCGCGTGCAAATCGGCATCGGCCAGCGCGGCCCGGTGACGGAAAAAATCCAGAACGCCTTCTTTGACATCGTGAGCGGCAAAAACCCGCGTTACGCCCACTGGCTGAGCGCCGTCTGAGCCGCCACCCCATCCCACAGGCTTCGCAACATGACCCACGACACGCCCCGCAACGCATCTTCCCCCGGCCGCCAGCCGACCGAAGTGATTGAGCTGCTGGCCAGCGACCTCAGCCACACCGGCAGCACCTACTGCCCCAACCCCAAGGCCCACATGCAGTTGTGGAACTCGCACCCGCGCGTTTACCTTGATCTGGCGCACCAGAGCGAGGCGCACTGCCCCTATTGCAGCCGCGTCTATCGCCTCAAGGAAGGCGAGGTGTTTGAAGGCGGGCACTGACAGCGCACCCCGCCGCACCGCCCGCGCCGCCGGCCGCAGCGCCCCTACGCTGCCCGGCGGCCTTTTTTTGAAATCAATTGCAAGCCCGCCGCCCCCGCGCCTTCATGTCATCGCCCGCTGCCGCCGTCCCACCCGATTCCGCGCTGGATGAGGTGACCATCGTCATGGTCAGCTACAACAGCGCGCACTGCTTCGAGCGCCAGGCGGCGCTGCTGGCCGCCTGCCCGCATGTCATCGTGGTGGACAACGGCAGCGAAGACGACTCGCGCCAGCGCGCGCAGCAATGTCTGCCGCAGGCGCAAATCGTCGCCCTGCCCGCCAACCTGGGCTTTGGCGCGGCCAACAACCGCGGGCTGGCCCGCGTGCGCACGCCCTTTGCCCTGCTGCTCAACCCCGACTGCACCCTCACCCCCCAGGCCATTGCCGATTTGCTGGCCGTGGCCCGGCGCTGGCCTGATGCGGCCATCGTCGCGCCGCAGCTGGTGGAAGCGGGCGGCGGCGCGGAGGTGAACTACCGCTTCACCCTCACCGACTGGCCTGCGCGCGGCGCAGGCGCAGAGGGCGAATGCTGCGTGGGCTTTGTCTGCGGCGCGGTCATGCTCTGGCGCATGTCGCGCTTTGAGGGCGTGGGCTGGTTTGACGAGCGCTTTTTCCTCTATTACGAAGACGACGACCTGTGTCTGCGCCTGGGCCGGGCGCAGCGCCCCATGCTGATTGCGCCGCAAGTGCGCGCGCGCCACCGCTCGCGCGGCTCGGTGCGCGGCCGCCACCCCTGGCGGGCCGAATACCTGCGCGGCTACCACCACGCACAGTCGAAACTGATTTTTGCCAGCCGACACAACAGTCAGACGCAAGCTCTGCAACTGCGCAAGCGCCTGCTGTGGGGCACGCTGCTGACCCTGCCTTTGCGCGTGCTGCTGCCCAAGCCCGGGCTGGTGGCCCGCATGTGGGGGCGGCTGCGCGGCACGCTGGACTGGCGCTGGCAACCCGGCCTGCTCACCCCCGCCAGCACGGCCACTCCCTTTTCAACCACCCATAAAAACGACCACGCCATGCCACAAGCCATTGCGTTGCCCCCCGAAGGGGCCGCGGCCAAAGCTTTTGCCCAGGCGCCCACGCAGCCCGACCTTTCCCAACCCTCGCCCGAACTGGCGCAGCGCGCCAGCGCCCCGCCCGAGCTGGGCACGGGCACGCTGTGCATTGCCGTGCTCACCTGCAACGAAGAGCGCCGCATCGAAAACTGCCTGCGCAGCGCCGCCTTTGCCGATCAGGTTGTCGTCGTCGACAGCGGCTCCACCGACCAGACCTGCGCCATTGCCGAGCGCATGGGCGCGCAGGTGCTGCACCGCCCCGACTGGCGCGGCTTTGGCCCGCAGCGCAATCACCAACTGGCCGCCTGCCGGGCCGAATACATCTTCTTTCTCGATGCCGACGAGGAAATCGGCCCCGATCTGCGCGCCGAAATCGAGGCCGTCGTCGCCAGCGGCGAAGACGCCATCTGGGAAGTGCTGTGGGAACAGGTGGCCTACGGCAAGCCGCTGACGCGCATGAAATCCACCGGCGGCGTGGTGCGCCTGTTCAAGGCCGCCTCGCTGCTGCGCTATGAGGGCGCGGTGCACGAGCACGCCGTCACCCGCCCCGATCTGCCGCACCGCCTGCTCAAGTCCAAGCTGCTGCACCACTCGCGCGAAACCGTGCGCGGCAGCCTGGAAAAACTCACCCAATACGCCATGCTGGGCGCGGCCAAGCGCGCCGGGCAGGGCAAAAAAGGCGGCGTACTGCGCGGGCTGGGCTCGGCCCTGTCCATCTTCTTGCGCCTGTATGTGCTGCGACGCGGCTTTTTGTGCGGCGGCGAGGGCTTTCTCTTTTGCTACATCGTGGCGCAGGAGTCCTTCTTCCGCTACGCCGCCCTCAAATACGACGCCGCCCACCTGACCGACTGCGTGCGCCGCTAGCAGCCATGAAAGCAGCCCCCTGGTTTGCGCGCTGGAGCGTGCAGCGCAGCGTCGATCTGGGCGCATTTCTGGTGCCCGGCCTGGCGCTTTGGCTGCGCTCGGGCTACTCCTGGGGCGCGGTCTGGCTGCTCGTTTGCGCGCTGGCGCTGTGGCCGCGCTGGCGGCGCGCGCCCCTGGCCGGCAGCACGCGCGCGCTGCTGGCCGTCATCTGCGCGATGGCCTTCATCTTCAGCGCCGAGGCCGGGCTGCACGCCGGCTGGAGCGGGCAAGACCGCCCCCTCAAATACCTGATGAGCCTGCCCTGCCTGCTGCTGCTGGCCTGGCGCGGCCCGCGCGTGCAGGCGCTGTGGGCCGGGCTGGCCGCAGGCGCCTGGGGCGCGGGCGCGCTGGCGCTGTGGCAAACGCTGGGCCAGGGCGTGGCGCGCGCGGCGGGCTACACCAACGCCATCCAGTTCGGCAACCTGGCCCTGCTGCTGGGCCTGCTGTGCCTGGCCGGGCTGATTGCGCTGTGGCCGCACTGGCGCGGCTGGCAGCGCGCGGCGCTGGCCGGCGGCGTGTTCATGGGCTGGCTGGCCTCCGTGCTTTCGCAAACGCGCGGCGGCTGGCTGGCGCTGCTGCTGCTTTTGCCCGCGCTGGCGGCCATGCTGCTCGGGCGCGTGTCGGCGCGCACCCTGCGCATCGGCGCCAGCGCCTGCGCCGCCCTGACTCTGGGGCTGGCCCTGGCCTATCAGCAGCCCCTGCTCCAACGCCTGGAAAAAGCCGACCACGAAACCCGGAGCTTTCTCACTCACCAGCGGGCCGACACCTCCGTGGGCCACCGCTTCGCCCACTGGCAACTGGCCTGGGAGCTGGGCCTGCAAAAGCCCCTGTGGGGCTGGGGCCGCGCCGGCTACGAGCAGGAAAAACGCCAGCGCATCGAGCAGGGCCGGGCCCCGCTTTCCGTGCAGTTTTTCGACCACGCCCACAACGAGGCGCTGGACATCTTCATGCGCCGCGGCCTCATCGGCGTGCTGGCGCTGCTGGCCTTTTATGCCGTGCCCCTGTGGCGCTTTTGGCCCACCGAAGCCCGCCTGGCGCGCGCGCCGCCCGGGCAGCGCGCCGCCGCGCTGGCGCTGCGCCTGGCCGGCGCGCTGCTGCCGCTGGCCTACATCGGCTTTGGCCTCACGCAAGTGTTTTTCTCGCACAACAGCGGCAATCTCTTTTACCTGTTCATGCTCGCCCTGCTGCACGGCAGCCTGCTGGCGCAAGAGCGCCCGCTGCCGCCCGCTACCACCCTGCCGAAAGCAAAATTATCCACAGATTAGTCACTTTTTGATAGCGCACTT
Organism: Ottowia sp.; assembly: GCA_052170415.1. Taxonomy (GTDB): domain Bacteria; phylum Pseudomonadota; class Gammaproteobacteria; order Burkholderiales; family Burkholderiaceae_C; genus Ottowia. The sequence continues at coordinate 163,739 of JBQNAO010000002.1, read as the reverse complement.
CGCAGTATTTACGGGCGCTCCAGCCGGTTTGCTTATTTGATAAGCAAATTTTGACCCCCTCTTACCCTACCCATTTGCCCCCATGCCCATGTTCGACGCCGTCATCCTGGGCGCTGGCGCCGCCGGCCTGTTTTGCGCGGGCCGCGCCGGGCAGCGCGGCCTGCGCGTGCTGCTGATCGACCACGCCCCGCGCCTGGCCGAAAAGCTGCGCATCAGCGGCGGCGGGCGGGCCAATTTCACCAACCGGCTGCTCGACGCCGCCGCGCCGCACCGGCACTACCTGAGCGACAACCCGGCCTTTTGCCGCTCGGCGCTGGCGCGCTTTGGGCCGCAGGACTTCATCGCCCTCATGCAGCGCCACGGCGTGCCTTTTCACGAAAAGCACAAGGGCCAGCTTTTTTGCGACCGCTCCTCGCAGGATTTGCTCGATCTGCTGCTGGCCGAATGCGCGGCCGCGCGCACATGCGGCGGGTGGGTCGAGCGCTGGCAGCCCTGCCGCGTGCTGGGCGTGCAGCACGAAGCGGGCCGCTACTGCGTGCAGACCGAGCGCGGCGCGGTGCACGCCCCGGCGCTGGTCGTGGCCACGGGCGGGCTTTCCATCCCAAAAATCGGCGCCAGCGGCCTGGGGCACGAGCTGGCGCGCCAGTTCGGGCTGCCGCTGCGGCCCACCCGGCCGGGCCTCACCCCCCTGCTTTTTGAGCGCGCCGCCTGGGCCGCCTGCGCGCCGCTGGCCGGGCTGTCGCTGCCCGTGCGCATCAGCGCGGGCGAGAAAAAGCAGGCCATCGCCTTTGAGGAAGACCTGCTGTTCACCCACCGGGGCATCTCCGGCCCCGCCGCGCTGCAAATTTCCAGCTACTGGCAGCCGGGCGCGCCCATCGTCATCGACCTGGCCCCGGGGCGCGATCTGGCCGCCGAACTGCTGGCGGCCAAGGCCCAATCGCGCCGCCTGATCGCCAACGAACTGGCCCGCTGGCTGCCCGCGCGCCTGGCCGATGCGTGGGTGCAGCGCGACGCCGCCTGGCAGCGCCCGATCGGCGAGGCCGGCGACCGCGCCCTGCGCCAACTGGCCGCAAGCCTGCACCACTGGCGCATCACCCCCGCCGCCGCCGAGGGCTACGGCAAGGCCGAAGTCACCGTGGGCGGCGTGGACACGCGCGCGCTTTCTTCCCAGACCATGCAGGCGCGCACGCAGCCGGGGCTGTTTTTCATCGGCGAAGTGCTGGACGTGACCGGCTGGCTGGGCGGCTACAACTTCCAGTGGGCCTGGGCCAGCGCCGCCGCCTGCGCCGCGGCCCTGCCGGGCCAAGCCGCCACGCCAAGCCACTGAAAACGCCATGAAAAAACACCTTCTCGCCACTGCCGCCACACTGGCGCTGGCTGCCGTGACGCCCGCGCACGCGCAGCCCGTCGTGCGCCTGTTCGAGCTGCAAACGCCGCCGCAAGAAGCGGCCCGCTTTGCCGAAACGGCGCGCCAAACCCTGCTTTTCGCGCATGAAAACGAGCCGGCAACCCTGTTCATGCACGCGCTGCGCAAGGCGGGCGATGCGCAGCTCAACTACCTCTTTGAGATGTATCGGGACGAGGCCGACTTCCGGCAGCACACCGAATCGGCGGCGTTTCGGCATTACCGCGCCATCGCGCCGCAAATGATCAGCGGGCGCAAGCTCATCGAGGCCGAGCCGCAACTCATGCACGAGCGCGGCCCCCTGCGGTTTGTGGCGGGCGAGCAGTCGCGCCCCTGCGTGCGCCTGCTGCGCCTGCAAGCGCGGCCCGGGCAGGGCGCGGCGCTCAAGGCCGCCTTGCTGGCCTGGCAAGCGCGCAGGGCGCGCACGCAAGCGGGGCTGGCGGCGCTCTACAGCGTGACCGAAAAGGCCGCGCCCGATGTCTGGCATGTGATGGAAATACACGACAGCCAGGCCGCCTTTCAGGCCGCCGGCGCAGCCGCTGCCCGCGCCGAATTTGAAAAGCAAAGCGCCCCCATGCTGGCCGCGCAGCAGACGCACATCCTCGATGCCGTCATCCTCACCAGCAAGGGCGGCCTGCGCGCTGCGGCCCCGGATGCGCCCCCGGCCTCGGGGACAATCCCCGCCCATGAACACTCCAACCATTACGGCGACTGATCGCCCCCATCCCACACATTCCTCCACGCATTCCTCCACGCATTCCTCCACGCAAGACTCCGCCCCCTCTCAAACCCCCACCGGCCCCGCCGCCCGCACGCGCGCCGAACGCGAGGCGCTGAAGCTGGAAAAGCGCCTGTGCCGCCAGGTGGGCCAGGCCATCGGCGACTTCAACATGGTCGAAAAAGGCGACCGCATCATGGTTTGCATGTCCGGCGGCAAGGACAGCTACGGCCTGCTGGACATCCTGATGAAGCTCCAGCAGCGCGCGCCCGTGCCCTTTGAGCTGGTGGCCGTCAATCTCGACCAGAAGCAGCCCGGCTTTCCCGAAGAAGTGCTGCCCGCTTATCTGACCAAAGTCGGCGTGCCCTTTCACATCGAGGCGCAAGACACCTACAGCATCGTCAAGGCCAAGATTCCCGAGGGCAAAACCACATGCAGCCTGTGCTCGCGCCTGCGCCGGGGCATTCTCTACAACGTGGCGCGCAGGCTGGGCTGCAACAAGATCGCGCTGGGCCACCACCGCGACGACATGCTGCAAACCTTTTTCCTCAACATGTTCTTTGGCGGCAAGCTCAAGAGCATGCCGCCCAAGCTCACCAGCGACAACGGCGAGTTCATCGTCATCCGCCCGCTGGCCTATGTCGTGGAGCAAGACCTCATCGACTGGGCCGCGCACCGGCAATTTCCCATCATCCCCTGCAACCTCTGCGGCAGCCAGGAAAACATGCAGCGCAAGCTGGTGGGCCAGATGCTGCGCGAGTGGGACAAAAAACACCCCGGCCGACTGGAAACCATGTTCACCGCGCTGCAAAACGTCGTGCCCTCGCACTTGATGGACACCGACTTGTTCGACTTCGCGCACCTGAAGGCCAGCGGCGTGGCCGATGCCAATGGCGACATCGTGTTCGACGAAGAAACCTTCCCCGACCCCGCCGGCAAACCCTTTGCCGGCGTGCAACTGGTGGTGGGCTGAAAGCCATGAGCGACGCCCGCGCCGCCGCCCGCCGCCCCGTCGTCTGGAGCATTGCCGGCACTGACAGCGGCGGCGGCGCGGGCCTGGCCGCCGACCAGCGCGCCGCGCAGGCGCTGGGCGTGCACCTGTGCCCGGTGGTGGCCGCCGTCACCGCGCAGAACTCGCAGGCCGTGCGCCAGGTTTTCACGCTGCCGGCCGGGCAGCTTGAAGCCCAGCTGGCCGCGCTGGATGACGACATGCTGCCTGCCGTCATCAAAACCGGCCTGCTCGGCAGCGCCGAAAACGTGCGCCTGCTGGCCCGCTGGGTGGATGCCCTGCGCCAGCGCGCCGGCGTGCGCCCGGTGGCGCTGGTGATCGATCCCGTGCTGGGCGCCAGCACCGGCGCGGCCTTTGCCGATGACGAAACGCTCACCGCCTACCGCCAATGGCTGCTGCCGCGCGCCAGCCTCATCACCCCCAACGCGCGCGAAGCCGCCCGCCTGTGCGGCGAAACGCGGCCCGACCCCGTGCGCCACGCGCAAGACCTGATCGGCATGGGTGCGCAGGCCGTTTGCATCACCGGCGGCGATCCCTTCCCCGCGCCGCAGCCTGCGGCAGAGGCAGCGCAGGACTGGGCCGCCGACTGGCTGCACACCCCGCACGCCAGCGGCTGGCTGGCCCTGCCGCGCCAGCGCCCCGCGCCCCACACCCACGGCACGGGCTGCACCTTCGCCACCGCCGCTGCCAGCGCCCTGGCGCTGGGCTTCGTCGCCGCCGATGCCCTCGTGCTGGCCAAGATGGCCACCGCCCACGCCATCGCCAGCGGCTACCCCGCCGGGCAGGGCGCAGGCCCGGTCTGCGCCGCCAGCGGCTTTGCCGCCAGCGCGCGCCACATGCCCGTGCTCACCTGGGATGACGAGCCCCTGCCCGCCATCGACTACAGCCTGTTCGCCAGCGCCCCGGCCCGCCTTCCCGATGCCGGGGGCGACATCGGCCTTTACGCCATTGCCGATCACGTGGATTTGCTCCAGTCCTGCCTGGCCGCCGGCGTGCCCACCGTGCAGCTGCGCGTCAAGGCCCCGCCCGCGCCTGACGACGCCTGGCGCGCCGCCCTGCGCCCCACCCTGCTGCGCGCCATGAGCGCCAGCGCCCGCGCCGGCGCGCGCCTGTTCATCAACGACCACTGGGCGCTGGCCCTGGAGCTTTGCCGCGAGCGCCCCGACCTCGCCGGGCGCACCGGCCTGCACCTCGGGCAGGAAGACCTGGCCGCCCTCACCTCCGCCCGGCGGCGCGAGCTGGCCGCCAGCGGCCTGCCCTTGGGCATCAGCAGCCACACCCTGTGGGAGCTGGCGCGCGCGCGCAGCCTCTCGCCCGCCTACATCGCCTGCGGCCCCATCTGGCCCACCACCACCAAGCACATGCCCTGGCAGCCCCAGGGGCTGGACAACCTGGCCTGGTGGGCCGCCGTCGCCGGCCGCCCCGTCACCGCCATCGGCGGCATCCTCACCCCCGCGCAAGTGGCCGACGTGGCCCAGGCCCGCGCCAGCGGCGTCTGCCTCGTGCGCGGCCTGGGCGCGCAGCCCGCGCAAGCGGCCCGCGCCTGCCTGGCCGCCCTGCAAGAAGGCCGCCAGCGCCCGCCCCGCCCCGCCCCCGCCCTGCCGCACCCGGCCATAGGGCCTTGCTGATCCCCACCCGCCCCCATGCCATCGCCCCAGCACCTGCTCGCCCTCGACCAGGGAACCACCAGCAGCCGCGCCATCGCCTTTGACCTGCGCGGCCGCGTCATCGCCACCACCCAGCGCGAATTCACCCAGCACTTCCCCCGCCCCGGCTGGGTAGAGCACGACGCAGAAGAAATCTGGCAAACCCAGCTGGCCGTCGCGCGCGAGTGCATCCAGCGCATCGGCGGCCCGCAAACCGTCGCCGCCATCGGCATCACCAACCAGCGCGAAACCACCGTCGTCTGGCACCGCGCCAGCGGCCGGCCCATCGCCCCGGCCATCGTCTGGCAAGACCGGCGCACCACCGCCCAGTGCGAAGCCCTCGCCCCCGGGCAGCGCGCCCTCATCCAGCAGCGCACCGGCCTCGTGCCCGACGCCTACTTCTCCGCCACCAAACTGCGCTGGCTGCTCCAAAACATCCCCGGCGCGCGCCAGCAGGCCGAAAACGGCGAACTGGCCTTCGGCACTATGGATAGCTGGCTCATCTGGCAACTCAGCGGCCACCGCCTGCATGTCACCGACCCCAGCAACGCCAGCCGCACCCTGCTGATGAACCTGCACACCCTGCAATGGGACGACGAGCTGCTGCGCCTGTTCGACATCCCCGCCGCCCTGCTGCCGCGCATCGTCCCCAGCAGCGGCCCCATCGGCCCCACCCAGGCCGAACTTTTCGGCGCGCCCATCCCCATCAGCGGCATCGCCGGCGACCAGCAAGCGGCCACCTTCGGCCACGGCTGCCTGCGCCCCGGCATGGCCAAAAACACCTACGGCACCGGCTGCTTCATGCTCATGAACACCGGCGCGCGCCCCGCCCCCCGCACCGGCAGCCTACTGGCCACCGTCGGCTGGCAAACCGGCCCCGCCACCGCTGCCGGAACCACCGCAGAAACCGCTTACTGCCTTGAAGGCAGCGTCTTTTCCGCCGGGGCGACCGTGCAATGGCTGCGCGACGGCCTGCAAATCATCCCCAGCGCCGCCGCCATCGAAGAGCTGGCCGCCAGCGTGCCCGACACGGGCGACCTCTTTCTCGTGCCCGCCTTCACCGGCCTGGGCGCGCCCGACTGGGACAGCCGCGCCCGCGCCGCCCTCATCGGCCTCACCCGCGGCGCCAGCCGCGCGCACATCGCCCGCGCCGCGCTCGAAGCCATCGCCCTGCAAAGCGCCGACGTCTTCACCGCCATGAGCCAGGCCGCCGGCCTGCCCCTGACCCAACTCTGGGTCGATGGCGGCGCCAGCCGCAACAACCTGCTCATGCAAATGCAGGCCGACCTGCTGGGCGTGCCCGTCGCCCGCCCCGCCAGCGCCGAAATCACCGCCCTGGGCGCCGCCGCCCTGGCCGCCCTGGGCATGGGCCTGTGGCAAGACACCAGCGCCCTGGCCGAACAACACGCCAGCGCCCGCATCTTTGAACCCGCCCTGAACGAGCCCGCCCGCCAGGCCCGCCTGCACCGCTGGCGCGAAGCCGTCGAACGCGCCAAAAACTGGGCGCAGGACTGAACCCCGCCCAAAATTTTGCTCATAAAACAGGCAAACCTTGCGCAGCGCCCGTGGATACTGCCCAGCGTGCTATCAAAACAGGAAAAAACTGTGGATAACCTGCCCTTCCGGCCCCCTGCCGCCCCGGGCGCAGCCGCCCTTTTGCTGGGCATCGCCCTGCTCACCGCCAGCGCCGCCCGGGCGCAAGCCCCCTGCGAGCAATACAGCTCCGCCTACGACCGCACCTACTGCATCAGCAAGCACTTCATCGAATCCGACAGGGAACTGGGCGAGGTCTATCAGGCGCTGCGCGCCCAACTCAAAAACGACACCCGCCAGCGCCTCACCCAGGTGCAACGCGACTGGATCACCCACCGCAACCAAAGCTGCCAGCCCACCGAAAACAGCGTGAACGTGGAATGCAACTACCGCATCAACCGCGAACGCACCGAATACCTGCGCGCCCGCCTGCGCGAATGCAAAACAGGCTCCTGCCGCATCGACCTCATCACCCGCCCCCACTGGCAAACCCCCGCCCCGTAACCACCCCGCCCGCATGCCTCGGCGGCTTGAGTTATCCACAGATTTCTCCTGAATTGATAGCGCGCTGCGCAGTATTTACGGGGGCTGCGGGACTTTTGCCTGTTTTGTAAGCAAAATCTTGTATCCAGATGAGACAGATTGCCGCCAGTTGGCACAGCGCAGCGGGCGGTTCAGCGGCTGGGCGAGGAATTCCGCGCGGCGCATCTGCCGCAAGAACCCGCCCGATTCCCGGCCGGGCAGCAGCGGACAAGGGCAAATCAGGCCGAGCCATGCGGGCGCGCATGGCAAGAAAACCGACGCTTGCCGCAGCCTTTAGCGCAGCTTCCCAGGCTGAAAAAACCCGCCCAAACGCCGCATTCAGCCCAGCTTATCCACAGAAAACTCCTGAAAAGATAGCGCCCAGCGCAGTGTTCACGGGCGCTGCGGCGGGTTTGCTTAACTCTTGAGCAAAATCCTGTATCCAGATGAGACAACCCGCCGCCTGATGGAACGGCGGGGCGGGCCGCAGGGCCGGGGCGCTTGGGCTGCGGCGGCGGTCAGGACAGGAGCTGGTCGGGGCGGGCGTCCAGGCGGGCCAGGGCGTCGCGGGTGGCGCGCACGGTGAGGGCTTCGTCTTCTTCCTGGGTGAGCAGGCCGGCTTGCAGCCAGGCGGCCAAGCGGCGGGTTTGCACCATGTAGTTTTTGTTGCCGCCGGTGAAGATGTGCAGCAGCCCGCGCTGGCTGCGCCAGACGTATTGCACGCGCAGCAGGTGGCCAGGCCGGGTCGCGCCGCCGCCAGGATGGGCCTGCTCTTCCATCTGAAACCATGCGCCCAGCTCCAGCTCGCGCGCCCAGGCCAGGGCGGCAGGGCCGGGCATGGAGCCGCCGCTGTTGATGAAGAACAGATCGCCCGCATCCACGCCGAGCATGAGTTCGATGGCGCCGGGGTCGAGCATGAGGTCGCCCACGTCGCCCTCGCTGACGATGTCTTCCAGGGCGTCGAGCTTGCGGCTGAGCTCGGCCAGGGTTTCTTCGTTGATGCTTTCGCTGCGGGCCATGAAGGCCTGGCTGACGGCGTCGCGCAGGGTTTTGATGTGGCCGTCCTGCTCGCCTTCGGACAGGCCCAGGGCGCTCATGCCGTAGCGCAGGGTTTGCAGCAGCGCGGGCAGGGTTTGCAGCACGCGGGCGCGGTCTTCGCGGTCGGGCTTGGCGCTGACTGCCCAGAGCAGATCGTGCGCGGCGCGCTTGAGCTGGTGGGTGTGCTCGCTTTGGCCGCCATCGCGCACGGTGACGGTGGCCAGGGCTTCGGCCCAGACGTGAAAGAGGAAGAACCTGATTTCGTCGTTGACGGGCAGGTTGGTGAGCATTTTGTTCAGCTCGATGGTGTATTGCACCGTGAGAGCTTCTTTTTGCTCGACTTGCTGCGCCAGGGTGGCCACGCGCTCGGCGCTGCCGCCTTCGGTGAGGAATTGGTTGAGGAATTTCTTGAATTCGTCGAGCACGAGCTGAAAGACGCGCCGCCCGGTTTCGGGGTATTGCTCGATGACCTGGACGATGCGCTTGATTTCCTGCTCCAGCCGGGCGTTGCCGACGCTGGCCGCCTCAAAACCCATGGCGCAGGCGCCCATGCGGTCGATGAGCTGGCGCGCGGGGTGGTCGATGTTGCTGAAAAAGTCGGGCTCGGCCAGGGCCAGGCGCAGCACGGGAATTTGCAGGCGCGCAAACCAGAGGCGGATGGCGGCGGGGATGCGCTCTTCGGCCAGGATGGCCTGGAAGATGAGGGCCACGATTTCGATGATGGCTTTTTCGTCCTTGCCTTCGGCTTCCTGCTTGAGCTGGGCCGCCTGCTGCATGAGCTGCCCGGCCACCTGGCCGACTTGCTCTTCCGGGGCCATGAGCAGGGTGGAGCCGTGGGCGACATCGGCGTCGGCTTCGGCATCCAGGAGCATGGAGACGGCCGTGCCGGGCGCTTCTTCGGGCTGGGGCTGGGCCAGCGCCTGCGCCAGCCGGGGGCTGGGGGTGACGGGCTGGGTGTGGCTGAAGTTGGTGACTTTGTCGCTCAAAAAGCGGCGCAGGCGGCCCAGCACGCCGTGGGCGCGCGCGCGCATGCGCAGCATGGGGGCGGCGCCGGTGAGCATGCGGGTTTCTTCGGCCACGCGCATGAGGTCGGTCGAACGCACGCCGGGCAGAACCTGCGCCGGCATGGCGGCCTGATCGGCCTGGCCGTAGCCACCCGCTGCGCCTGCACCGCCATAGCCGCCTGCCATGCCGCCCGGGCCGCCGTAGCCGCCTTCGTAAGCGCCGCCGTCATACGCGCCGCCTTGCTGGCCGACATCGGGCGGGGCGGGGTAGGAATTGCCGCCATCGCCGCCTTGCTCGCCAGGCGCGGCGGCCGATGCGACTGATCCGCCCGGGCCGCCGCCGGTGCGGCGCACCATGGACTTGAGGTTGATCTGGGGCATGACGCCCTGCTGGATGAGCCACTGGTTGGCGTTGTGGTAGGCCTGCGCCATGGCCAGGGCCAGGGCGGCGCGCACGGTTTCGTGCACGACGGCCCACATTTCGCGGGTGAGCTCGCAGGCGCGCCACTGCTCGATGAGGACGGCGGCCACGCTCTCGGGGCGCAGCACGTCTTTGGGGGGCATGTCGGCCACGCGGTCGAGCGATTGCACGCGCACGTTCAGATCGCTTAGCTCGGAGCCGCTTTTGTCGATCACGGCCAGGCTCAGGCGCGAGGCGATGATTTTGTTTTCCACCACTTCGTCATCCACCAGGGCAAAGGCGGTGACGCCGCTCATGTCGCCGCCGCCGGCAGCGGGGGCGGGGCGGGTCAGCGCCTTGTCCAGCCCCTGGCGCACGCGCTGCATCCACGCATCGCAGCGGGGCTCGAAGGCCATGCGCGCATCAATGGCCAGACGCTGCTCCTGAATGCTGGGGGCCGAGTCGATGGCAGTGCTCAGGCGCTCGCGCATGGTGGCGGTCAACTGGGGCAGCCACTGGATGATTTCGGCCACGAACTGCTCGCGCACCTGGCGCGAGAGGCGGGCCGGTGAGGGGGCGGGGGAAGCTGTCATGACGGGGACGCGGCCAGGGGCGGCGGCGGCGCTCAGACCACAGCGCCGACGTTGGGGTCATCCGGGTCGTGCTCCTGGCGCGTGGGCTTGACCAGGTCTTCGCGCTTGACGCCCAGCCACATGGCGATGGCGGCGGCCACGAACACGGAGGAGTAGATGCCAAAGCAGATGCCTATGGTCAGCGCCAGGGCGAAGTTGTGCAGGGTTTCGCCGCCGAACAGCAGCATGGCCAGCACCATCGCCTGGGTGGAGGCGTGAGTGATGATGGTGCGGCTGATGGTGGAGGTGATGGCGTGGTCGATGATTTCGCGCGTTTGCATCTTGCGCTGGCGGCGGAAGGTTTCGCGTATGCGGTCGAAGATGACCACCGATTCGTTCACCGAGTAGCCCAGCACGGCCAGCACGGCCGCCAGCACGGCCAGCGAGAACTCCCACTGGAAGAAGGCGAAAAAGCCCAGGATGATGACCATGTCGTGCAGGTTGGCGATGATGCCGGCGACGGCGTATTTCCACTCGAAGCGCACGGACAGGTAAATGACGATGCCCAGGATGACGAAGCCCAGCGCCTTCAGGCCGCCCGTCAGCAGCTCGTTGCCCACCTGGGGGCCGACGAATTCGGTGCGGCGCAGCTCCACGCCCGGCTCGTCGGCCTTGAGCGCTTGCAGCACCTTGTCGCTTTGCTGGGCCGAGCTGACGTCCTTGCTCACGGGCACGCGGATGATGACGTCGCGCGAGGAGCCGAAGTTCTGCACCTGCACTTCGCCATAGCCCAGTTTGGCGATGGCGGCGCGGGCGCGCTCCAGATCGGCGGGCTGCTGGTAGCTCACTTCCATCACGGTGCCGCCGGTGAATTCCACCGACAAATGCAGCCCCTTGGTGACCAGGAAAAACACCGCCAGAAAGAAGGTGACGAAGGAAACCGCGTTCAGCACCAGCGCGTGGCGCATGAACGGGATGTCGCGTTGGATTCGGAAAAATTCCATGTCTTTAACTCACTGGCTTGACTATTAGTCGGCTTGCTGCTGTTTCTGGCGGGCGATTGCGGCCAGCAGGGGATTGCCCTGGCCGGAGGCGGCCTGCGACCGTGCGGCGGCGGGCGTATCGGGGGTTTCGGCCCCGTCAGCGGCGGCCGATTCGGGCCGCCACACGGTGCCGATCGACACGGTTTTGAGTCGCTTGCGACGGCCATACCAGAGGTTGACCAGCCCGCGCGAGAAAAACACCGCCGAGAACATGGACGTGAGAATGCCGATGCAGTGCACCACGGCAAAGCCGCGCACCGGCCCCGAGCCAAAGGCCAGCAGGGCCAGGCCGGCGATCAGGGAGGTGATGTTGGAGTCCAGGATGGTGGCCCAGGCGTGCTCGTAGCCCGCGCTGATGGCCGCCTGCGGCGAAGCGCCGGCGCGCAGTTCCTCGCGCACGCGCTCGTTGATCAGCACGTTGGCGTCAATGGCCATGCCCAGCGCCAGCGCCATGGCAGCCATGCCCGGCAGGGTGAGCGTGGCTTGCAGCATGGAAAGAATGGCCACCAGCATCAGCAGGTTGAAGCCCAGGGCAATGCTGGAGAACACGCCGAACATCATGTAGTACACGCTCATGAACACGACGATGACCGCAAAGCCCCAGACCACGCTCTTGAGGCCCTTGTTGATGTTTTCCTTGCCCAGACTGGGGCCTATGGTGCGCTCTTCGATGATTTCCATGGGCGCGGCCAGCGAGCCGGCGCGCAGCAGCAGGGCCAGGTCATTGGCCTCGCTCACGCTCATGCTGCCGGAGATTTGAAAGCGCTTGCCCAGCTCGCCGTTGATGGAAGGCGCGGTCAGCACCTCGCCCTTGCCCTTTTCAAACAGGATGATGGCCATGCGCTTGCGCAGATTGCGGCGGCTGATGTCGCGCATGATTTGCCCGCCCTTGTCGTCCACCACCAGCGAAACCGCCGGTTTTTGCTGATCGTCGAAGGTGGCCTGGGCGGTGTCCAGGCTGTCGCCCGTGAGGATGACTTCGCGCTTGACCACGTAGGTGTTGCCGGCGCGATCCTGGAATTTTTCCGATCCCATGGGCACGGCGGCGTTGCCGCTCATGGCGGCGTAGCCCTCGGCGCTTTCGTCCAGCATGCGCAGCTCCAGCGTGGCGGTGCGGCCCAGGATGTCCTTGGCCTTGGCCGTGTCCTGCACGCCGGGCAGTTGCACCACGACGCGATCGGCGCCCTGCTGCTGGATGACCGGCTCGGCCACGCCCAGCTCGTTCACGCGGTTATGCAAGGTGGTGATGTTTTGCTTGAGCGCCTGATCCTGCACCTCGCGCAGCGATTCGGGCTTGAAGCTCACCGTCAGGCGGCTGCCGTCGGCGGCCGGGGTGATCTGCATTTGCGTGAGGTTTTGCGCCAGCACGCGGCGGATGGCATCCAGCGTGCCCGCTTCGCGCACGCGCACTTCAATCGCCTCGCCCGAACGGGAAACGCCGCCGTGGCGGATGTCCTCGCGGCGCAGCATCAGGCGGATGTCGCTGGCCGTGGTATCCAGCCGCTTGGCGATGGCCGCGCGCATGTCCACTTGCAGCATGAAGTGCACGCCGCCGCGCAAGTCCAGCCCCAGATACATCGGATTTGCGTGCAGCTTGCTCAGCCACTGCGGCGAGCGCGAAACCAGGTTCAGCGCCACGATGTAGCTGCCGTCATGGCCCGGGCCGCCGTTGAGGGCGTGGGCGATCACGTCCCTGGCCTTGATCTGGATGTCTTCGGTGTCAAAGCGCGCCCGCACGGACTGGCCGTCAAACACCACGCTGTCGGCCGTCACGCCCGCTTCCTGCAGGGCCTTTTCCACCAGGCCGACCGTGCCGGCGTCGATCTTGGCGGTCATCTTGCCGGGCGAAACCTGCACCGCGGGCGCTTCGCCGTAGAGGTTGGGCAGGGTGTAGATGATGCCGATCAGCAGCGTCACCACGATGATCGCGTATTTCCAGAGCGGGTAGCGGTTCATGCGTCTAAGGGTCTTCAAGAACAAAAGCCCGCAGCAGGGGCGGGCAAAAACAAACTCCGGCCGCAAGGCCCGCGCCAACTGGCGAAACCTTGCATGGGGCCGGGTATCACTTCAGCGTGCCCTTGGGTAGCACCTGGGTGATGGCCGTGCGCTGCATGCGCACCTGCACGCCGCTGGCCACTTCCAGAGTCAGGTTGCCGTCGTCACCCAGCTGGGTCACGCGGCCCAGCAGGCCGCCGGCGGTGACGACTTCGTCGTTTTTGGCCAGCGCGTCAATCATGGCGCGGTGCTCTTTCTGGCGCTTCATCTGGGGGCGAATCATGATGAAGTACAGCACCACGATCATCAAAACAGGCAGCAGCAGGCCGGACAGGGGCGACCCGGGCTGCGCGCCGGCGGCGGCGGTCTGGGCGTAGGCGTCAGCGATAAACATGAATGGCAAATTCCTGAAAAAAGGGGCGGGGAAAAAACACGGATAGCCGGCATGCCGGCCAGAAAAACGGGGATTGGGGGCGGCGCAAAAACGACGTGCGGGCCTTGCAAAAGCAGCTCCGGCGGCGCGCCGGGCAAGCCGTGTATTGTATGAGGCCGCCTGTTTTGCAAGGCCCCTGCCCCCGCTTTTGCCCCATGCCCGAGCCTTCCCTCAAAGCCCGTGCGCTGCGCCTGCTGGCGCGGCGCGAATACTCCCGCGCCGAACTGGAGCGCAAGCTGGCCGCGCACGCCAGCGAGCCGGGCGAGCTGGCGCAGGCGCTGGATGAATTGAGCGCGCTGGGCTTCATCAATGAAGAGCGCGTGGCCGCCTCGCTGCTGCACCGGCGCGCGCCGCGCCTGGGCGCTGCGCGTGTGTTGCAGGAGATGAAAGCCAAGGGCCTGGGCGCAGCGGCACTGGCCGATGCCGCGGCGCAACTGCGCGAAACCGAGCTGGAGCGCGCCCGCGCCGTATGGCAGAAAAAATTTGGCGCGCCCGCCGCCAGCCTGGCCGAGCGGGCCAGGCAGGCGCGCTTTCTGGCCAGCCGGGGCTTTTCGGGCGATGTGGTGCGGCGCGTGCTGCAAGCGGGCGGGGGCGATCTGCCCGACGAGTCTTGAGCCGCCCCGGCCCGCCTTCAAACCGGCCAGCCCGCCATCTGCTGCTGCACCCAATCGGCCAGGGCGCGCATCCACTCGGCGCTGTCGTTCAGGGCGGGGATGTAGTGAAACTCCCGCCCGCCGGCGTGCAGGAAGGTTTCGCGCCCCTCCTCGGCGATTTCTTCCAGCGTCTCCAGGCAATCGCTGACAAAGCCCGGGCACATCACATCCAGCCGCCCCACGCCCTCGCGGCCCAGCGCCTGTAGCGTTGCCGCCGTATAGGGCTTGAGCCACTCGGCGCGGCCAAAGCGCGACTGAAAAGCCACCGTGCAACGCTGCACCGGCCAGCCCAGCTTGCGGACCAGCAGCTCGGCCGTGGCGCGGCACTGCCGGGGATAGGGATCGCCCAAATCCGCCATGCGCTGCGGCAGGCCGTGAAAGCTCAGCAGCAGGTGATCGGGCTGCCCGTGCGTTTGCCAGTGGCGGCGCACGCTGGCGGCCAGCGCGGCGATGTAGCCGGGCGCATCGTAAAACGGCCCGGCCAGGCGCAGCTCGGGCAAATAGCGCACCGTGCGGCCCCAGGCAAACACCGCGTCGTGCACGCTGGCCGTCGTGCTCGCCGAATACTGCGGATACAGCGGCGCCACCAGGATGCGCACGCAGCCCTGGGCCTTGAGCGCATCCAGCTCCTGCGCGATGGCCGGCTGGCCGTAGCTCATGGCGTGGCGCACGGCCACGCGCAAACCGCGCTCGCCCAGGTGGCCGCGCAGCAAGCTGGCCTGGCGGCTGCTCCACTTCAGCAGCGGCGCGCCCTCGGGCGTCCACACCGTGCGGTATTTGGCCGCCGACTGCGCCGGGCGGGTTCGCAAAATCACCCCGTGCAGCAGCGGCAGCCACAGCGCGCGCGGGCTTTCCACCACGCGCTCATCGCTCAAAAACTGCGCCAGATAACGCCGCAAGGCAGGCGCAGTCGGCTCATCGGGCGAGCCCAGATTGCACAGCAGCACGCCCGTGCCCGAAGGCACGGGGGAATCGGAAAGGGCAGGCTCGGCACGAAAACGCATACAACAAAAACTCCCCCACGGGGCCCAAAGCAAAAAGGGCGCAAGCATAGGCGCTTGCGCCGCAAAGCGCCGCCCCCGCCAGCGGCGCGCCAGCGGCTCGCGACTCTTGACCTTGGTCAATACGCACTACCCGCAAGGCGGGCAAAGTGCCTTTCATGTCTCTACCCTTTCCTTTTGATTTGCCAAGCGAAACGCGCGATGCCCGCAGCGGCGCGGTGCTGATGGACAGCCTGGCCGACACCACCCACGCCATCTATGTGGAAAGCGGCCGCGTCGTGCTGGGGCGGCTGCACGAGGGGCAGCTCACGCACACCGTCGGCGTGGTGCAGGGGCCGCTGTGGCTCAACGCCGGGGCGGCCGTGCTGGGGCTGCGCCCGCTGGTCGATGCCGTGGCCGATACCCGCGTGCAACTGCGCTGCGTGCCGCTGCCGGCTTTTCACGCCAGCTTGCAGGCCCTGCCCGGCCCGGCGCGCGCGGTGCTGCATGACATGGCGCACATGTATCGCCTGCAAGTTCACACGGGCTTGAGCCGCGCGGTGAAAGACGCCGGCGCACGCTGCGCCGAGTGGCTGCTGGCGCACGCGCACGAAGAAGGCGCCGACCCGAACCTGCCCCCCGTGGCATCGCCCTCCTCCCCGCCCCCGGCGACGCTGACGGTGCCGCTGACGCAGCGCAAGCGCCTGATTGCGGCGCAGTTGGGCATCACGCCGGAGACTTTTTCGCGGGTGTTGCGGCAGTTGCGTGAGCGGGGTTTGATCAGTGAGGGGGGGCGGTGTATTCACTTGCTGGAGCCGGAGGCGCTGCGGGCCTTGGCGAGTTAGTGAGGTTTTTTTGCTGATCAATTAAGCAAAGTGGCTGGAGCGCCCGTCAGTGCTGCGAGGGCTGCTATCAAATCAGGACCAATCTATGGATAACTTGCCTGAATGGATGCGGCTTTCGGGTTTTCAAACGGCGTTGATTGGGCGTCTTTTCCTGTCCTGAAAGCCTTGCGAAATTTGAGCGCCTCAGCTCGGGATGTGCGCCCGACAGCGCACCTTCTTTTCTTGTGCGCACAAGAAAAGAAGGCAAAAGAAAGCGCCCCCTACTGCCCGTGACCCTTCGCTGCGCGAAGGGCAACCTGCGATGCTCGCGTCAGGGGCGGGGCCGCTCAACTCATTACGCGCTGACGCGCTCCATTCAAACAGCCGCGGCCAAGTCAGATTTGCGGATGCGATCCCATGCTGCGCTGTGATCGCCCGCCCCTGCCGCTGCGCTTCTCGGCACGGGCACAAGGGGGTTTTGGGATACCGATTCGCCTCGGGCTTCGCCCATCGTGCTGGACTTGATTCGGCTCGGGCTGCGCCCTTCGCCCGCACTGTTGATTTAGCTCCTCGCCCTCTTCTCGCGGTTTTCGCCATCGCCCACGCTTGCGGCCTTCCGGTTTTGGTTTACACCTCGCAACTTTATTTTGCTTATCGATTAATCAATAGGCCGCCATCGCCCGTCTATCCTGCGGTGGCAGCTATTAATTTTTAAGTAAATTGTGGATAACTTGCCTAAAAAAAGCGCCCTGGCTCTCGCCGGGGCGCTTTTTTTTGGGGAAAGAGAAAGCCCTTCGGCGGGCTTGTCAGCAGGGGGTTTAGTCGGCGCCTTGCGGTTTTTCGACTCGGGTTTCGCGGCCGAGGAAGGCGACGGCGAGGGCGCCGAGGGTGATGGTGGCGGCGAAGAGGGCGAAGGTGGCGCTGGCGCCCCAGCCGAGGGAGGCGAGCCAGGGCACGGCCAGAGGGCCGAGGACGCCGCCCAGGCGTCCGATGGCAGCCGCCGTGCCGGCGCCGCCGGCGCGTACGGCGGCGGGGTAGTTTTCGGGGGTGTAGGCGTAGAGGGCACCCCAGGCGCCGAGGTTGAAGAAGGACAGCAGGGCGCCGGCGGTGAGCAGGGCGGCCTGGCTGCCGGCCTGGCCGAAGGCCCAGGCGCTGGCGGCGGTGCCCAGCAGGTAGCTGACGAGGACGAATTTGCGGCCCATGCGTTCGATCAGCCAGGCGGCGGTGAAGTAGCCGGGCAGTTGGGCCAGGGTCATCAGCAGCACGTATTCAAAGCTTTTGATGAGGGCAAAGCCCTTGCCCATCATGACGCTGGGCAGCCACAAAAACATGCCGTAGTAGGAGAAGACGATGGAAAACCACAGCACCCAGAGCATGAGGGTGGCGCGGCGCAATTCGGGCTGCCACAGGGCGCGCAGGCGTTCGGTCCAAGGGGCGCGGGCGGCGGCGGTGGCGGCGCTGGGGGTGTCGGTGGGGAGTTTGCGGCGCAGGTAGATGGCGTAAAGCGCGGGCAGGGCGCCGAGCAGCAGGGCGACGCGCCAGCCTTTGTCTTGCGGCAGGTGGGGGATGACGAAGTAGGCAATGAGGGCGGCCAGCAGCCAGCCGACGGCCCAGAAGCTTTCCAGCAGCACAACGGTGCGGCCGCGTTCGTGGGCGGGCACGCGCTCGGAGACGTAGGTGGCGGCCACGGGCAGTTCGCCGCCCAGGCCCATGCCGATGAAAAAGCGCAGCACGAGCAGCACGCCGAGGGTGGTGGCCAGGGCCGAGAGGCCGCTGGCGGCGGCAAACAGCAGCAGGGTGATGACGAAGACGTGTTTGCGCCCGATGCGGTCGGCCAGCAGGCCGAAGGCCAGAGCGCCGACGGCCATGCCGATGGAGTTGACGGCGCCCAGCCAGCCGAGTTGGGCCTTGCTCAGGCCCCAGTCGGCGCCAAGCGCCGCGAGGACGAAGGCGAGCAGGCCCACGTCCATGGCGTCGAACATCCAGCCCAGCCCCGAGAGGGTGAGCAGGCGCTTGCGCGACAGCGCAGGCTCTGCGGCCTGCACTGCCGTCTCTTGGGGGGGTGGATGGGTCATGGTTTGTCTCCTCCTGGGGTGTTGATAAACGGGTGTTTAGAACTTCACTTGCAGCCCGGCGGTGATTTGGCGCGGCGTGCCCACGAGCACGGCGCTGGCGAGCCAGGCCGAGGTGGCGTAGTGCTTGTCGAACAGATTGTTCACATCCAGCGTCAGGCGCATGGCGGGGTTGATTTGCAGGTAGGCGCTAATGCGCGCCAGAGTGTAGGCGGGCAGGCGGTAGGTGTCGGTGGCGGTGGCGCTGCGCTGGCCGGTGTGGGTGATGCCGCCGCCCAGG
The DNA here is from genome assembly GCA_052170415.1 of Ottowia sp. Taxonomy (GTDB): domain Bacteria; phylum Pseudomonadota; class Gammaproteobacteria; order Burkholderiales; family Burkholderiaceae_C; genus Ottowia. The sequence continues at coordinate 145,612 of JBQNAO010000002.1, read as the reverse complement.
CCGTAGCGCATGCCGCCCGCCAGGGCGTTTTCATACATGACGAACAGGCCGCCGCTGGCGCGGGGGATGCCGGCCAGGCGCTTGCCGCGCAGGGCGGCGTTGTTGTCGCGCGTGACTTCGGTGTCCAGCAGGGCCAGGTTGGCGCTGATGCGCCAGTGGGGGGTGATTTGCCCGGCCAGGTCGGCTTCCAGGCCGCGGCTGCGCACTTTGCCGGCGGCGATGCTGAAGCCGGGGTTGGCCGCATCGGCAGTGAGGACGTTGGTTTTGTCGATGTTGAAAAGCGCAGCGGAGGCGGTGAGGCGCTGGTCGGCGCTTTGCCATTTCAGGCCGGCTTCCCACACGCTGCCTTCTTGCGGATCGAACGGCGTGCCTTGCACGTTGTTGCCCAGGTTGGGACGGAAGGAGCGGCCGTAGCTCACATAGGCCGAGCTGTCGGGGGTGATCATGTAGTTCAGGCCGATACGGGGGCTGATGGCGGAGTCTTTTTGCGCCATGCGGGTGCCGCGCAGGCGGTTGATGCGCACCTGGTTGAAGCGGTCAAAGCGCAGCCCGGCCATGAGCTTCCATTGCGCGCTCAGGTCGATTTGGTCTTGCAAAAACAGGCCGGCAGCGCGCTGGCGGTCGGTTTGCGCGGTGCTCAGCAGCGGCTCGGGGGCGGGCTGGCCGTAGATGGGCTGGTAGATGTCGATGGCGAAGGGGTTGCGTTGCAGGTTGGAGTAGTACAGGTCGGTTTTCGTGTGCACGCGCCAGACTTCCACCCCGGCCAGCACGGTGTGGCCGATGCCGCCGGTTTGCAACTTGCCTTCCACTTCAGCCTGGAAGGAGGTATCGCGCGCGGGCAGGCTGCGCCAACTGTTGCGGCGGGTGAGGGTGCGGCCATCGGCTTGCAGCGCGCCGGTCAGCTCGGCAGCCATGCCTTGCAGGCCGGTGCTGCGGTAGGCCGCGCCCAGGCGGGCGCGCCACTGGGCGTTGATCTGGCGGTCCAGCGTGAACTGGTGCGAGGTGGCGTGCAGGCGCATGTTGGGTATGCCCGGCTCGCCCAGGTAGCGGTCGGCGGGCAGGGCCAGGGCGTTGCCGCCCACGCGCACCAGGCCGCGGTCAAACGGCGTGCGCAGGCGCAGGAACTCGGATTCGTAGTTGAAGACGGTGTCGGCGTCGATAGCCCAGGTCAGCGCCGGGGCGATGACGATTTTTTTGCTGTCGATCAGCCTGCTGCGGCTGGCGCCGTCTTCGGCGGCGAAGTTGATGCGGTAGGCCAGGTTTTGCGTCAGCGGCCCGGTGGCATCCAGCGTGGCGCGGGCAAAGCCCAGCGTGCCCGCTTGCAGGCCGACGCGGCGGGCGGCGGTAAAGCGCGGTTTTTTGGTGACGACGTTGTAGGTGCCGCCCGGCTCGCTGCTGCCGTAAAGCGCGGCGGCCGGGCCTTTGAGAAATTCCACGCGCTCGATGGTGGCCGCGTCGCGCTTGGGGCCGTAGCCGCGCGAGGAGGCAAAGCCGTTGAGCAGCGAGCCGCCGTCGGTCTGGCTGAAGCCCCGGATGGCGTAGTTGTCCCACATGCCGCTGAAGTCGTTGAGGCGGGTGACGGCGCTGACGTAGGCCGTCACGTCTTCCAGCCGGGTCGCGCCGATGTCTTCGATGAACTGCTGCGAGATCACGCGCACGGCCTGCGGCGTTTCGATCAGCGGCGTATCGGTGCGCGTGGCGGCGGTGTGGCGGCGCACGCCGGCGTAGCCACGGGTTTCGCCTTCCTGGCCCTGCTCGCGCACCTGCACTTCATTGAGCGTGCCGCCTTCGCTGGCGGGTTCCGATTGCGCCGGTGTGTGCGTGTGCGTGTGCGTGTGCGTTTGCGCCTGCGCCACGGCAGCGGCCAGACCCAGGCTCAGGCAAAGCGCAGCCTGCGCGCAGGCGGTGAGGGTGTGTTTCATGATGCGAATAAAGCGTGTGGAGTGAGGGGAAAAGCCCAACAAAAAACCCGACCGAAGCCGGGTTTCGCCAGGGGCGCGGTTAAAAACGAATCGCAGTATAAATGTAACAACAAAGCCCCAACAGGGCGCGGGTTGCTCCGCTTTTTATAGCTGCCAGCGCAGTGTTTACGGGCCTTGCGGGCGTTTGGGGGCTTTTTACAAGTCGTTGGATGCGGTTACAAAATCAGGGCGCATCCAGCAGCGTGAGGTTGTCGCGGTGCACCATCTCCGGCTCGGCCGCATAGCCCAGCAGCGCCGCAATCTCGCCCGAAGGCTTACCGCACAGCAGGCGCGCCTCGCCGCTGGCGTAATTGGCCAGGCCGCGCGCCAGCGGTCGCCCGGCGGCATCGCAAATGGCGATCACATCGCCGCGCACAAACTGGCCCTGCACCGCCGTCATGCCTATGGGCAGCAGGCTTTTGCCCTCAGCCAGCAGCTTGGCGGCCGCGCCCGCATCCACCTTCACGCTGCCGCGCAATTGCAGCTGATCGACCATCCAGCGCTTGCGCGCCTGGCGAACCCGCTGCGGCGCTGCCAGCAAGGTGCCTATGCGCTCGCCCGCAGCCAGGCGCAGCAGGGCGTCAGGCTCGCGCCCCCAGGCAATCACCGTGCTCGCGCCCGAACCGGCGGCGCGCTTGGCGGCCAGGATTTTGGTAATCATCCCCCCCGTGCCCACGCCCGAGCCTGCGCCGCCGGCCATGCGCTCAAGCTCGGCATCGCCCGCCTGCGCCACCTCCACCAGCCGCGCGCCCGGATCGCGCCGGGGATCGGCCGTGAACAAGCCTTTTTGATCGGTCAGGATGACCAGCAAATCGGCCTCCACCAAATTGGCCACCAGCGCGCCCAGCGTGTCGTTATCGCCAAAGCGGATTTCGTCGTTGACCACCGTGTCGTTTTCATTGATGACCGGCAGCACGCGGTGATGCAGCAGCGTCAGCAAAGTGCTGCGCGCATTCAGATAGCGCTCGCGGTCGGCCAGGTCGGCATGCGTGAGCAGCACCTGCGCGCTGCCCAGGCCGTGCTCGCGCAGTTTTTTTTCATACATCTGCGCCAGCCCCATCTGGCCGACGGCAGCCGCGGCCTGCAACTCGTTGATCTGGCTGGGTCGCCTGGCCCAGCCCAGGCGCTTCATGCCCTCGGCAATCGCGCCGCTGGAGACCATGATGATTTCGCGCCCCTGCCCCGCCAGCGCGGCCATCTGGCGGCACCACTGCCCCACGGCCGCCTCATCCAGCCCCCGACCCTCGTTGGTGACCAGGCTGGAGCCCACTTTGATAACGATGCGCCGCGCCTCGCGCAAGGCGGTGTGAGTGGATGTTTCATCAGTCATGGTCGGCGATGCTAGCGGCTTTCCCCCCTCATCCCACATGCGGGAAAACCCAGGTTATCCACAGAAAACTCCTGATTTGATAGCTGCCTTCGCAGTGTTTACGGGCGCTGTAGCCTGTTTGCTTATTTGATAGGCAGAATCGTGCTACGAAACGTAATCAGATTGAAGGGAAAATGGCAAGCGCCCGCTGGCTCGGGGCCGGAAAGCGGCTTTTTGTTTGAAATGAGCTGTTTTTCCCGTTTTTTGAGCGTTTTTTGCCCAACCCGCCCGTGCGCGGCGTGAGAATCCCCCCTTGTAAATACGAATGCCGCAAGCGCCCTGCCCTATGTCCAGACTCTCGCCTCGCCGTTTCTCTCGCCACGTTCCCCGCTCTCTGGCCTCTTTGGCCCTTGCCCTGGCCGCCCTGGCCGCCGCCGCCGCAGTGCAGGCACAGTCTCGTGAGGCAGAGCCGGGCCGCATGCCCCCGAACACCGCCGCCCCCACCGCCGGGCCGGGCGATGTGGCCTGGCTGGAGGGCTTGCGCTTTCACACCTGGCGCGGCGCGCACTGGCTGGCGCGGTCGGTCGATGGCTGGTTTGGCGACAAGCCTTTTGAGCCGCAAGGCCGCGTGTCCGGCTACGTGCGCGTGGGCACGCTCTGGGAACAACACGCGGGAACCAAATTCAACCTGCGCTTTCGCCTCAGTGCCGATTTGCCCAATCTGGAAAGCCGCGCCTATGCCTTCGTCGGCCAGGAAAACAAGCAGGAGCTGGTGACCGATCAGCCCGATTTGTTCACCCGCGAGCAACTGCTGCTGCGCGAGGCAAGGCGCGAGGATCAGTCCTTTTTCGCCGGGCTGGGCTGGCGCGCGCGCAGCAATGTGGACTTTCGCCTGGGCTTTCGCGGCGGCCTCAAGCCCTACGCGCAGGTGCGCTACCAGTCGCGCTGGCAGCTCTCGCAGCGCGACAGCCTGCACTTTCGCGAGAGCCTGTTCTGGTCATCGCGCCACAGCCTGGGCTCCACCACTGTTTTGGAATATGAGCGCCAGCTGCGCCCCGCCCTGCTGCTGCGCTGGAGCAACGTGGGCACCATCACCCGCCGCGGCGGCAGCTTTGACTGGCAAAGCTCGCTGGGCCTGATCCGCGCCCTGCCCGGGCTGCGCACCCTCACCGCCGAGGCGCTGGTACAGGGCCGCCCCAGCGAAGTGGCCATCTCCAACTACGGTCTGCGCGCCACCTGGGAGCAGCCCATCTACAAGGACTGGCTGCTGGGCAAGCTCACGCTGGGGCACTTCTGGCCCAAGGACAAGGATCACCTGGCCCGCAAACGCTCCTGGGCCGTGGGGCTGAGCGCGGAAATGCGGTTTTGAGGCGGGCCGGCTGCTGATTTGCCCAAAGAAAAAGCCCTTCAATTGGATGAAATTGAAGGGCTTTGTATGAGTGTCTGGTAGGGCGTGTAGGACTTGAACCTACGACCAAGGGATTATGAGTCCCCTGCTCTGACCAACTGAGCTAACGCCCCCCGGATTTTTCGCGGCGTGGCCTGACGAAAAGCGGGCGATTTTAACGGCTGGCCGCGTTTGTATCGGGGTGGCTGAGGGCGTGGCTGACCAGGCGGGCGGTGATGTCCACGATGCGGATCACCTTTTCATACGGCATGCGCGTGGGGCCGATGACGGCCAGCTGGCCCACTACCTGCCCGCCGGTTTCGTAAGGGGCGCTGACCACCGAAAGCTCTTCCACCGGCACGGACTGGCTTTCGCCGCCGATGAAGATGCGCACGCCCTCGGCGCGGCTGGAGTTGTCCAGCAGGCGCATGAGCTGGGTTTTTTGCTCGAACAAGTCAAACGCGCGGCGCAGCTGGTTCATGTCGCTGGCGAAGTCGCTCACGGCCAGCAAATTGCGCTCGCCGGCGATGACGACATCGCTTTGCGCCTGACTGATGGCCTCGCTGCCGGCCTGCACGGCCGCGTGCATGAGCTGGGCCACCTCGCCGCGCAGGGTTTCCACTTCCTGCTGCAAGCTGGCGCGCACGTGCTCGATGGCCTGGCCGCTGTAGTGCGCGTTCAGGTAATGCGCGGCCTGGGCCAGTTGCTCGTCGCTCACGTCGGCCTCGGTAAACAGCACGCGGTTTTGCACATCGCCATCGGGCGTGACGATGATGAGCAACACGCGCCGCTGCGACAGGCGCACAAATTCAATATGCCGAAACACCGAATTGCGCCTGGGCGCCTGCACCACACCCACAAATTGCGACAGCCGCGACAAAAGCTGCGCCGCACTGGCGATCACCTGCTGCGGCTGCCCCGGCTCCAGCCCCGCGGGCAGGCCGGCGGCGACTGACAAATCGGCCACGGGCGCATCGGGCTGCGCCGTCAGCATGGTGTCCACAAACAGGCGGTAGCCCCGCGCCGTGGGCACGCGCCCGGCCGATGTGTGCGGGCTGGCCACCAGGCCCAGCGCCTCCAGATCGCTCATCACATTGCGTATCGTGGCCGGCGAAAGCTCCAGCCCCGATGCGCGCGAAAGCGTGCGCGAACCCACGGGCTGCCCCTCGGCAATGTATTGCTCAATCAGCGTCTTGAGCAGCGTGCGCGCGCGATCGTCCAGCATGGCGGCTATTCTAAAAAGCCATGTCTGCCGAGCCGCCCGCCCCCTCTGCCGCCCCTGCCGCCCCTGCCGCCACCCCTGCCGCCACCCCTGCCGCCGCCCCTGCCGATCTGCCACGCCGCATCGCCCATCTGGACATGGACGCCTTCTACGCCAGCGTCGAATGGCTGCGCTACCCCCAGCTCAAGGGCCTGCCCGTCGTCATCGGCGGCGGCCGCCACAGCAGCGCCCGCATGCTGGCCGAACTCAACGCCCGCCACCCCCTGCACCTGGGCCGCCCCTGGCAGGCGGGCGACGAAGCGCAAGTGCCGCTGGAATTTTTCGCCCGCCTGGGCGACTACAGCGGCCGCGGCGTCATCACCACCGCCAGCTATGCGGCGCGGCAATACGGCGTCGGATCGGCCATGGGGCTGATGAAAGCCGCGCGCCTGTGCCCCCAGGCCATCTTGCTGCCCGCCGACTTTGACGAATACCGCCGCCTCTCGCGCGCCTTCAAGGCCGTCATCACCGACATCGCCCCCGTCATGGAAGACCGGGGCATCGACGAGGTTTACATCGACTTCACCCGCGTGCCCGGCGGCCAGCGCGAAGGCGGGCGCGTGCTGGCGCGGCTGATTCAGAAAAGCATCTGGCAAGCCACCGGCCTGAGCTGCTCCGTCGGCGTCGCCCCCAACAAACTGCTGGCAAAAATGGCCAGCGAATTCGACAAACCCGGCGGCATCAGCATCTTGCAGCCAGACGATCTGGCCCCCCGCATCTGGCCCCTGCCCTGCCGCAAGATCAACGGCATCGGCCCCCGGCTGGACGAAAAACTCCAGGCCGCCGGCATCCACACCATAGGCCAGCTCGCCGCCTGCGACCGCCTGTGGCTGATGCAGCGCTTTGGCAAAAGCCACGGCGCCTGGCTGCACGACGCCGCCTGGGGCCGCGACGATCGCCCCGTCGTCACGCAAAGCGAACCCGTCAGCATCAGCCGCGAAACCACCTTCGAGCGCGATTTGCACGCCGTGCGCGACCGCGCCGAACTGGGCCGAATCTTCACCGCCCTGTGCCAGCGCGTGGCGCAAGACCTGGCGCGCAAAGGCTACGCCGGCCGCACCATAGGCATCAAGCTGCGCTACGCCGACTTTCAAACCCTCACCCGCGACACCACCGTGCCCGAAGCCACGCAAGACGCCGCCCGCATCCGCCAAATCGCCGGCCACTGCCTCAAGCGCGCCGACCTCGCCCGCCCCCTGCGCCTGCTGGGCGTGCGCGTCGCCTCCCTCACCCAACCCGCCCCCGCCTGCGCCTGCGAACTGCCCCCCGGCCAAACCGGCAACCTGTTCTGACCCGCCCGCGCCACGCCCGATCGGCCCGGCGCAGCCCGCATGGTTCGCATTTGTTTACAAGATTTTGATTACCAAATAGGCAAAAGGCCAGCAGCGCCCGTCCATGCTGCGTAGCGCGCTATCAAATCAGGAAAAATCTGTGGATAACCCGCCTTTCCTCAAGGCGTTTTGAGGCCGGAAAGCAAGCCGATTTCTGAAAACCGGCCCGCTTGTCCGCCTTCCCCAGCCAGCCTTCCCTTCGCGCCGATTGCGCGCCCGCCGTGTCACGCATTCAGATACAAAATTTTGATTAACAAATAGGCAGAAGGCCCACAGCGCCCGTAAATACTGCGAAGGGTGCTATCAAATCAGGAATAAATTGTGGATAACTTGGCATGAAAAAGCCCGCTTGCCGGCTTTTGCGGGCCGGGGGCGCGGGCTTGTGGGCGGGGCGGCCCAGGTTTATTTGGGAGCCATGCGGATGGCGCCGTCCAGGCGGATGACTTCGCCGTTGAGAAGGTCGTTGTCAAGGATGTGGCGCACCAGCTTGGCGTAGTCCTGCGGCGTGCCCAGGCGGCTGGGGAAGGGCACTTGCGCGGCCAGCGCGTCTTGCACTTCCTGCGGCATGGCCGCGAGCATGGGCGTGCCCATGATGCCGGGGGCAATGCTCATGTTGCGTATGCCGCTGCGGGCCAGGTCGCGCGCAATCGGCAGGGTCATGCCGACGATGCCGCCTTTGCTGGCGCTGTAGGCGGCCTGGCCCATCTGGCCGTCAAAGGCGGCCACGCTGGCGGTGGAAATCAGCACGCCGCGCTCGCCTGTGGACTCGGGCTCGTTGCGGCTCATGGCGGCGGCGGCCAGGCGGATCATGTTGAAGCTGCCAATCAGATTGACGCTGATGACGCGGGCAAAGCTCTCCAGCCGGTGCGCGCCGTTTTTGCCGACAACTTTTTCGGCCGGGGCGATGCCGGCGCAGTTGATCAGCCCGGCCAGCTTGCCCAGCGAGACGGCTTTATCCACTACCGCTTGCGCATCGGCTTCGCTGGTGACGTCACAGCGCACGAAGGCAGCGCCGATTTCGCGTGCCAGCGCCTCGCCTTTGTCGGCCTGCATGTCGGCGATGACGACTTTGCCGCCTTCGCTGGCCAGCATGCGCGCCGTTCCTTCGCCCAGCCCGGATGCGCCGCCGGTGACGATGAAAACCCTGTCTTTGATTTGCATGTTTTGCTCCTTGTTTATGCGTGGTTTGAATGTGAGAAGGCAAATTATGCGGAGGGGCGGGCGGGGGGTTTTCCCGGGGGGTTATCGAAAGTCGTTCTCATATACTCGACCGCAGTTTTACTCACGAAAGAGCCTTTTTCATGCGTTCGTCTGCTCCCGTTTTCGCGCCGGTTTGCGATTTGGTGCAAGAGCATGGCGTGCTGCTGCGCCAGTGGGCTCATGCCCAAAGCCGCATGAGCGAGATGGCCGCTGCGCACGCACGCCGCTGCGCCGAGCTGGAGGCGCAACTGATGCGCCAGCGCGCGCGCTGGGTGATTGCCACCACGCGCAGCTTGTGGGGGCTGGGCTGGCCGGGGCTGACTCGCCTGCCCGCCGCTGCGCCTGCACGCCAGGGCGAGCGCGCCAGCCCCGAGCAGATGCCCCTGCGCACGGTGCAGGAGGTGCTGTGCCAAACCGGCTGCGTGGCGCAGGCCCACGCCTGGCTGGATGAGGAATCGGGCGACTGCCGCTTGAGCGGCCAGCCCTGCACCCGCCACAAGGCGGGCAAAGGCGAAAGGGGCGAGCCTGCTGCATTGGATCGAAGCGACGAGCGCGCCTGATCCGGCCGGTTCGCCGGCCTTTTTTTCGCCCTCCTTTTGCCTTTTGTTTTTCCTTGCCCATGCCACAAGGCGGGGCGGCGATATTTGCGCGATGTCAATAAAATGATTCGGCCCGATCTGCCCTGTGCAGATCGGGCGTTTTTTCAACCCACCGTGATACACGAAGCCTGACCATGAGCTACACCCTGCCTGCCCTGCCTTACGCCTACACCGCGCTGGAGCCGCACATTGATGCGCAGACGATGGAAATTCATCACACCAAGCATCACCAGACTTACATCAACAACCTGATCGCCGCAGTCAAGGACACCGAATTTGCCGCCCGCCCGGCCGAGCAGCTGATTGCCGATCTGGGCGCGCTGCCCGAAACCCTGCGCACGGCCGTGCGCAACAACGCAGGCGGGCACGCCAATCACACCCTGTTCTGGACGGTGATGGCCCCGGCCGGCCAGGGCGGCGGCCTGCCCGTGGGCGAAGTGGCCCAGGCGATTGAGCGCGATCTGGGCGGCTTCGACGCCTTCAAGGAAGCGTTCACCAAAGCGGCGCTGACGCGCTTTGGCAGCGGCTGGGCCTGGCTTTCCACCGACAAGGCCGGCAAGCTGCTGGTGGAAAGCAGCGCCAATCAGGACAGCCCGCTGATGAAGGGCGTGGGCTCGGGCAACACGCCCGTGCTGGGCCTGGATGTGTGGGAGCACGCCTATTACCTGAAATATCAAAACCGCCGCCCCGACTACATCGCCGCCTTCTTCAACGTGGTGAACTGGGCCGAGGTGGAGCGCCGCTATCAGCAGGCCAAGGCCGCTTGAGGCGCGCCGCTGCCCGCGCATGAAAAAGCCCGCTGCGTGCGGGCTTTTTGCTTTTTTTGGGATGGCGGGGTTTATTTGGAGGACTGATAGCCGGCGAGCTTGGCCGTGTCGTGAATGATGATGTTGCGCCGGTCCACGGTGATGAGGCCGGCCGTTTCCAGCTCGCCGAGCACGCGCGAGAAGTATTCGGGCGTGAGCGACAGGCGCGAGGCGATGGTGGATTTGCTCACCGGCAGGCTGACGGTGATGCTTTGCGGCACGGAACCGCTTTCGCTGTTCGTCAAGTCGCCCAGCAAATAGCTGATGACGCGCTGCACGCCGCTGTAGAGCGCGTAGCCCTGCACATCCTTGATCAGCCCGTGCAGGCGGCGCGAGATGCCCGCCAGCATGCGCAGGGCAAAGCGGCTGTCGGCCTCGATTTCGCGCAGCACCGCGTTTTTTTCCACCGTGAGCAGCAGCGTTTCGGTGAGCGTTTGCGCGTTCACCAGATGCGGCACGCCCATGAACATGACGGCCTCGGCAAAGGAGTGGCCGGGACCGCACAGTTCGATGACTTTTTCCACGCCTGTCGGCGAGATGACGTAGAGCTTGATCTGCCCGAGCACCACCACATGAAAGGCCTGGCACATCTCGCCCGTGCGAAAAAGAATCTTGCTGCGCCCGATGCGCTCCAGCACGCAGCCATGCGAGATGCGTTGCAGCTCTTCGGGCTGCATGTTGGAGAACATGGGCTGGGTGGCCAGGTAGCGGGGGATGTTGAATTTCTCGATATCCACTGTCAAAAACCGGATGTGCGGGAAGACATGCAGGCGCAGAGCGTGAAAAACATCAGGTGCCTGTGACAAGCGGACGCGAGTTTAATGGGGCGGAAACATTCTCATGCAGACGGGCGCAGGTCAGGCTGCGCCGCAGCGCCCGGCAGGCCGGGCCGGACGGTCAGGATGCAAAGTTATCCACAGATTTCTCTGATTTTGATAGCGCGCTTCGCAGTATTTACGGGCGCTCCAGAGGGTTTGCCTATTTGTTAAGCAAAAAAGACCGACTGAACCAGTCCTCGCCCCCGGCCCTCATTTGCCCACGACGGTGAGCTTGACGTAAACCTGCGTGAGTGCGCGGGCCAGTTGCTCGGGGCGGTGGATGAGGGCAAAGCCTTGCGAGCCGAACAGGCGCGGCAGGTAGTCGTGCGCCTTTTGGTCGATGGTGACGCAAAAGGGCACCAGGCCGGCCTGGCGGGCTTCGTGCACGGCGTGGCGGGTGTCTTCCAGGCCGTAGCGGCCTTCGTACTGGTCCAGGTCGTTGGGCTTGCCGTCAGACAGCAGCAGCAGCAGGCGCTGGCGCTCGGGGCGTTGCGACAGACGCTTGATGCCGTGGCGCAGCGCGGCGCCCATGCGGGTGTAGTAACCGGGGCGCAGGGCGGCGGCGCGCTCCTGGGCGGCCTGATCCCAGCTTTCGTCAAAGCGCTTGATTTCGTGGATGCGCACGTTGCGGCGCACAGAGGAAAAGCCCAGCATTTCAAACGGATCGCCCACGCTTTCGAGCGCGCCGCCAAAGACGAGCAGGCTGTTGCGGATGAGGTCGATGACGCGGTCTTGCTGGGTGGCGTAGGCGTCGGTGGACAGGGAGATGTCGGCCAGGATGACGCTGGCCAGGCTGCGCTCGGTGCGCACGCGCTGGGCAAAGATGGGGGGCGATTCGCTGCGCGTGCTGCGCGCCTGGGCGTGATCGACGCGAAAGCGCACCCAGGCGTCCACATCCAGCTCCTCGCCTTGCAGCAGGCCGTGCTGCCAGCGCGGGCCGGCGCGCAGGGCTTCAAAGCGGCGGCGCACCTGGCGCTCGGTGGCGCGCAGCTCGAAGCGCTCAATGGGGGATTTTTCTTTTTCGGAGGGGGCCTTGGGGTCGGTCTGATCAGCCTGGGCGGCTTCTGCGGCTTTTTTGTCGGCCTCGGCTTCGGGCGTGCGGATGCGCAGGCGCTGGGCGCGGCAGATGTCGGGGCGCAGGAGGTTGGCCTTGTAGTCCCACTCGGGCAGGGGCTCGCCGGGGCCGACGGGGGTGTCGTCCCAGGCGGCGCTGGGCAGGTCAAGGTCGAACTTGACGCGCGCAGCCAGGGTTTCTCCGCCCTTGGCGATGTTGAGCTCGTCCATGTCGTCGGCCACTTTGGTGGCGTCGTGGTCGTCCTGGTCGTCGCCGGTGCGGTTCACGCGCACGAATTCGCCCCAGCTCAGGATGGATTCGGCGCGGAAAAACATCATCAGGCCGTGGCGGTTGCTGGTGTCCTCGGATCGGGTGGCGCGGCGGCGCTTGTCGTCTTCCTGGGTGTGTTTGTTCTGGCGCGGGCGGGCGGCGTCGGGGTCGTCGTCGCGGGCGGGGGCGGCAGGCGGGGCGGCGGTGTGCAGCAGCCAGAGCCAGACGGGGGCGGTGTCGGCGGGGCGGATGATGCGGGTGTTGTCCGGCACGCCGGGCAGGGGCGCATCGGGGTCGTCGTTCCACAGGGGCGAGCGCGGGCCTTGCCCAACGTAGTCGCGCAGGGCCTTGAGGGTTTGCTGGATGGCCGCTTCGGCGCGGCGGCCTGCGGTGCTTTTGAGAACGTCGGGGGCGCTGCGCTGGGGCAGGTGCGCGTCGATCAGGCGGCACAGGCGCTGGCGCAGGCCGGGGTAGGTGTGCAGCGCGCGGCGGGTGGCGGCCACGTTGCCGGCCAGCCAGCCGGCGGGGCTGTATTGGTGGCTGGCGCCGAGGGCGGCGATCCACATGTAAAGGTCATGGTTGAGCTCGCGCGTGCTGAATACGGCGATGGAAGAAGGCAGGGCCAGGGTTTGCCCGTCCAGCGAGCTGACGGCGGCGCGCTCGCCATAGCCGGCGATTTTTTGCACCCAGGTGCGATGCCCGCCGACGGTCTGGGCCGATGCGGTGGCCACGCGCACGCCGGCATCGCCGCCTGCAGCGCGAAACAGCAGCTCGACTGCCTTGGTGACTTCTTCGAGCTGAACAGCCGCTTCCCGATAGGACGGGTCTGCCGCCCGCATGATGAAACGGTGCCAGCGCTCGCCAACCCACTCTTCCATGATGTGTGTTCCTTGATGTGCCTTGTGCGATTTGTGCCCGCAGGCGGGGCATGTGCGGGGAATACGCGGGGAAATGGTGAAAAGGGGAAAGGGGCGCGCGGCCTCAGTCCTGCGGCTCCCACACGGCCTGCACCACTTCATCCAGCGCGGCGGCGGTGTCGTGATCGTCGGTGAGGGCATCAACGATGGCGGCGCGGCAGGCGGTGCGTTCGTCCAGCCCGGCCACGATCAGGCGGGCCGCCACCACCAGCAAGCGGGTGCTGACGGTTTCTTCCAAATCCTGATCCGTGAGACGACGCAGGGCCGTGGCCAGACGGATGAGGCGCGCGGCCAGCTCGGGGGCGGCCTTGGCTTCGGTTTCGACGATGCGCTGTTCCACGTCGGGCGCGGGATAGTCAAAGCCCAGGGCAACAAAGCGTTGGCGCGTGCTGGGCTTGAGGTTTTTCAGCAGGTTCTGGTAGCCGGGGTTGTAGGAGACGACGAGCATGAAACCCGCAGGCGCTTGCAGCAGCTCGCCCGTGCGCTCAATGGGCAGCACGCGACGATCGTCGGTCAGCGGGTGCAGCACCACGGTGGTGTCCTTGCGCGCTTCCACCACTTCGTCCAGATAGCAAATCGCGCCCTGGCGCACGGCGCGCGCCAGCGGGCCGTCCGACCAGACGGTGTTGCCATCGCCAATGAGAAAACGGCCCACCAGGTCGGCGGCGGTGAGGTCGTCGTGGCAGCTCACCGTGATCAGCGGGCGGCCCAGGCGGGCGGCCATGTGCTCCACAAAGCGCGTTTTGCCGCAGCCCGTGGGCCCCTTGAGCAGCACGGGCAATTTCTGCTGGAAGGCGTGCTCGAACACGCGGCACTCGTCGGACTGTTCGGCATAAAACGGAATGGGACTGGCAGACATGAATTAACTCGCTTTGAGGAAAGAAAAAGTGCGAAAAAAAATCGCCGCGCCTGAATGGGGCAGCGGCGATTGCCTATTTTGCGGGACGGGGGCGCTGCCTTTTGGCAGCAGCGCCCGCATCCTGCGCGGCTAGCGCATCAGTGCTCGCCCAGTTTGCGCTGGGCCACACCGGGCATCACGCCGCCGCGGCGGTTTTCATACCAGCTGCCGCTCATGGGCTCGCCGCCGATGAAGAAGCTGCTCAGATACATCACCAGACCCACGAGGAAGCCCACGCCGCCCCACAGACGAATCCAGTAGAAGAACATGATCTGGTCTTGCGCGGCCATGAAGGGCATGGCGTTTTCCGTGGGGATGCGTTGCAGGTAAATCTGCACCGCGCCTGCCAGCGTCAGCGCCAGCACGATCACGCCCATCGAGAAGCTCATCACCCAGAATGACCAGATTTCCATGTTCTGCGAGGCGCGGCTGTTGGCCACTCGCCCGCGCAGGGTGGGCATGGCGTAGCTGATCATGCAAAGCACCACCAGCACATAGGCGCCATAGAAGGCCAGGTGGCCGTGCGAAGCGGTCATCTGAGTGCCGTGGGAGTAGTAGTTCACCCAGGAGAGCGTGTGCAGGAAGCCCCAGATGCCGGCGCCCAGGAAGCCGATCACTGCGCAGCCCAGCGCCCAGATGATGGCGGCCTGGTTGGCATGGTCACGGCGGCGGCGCTGCACCATGCGATAGGCAAACAGCGTCAGCAGGAAGAAGGGAATGGGCTCCAGCGAGGAAAAGATGTTGCCCACCAGGTGCCAGTAGCCGGGCAGACCGATGAAGTAATAGTGGTGCGCCGTGCCCAGAATGCCCGAGAACAGGGCCGTGGACATGATGACGTAGATCCACTTGTCCACCACTTCGCGGTCGGCGCCCGTGGTCTTGATCAGCACATAAGCCAGGATGGAAGCCATGATCAGCTCCCACACGCCTTCCACCCACAGGTGAACCACGAACCACCAGTAGAGCTTGTCGCGCACCAGGTTGACCGGGTTGACGAAGGCAAACAGGAACAGCAGCGCCAGGCCCCACAAGCCGATCAGCAAGATGGTGGTGACGGTGGTTTTGCGGCCTTTGAGGTAAGTCATGCTCAGGTTAAAGAGCATGGCCAGCGCCACAATCACGATGCCCACCTTGGTAGGCAGCGGCTGCTCCAGGAACTCGCGCCCCATGGTGGCGAGCAGGTCATTGCCCGTCCACTCCGCCAGCGTGGCGTAGGGCACCAGCAGATAGCCCAGGATGGTGGCCGCGCCTGCGGCCAGGAAGATCCAGAACATCAACAGCGCAAGGCCGGGGCTGTAAAGCTCGGTTTCCGCTTCTTCGGGCACTAGGTAATAGGCCGAACCCATAAAACCAAACAGCAGCCAGACGATCAGCAGGTTCGAGTGAACCAGCCGCGCCACGTTGAATGGAATATGCGGAAAAAGAAAATCGCCGTAGATATATTGAATACCCATGGCCAGGCCAAATATGATCTGGCCGACAAAAAGCCCCAGCGCCGCAATGAAATACGGCTTGGCAACGGCTTGTGATTTGTATTTGAGGGTGAAGGCGGCATTACTCATGATTGAAATACTCCTTGAATATCAACCCTCGATATTGGGCGGCCATTTTTCTGTATCGATTTCGCTGGTCCATTTGAAAAATTCAACCAGGTCATCGAGCTGCTCGTCAGTGAGGTGAAACTGCGGCATTTGGCGGCGGCCGGGCGCGCCTATGGGCTGCGCCTGCATCCAGCCCTTGATGAAATCGGCGCCGCCTTCATCGCCGCCACGGCGTTTGTAGACGTTGCTCAGCTCGGGAGCGAAATAGGCACCCTCGCCCAACAGGGTGTGGCAGCCGATGCAGTCGCGCGTTTCCCAGATGTGCTTGCCGCGCGCAACGGCTTCCGTCATTGCCGACTGCCGGCTACGTTCGGGAATGCGCTGCTCCGTGTCAAACACCAGACCGATAAACACCAGAATGAAAAACAGCGACCCACCGTAGAAGATGTTGCGGGCCATTTGTTTTGTAAACCCGCTTGATGCTCCTGAACTCATGGCTCAATTACTCCAAGGTTGATAACGTGAGAGAGGCTTTGATTCTAGGAAGGGGTTTCAGGAAGTAAACCAGCCGGACTTGACTTCCGTCAAATCCGGCAGTGAATGCAAAACCCCAAATGAAAATGGTTCCTATTTGAAAGCCATACAGAACACAAATTTTACTGACGCCATTCACGCCGGGAAAATTTGGGGTTTTTGCAAAAACACGGGCGCGCCGATCCAGCCCTCGTGCGCGCCCGAAAATGCGACCGCTATTGCCGATCGCCGGCGGCCTCGTCCCCGCCGGCCGGGGCCGGCAACGCAGGCGGCGACCCCGGCAGGGCGGCGAGCGTTTCGGCGGCCGCGTCTGTTTCATCTGCCTCATCCGCCTCGCGCCCTGCCTCGCCCTCATCGCGGAACATGTCCCACGCCGCAATGAACAGCGCCGCCACCGTCGGCCCCAGCACAAAGCCTGAAAGCCCGAACAGCGACAGCCCGCCTATCGTGGTCAGCAGCACCAGATAGTCCGGCAGCTTGGTGTCCTTGCCCACCAGGATGGGGCGCAGTGCGTTGTCAATCAGCCCGATCACCAGCACGCCCCACAAAATCAGCCCCACGCCCTGCCAAATCTCGCCCGTGGCCAGCAGATAAATCGCCACCGGCCCCCACACCAGCCCCGCGCCCACGGCCGGCAGCAGCGAGAGCACCGACATCATCACCCCCCACAGCATCGCGCCCTTCACATCCAGCGCCCACAGCGCCAGCCCGCCCAGGCCGCCCTGCACCATGGCCACCACCACATTGCCCTTGACCGTGGCCCGCCCCACGGTGGCAAATTTCTCCATCAAATGCCGCACCTGCTCGCGCGGCAGCGGCGCCATCTTCGTCACCAGCGCCGTCAGCGCCCGGCCGTCACGCAGGAAGAAAAACATCAGATAAAGCATCACCGCCACATTCAGCGCCAGCATCAGCGCGTCCTGCCCGATCGCCAGCGCGCGCGAAGTCAGCGTCTGCCCCGCCTTGATAAAGCCATCCGAAAACCGCTCCATCACGCCCTGCATATCCACCAAATCCATGCGATGGAGCCAATCGCGCAGCCACGCGGGCATGGCCGCCACGATCTGCAAGCCGTAGGCGCGAAAGTCCAACTGCCCGCCGCGCACGCGCTCGATCAGCGCCGTCGCCTCGTTGATCAGCGCCCCAATCAGCATCAGCGCCGGCAGCACCACGATGAAGATGAACAGCAGCAGCGTCAGCAGCGCCCCCAGATTGCGCCGCCCCTTGAGCCGCCGCGTAATCAATATGAACAGCGGGTGAAACAAAATCGCCATCAGCGCCGCCCACAGCACCGCCCCCCACAGCGGTGCCAGCACCCAGGCAAAGCTGATGGAAACGGCAGTCAGCAGCAGCAAAAACACATTGCGTTGCAGCTCGGGCGTATTCAAGGGCAAAGGCTTCATGGGCCGTCTCTATTCAGTCAGAAAAACAAAAAAGCGCGCCGCTCAATCGGCGCAGCGCAGCGCCTGCCACTGCGGATGCCGCCGGATATACGCCTCGATATACGAACACTCGGGCGTCACGCAAAGCCCGGCCGCCTCGATATCGCGCAGCGCCGCCTGCGCCAGCAAGGCCGCCAGCCCCTGCCCCTGGAACTGGGCATGCACCACCGTGTGCGGCAGCCGCACGCGCGCGCCCTCCAGCACGTAGTCGGCAAACCCGGCCACCGTCACCCCATCGTCGAGCAGCAGCTCATAGCGGCTGGCCGCCTCGTTTTTGCGCACAACAGGCATATCGCTCTCCTTCCTTTGCAGACTATGCAAGCACGTAAAAACACGAATTGTGAGGCTTCGCCCCCACGGTAAACCGCCCAACCTGGGAAATTTGACCATTAAATAAGCAAACCGCCCGCAGCGCCTGTGGATGCTGCGAAGCGTGCTATCAAATCAGGAAAAAACTGTGGATAACCAGCCTTCCCCCAAGGCATTTTGGGGCCGGAAAGCAGGCCGATTTCTGAAAACCGGCCCGCTTTCCCGCCATCCCCCGCCCGGCTTTTCCTTTGCAGCGATTGCGCGCCTTGCGCGTCACGCATTCAGATACAAAATTTTGATTAACAAACAGGCAAACCGCCCGCATCGCCCGTGGATGCTGCGCAGCGCGCTATCAAAATAGGAGAAATCTGTGGATAACCGGCCTGCGTCAAGGGGGGGCGCAGGCCGGGAAAGGGCCTGGAGAAAGGCTTGAAGAAAAGGCCGGGGCTTATTGGCCGCTTTGGGCTTTGAGGGCTTCGTAGCCGCCTTCGTTGGTGACGTGGGTGTAGCCCATTTCTTCCAGGGCTTGTTTGGCGATGGAGGCGCGGTGGCCGCTGCGGCAGTAGAGGTGGATGGGGGCGTTTTTGTCGGCTTGCACGCTGGCGATTTGGCTGGTGATTTGGTCCAGGGGGATGTTGATGGATTGGGGCAGGCTGCCCTGGGCGTGTTCTTGCGGGGTGCGCACGTCGATCCACAGGCCGTCGGCGCGGGTTTGCGCGGGGGCGCTGGCTTCGGCGGGGGCGGGGGCGGCGGGTTGGGCGGCGGCCAGGGGGGTGAGGGCAGCCAGGGCCAGGGTGAGGGGGATGAGGTGTTTTTTCATGGTGATAGTCCTTTTTTTGAGAGGGATGAGAAGGGTTCAGGGCAGCAGGCGCTGGCCGGTGAGGCGTTCGTGCTCGCGCAGGGCGTAGCGGTCGGTCATGCCGGCGATGAAGTCGGCGCAGGCGCGTGGGCGGTCGGGGCGGCGGGCGTAGTGGGCGGGCAGCTGGGCGGGGTCGGCGCGGTAGGCGCTGTAGAGCTCGCGAATGATTTGCCGGGCCGCCTGCATGGTGCGCTCGACCTGGGGGTGGCGGTAGAGGCTGGCGTGCAAAAAGCGTTTGAGGGCGATGGTTTGCTCGCGCATTTCGGGGCCAAAGCGCACGAGGGGGGCGGTTTGGCTGCGGGCATGGTCGGCGCTGGTGCAGCCGGCGTTTTCGATGGCGGCGCGGGTGTGGGCGATGACGTCATAGACCTGCTGGCTGAGCATGAGGCGGATGGTTTCGCTCAGCAGGCGCCGCCCTTGCAGGCGGGGGTGCGCGGCCAGGGCCTGGGCGTGAAAGCGGGCGACCAGGGGCTGGGCGGCGACTTGTTCGAGTGTGAGCAGGCCGGAGCGCACGCCGTCGTCGATGTCGTGGGCGCTGTAGGCGATTTCGTCGGCAAGGTTGCAAAGCTGCGCTTCGAGCGCGGGCTGCGTGCCTTCCAAAAAGCGGCGGGCGATGCCGCCTGGCTCGCTTTGTTCGATGCGGCGGGCGTTGGCGGCCGAGCAGTGTTTGAGAATGCCTTCGCGGGTTTCGTAGCAGAGGTTGAGGCCGTCGTATTCGGGGTAGCGCTGCTCCAGTTCATCGACGACGCGCAGGCTTTGCAGGTTGTGCTCGAAGCCGCCGTGCTCGCTCATGCAGTCGTTGAGGGCTTCCTGCCCGACGTGGCCGAAGGGGGTGTGACCCAAATCGTGCGCGAGGGCGATGGCTTCGGTGAGGTCTTCGTGCAGGCCCAGGGCGCGGGCGATGGCGCGGGCCAGTTGGGCCACTTCCAGGCTGTGGGTGAGGCGGGTGCGAAACATGTCGCCTTCGTGGTTGACGAAGACCTGGGTTTTGTAAACGAGCCGGCGGAAGGCGCTGGAGTGAACGATGCGGTCGCGGTCGCGCTGGTATTCGTTGCGCGTGGGGGCGGCAGGCTGTGGATGGCGGCGACCCCGGCTGTTTTGCGGATGACTGGCCCAGGGGGCCAGGGGCGGCTCCAGGCTGAAGGGCCGGGGGGCGGGCGAGGGCGCGGTCATCAGGCGTGGGTGTGTCTGAATGATTCAGAAAAATCGGCGTTTCGCCTGCCTTCAAAAAAGGCAAACGGGCCGCAAGGCCCGTGGATACTGCGCTGCGCGCTATCGAAAGTGAAGCAAACGGGGATTGCGCGGCTGAACGTTTGTTTACATCTGGATGAGCGCCGAGCCCCAGGTGAAGCCGCCGCCCACGCCTTCGAGCAGCACGGTCTGGCCGGGGCGGATTTGGCCGCTGCGGATGCCGTGGTCGAGCGCCAGGGGGATGGAGGCGGCGGAGGTGTTGCCGTGCTCTTGCAGGGTGACGATGACTTTTTCGGCGGGCAGGCCGAGTTTTCGGGCGGTGCCCTGCATGATGCGCAAGTTGGCCTGGTGGGGCACGAGCCAGTCGATGTCGGCGGGGGTTTTGCCGGCTTTTTCCAGCACGGCGCGGGCGGTTTTTTCCAGCACGTTGACGGCGACTTTGAAAACGGCCGGGCCGTCCATGCGCAGCAGGGGGCTGCCCAGGATGTGGCCGCCTTGCACGTGGCCGGGCACGCAAAGCAGGCCGGTGTGGCGGCCGTCGGCGTGCAAGTCGGTGGCCAGTACGCCGGGCTTATCGGCGGCTTCGAGCACGACGGCGCCGGCACCATCGCCAAAGAGCACGCAGGTGGAGCGGTCGTTGAAATCAAGAATGCGGCTGAACACTTCGGCGCCTATGACCAGGGCGCGGCGGGCGCTGCCGGCGCGCAGCATGGCATCGGCCACGGAGAGGGCATAGACAAAGCCGCTGCACACGGCCTGGATGTCGAACGCGGGGCCGCCGCTGATGCCCAGCTTGTGCTGCACGAAGGCGGCGGTGGCGGGGAAGACCATGTCGGGCGTGGCGGTGGCGACGATGAGCAGGTCGATGTCCTGCGCGCTGACGCCGGCCGCCTGCATGGCCGCTTGCGCGGCGGGCACGGCCAGTTCGCTGGCGGGGGTGCCGGGAGCGGCGAAGTGGCGCGCGCGGATGCCGGTGCGCTCGACGATCCAGGCATCGGAGGTTTCCAGGCCGCGCGTGGCCAGGTCGGCCGCCAGCTCGTCGTTGCTGACGCGGCGCGGGGGCAAGAAGCTGCCTGTGCCGGTGATGCGGGTGTAGCGGGTCATGAAAAAAGCCTTTCAATGACAAGCGCCCCGGTGGCCTGCCGGGCCTGCCCGTGCCAGGGCGGGCGCAGGCTGCGCGGGGCGGATGCGGGTTTTCAGGTGTGGAGGGAAGAAGAAGGGGCGGCGGATTCGGCCAGCAGGGGCGCGGCGCGCTCCAGGCGCTGCTGCACGCGGTCAAGCAGGCCGTGGCGGGCGGCTTCATAGGCGCGGCTCATGGCGCAGCCGAAGGCGAAGGTGTCGGCCCCGCCGTGGCTTTTGAACACCAGCCCGCGCAGCCCCAGCAGGGCCGCGCCGTTGTGGCGGCGCGGATCGATGCGGCGCTTGAGCGCATTGAGCACGGGCATGGCGGCCACGGCGGCCAGTTTGGTGAGGACGTTGCGCGAGAACTCCTCACGCAAAAAGCCGGAAATCATGCTGGCCAGGCCCTCGGTGGTCTTGAGCGCCACGTTGCCCACAAAGCCGTCGCAAACAACGATGTCGGTCGTGCCCTTGAAGATGTCGTTGCCTTCCACATTGCCGTGAAAGTTCAGCGCGCCGCCCTGCCCGGCGCGGCGCAGCAGCTCGCCGGCGCGCTTGATTTCTTCGTTGCCCTTGATGGCTTCTTCGCCGATGTTGAGCAGGCCCACGCTCGGGTCGGTCGGCCCGCCCAGCGCCGAAACCAGGGCGGAGCCGAGCACGGCAAATTGCAGCAGGTGCTCGGCCGTGCAGTCCACATTCGCGCCCAGATCAAGCACGGTAGTGGCGCCGCCGTGCGCGTTGGGCATGGGATAGGCGATGGCCGGGCGCTCGATGCCCTGGGCCGTTTTGAGCACATAGCGCGCAATGGCCATGAGCGCGCCGGTATTGCCCGCCGAAAGGGCCACTTGCGCCTGGCCCTGCTTGACTTGCTCTATGGCCACGCGCATGGAGGAGTCTTTCTTGCGGCGCAGCGCCACTTCCACGGGGTCGTCCATGCTGACCACTTCGGAGGCGGGCACCACGCGCGCGCGGGGGTGGGAAAAGCCCGCCAGCGCCTCGGGCCGGCCCACCAGCAGCAAGCTGGCCTCGGGGTGATCTTGCAAAAACTGCTGGCAGGCGGGCAGCGTGACTTGCGCGCCACGGTCGCCGCCCATGCAGTCAATGGCCAGAACGGTCATGCGGTTTGCCTTGTGTTTTGCGAGGGTGAAAAGGGAAAGGGGGCCGGGGATGCGGCAGAACGCGAAATGAAGTGCGCAATGCGGAGCACGAAATGCGAAATGTGAAACGCGAAATGGATGCGCATAAACACCAAAAGCCCGGGGCTACGCACATTCAGCGTAGCGCCGGGCCTGGTGAAACATGTGTGCCGCAGCGACCGGGCGGGCGAATCCTGAAGGGTTTGACTCAGGCCGCCGGGCGCGCATTTGCGCTCACGCCGAAATCAGCCTTGCGCCTTGGTTTTGAGCACCTGGCGGCCACGGTAAAAGCCGGAGGGGCTGATGTGGTGGCGCAGATGCATTTCGCCGGTGGTGGGCTCTTCGGCCAGGTTGGGGGCGGTCAGCGCGTTGTGCGAACGGTGCATGCCGCGCTTGGAGGGCGATTTCTTGTTTTGTTGAACGGCCATGTTCGGCTCCTGAAAAACGCCGCCCTGCGCAAAAGGCCGGGCGGCGGGAAAGAAAAAAAAGGGGAAAAACAAAAAATGGCACCGAAATGCCAAAGCGGCGGATTATAGACCGCCTGCCGCGCCAGCAGCGCCTGCCTAGGGCTTGCGCAAATCGGACTTGAGCCGGGCCAGCTCGGCAAAGGGGTTGCGGCGGGCCGAGGCGTCGTCAAAACCTGCGGACTGCGCCTGCATGGGCAGCCGCTGCGGGCAGGGGCCGTCGTGGCGCGGCGTCAGCGGCAGGGCCATGAGCAGCTCGTCTTCCAGCAGCTCGTGCAAATTGGCGCGCTCGGGCAGGGCCAGCACGTCTAGGTCATCGGGCAGGTCTTCGGCGCTGTCCAGCCTCTCGGCGCTGGCCTCGTCAGCGGCAAAGGCCAGGCGGCGATCCACCGTCAGCGGCGTAAGCGTCGGGCCCAGGCACATCTGGCACACCAGCGGCACGCTGACCTGCGCCTGCAAATGCAAGCCGGGGCGCGGCCCGGCCGCAGGCAGCGTCAGGCTCAAACCCCGCGCCTGCCACTGCACCCGCACGGGGCCGGCTTCGGCGTGGCACTCCTGCGCCAGACGGGGGAAGGCATCCAGCGCATCGCTGCCTTGCAGCTCGCCCTGCGCGGCGGCAAAGGCAGCCACATCCAGAGCCTTGAGCGAAAAAGCGGGGGGCATGCGTTTTCTTTTCCTCTGATTTGAAAAACGCCGCCTTTCAGCGCCGCCCGCCCAGCAAGCTGCTGCCCAGTTGAATCAAATCGCCGGCATCAAGCCGGCCATCGCCGTTTTGATCCAGCGCGCTGGCCAACATGCCGCCCAGCCCGCCCTGGCCGCCGCCCAGCAAATTGCCCAGGCTGCCCGCATCAAGCTGCCTGGCGCTGACTTGTTTGGCCAGAAAACCCATCACGATGGGCGCGAGCATCTTCAGCAACTGCCCCGCCTGCCCGCCGGACAAGCCGCTGCTTTGCTCCAGCTGCGCCTGCGCCTGCGAGGCATTGCCGCCGAAGATGTGGCCCAGGATGCCGCCCGCGTCCAATTGCTTGCCGCCCTGGCCGCCGCCGAGCGCACCGCCCAGCACGCCGCCCAGCAGCCCGCCCCAATCGGCCCCGCCGTGATCGCGCTGCAAAGCGCCCAGCAAGGCGCTGGCCCCATCGGCCGACTGCGCGTTTTGCGACAGCGCGCCCAGCAGCATGGGCAGCGCCGCCTGCACAGCCTCACCGGCCTGCGCGGGCGCCAGCCCCAGTTGATCGGCCATTTGTTGCAGGGGCTGCCCTTGCAGTTGGCTCATCAGGCTATCGGCCAAAGGGTTGTTGGACATGGATGTTTTCCTTGCGTGTGATGAAAAAAAGGCCGCACAAGGCGGGCCGCGTATTTTGGCGAATGCCAATGCGGCAAGGCGGCACTCATGCGGCCGGCTGCCGATGGGGCGAGATGGAAGTTATCCACAGATTTCTCTTGAATTGATAGCGCACTACGCAGTATTGGCGGGCGATGCGGGCGGTTCGCCTATTTGGTAATCAAAATTTTGTATCCGAATGCGTGATGCGGAAGGCGCGCAATCGGCGCAAAGGCAAAGCCGGGCGGGGGATGGCGGACAAGCGGGCCGGTTTTCAGAAATCGGCTTGCTTTCCGGCCTCAAAATGCCTTGGGCAGAGTCGAGTTATCCACAGACTTCTCCTGAATTGATAGCGCGCTGCGCAGTGTTTACGGGCGCTACGGGCCTTCTGCCTATTTGGTAATCAAAATCTTGTTTCCAAATGAGAACAAAATTTCAGACGCAAAAAAAGCCAGCCCGCAGGCTGGCTCGTTGGCTTGGCAGATCAGGCTTTTTTCTGTTTACGCCGCGCCCGCGCCGCAGCGCCTGCGAGCAAGCCGCCGGTCAGCAGCAAGCCCAGGTGCGAAAGCGTGGGCACGGAAGCCACGTTTGCGCCGGTGTAGGGCGACGATTGCAGATACCAGTTGCTGCCCACTTTCTCCAGCTTGTATTGCAGGCTGCCGCTGATGATGGGCGCGGGCAGGGTGAAGGCGTCGGCGGGCGATGTGCCGCTGATTTCGGCAATCAGGATGCCGTTGCCCGTGGTGGCCATGGCCGTGCCGGGCAGTCGGGCGAATTCGATTTGCGTGCTGCCGGCGACGTTGCCGGTGACTTTGAGCACGTCGGCAACGGCTGCGGCGCTCAAGTCCACGTCCAGCTTCAGCTTGCCGCCGCCCGCGTAGTTGCCGGCGATGGTGAGCTTGTCGCCCGTGGCGGTGTCGCTCAGGTCGATGACGCCGGCGGTGTTTTTCACGCTTTCGCCGGCAGCGGGGGTGAGGCTGTAGTCGCCATCGACGCGCAGCTCGGCGTTGCCCGCAAGTTCCATGTTTTTCAGCGTGCTGTCGGCGTTGAGGTTCCACCTGGCGGCGCCCTCCAGTTTCAGGATGAGCGAGCTGCCTGCGGCCCCCCCGGTGTAGGCGCCGCCCTGGGCGGTGAAGGTGTAGTCGCTGCCGGTGGGCGTTCCACAGCGTTTGGGCGGTGACGGTGGCAGCGTTCAGCGTGGTGCTGGCGGCGGCGGTGTTGGCGGCATGGAAGGCGGTGCCGCTGGTGCCTTTGATTTCGGAATTTGCGCCGATCTGTATGAAGCCGCCATTGCGGATGTTCAGGCCGATGCCGTCGGCGCTGCCCAGCTCCAGCCGGCCGTTGATGTGCACGGGCCGTCCACCTGCGCGCCCCAGGAGGCGGGGCCGCTGATTTTGATGGTGGTGTTGCCGCCGACGATGCTGCCGCCGGGGCGGGATTGGCGCATGCCGTAAGCGCCGTTGTCGCCCTGAAAGTCGATGCGGGCCGCTCTGTAGCTGAGCTTGCCGCCGTTTTCGGCCGCCAGGCCCCGGGGCGCGGCTGCGCCCGAGGAGGTGACGGTGACGTCGGCCAGCAGGGTGTCACGGGCATTGGGGTAGCTGGTTTGCGTGGCGGTGCAGGTGTCGTTGGTAGTGGCGCGGCCGTGGGTGGCGTTGTTCAGGCAAGCGCCCCAGGCAGGGGCGCGCCCAAAAGGGCCGCAGCGGCCAGGGCGCTGGCACGCAAACCGTTCAGGCGGGCGGGAGGGAGTGGGTGCATCTCGGTGCCTTTGCAAATGAGTGGTGAAACGCGAAAAAGGCAGGGCGCGGGGCAGGTTATCCACAGATTTATCCTGAATTGATAGCGCACTGCGCAGCATGGACGGGCGCTGCGGGCGGTTTGCCTGTTTGACAGGCAAATTCACGTTACCGAATGCAAACCAGCCCGGGGGCGGGCGCTGGGGGGTCAGAAGCCTTCCTGCCTGACACGCACGAAGGTGGCAAAGCGCGGCAGGCCGCTGCCTTCGTGCAGGCCGCGAAAGCGGTAAGTCACCCATGCGCCCACGGGCGGCGGGTGGTCGCGGTCGGCGTCTTTCAGGCCCGAGCCCAGGCGAAAGCGCCGGCCGTCGGGCGTTTCCACCAGCAGCGCACCCAGCCTTCCGGCGTGGCGGCCGCGGCCGGGCAGGTGCGCCAGCACTTGCGCTTCGGCGTCTTCGTGCGGTTTGAGCTTGAGCAAATGCGGGCTGCGGCCGGCCTGCCAGGGCGCGTCGGCGCGGCGCAGCATCAGCCCTTCGCCACCGCCGCGCAGCACTTCGTCCAGCCGGTTTTTCAGCTCCTGCTGCCCCTGCACCGTGCGCTGCGGCGCTGCCTGCAAATAGGGGCTTTGCGCCTGCGCCACCGCCGCTTGCAGGGCCGCCAGCCGCGCGCTGAAGGGCGTACCCGGCCCGCCGTGCGTGGGTGCGTCAAACACCATCACGCGCAGGCTGCGCCAGGCTTCATCCGCGCTCTGGCGCGCCGCCGCCGACTGCGCCTGCGCAAAGCGCCCGCGCCCGGCCCACAGCTCGCCTTCCAGCGCCATACGCGGCCAGCCCTGGGTGAACCAGGCCGGCGCGTGCACCACATGCCCGCCCCGGCTGTAAAGCCGCTGGCCGTCCCAGCGCACGCGCACGCCGTCATATTTCTCGCTCACCAGCCACTTTTCCCACTCCAGCGGCGGGCAGTGGGGCAGGCAGTGCGCGTCATGGGTGCGCGCCAGTTCCATGCCCGCCGGGCCGGTTTGCCCTGCGGCCTGCGCAAATCCAAGGCAAAAACACAGCCACGCGGCAAAAAGCGGTTTTCTTCCTTTTTTGAAAATGGCGCGCCAGGTTGCTTGCATTTTACTCTTTCGCGTTGGCTGATATTCCTGATTTGAAAATGTTTTTACGCAGGACCAAGCTTGCGCGGGTTTATTCCCTGTCCCACCATTCCCGGCTTGCGGTGTGTTTATCGAATACTTCCCCGAGAATCGGCGTCAGCGGGTTCAGCCCTTTTTCACGCGCCAGCGGCACGCTCTGGCGCACGGGCTCGTTCCATTTATGAAAGGAAAGCGGATACATGCCCCAGTGAATCGGCATGAATCTTTGCGCGGCGATGATTTGCGCGGCCTGCACGGTTTCTTCCGGCCGCATGTGGGTAAACCAGTAGTCGCTGTATTGGCCGTTTTCAATGAAGGCGATGTCAAAATCGCCAAAGCGCTGCTTGACGGCGGCAAAATGCGAGTCGAATGCGCCGTCGCCGCTATTGTAAAAACGCCGGCCCTGATATTCAAACACATAACCGTTCCACAAACTCTTGTTGCCATCGAAAAAACCCCGGCCGCTGTTATGGCGCGCGGGCGTGGCGGTGATTTGCACATCGCCTGCCGTGGCGCTTTGCCACCAGTCCAGCTCCTGAATGCGCTCGGCGGGCACGCCCCAGTCCTGCAAGGCGGCGGCCAGGCCCGGCGGCACGATGAAGCGGCTGTTTTGTTTGGCAAAAAAGCGGATGCTGGATTTTTCCAGATGGTTATAATGATTATGGGTAATGACCACCGCATCCACGGGCGGCAATTCATTCAGCGCGGCCGGCGGCGGCTGAAAGCGTTTCATCACAATGGGCAGGGGCGATACGTGATCGCCAAATACCGGATCGAAAATCAGCGTTTGCCCGCCCAGGCGCGCCATCAGGCAGGAGTGGCCAAACCAGATGAATTTAGCCTCGGCATGCGGCGCGAGAAAATCGCCCCAGTCGGGTTTTAAACTGGGCAGCGGCGATTGGGGGCCGACTTGATTATTGAAGAAAAGATCGTACCACTTGCCCACGGGAACATCCTTCATGGGCGGAATGGGGCGCGCATTGAAAAATATCTTTTTTGCCGGATCATAATGATCGCTGGCCGGATAAACGGTTTTTCCGCTCATGCTGATTTTTCCCCAGTAAACAACGGGCGCAAGGGCCGCCACGGCAATGATTTGTTTAATAAAATTGCGCCGGTTTTTCATGGCCGAATCAAAATACCTGAATTCAAAAATGGGCAAGGCGGTTTGCCCAAAAGCCGCCTAGTATCGCGCCGGCTTGATCCGAGAGCGTAGTTTTTTTATGCGGAGTATTTATGTCTGATTCCCATTTTGTGAGCCTGCGCCCGCACGCCCTGGCCCGGGCCGCGCTGGTTTGCGCTTCGGCGCTGGCCGCTGCGGCCTGGGCGCAATCGCCTGCGCAGCAATCCGGCCCATCTGAACACCCAGCCGCAATACAACCGCCAGATCGAGGCGGGCATCAAAAGCGACTGGCTGCACGGGCGCTTGAGCAGCACCGTTTCGATCTACCCAATCGCCAAGCACAACATCCGCTACCAGCCCGACCCCACGCACGAGCCTGACCGCTACGAAATCGCCGGCCAGCACCGCACGCGCGGCGTGGACGCGAGCCTGAGCGGCCACCTCACGCGCCAGTGGCATGTGCGCGCCTCTGTCGGGCTGATGTCGCCCAAGGTGGTGCAAGACGCATCCAACCGCGCCCGCGAAGGCCGCTATCTGGGCAACGCCAGCCGCCGCCAGATCGGCCTGGCCGCGCGCTACGTGACCCCGGCCAGCCAGTGGTTTGCCGAAGTCAGCGCCGTGCACACCGGCAAACGCTTTCCCAACCCGCCCGCCAGCTACCTCACCGCCACGCCGGGCTACACGCGCCTGGATGCGCTGCTGGGCTGGCGCTTTGCCCCCCACATGCAGGCCGTGCTGGCCGTGCAGAACCTGGGCAACCGCCAGTACTGGCGCAACGCGCACATGCCCGGCGAGCCGCGCTCTTTCCTGGCCCGCGTGAGCTACGAGTTCTGAAGCGGCCCCATCCGCTGCGCCCCGCCGCCCCGCCGCCGCCTTGGCCCGGGGCGGTTTTTTTGCCCTTCCTCTTCCGCCTTTCCGCCCCCGGATTGCCCAAAATGTAACAAGCACAAAAATGGCCCAAATGCCCGCAAGGCCCGTGGATGCTGCGATCACAGCTACAAAAACAGGAGCAAATGCGGTTTTGGGGGCCGTTTCTGTTACATTTTTGGCACTGGGGGGATGCCGGGAATCAGGGGCGGGGTGAGGGGCGGAAATCAGGCTTGCGGCGGCGCGGCCTCATCGGGCCAGGGCAGGCCCGGCGGGCCTTGCCAGTGCAGGCCGCTGGCGCGCAAGTCGCCCGCCAGGCGCGGCCAGTCAAAGGCGCGGCCGGGGTCTTGCTTGCGGCCGGGGGCGATGTGCTCGTGGCCCGCCACGGCGCGCAGTTGCGGGCAAACGGCGGGCAGCCGCTGGCACAGGGCCGCCAGCGCGGCGTATTGGGCCGGCTCGAAGGGCTGGTGCTCCAGGCCCTCCAGCTCCACGCCCAGGGAAAAGTCATTGCACTGCGCCCTGCCCTGCCACAGCGAAGCGCCGGCGTGCCAGGCGCGCGCCTGCACGGGGGCGAATTGCCAAAGCTCGCCCGTGCGGCGGATGAAAAAGTGCGCGCTCA
Organism: Ottowia sp.; assembly: GCA_052170415.1. Classification (GTDB taxonomy): domain Bacteria; phylum Pseudomonadota; class Gammaproteobacteria; order Burkholderiales; family Burkholderiaceae_C; genus Ottowia. Next base: position 116,408 of record JBQNAO010000002.1, on the reverse strand, counting down.
CTTGCAGGCCGCGCAGTAGGTGGAAGTAAGGGTGAGCGTCGCAGTCGAGCGTGTTGGTGAACAGGCGCTGCACGCAATCGCCCCCGTATTGCCCCGGCGGCAGGCTGATGGAGTGGATGACCAGCAGCTCCACCGCCATGCCCGGCGGGCGCGCGCCCACGTTGGGCGAGGGGCAGCGGCGCGCCGCGCGCAGCCAGCCGTCGGCCCACAGCCCGTCGGCGCTGGAGGGGCCGGGGGCGGCGGGTTCAGGCATCGTCGCCTTCGCCGCCGCTGCCGGGCGGGTTGATGTTCAGGCGCGCCATGCGGTAGCGAATCTGGCGCAAGTTCAGCCCCAGGCGCGCGGCGGCGGCGGTGCGGTTGAAGCCCGTTTCCTGCAAGGCGCGCACGAGCACGATGCGCTCTTGCTCATCCAGCCAGCTTTGCAAATCGGCGGGCAGCGGCGAGTGACCCTCGGCAATTTCCTCCGTGGCCGGCCAGGGCGCGGGCGCAGGCGCGGGGGCGGGGGCAGGCACGGGGGCAAAGCGCGGGGCGAAGGCGGCAAACGAGGCGGGCACGGCAAAAGCCATGCCGGACTGCACGCCGGAAGATGCCGGGGCGGGCGGGGGCGCTGAAACAGGCGCGGATGGGGGCGCGGGCGCGTAGGCCGGTGCAGGGGCCGCCGGTGCGTGAGTCGATGTGTGGGCCGGCGCATGGGATGGCGCGCTGACGGGCGCGGGCATGCAGGCCGGCGCAGGGGCCGCAGGCGCAGGGCTGGCGCACGGGGGGAACATCACATCGGCCGCCTGCGACCAGGGCAGGACCTGGGGGCTGCCCTCGGGCACGACTTCGCCCAGGGCGACGGCGCGGTGCAGCAGGTTTTCCAGCTCGCGCACATTGCCTTCCAGCGGCTGCGCGGCGATGTCGCGCATGAGCTGGGCCGTCAGCGCCAGCGGCGGGCTGCCTGCGTCGCGGGCGATGCGCGCCAGCAGCGCCTGGCACAGCGCGGGCAGGTCTTCGCGCCGCTCGCGCAAGGGCGGCACGATGAGTTCGATGACGTTCAGGCGGTAATACAAGTCCTGCCTGAAGTTGCCCGCCTGCACCTGCGCGGCCAAATCCTTGTGCGTGGCGCTGACGATGCGCACGTCCACCGGCTCTTCCTGCGTGGCGCCCAGCGGCCGCACGCGCCGCTCCTGTATGGCGCGCAGCAGCTTGGCCTGCATGGCCAGGGGCAAATCGCCAATTTCGTCCAGAAACAGCGTGCCGCCTGCGGCCGCCTGGAAAAAGCCCTGCCTGTCTTGCGTGGCGCCGGTGTAGGAACCCTTGCGCGCGCCGAAAAACTCGGCTTCGAGCAGGTTTTCAGGAATCGCGCCGCAGTTGACCGGCACAAAGGGGCCGCTGGCGCGATGGCTGCACGCATGCACCGCGCCGGCCACCAGCTCCTTGCCCGTGCCCGATTCGCCGTGCACCAGCACGGGGGCCATGCTGCGGGCCACCTTGGCAATGCGCTGCTTGGCCGCCACCAGGGCGGCCGACTGCCCCACCAGGCGCGCCAGCGCGGCCCGGCCCTGGGGGCTGATGTCTTCCTCGCCTTCGGCCGGCGCGGCGGGGCTGGCGGGAACTGGACTGGCCGCAGCGGGCGCGGCAGCCGATGCGGGGGCGGCGGGGGCCGGGGCCGCGGCCGGGGCGGCGCTGTCTTGCAAGGCGGAGGCAACAACGGTGCGGAACTGCTTGAGTTCCACCGGCTTGGTGAGGTAGTCGAAAGCGCCGGCCTTGAGCGCCTCCACGGCGGTTTCGGGCGAGCCGTAGGCCGTGACCATGATGCTGCGCTCGGGGCGGCGGGCGGCGCTGATTTCGCGCAGCAGCTCCATGCCCAGCCCGTCGGGCAGGCGCATGTCGGTAATCAGCACATCGAAGGTGTCGGCGGCCAGGGCGCTGCGCGCTTCGGCCAGATTGGCGGCGCACTGCACCTGGTGGCCTTCGCGGATGAGGGCCAGTTCGTAGAGAGTGAGCAAGTCGGGTTCGTCATCGACGACGAGGATCTTGGCGGCGGTCATGACAGATCGAGGGCGGGGTCAGATGCGGCGGGGGGCGTGGCGGCGGCCGGCGGACTAGCCTCGGCGGCGGCGCAGTTGAGGGTGAGGAAAAAGTCGTTGCCCTCCACCAGCTCATCGCTGCGCACGCGCATGACGCGCTCATAGGCGATGCTGGCGCCGTGGCGCTGGCACAGCTCGCGGCAGATGAACAGGCCCAGCCCGCTGGAGCGGCTTTCGGAGGAGAAAAACGGCTCGAACAAATGGCGCTGCACGCCCGGCTCCAGCGCCGGCGCGCAGCTCCACACCGACAGGCGGGCCTGCTCGCCGGGCAGTCGCTCGGTCACAACCTGAATGGCCCCTTCCTTGTTCGATGCGTAGCGCAGGGCGTTGTCCAGCAAATTGATCAGCACGCGGTGCAGGTGATCGGAGGAAAAGCGCACACAGGCATCGCCCGCGGCCAGCGTGAGCCGCAACTGGCCGCGGATGGCGTGCTGGCGTATCCAGCCGGCGCAGATGTCGGTGACTTCGTCATCCAGCGCGATGGCGTGCTGCTGCGTGTCCGACGGGCTGCTTTGGTGCTGCACGCGGGCGGCGTCCAGCACGTCGTGCACGATGCGGCTCAGGCGCTGGGCGTTTTGCGCCACCATGCCCGAAAGACGCCGCTGCGCGGGCTCTTCCAGTTGCTCCAGCAGCAGGGCGTTGGCCTGGCTGATGGCGGCCAGCGGGTTGCGGATTTCGTGCGCCACGGCGGCCGAAAGCCGCCCCATCGCGGCGAGCTTTTCGGTGCGCACGCGCGCCTGCATCTCGCGCAAGTCCTGCATGAAAAACACGCACAGCCCGCGCGCGCCGGAGCCGGGAACGGGGGTGTGCTGCACGCGCACGAACAAGTGCTGCGGCGTGCGTCCGGCGCGCTCCAGGGTGATTTCGGCGCTGCGCTCCTGATGGTCGGCAAACACGCGATCGGCCAGCGCCGCCAGCTCGGCCCAGGCGGGGTCTTCGCGCAGGTTCACCAGCAGGGGGGTAAGCACATCGTCCGCGCCCAGCATGACCTGCGCGGCAGGGTTGGCGGTGCGCACTTCGTATTGGTCGTCGATCACCAGCAGGCCGTCGTGCATGTGCTCGATCACCAGATCGTTGAGCAGCGTTTGCAGCAGCGCCTCGGCGTGGCTGCGCCGGGCCTGGGCTTCTTCCTGCGCCAGCCGCGCCGCCAGCTGGCTGGCCAGAAAGGCCAGGGCGAACATGCCCGCGCCGGTGAGCGCCGCCTGCGAGACGCTGCTCACGGCCAGATGGCCCTTGAGCCAATACATCAGCGCCGCATCGGTCAGCAGAAAAAGCGTGACCGCCGCCGCCATGCCCATGGCCAGCAGGCGCGTGCCCAGCATGGCCGACATCAGCACGGGCAGCACGAACAGCGGCGCGTAATTCATGGCCGTCTGGTTCCAGAAATGCAGGGCGGCAAAGGCCAGCAGATCGATGCCGGTCACCCAAATCAGCCGCAGGCTGAATCCGCGCTCCTGGGGCAGTCGCAGCGCCAGGCGGATCACGAAAGCCAGCAGCGCGTAGATAAAGGTGATCCATATCACCAGATCGGGCGTGGCGCGCCCCAGCAGCCAGGCCATGCCCATGAGCGCCAGCAGCGTGGCGGCAATCAGCACACGGGCCGAGAGAAAAGCCCGCCACAGGCGGTAAAAGCCGCGCTCGCCCGCTGGAGCCTGGCGGGCGGCGAAGGAAAGACGATCCGGGGGCATGAGAAATCGAACAGGGACGACTTGAACGAAGGCGAAGGCGCTATTTGTCCGTGCGCGCAGGCTGGCGCTGATGCTCGGCGCAGCAGTAAACGCCACGGGCATCGCGCAGGGCCTCTTGCGCGGGCACTTGCGTGCCGCAGGCGGTGCAGCGCAGCATGGGGCTGGGCGCGGCGGGGGCAGCGGGCGTCATGCGGGCGGCGCTTTGCCGCGCCAAGGCCGCGCGCGCCATGCGCCGCAGCATCCACAGCGCCGTCAGCACGGCCAGCAGCAAAAACCACTTCATGCCGCGCGCTCCAGCAGCACTTCCAGCACAAAGCGCGAGCCCACATAGGCCAGCAGCAGCAGCGCCGCGCCCGCATACAGCACATGCACTGCGCGCCGCCCGCGCCAGCCCAGCTTCCAGCGCCCCAGCAGCAGCACGGCAAAGGTGAGCCAGGACAGCAGGGTGAAGATGCGCTTGTGATCCCAGCGCCAGCCGGTGTGCTGGCTGCCATACAGCGCCTGGCCGAAAAAGGCCCCGGCCAGCAGCGTGGCCGAAAGCACGATGAAACCGGCCGTGATCAGGCGAAAGGTGAGCCGCTCCAGCGTCAGCAGGGGCACGCCGCTGAAGTTGGTTGCGTTTTGGCGCAGCAGCGCCTCCGAGCGCAGCATCAGCCAGCCGTGCGCCGTGGCGGCGGCAAACAGGCCGTAGGCAGCAATGCCCAGCGCCCAGTGCAGCGGCAGCAGCGGCGAGTGCGTGGGCGGCAGCTTCTGCCCGGGAAAAAACAGCGCCAGCAGCACCGTGGCCGTGCCGAACCCGGCCAGCGCCCAGCGCGCGCGCAGCTGCGGCAGCACCTGGCTTTCCACCACATACACCGTCATCACCAGCCAGGCCGTAACCGACAGCGCCTGCGCAAAGCCAAAGCGCGCGCCGCCATGCCCGCCCAGCAAGGCCCAGCCCAGCGCCACGGCGTGCAGCGCCCAGGCCAGGGCCAAGACCGTTTGCGCACGCCGCTCGCCCAGTGCGCGCCAGGCCAGCGCGGGCACGGCGTAGGCCGCTGCGGCGCTGGCGCCCAGCAGCAGGCCGGACAGGGGGGGGCTGGCTAGAATCATTCAGCCAAGTTTAATTAGCTTGTTTCAATCAGCTGGCTGCGTCCCGGGCCCCTTTTGCCAAAGTTGTCAAAGGGGCCTTTGTCTTTGTTACCCGTTCTTTTTTCTCACCATGGCATCCGCCCTCACCGAAAAACTCTCGCGTCTGGTCAAGCAAATGAGCGGCCAGGCCCGCATCACCGAAAGCAACGTGGCCGACATGCTGCGCGAAGTGCGCATGGCCCTGCTGGAAGCGGATGTGGCCCTGCCCGTGGTGCGCGACTTCATCGCCCGCGTGAAGGAAAAGGCGCTGGGCCAGGAGGTGCTGGGCAGCCTCAAGCCCGGCCAGGCGCTGGTGGGCATCGTCAACCGCGAGCTGGCCGCCACCATGGGCGAGGGCGTGAGCGACATCAACCTGGCCGCGCAGCCGCCGGCCGTCATCCTCATGGCCGGCCTGCAAGGCGCGGGCAAGACCACCACCTGCGCCAAGCTGGCGCGGCACCTGATTCAAAAGCGCAAGAAAAAAGTGCTCACCGTCTCGGGCGACGTATATCGGCCCGCCGCCATCGAGCAGCTCAAAACCGTCACCGCCCAGGCCGGGGCCGACTGGTTCGCTTCCAGCCCCGAGCAAAAGCCGCTGGACATCGCCCGCGCCGCGCTCGATCACGCCCGCCGCCAGTATTACGACGTGCTCATCGTCGATACGGCCGGCCGCCTGGCCATAGACGAGGCACTGATGCAGGAAATCCAGGCCCTGCACGCCGCGCTCAATCCCGTGGAAACGCTGTTTGTCGTGGACGCCATGCAGGGCCAGGACGCGGCCAACACCGCCCGCGCCTTCAAGGAGGCGCTGCCCCTGACCGGCATCGTGCTCACCAAAATGGACGGCGACTCGCGCGGCGGCGCGGCGCTGTCGGTGCGGCAGATCACCGGTGCGCCCATCAAGTTTGCGGGCGTGTCCGAAAAAATTGACGGGCTGGAAGTGTTCGACGCCCAGCGCCACGCCCAGCGCGTGCTGGGCATGGGCGACATCGTGGCGCTGGTCGAGCAAGTGGCCGAAGGCGTGGACATGGCCGCCGCCCAGAAACTGGCCGAGAAGATGAAAAAGGGCAAAGGCTTTGACTTGCAGGACTTTCTCGGCCAGCTCCAGCAGATGAAGCAAATGGGCGGACTGGGCAATCTGATGGACAAGCTGCCCACGCAAATGGCCGCCAAGGCCAGCGAAGCCGATCTGGCGCGCGCCGAAAAGGACATCCGCCGCAAGGAAGGAATCATCAACAGCATGACGCCCGAAGAGCGCCGCCGCCCCGAGCTGCTCAAGGCCAGCCGCAAGCGCCGCATCGCCCAGGGCGCGGGCGTGCATGTGCAGGAAGTCAACCGACTGCTCAAGGAATTCGAGCAAATGCAAAGCGTGATGAAGCAGTTTTCCGGCGGCGCGCTGATGAAGCTGATGCGCCGCATGGGCGGCATGAAAAGCCTGGGCGGCCTACTGGGCGGAGGCATGGGCGGCCTGCCCCCGCTGCCGCCCGGCAGGCGCTGAAAACGCCCGCCGGCCCGCGCCCGGAAAAGGGCGCAAAGGGGCGCGCAGGCCGCGTTCGCGCCGGGTTTTCAGCCATCGAACATGAAGTAACCTCGCCCGCCCTTTTCTCCTCGGTTCCGCCCCCCGGTTTCGCTCCGGTTCCGCCCCCCCGGCGCGTCTTTTCCCCGCCTTTTTCCCCCTTCCCCCACCGCTTTGCACCATGGATCAACTCCTCATCCGAGGCGGCCGCCCGCTGCGCGGCGAAGTCCTCATCTCCGGCGCGAAAAACGCCGCCCTGCCCGAAATGTGCGCCGCGCTGCTCACGGCCGAGCCTGTGCTGCTCACCAACGTGCCGCGCCTGCACGACGTGGCCACCATGCGCCGCCTGCTGCAAAACATGGGCGTGAGCGTGCAAACCCTGGGCGAGCGCGGCGGCCTGCGCTTTGAAGCGCCCGATGCGCTCACCCCGCACGCGCCCTACGAGCTGGTCAAGACCATGCGCGCTTCCGTGCTGGCGCTGGGGCCGCTGCTGGCGCGCTTCGGGCAGGCCACGGTGTCGCTGCCCGGCGGCTGCGCCATCGGCTCGCGCCCGGTCGATCAGCACATCAAGGGCCTGCAACAAATGGGCGCGCAAATCAGCGTGGAGCACGGCTACATCCAGGCCCGCCTGGGCGCGGGCCGCACGCGGCTGCAAGGCGCGCGCATCAGCACCGACATGGTCACCGTCACCGGCACCGAAAACCTGCTCATGGCCGCCACCCTGGCCGAAGGCGAAACCGTGCTGGAAAACGCCGCGCAGGAGCCGGAAATCGTCGATCTGGCCGAAATGCTCATCGCCATGGGCGCGCAAATCGAGGGCCACGGCAGCAGCCGCATCCGCGTGCAGGGCGTGCCCGCGCTGCACGGCTGCCGCTTTGAAGTAGTAGCCGACCGCATCGAGGCCGGCACCTTCGCCTGCGCCGTGGCCGCCGCCGGCGGCGATGCGCTGCTGCGCCACGCCCGTGCCGAGCACCTGGGCGCGGTGCTGGAAAAACTGCGCGAAGCGGGCGTGCAAATCAGCGAAGAAGCGGCCGGCCTGCGCGTGCAAAGCGCAGGCGGCGCCGAGTTGCGTGCGCAGAGCTTTCGCACCAGCGAATACCCCGGCTTTCCCACCGACATGCAGGCGCAGTTCATGGCGCTCAACTGCGTGGCCCGGGGCCACAGCGCGGTGACGGAAACCATTTTTGAAAACCGCTTCATGCACGTCAACGAGCTGGCCCGCCTGGGCGCGCGCATTCATGTGGACGGGCGCACCGCCGACATCGAAGGCGGCACCAGCCTCTCGGGTGCCACGGTCATGGCCACCGACTTGCGCGCCTCGGCCAGCCTGGTCATCGCCGCCCTCGTGGCCCAGGGCCAGACGCAGGTTGACCGCATCTACCACCTCGACCGCGGCTACGACCAGATGGAAGAAAAACTGCGCGCCCTGGGCGCAGACATCGAGCGCATCAACCCAAACCGCAGCGCCGCCTGAAAACCGCCCCGCTGCGCCCGGGCGGGCGGGGCGCGCGGGCGGGCAAAACCCGGGCAAAAGCCGGAAAATTTCGCGCCCGCCGCCGCCCTTGCGGCCCAAGTTATCCACAGATTTTTCCTTTTTTGATAGCGCGCTTCGCAGTATTGACGGGCGCTGCGGGCTGTCTGCCTGTTTTTTCATCAAGAAATGTCCCGTCTTTTTGCCCTGCGCGCCCTGCCCCAGCTGAAAACCGAGTTCAAGGCCCTGGGGCAGCAGGCGGCCGTGGTGTTTGCCGGACAGCTGGCCGTCGTCGCCTTTGGCGTGGCCGACACCATGATTGCCGCGCGCCACTCCGAGGCCGCGCTGGCCGCCCTTTCGGTAGGCACGGCCGTTTACATCAGCGTTTACGTGGGTTTGATGAGCCTGCTGCAAGCGCTGCTGCCCGTTTGGGCCGAGCTGCGCGGCGCGGGGCAGCGGCATCAGCTGGGCGCATCCGTGCGGCAGGCGCTGCACCTTTGCGCGCTGGCCAGCGTGCTGGGCATGGCCGCGCTGCTCATGCCCGGGCCGCTGCTGCGCGCGCTGCACGTGCCCGCCACCTTGCAGGAGCAGGCCGCGCAATACCTGGCCGTGCTGGCCTGGGGCCTGCCGCCGGCGCTGCTGTTTCGGCTCTACAGCACGCTCAATCAAAGCCTGGGCCTGCCCCGGCTGGTCACGGCCCTGCAAGTGGGCGCGCTGCTGCCCAAGCTGGGCCTGTCGGCCTGGCTGGCGCTGGGCGGCGCGGGCCTGCCTGCGCTGGGCGCGGTCGGCTGCGCGCTGGCCACGCTGATCGTCAACTACGCCCTGCTGGCCGTGGCCCTGGGGCTGCTGCGCAGCAGCCGTCTGTATGCCCCCTATGCCCTCTGGGCGCGCCTGCCCGCGCCCGACTGGCGGCAACTGGCGCGCTTTTTGCAACTGGGCGTGCCCGCCGCTTTGGCGGTAATGGTGGAGGTGTCGTCCTTTGCCCTCATGGCCCTGTTCGTTGCCCGCCTGGGCGAGCGCGCCGCCGCCAGTCACCAGGTAGCCGCCAGCGTGGCCGCCGTGCTCTACATGGCCCCGCTGGCGCTGGGCATTGCCACCAGCGCCCGCATCAGCTACTGGCTGGGCGCGGGCCAGCCCGATCGGGCGCGGCAGGCCACCGGCCTGGGGCTGGGCGTGGCGCTGGCGCTGGCCTTGATATCGGCGCTGGCGCTGCTGCTCACTGCCCCGGCCGTAGCGCGCATTTACACGGGCGATGAGGCCGTGGCCGCCGCCGCAGCCGCGCTGCTCATGGGCGTGGCGGCCTATCACCTGGGCGACGCCATGCAGGCGCTGTGCCTGTTTGCGCTGCGCTCGTATCACGTCAACGTGCGGCCCATGCTGCTGTATGCCGCCTGGCTCTGGGGCCTGGGCCTGCCCGCCGGACGCGCCCTGGCGCTGGAGGGCATGGGCCCCTGGCCCGCCTGGCAGTCGCCGCTGGCCATGTGGGTGTGCATGGCCGCCGCCCAGGCCCTGACGGCCCTCAGCCTGCTGGCGCTGCTGCGCCACGTCATGCGCCGCCTGCCCCAAAGCGCCCCCGCCGCCTGAACCCGTTTTTTTTCAACCTTTTTTCTGTTCGATATGAGCGAGCTTCTTGTCCACTGCGAAGACCAGGTTCTCACCCTCACCTTCAACCGCCTGCCGCGCCGCAACGCCCTGACCGGCGCCCTGTATGCCGAGCTGGCCGACGCCCTGGCCCGGGCCGAGGCCGACCCCGGCGTGCGCGCCCTGGTGCTGCAAGGCCACGAAAGCGTCTTCAGCGCCGGCAGCGATCTGGCCGACACCCTGGCCCACCCGCCGCTCACCCTGCAAGCGCCCATCTACCGCTTTGCCCGCGCCCTGGCCACCTTTGCCAAGCCCCTGCTGGCCGCCGTCTGCGGCCCTGCCGTGGGCATGGGCGCGGCGCTGCTGCTGCACTGCGACCTCGTTTGCGCGGGCGACAACGCCGCCCTGGCCCTGCCCGCCGTGCACCTGGGCCTGCCGCCCGAGGCGGGCGCAAGCTGGCTGCTGCCCGGGCAGATCGGCCCGCGCCGCGCCGCGCAAATGCTGCTGCTGGGCGAGCCGGTGCAGGCCGAAGCGGCGCTGGAGCTGGGCCTGATCAACCGCCTGACCCCGCCCGCCGAATGCCACGCCCTGACCCAAAGCCTGGCGCGCCGCCTGGCCACCCGCCCGGAAGCCGGCCTGCTGGCCGCAAAGGCCCTGCTGCGCGGCGGCCCCCGCCAGGCGGCGCTGCTCGAGCGCATCGACGAAGAAGCGCGCCAAACCATCGCCCTGCTGCAAGAGCCGGCCACGCAGGCAGCGCTCAGGGCGCTGGCCTGAAACGCCCTCGAAAGCCCCCTGAAAGCCAAAGTTATCCACAGTTTGCTTGAAAAAGCATAGCGCCCTTCGCAGTGTTTACGGGCGCTGTGGCCGATGTGATTAATTGGTAAGCAAAATCAGGTTGCAAAATGTGTATCATGCGCCTGACTGCAAACGAGGACCAGGATGAGCTTTCGCACCGCCGAACCTGCATTGAAAGACGTGCTCGATGGCATCGCATCGGGGCATATCCAGCTTCCCGACTTCCAGCGCGGCTGGGTCTGGGATGACAACCACATTCGCTCGCTGATCGCCAGCGTTTCCCTGTCCTATCCGATAGGCGCGGTGATGTTCCTGGAAGCGGGCGGCGTGCCGTTCAAGCCCCGCCTGTTTGCCGGCGTGAGCTTGCAGCCGGCGCCCGCCCCGAAAACCCTGGTGCTCGACGGGCAGCAGCGCCTCACTTCCATGTATCTGGCGCTGCGCAGCGGCCAGCCCGTGCCCACGCGCACGGAACAGGGCAAGGAAGTTCGCCGCCTGTATTTCCTGGACATGGCCCAATGCCTGGACGCATCGGCAGACCGCGAAGAAGCCGTGATCTCGGTGCCGGAAACGCTGCAAATCACATCCAACTTCGGCCGCCAAATCGATCTGGACGTCAGCACGCCCGCCTTGCAATACAGCCAGCGGCTCTTCCCCCTGGCATTGGTTTTCGATATTCAGAGGTTCAATGCCTGGGAAAACGGCTTTTACGAGCATCACAAGTTCGATGCGCAAGCGGTGCAGTTCATGCAACGGTTCCGCAGCAACATTTGCCAGCCCTTTCAGCTGTTCAAGGTGCCCGCCATCGAACTGACGCAGGACACGCCGCGCGAGGCCGTGTGCCAGGTGTTCGAGAAGGTCAACACCGGCGGCGTGACGCTCACCGTTTTCGAGCTGATGACGGCCACCTTCGCGGCCGGTGAATTCAATCTGTTCAAGGACTGGCAGGCACGGCACGAGAGGCTGATCGACAAACACAAGGTGCTCAAGGCCGTGGATGGCACCCACTTTCTCACCGCAGTGACGCTGCTGTCCAGCTACCAAAAGCACAAGGAAAAGCTCAGGGAACAAGGCGTTCCCATCGGTTGCAAGCGCGCTGACGTGCTGAAGCTGTCGCTGGCGGATTTCAAGGCATTTGCACCCGCGCTGGAACAGGGCTTCAGGCGCGCGGCCGAGTTGCTGGCAGAAGAAAAAATCTTCGACGAGCGCAGCCTTCCCTATGCCACGCAGCTCATACCGCTGGCGGCCATCTGCGCCCACCTGGAGGGCCGCACCACGCAACACGGCATCAAACAAAAGCTGCTGCGCTGGTACTGGAGCGGCGTGCTCGGCGAGCTGTATGGCAGCGCCAGCGAAACCCGCTTTGGCATGGACATGCAAGACGTCGTCGCCTGGGTGGATGGCGGCAGCGAGCCGCGCACGGTGCGCGATGCCAACTTCACCCCAACCAGGCTGCTGTCCATGCAAACCCGCCTCTCTGCGGCCTACAAGGGGCTGGCCGCCTTGCTCATGAAACACGGCAGCTGCGACCTCATCAGCGGCACGCCCGTGGACATCAACACCTATTTCGACAACGCCATCGACATCCACCACGTCTTCCCCCGCGCCTGGTGCGAAAAGCAGACGCTGCCCAGGGAAAAGTGGAACAGCGTGATCAACAAAGCGCCCCTGGCGGCGGGCACCAACCGCTTCATCAGCAGCGATGCGCCCAGCGTTTACCTTGCCCGCATCCAGAAAAACAAAAAGGTCGCTCAAAAAGACCTGGATGCATTCCTGACTTCGCATGCCATCCCGGTGCAGGCGCTGCGCGCGGACGACTTCGACGACTTCATCTGCCAACGCGCGGCCGCGCTGCTCAAACTGATCGAACAGGCCACAGGCAAGGCCGTCGCCGGGCGCGACAGCGCAGAAACCATCAAGGCTTTTGGCAAAGAACTGCCTACATCCACCCGACGAAAAACGGCCCGTAGCCGGCCGCTTTCTTGAGCCAGCTTATCCACAGTTTGCTTGAAAAAGCATAGCGCCCTTCGCAGTGTTTACGGGCGCTGCGGACGGTGTGCCTAATTGATAGGCAAAATTGGGTTACGAGATGCAAGCCGGGATGTGCCTTGCGTGTGCCTGGCCCTGGGCGTGGTTCAGGGGCGGCCCGGGTTCGTGCCCAGAAGAACGCCCGCCTCGCCCGGTTCTGGCGGGCATGGCGGGCATGGCGGGAGGCACTTATCCACAGATTTCTCCTGAATTGATAGCAGCCTTCGCAGTATCCACGCGGGTTTCAGCCGGTTTGCCTGTTTCGTGTGCAATTTGACCGCCCGGTTTTCAGGAGGAGGGCGGCACGTCGCGCCAGCTCACGTCTTGCACGGCGCTGCCCTGCGCCTGATCGGCCGGGCCGGGGGCGGGATGGCCGGGCGGGGTGATAGGGCTTTTGCGCGGGCTGCCTCCGGGCCAGCGCTGCCAGCCTTTTTGCCAGCGGCTTTGCCACTGCGCGGCCAGGCGCGGGCGACGGCCGGTGAGCCAGGCCATCAGCAAGCTGCCCAGCGCCAGCGCCAGCAGGGCCAGCGCCAGAAAAAAGGCAAACACCAGCGCGCCTGCCATGAGCAGCACGCGCAGCAAGGCCGCAATCAGGCGGGCAGGCCCGCTTGTGGCGGGGCGGTCGGGAAAGAAAAAGCGGAAATTCAACATGGCGCGAGGGCAAAAAAGCGGTGTGAATGCAGTGCAAAAGGAGCTGGCGCAGATGGCGTCTTTGGCGCATTTGACAAGACATCCAACAAGACGCCCAACAAGACGCCCGGGCGGGGGCGGATGCGCTAAAAACGCGCTCTTTTTGCCCGCCCTGCCCCGCCTGCCAGGCCCGAAACGAGCCGCGCCCAAGGGGCAGGCGGATGCCGGTTTTTGGATGCGCCCCCATGAGTTACGAAGATTTTTCCGCCCCTGCTGCCGCTGCCGATCACGATGACGACGGCGCGCCGCCGCTGGCGCTGTATGCGCAGCGGGCGTATCTGGAATATGCGCTGAGCGTGGTCAAGGGCCGGGCGCTGCCGGATGTGTGCGACGGGCAAAAGCCGGTGCAGCGGCGCATTCTTTATGCGATGGGCCGCATGGGCCTGGGCTTTGCGGGGGCGAACGCGGCCACGGGGGCCAAGGCGGTCAAAAGCGCGCGCGTGGTGGGCGATGTGCTGGGCAGCTTTCACCCGCACGGCGATCAGGCCGCGTATGACGCGCTGGTGCGCATGGCGCAGGACTTTTCGCTGCGCTACCCGCTGATCGACGGGCAGGGCAATTTCGGCAGCCGCGACGGCGACGGGGCGGCGGCGATGCGCTACACGGAAGCGCGCCTGTCGCGCATCACGCAATTGCTGCTGGCCGAAATCGGCGAGGCGACGGTGGACTTTCGCCCCAATTACGACGGCAGCACGCAAGAGCCGGTGCAGCTGCCGGCGCGCCTGCCTTTTGCCCTGCTCAACGGCGCCAGCGGGATTGCGGTGGGGCTGGCCTGCGAGATTCCCAGTCACAACTTGCGCGAGGTGGCCGACGCCTGCCTGGCGCTGCTGGCCGACGAGCATTTGCCCGACGAGGCGCTGTTTGCCCTGCTGCCCGGGCCGGATTACCCCGGCGGGGGGCAAATCATCAGCCCGGCCGCCGATATTCACGAGGCTTACCGCACGGGCCGGGGCAGCCTGAAGGCGCGCGCGCGCTGGCAGATCGAGGAGCTGGCGCGCGGGCAGTGGCAGATGGTGGCGACGGAGCTGCCGCCGGGCGTTTCCGCCCAGCGCGTGTTGCAGGAAATCGAGGAGCTCACCAACCCCAGGGTGAAGGCCGGCAAGAAGGCGCTGACGCAGGAGCAAAACCAGCTCAAGGCAACGGTGCTGGCCGTGCTCGATGAAGTGCGCGACGAATCGGGCAAGCAGGCGCCGGTGCGCATCGTGCTCTCGCCCAAAAGCCGCACGGTGAGCCAGCAGGAGCTGGCGCAAACGCTGCTGGCGCACACCAGCCTGGAAACCAGCGTGAGCATCAACCTGACGATGGTGGGGCTGGACGGCAGGCCGGTGCAAAAAAGCCTGCGGCAAATGCTGCAAGAGTGGATCGCCTTTCGCCAGGCCACGCTCACGCGCCGCAGCCAGCACCGGCTGGGCAAGGCGCAAGAGCGCATCCACATCCTGCAAGGGCGGCAAATCGTGCTGCTCAACATCGACGAGGTAATCGCCCTCATCCGCGAAAGCGACGAGCCGCGGGCGGCGCTGATCGCCCGCTTTGCCCTCACCGAAAGGCAGGCCGATGACATTCTGGAAATCCGCCTGCGCCAGCTTGCCCGGCTCGAAGCCATCAAGATCGAGCAGGAGCTGGCCGAGCTGCAACGCCAGCAGACCGAGCTGCAAGACATCCTGGACAACCCGGCCACGCTGCGCCGCCTGATGGCCAGCGAAATCGAGCAGGACGCGCAGCAGTTCGCCGACGCCAGGCGCACGCTGATTCAGACCGAGCAGAAAGCCAGCGCCGAGGTGAAAGTGCCCGATGAGCCGGTGACGGTGGTCATCAGCGAAAAAGGCTGGGCGCGCACGCGCCAGGGCCACGGCCACGACGCGGCAGGCTTTGCCTTCAAGGCCGGCGACGGGCTGTATGCCACCTTCGAGTGCCGCAGCGTCGATCACCTGCTGGTGTTCGGCAGCGGCGGGCGGGTTTACAGCGTGCCCGTGGCCAGCCTGCCCGGCGCGCGCGGCGACGGCCAGCCCGTGACCTCGTTCATCGAACTGGAGCCGGGCACGCAGCCGGTGCACTACTTCGCCGGCCCGCCCAGCGCCGCCTTGCTGCTGGCCGCCAGCAGCGGGCACGGCTTCATCGCCCAGGTGGAGCACATGCTCTCGCGCCACAAGGGCGGCAAGGCATTCATCACCCTGGCCGAAGGCGCGCAGCTGTGCCGCCCCGCGCCCATCGCCCCCGCCGCCGCAGATGGCGAGGCGGCCACGCACGTGGCCTGCGTCTCCGCCCAGGGAAGGCTGCTGACTTTTGCGCTCTCGGAGCTGCGGCTGCTGGAAAAAGGCGGCCGGGGCCTGACCCTCATGGCGCTGGAGCCGGGCGACCGCCTGGCCGGCGCCGCCGCCTACGCACGCAGCATCCGCATCAGCGGCACAGGCCGCGGCGGCAAGGCGCGCGAGGAAACGCTGGAAGTGCGCAGCCTCAACAACGCCCTGGCCGCCCGCGCCCGCAAGGGGCGCGACGCGCATTTCGGCTTCAAGCCGCAGCAGGTCTGCCGCGTGGTCTGAGTTTTTCCTCATGCGCGCTCTGTATGACGTGGCCGCCCCGGCCAAACTCAACCTGTTTTTGCACATCACCGGCCGCCGCGCCGACGGCTATCACCTGCTGCAATCGGCCTTCACGCTCATCGACTGGTGCGACACCCTGCACCTGGAGCTGCGCGCAGGCGGCCGCATCAGCCGCGAAGACGCCGGCGCTGCCCTGCCCCCCGACGACCTGATCGTGCGCGCCGCCCGCGCCCTGCAAACGGCCACGGGCTGCACGGCCGGCGCGCACATCCGCCTGGAAAAACGCATCCCCATGCAGGCCGGCATGGGCGGCGGCTCCTCCGACGCGGCCAGCGCGCTGCTGGCGCTCAACCGCCTCTGGCGCCTGAACCTGCCCGCGCAGGCGCTGGCGCAAATCGGCCTGGGCCTGGGCGCCGACGTGCCCTTTTTCCTGCACGGCCGCGCCGCCTGGGCAGAAGGCATAGGCGAAAAACTGCAAACCCTGCCCCTGCCGCCCGCGCGCTTTTGGGTCGTCAAACCCCCAGGCGGGCTGGACACGGCGCAAATTTTTCGCGCCCCCGATCTGAAACGCGATACAAAACCTGCTATAGTTCCGCCTTTCGTTGCAAACCCGTTTGCCTTTGGCAAAAACGATCTGCAACCAGTGGCCGAGCGAATCAACCCGCAAGTTGTCCAGGCGATCAAACTGCTGCAATCAGCAGGCTTTAATCCCAGGATGACCGGCTCTGGAAGCGCCGTTTTCGCAGTGATCGGCAGGGACTGGAAAGGCCCGTTTCCCGTTCTTCCCGAAGGCTGGCAGGCCAGGGAATGCAACAGTCTTGAAATGCATCCGCTACTCAGGTGGCATTCAAGCAAGGTTCAAGGGTGACTTGCACAAGTCATCCCGCGCAGGGGAGTCGCCAAGTTGGTCAAGGCATCGGATTTTGATTCCGACATGCGAGGGTTCGAGTCCTTCCTCCCCTGCCAAATTCTTTGAACCTGCGCCATGCTGCGCGGCACGCACAAAATCATTCAACGCCCGCGAGCCTGTCCATGCAGCCCTCCACTCCTCACGACTTTCTGGTTTTCACCGGCAACGCCAACGTGGCGCTCGCCCAGGAAATCGCCAGCGGCCTGCGCACCACGCTGGGAGCAGCCAACGTCAGCCGTTTTTCCGACGGCGAGGTGACTGTCGAAATCAAGCAAAACATCCGGGGCCGCCATGTGTTCGTCGTGCAGCCGACTTGCGCGCCCACCAACGAAAACCTGATGGAGCTGCTCATCATGGTGGATGCGCTCAAGCGCGCGTCGGCAGAAAGCATCAGCGCCGTCATCCCCTACTTCGGCTACGCCAGGCAGGATCGCCGCCCCCGCTCAACCCGCGTTCCCATCTCCGCCAAAGTGGTGGCCAACCTGCTGCAAACCGTGGGCGTGGCCAGCGTGCTCACCATGGACTTGCACGCCGACCAGATTCAGGGCTTTTTCGACATCCCCGTGGACAACATCTATGCATCGCCGGCGCTGCTGGGCGATCTGCGGCAGAAAAATTATTCCGACCTGCTGGTCGTCAGCCCCGATGTGGGCGGCGTGGTGCGCGCCCGCGCCCTGGCCAAGCAACTGGGCTGCGAGCTGGCCATCATCGACAAACGCCGCCCCAAGGCGAATGTGAGCGAGGTCATGCACGTCATCGGCGACATCGAAGGACGCAACTGCGTCGTCATGGACGACATGATCGACACGGCCGGCACGCTGGTGAAGGCGGCCGAAGTGCTCAAGGAGCGCGGCGCCAAAAAGGTTTACGCCTATTGCACGCACCCGATTTTTTCCGGCCCGGCGATCGAGCGCATCAGCCAGGGCACGGCCCTGGACGAAGTGGTGGTGACCAACACCATTCCGCTGTCCCCCGCCGCCGTGCAATGCAACAAGATTCGCCAGGTTTCCGTTGCGCCCCTGTTTGCGCAAACGATACAGCGCATTGCGCGCGGCGAATCGGTCATGAGTTTGTTCCTGGAGCAAGACACCCTGTTTTGATCTGCGGAATATCTGCGGTCCACCCGATTCAGGGTGGACTTTTTTATTAATGAATTCCGTGCTGGTCGCGGCCGGATTCACATTTGGAGTTAATCATGAAATTTGTCGCTTTTGAGCGTTCCACGCAAGGTACGGGTGCGAGCCGCCGCCTGCGTAATGCGGGCAAGGTGCCCGGTATTGTTTACGGCGGAGATGCCCAGCCTTACCTGATCGAGCTGGATCACAACGCCCTGTGGCAAGCCGTGAAAAAAGAGGTTTTCCACTCTTCCGTGCTGGATATGGAAATCAACGGCCAGGTCAGCAAAGTCCTGCTGCGCGATTTGCAAATGCACCCCGTGCGCCAGCAAATCCTGCATATTGATTTCCAGCGCGTTTCGGCCAAAACCCGCCTGAACACCAAAGTGCCCCTGCACTACAAGGGCGAGGAAGAATCCCCGGCCGTGAAACTGGGCAAGGCTCTGATCAATCACGTGGTAACGGAAATCGAAGTTTCCTGCCTGCCCGCCGATTTGCCGGAAGCCATCGAGGTGGATCTGTCCAAGCTGGAAAAAGGCGCCACGCTGCACTTGGACGACATCCAACTGCCCAAGGGCGTCAAACCTGTTCTGCATGGCAAGGTCAATCCCGTGCTGGTTACGGTGGTAACGCCTGCCGGCAGTGACGATGAACCCGCCGCTGAAGAAGAAACACCGGCTGCCTGACAAAACCGATCCGGTAATTTGAAAACCGGATTTATCGGAATCTCAATAAGAAACGCCCCGCCAATTCAGGCGGGGCGTTTTTTTATGGCCTTTTGCTGATTAATGATGCGCCACCGAGGTGACATAACTCAGCGTATAGACTAGACTGTTTTGATCGGCCAATTTGGAATCAGGATAGGGAACAGAATGGGAAGCGGAAATGGCGTTATATCCGGCGTGATTGACTTTCAATGTAGCCTTGCCTTCGGTATCCGTGCTGATTTTGGCGGCATTCGGATCGAATAAATCGGTATTGATTTTTGCGCCTGCCAGCGGTTTGCCCATGTAAAACACCTGCACCTCCAGCGGATCGCCCTGCTTGAGTTTGGCGGGATTGCTGGCAGGCACGATTTCCAGGTCATAGCCCATGCGGGTCACTGGCTCGCGCGGCGTGAGGTAGGAGCCCACCATCTTCAGGCTGCGCAGCGAAAGGGCAATGTCTTGCGGATTGCTGATTTCGTTGCGGCTCTGGTTGTGCCATTTGCCGTCTTTCGTCTTGACCCAAAAACCCCCATCGCGGGTCAGACCCACCAGGCCGGGCGCCTCCGATTTGATGGTGGCGTAGCGCTGGTTGTGGTGGCGCACGATGGTGGCCAGCTGCGGCTTGCCGTTTTTGTAGGCGCGCGCCTCCACCACCGTGTTCGGGTCATAGCCGTCGGTGTCGAAAGGCGAGTGCCCATTGAAAAGCGTTTGCTCGCCGTGCACTTTGGCCAGCCACAAATCATGGGCCTGGGCCGCGGGCGTCAGTAGAGTCAGGGCAAGGGCAAGGGGGGCAAGAGTCAGACGTGGAGTCATGTTGAATTTCCTGTGTGATTGAAAGTGATGAAAACGCAGTATCCGCAGGGATTGCGGCAAATCAGGTATCTTCAGCCGTTTGTTGCGATTAAAT
This sequence comes from Ottowia sp., assembly GCA_052170415.1. Taxonomy (GTDB): domain Bacteria; phylum Pseudomonadota; class Gammaproteobacteria; order Burkholderiales; family Burkholderiaceae_C; genus Ottowia. Next base: position 97,281 of record JBQNAO010000002.1, on the reverse strand, counting down.
CGCATCGACCATTGTTTCACAAACGAGGACAAACATGCTGAAACTTTTCCCTGCTTCCCTGGTTGCGGCTTTGTGCCTGATGAGCGGAGTCGCGCATGCGCACTCCGTGCAATTTCGCTGCAAGGCCGATGGCGCTGCGCATGTGAAATGCGAGGGCGGTTTTTCCGACGGCAGCGATGCCGCAGGCGTGGACATCATCGTCAAGTCCTACGAAGACAAGGTGCTGTGGAAAGGCGCACTGGATGCCCAGTCCCAAGTGCGTTTTGACCGCCCCAAACAGGATTTTTACGTGCAGATGGACGCCGGCGAAGGCCACTCCGCTGAAATCGATCACGCCGAAATCAAATGAGCGAGGCGCAAACCTCGCCCGCGCTGCCTGCCGGATACGTGCAGCGCGTTCCCCCTGCCGGCGCTGCGCGTGAAACGCGCTGGGTTCTGATCACCGTGGCGCTGGTGCTGGTGCTGTCGGCCTTTGTGGTGAGCTGGCAGCGCCATATGCAGCAGGAAATGACCCTGCAAACGCATCAGATTGATCTGGCCACGGGCCTGTCTGCCGCAGAGCAGGGCATCTACACCGATTTGCAGGCGGTTTTTGACGAATGGCGCTCTTTGGGCGGCGCGCTGCCGCCTCCTGCGCCGCAATGGTGGGCCGATGAAGGCTGGCCGCCCTTCGATGCGGACTTGACCGCCCAGCGCCGCGGCAGCCGCCAATGGCGCGTGGTGCAGGCCGAAGGGCTTTATGCCTACCTGGGCGTCGCTGCCGCCAGCGATGAGTCCGCCGCCACCCACCGTCCCATGCTCTGGCGTCTGCCCAATCTCAAAGGCGCGAAAACCCAAGATGCCGAAAGCCGCTTCGACGTCTGGCTACGCACCGGCCCCGGCGCAGCGCCAGAGCCCGCCGGCCTGCATGACGATGACCTGATCGCCCACGGCTGGCAGCAAGTGGCCGCGCACGCAAGCGACGTAAAACCCAAGCACTAACCTCCGCCCCCCATCCGCTCTCCATGCCGCACACCATGCACTCCCCATCCTCCTCCCCCTTGCCGTCTTCCCTCGCCTTCAACCGCCGCCAGGCCCTGCTGGCCGCTGCCGCCCTGGCAGCCTCTGCGGCACTGCCCGGCCGCCCGGCGCGCGCAGCAGAAAAGCTCAAGGTCGGCATCACCTTGCACCCCTACTACAGCTTCGTCAGCAACATTGCGCAGGATCGGGCCGAGGTGCTGCCCTTCATTGACGCCGGCTTCAACCCCCACGCCTACGAGCCGCGCTCCGAAGACATCAAGCGCATCGGCCAGATGGACGTGGCCGTGCTCAACGCCGTGGGCCACGACGACTTTGCCCAGCGCATGATTGCCGCCAGCGAAAAGCCCCGCCTGCCGGTCATCAACGCCAATGCCGATGTGCCCCTGCTCTCGGCCATGGCCCTGGGCACGCCGCAAGGCCGGGCGGTCAATGCGCACACCTTCATCTCCATCAGCGCATCCATGATCCAGGTCGGCACCATTGCCCGCGGCCTGGGCGGGATTTCGCCCGAAAACGCGCAGTTTTTTGAAGACAACGCCCGCGCCTACAACCGCCGCCTGCGCAAGCTGCGCGCCGATGCCCTGGCCCGCGTCAAGCAAGGCCCGGCCGCCCACTTTCGCGTGGCCACCATCCACGGCGCCTATGACTATCTGCTGCGCGAATTCGGCCTGGAAGTAAGCGCCGTCGTCGAGCCCGCGCACGGCATGGAGCCCAGCGCCTCGCAGCTCAAAAGCATGGTCGAGCGCCTGCGCGCGCAAGACATCCGCGTGCTCTTTGCCGAGCAGGACAACCCCACCGGCTTCGTGCAAACCCTGGTGCGCGAAACCGGCGTGCGCGTCTATCCGCTCACCCACATCTCGCACGGCCCCTACACCGCTGACAAATTTGAAAAAGACATGGCGCACAACCTCGACACCGTCGTGCGCGCCATCGAGGAATCGCGCGCATGAACGCCCCGGCGACAGCCGCAGGCCCGGCCCTGCGCCTGCAAAACGTGAGCCTGCAACTGGGCGCCACCCGCATCTTGCAAGGCATTGACTGGCAAGTGCACGCGGGCGAAGTGCACGCCCTGGTCGGCCCCAACGGCTGCGGCAAAAGCAGCCTCATCAAAACCGTGCTGGGCATGCAGCCGCACACCGGCAGCGTCACCCTGCACTGGCCCGGCCCGCAGCCGGGCGTGCTGGCCTATGTGCCCCAGGCCATCGAGTGCGACCGCACCCTGCCCATGACGGTGCAGGACTTCATGGGCTGCATGCTCCAGCAGCAGCGCCCCCTCTATCTGGGCCTGCGCCGCGCCGTGCGCGAACGCCTGCTGGGCGCACTCGAGCGCGTGGGCATGGCCCACAAGATTGACCGCCGCATGGGCGATCTCTCCGGCGGCGAGCGTCAGCGCGTGCTGCTGGCGCAAAGCCTGCTGCCGCCGGCGCAAATCGTGCTGCTGGACGAACCCATGGCCGCGCTCGACCGCGCCGGCATGGATGTTTTCGAAACCCTGCTTGCCCAGTGGCGCAGCCAGGGCGCCACCGTCGTCTGGGTGGAGCACGACCTGGCCGCTGTGCGCCGCCTGGCCGACCGCGTCACCGCCCTCACCCGAGGCCGCCTGCTCTGGACGCACACGCCCGCCGCCCTGGGCGACGCGGCCATGCTGCTGCAACTGTTCACCCACGGCGCCGCCTCCGCCCTCGAAGAATCAACCCCGGCCGACCGCCCCCAGAAGGAAGCCGCATGACCTCTGCCTCCCTGCTTGAAAGCCTGCACCAGGCGCTCCAGTCGGGCGTAGCCGCCGGCTGGCTGCCGCAAATGCTGCAATACGGCTTCGTCGTCAACGCCCTGCTGGCCGGCGTGCTGCTCGGCCCCCTGCTGGGCGGGCTGGGCACGCTCGTGGTCGTCAAGCGCTTTGCCTTCTTCTCCGAAGCCGTGGGCCACGCCGCCCTCACCGGCACGGCCATCGGCATCATGGTGGGCGAGCCCACCACCAGCCCCTACGGCAGCCTGTTTGCCTTCTGCATCCTGTTCGGCCTGCTGCTCAACTACCTGCGCGGGCGCACGGGCCTGTCGCCCGACACGCTCATCGGCGTGTTTCTGGCCGTCTCGCTCGCGCTCGGCTCCAGCCTGCTGATGGTGCTGGCCGCGCGCATCAACATCCACATTCTGGAAAACGTGCTCTTTGGCTCCGTGCTCACCGTCAATGGCCGCGATCTGGCCGTGCTCGCCATCGTCACCGCCTTCACCCTGGCGGCGCTGCACCGCACCTACAACCGCGCCATGCTCGCCAGCTTTCACGCCCCGCTGGCGCAGGCGCGCAAGCTGCCCGTGCAGTGGCTGGACTACGTGTTCGTCATGCTCGTCACCCTCATCACCGTGGCCGCCGTCAAGGTCATCGGCGCGCTGCTGGTAGGCGCGCTGCTCGTCATCCCCGCCGCCACCGCGCGGCTGCTGGCCACCTCCATGCGCAGCTTCTTCTGGCTCACCGTGGTCTTTGCCACCGTCTGCACGCTGGTGGGCATCACCGTGCCCGTGGCGCTGGACATCCCCGTGCCCTCGGGCGCAGCCATCATCTTGTGCGCCGGCGCGCTCTTTCTGCTCGCCATCGCCTTGCGCATGCGCAAAACGCAACCCACAGCGCTGTAGCCCCCGCCATGACAGCCGCCGAATACATCTACACCCGCTGGCACGAAGCCGCCCGCAGCCGCGACGTGGACGCCCTGCTGGCCCTCTGCACGCCCGATGCCGAACTGGAATCGCCCCTTGCGCCCATCCTCCTGAACCGCGCCGACGGCGTGCTGCGCGGCCACGCGCAAATCCGCGAATTCCTGGTCGAAGGCACGCGCCGCCGCCCCAACGAACTGGTGCGCTGGCACCGCGACGGCCGCTACCTCGCCAGCGGCAACCTGCTCGTGTGGGAATACCCCCGCGCCACGCCGCAGGGCGAGCAAGTGGACATCCTCGAATTCATGGAACTGGCAGGCCGCGCCATCCGCCGCCACCGCATCTACTGGGGCTGGTTCGGCACGCAAATGCTCATCGCCTCCGCACTGCAAAAAGCCGCCGCGCACCCAGGGCAATAGCCCCTCCGATCGCCCCGAAAGCTCCAATAAGCCCCCTTTCATCCCCTGCCCCAACCAACCATGAAACGCACCGCCCCCGCCGCCCTGCTCTCCTCTGCCCTGATCGCCGTCCTGCTCACCGCCCAGCCCGCCTGCGCCACCGTCGCGCTGCCGCCGCAGCCCCAGGCGCAAGCCAGCGCCCCCCTGCGCGTCATCGCCGGCCACCCCGTCGTGCTCGGCCTTGCGCGGCAGCTTGTCAAAGACACCCCCATCGAAATCACCCCCGCCGCCCCCGCCCGCCTGCCCGCCAGCCGCCAGCCCGCCTATCTGGCCGGCGGCAAGGGGCTGGATGAGCTGCTGGCCGCCGCCAGCCAGTCCCAGGCCGTGCTCACCCTGCGCTCCGTCTGGCCCGACGACCAGCTCTACCCGCTGGCGCGCCGCGCCAACATCCACATCGTCGAAATCGACCTGGCCACCCCCATCGAAGGCGAGCTGCCCGGCATCGCCCTGTCCGTGCCAACCGCAGGCGGCGACGCGCGCCCCAGCGTGCTCATCGCCCAGCCCTGGCAAGACAGCGCCAACCTCGCGCGCATGGCCATGACGCTGGCCGACAGCCTGGCCCGCCTGGCCCCCGACCACGGCCCACGCCTGCAAGCCAACCTCATCGCCATCAACCAGCGCCTGCAACAAGCCCAGTTTGAAGCCAGCCGCCAACTGGCCCAGGCCGACGCCCTGCCCGCCCTGCTGCTCACCCCCCGCGTGCAAACCCTGGCCGCCGCCTTGCAGCTCGAAGCCGCAACCTGGCAAGCCCCGCAAGACGACGCCCAGGCCCCCGCCGCCCTGAAAGCGGCCATCGCCCGGCACCAGCCCCGCGTCCTCCTCACCCACACTCCGCCCGACGAAGCCCTGAGCGCAGCCATCGCCCAATCCGGCGCGCTGCCCGTCGTCGTCCTGCGCGAAAACGCCCCCGACCCCGTGCAAGCCCTGGCCGACGCCATGCTCGCCACTGCCCAGGCCCTCGCCCCCAAAAACTAAGCCCATCCCCGCCGCCTGCCCGCGCTCGCCCGCCCCGCGAGCAGGCAGGCGGTTTTTTTGCGCCCGCCCGCGACCCTCACACGCACCCGAAAATAACAAGTTATCCACAGATTTCTCCTGATTTGATAGCGCACTTCGCAGCATTGACGGGCGCTGCGGTCGGTTTGCTGATTTGATAAGCAAATCAACCCTGCCCCGCATCTGCCCTTCCCCCCGCACCAACCACAGGCAACTCTTGCGGCCATCGACACTGCACGCGCCCGAAACCAAGCCCATCCGCGTTCCCTCACGCAAACGGCAAGCGGCTCTTGCATCCGCCCGCACCCGAAAATCAAAAGTTATCCACAGAAAATTCCTGATTTGATAGCGCCCTTCGCAGCATTGACAGGCGCTGCGGAGCTTTTGCTGAATTGATAAGCAAAATCTTGTATCCAAATACAAGAAGCAAATTCCCTGCCGCGCGGCTTCTTCGCCGCCCGCGCGCACGGATCGGAATTGCCCTGCGCTCAAGGCCGCGTCTGAAAACCCGCCCAGAAACGCCATCCGAAGGCACCGTCCGATCCGCGCGCCCCTCATCGTCCAGCGCCTGCGGGCGGTTTGGGCCAATGCAGGCGCTTTCGGGCACGTTCCCGGCTTTTCCCGTTCCGCGCGGGCCTTTGGGGCGGCTTGATGGGGAAGCAAAAAATCAGCGGGCGGGGCTTTTGGGGGCGCTGTTGTGTGGCGTTTGAGGAGCAAAAACGCTTCCATGCCTGCGCTGGGGATGGCTTGGGAATTCCGCCCCCGGAGCTTGCCGGCCCTGCTTTTGCGAGCCAGGTTATCCACAGATTTTTCCTGTTTTGATAGCGCACTTCGCAGCATTGACGGGCGCTGCGGGCGGTTTGCTGATTTGACAGGCAAATCAACCTCGCCCCGCATCTGCCCTTTCCCCCGCACCAACCGCAGACAAATCTTGCGCCCATCGACACCGCGCGTGCCCGAAACCAAGCCTTCCTCCACCGTCCCCGCGAGCAGGCAGGCGGTTTTTTGCGCCCGCCTGCGACCCTCAAACGCGCCCAAAAATCATAGATTATCCACAGAAAATTCCTGATTTGATAGCACTCTTCGAAGCATTGACGGGCGCTGCGGTCGATTTGCCTATTTGATAGGCAAATTCATGTAATCAGTTGTGAACACTTCAACCCGGGACGGGCTTCAATAGCCGGCCTTGCCGCCGGGGCGGCGGCGGGCGAAGAGGCCGGCGCTGCGGGCGCCCTGGTTGGCGAAGCGGGCGCGGCGAGCCTGTTTGGGGTCGGCCAGCAGGGGGCGGCAGATTTCGATGCGGTCGCCTTCTTGCAACGGGGTGTCAGCGCTGGCGCGGCGGCCCCAGATGCCGTAACCCAGGCTGGCGCGCGTGGCTTCGTCCAGATCGGCCAGCAGCCCGCTGGCCTGCACGGCCTGGGTCACGGTGCTGCCGGCGGGCAGGCGCAGCCGGGCCTGTTGCACCTGACGCGGGCCGCTGGCCCAGGCGACGGTGATGTGCAGCGCGGCGGCTTCAGGCGACGCTGCCATAGACCTGCTCGGCGCGCTGGATGAAGGCGTCCACCATGGTGCTGGCGATCTTGTCGAAAACCGGCCCCACCAGCATGGCCAGCGCGCGGCTGGAAAAGTCATAGTCCAGCGCCAGGCTGACGCGGCAGGCGCGCTCGCTGCCGTCGCCCACCGGCTCGAAGTTCCACACGCCGTGCAGGGCGGAAAAAGGCCCGCTGACCAAATCCATGCGCAACTGGCGATCGGGCACGAAGGTGTTGCGGGTGACAAAGCTCTGGCGCAGGCCCTTGAATGCCATGCCCACCTCGGCGCTCATGCTGCGCTCATCGTGCTGCTCGATCACGCGGCCCAGGCTGCACCAGGGCAGAAATTCGGGGTAGCGCGCCACGTCGATCACCAGTTGAAACATTTCGTGGGCGCTATACCAGATCAGCACCGATTTGCGTACGGTTTTCATGGAAAATCCTTGGCTTTTTTCTCGCGCCCGATTCTAGGCATGGCCTCCAAAAAACCTGCCGCCAAGGCGGCCCCCAATCCCCTGATCGCCAGCAACAAAAAAGCGGCCTTCAACTACTTTTTTGAAGACCGCTACGAGGCGGGCATGGTGCTCGAAGGCTGGGAAGTCAAGGCCCTGCGCGCGGGCAAGGCGCAGCTCACCGACGGCTATGTGGTCATCCGCGGCGGCGAGTTGTTTGTGATTGGCTGCCAGATCAACCCGCTGGGCACGGCCAGCACGCATGTGCGCGCCGACTCGGCCCGCACCAAAAAGCTGCTGATGCACCGCGACGAAATCCGCCGCCTGATCGGCAAGGTAGAGCAAAAGGGCTACACGCTGGTGCCGCTGAACTTGCACTGGAAAAACGGCCGCGCCAAATGCGAAATCGCCCTGGCCCGCGGCAAGGACACGCACGACAAGCGCGACACCATCAAGGAGCGCGAGGGCAAGCGCGAAGTGGAACGCGCCATGAAAACCCTGCACCGCTGATCGCCCCGCACCCGGCGCAAACGCTCAAGGCCCAATCCGGCAACGCAAACACCCCTGCCAGGCTTGGGCCTGCACCGCCAAAAACCAGGGCGACACCCGCAAGCTGCGCCGCAGCAAGGCGTGAATCACAAACGCCTCCCGGCAGATCACGCGGGCAGACCCGCGCGGCAAGATGGCCCGGGCTTGCACAATCGCCACCCATGATCCGCGTCGCCCTGTTTGCCGACATTCACGGCAAATTTCTGCTGCCCTTCAAGATGGTGGACCACTGGCAGCGCCAAAGCGGCTGCAAGGTGGATTTAATCGTGCAATGCGGCGACATGGGCGCCTTTGCCGACCGCACCCGGCTGGACAAGGCCACCTTGCGCCATGCCCGCACTGATGCCGACGAGCTGGGCTTTTTGCGCCAGTTCACCACGCCGCAGCCGCAAATTGCCCTGTTTTTGCAGCAACTTGGCCTGCACATGCTCTGCGTGCGCGGCAACCATGAAGACCACGCCTTTCTGGATGCGCTGGAAGCCCCCGCCGCCCGGGCGGGCCAGTGCGATTTCGCCATTGACTGCTACGGCCGCATCCGCGTGCTGCGCACGGGCCAGCTCTGGGAAATGCAAAAAGCGCCAACAGGGCACAAAGAAACCGACCGCCTCAGCCTCGTCGGCATAGGCCGCATTGGCGACACCAAAGGCCGCAGCGCGCCGCCCTACATACAAGACTACGAACGCCAGAGCCTGCGCCAACTCGCTCGCAAAGCCCGGCGCGCGCACTTTGACGCCCTCATCACCCACGACCAGCCCCTGAGTGCGCAAGACGGCCAGGGCAGCGCCGACGTGGCCTGGCTGCTCAACGAGCTGCCCTTTGACTGGCACTTTCACGGCCACACCGGCCAGCCCTTTTCGCAAACCACGCACGCCAACGGCATCACGCAAAGCGTCAAGATAAAGGAACTCGAATTCGGCCCTGACGGCCAACTGCCCCCCGGCTGCATGGCACTGCTTGAAAAAGAAGGCCCCGTCGCAGACGGCAGCAGCCGCCTGCACACCGCGCCCCCCGATTTCCTGAACGGCTTTACCCGCCACAACTGGCACTGGCTGTAAGCGGGCATTGCATCCCGCCATGAACACACACTGCCAGCGCTTCTGCGATGCCCTAGCCGCCCTGCCCACCCGCTTTAGCCCCGCCCCGGCATGCCGCTGAAGCCGGGGCGCGGATGCGAAGCAGGCTCCTTCGGCCCGCAACCCCCGCCCATAGAATCCGCCCCCTTTATCCCCCCTCAGAGAAAGCCCCGCCATGAGCCTGCAATGCGGCATCGTGGGTCTGCCCAACGTGGGCAAATCCACCCTGTTCAACGCCCTCACCAAAGCCGGCATCGCCGCCGAGAACTACCCCTTTTGCACCATCGAGCCCAACACCGGCGTGGTGGAAGTGCCCGACCCGCGCCTGGCCGAGCTGGCCGCCATCATCCGGCCCGAGCGCATCGTGCCGGCCATCGTTGAATTCGTGGACATCGCCGGACTGGTGGCCGGCGCCAGCAAGGGCGAAGGGCTGGGCAATCAGTTTCTGGCGCACATCCGCGAAACCGACGCCATCGTCAACGTGGTGCGCTGCTTTGAAGACCCCAACGTGGTGCACGTGGCCGGCAAGGTCGACCCAATAGCCGACATTGAAGTCATCCAGACCGAGCTTTGCCTGGCCGACCTGGGCACGGTGGAAAAAGCCGTGCAGCGCTACGCCAAGGCCAGCAAAAGCGGCAACGACAAGGAAGCCGCTGCCATGCTCAAGCTGCTCGCGCCCGTGCAGGCCGCCCTCAACGAAGGCCGCCCCGTGCGCACGCTGGAGCTTTCTGCCGAAGACAAGGCGCTGCTCAAGCCCCTTTGCCTCATCACCGCCAAGCCCGCCATGTTCGTGGGCAACGTGGCCGAAGACGGCTTCGAGAACAACCCCCTGCTGGAGCGCCTCAAGGACTACGCCGCCAGCCAGAACGCGCCCGTGGTGGCCATCTGCGCCAAGATCGAATCCGAAATGGCCGACATGGCCGACGAGGACAAGGCCCTGTTCCTGGAAGAAATGGGCCAGGCCGAACCGGGCCTGAACCGCCTCATCCGCGCCGCCTTCCGCCTGCTGGGCCTGCAAACCTACTTCACCGCCGGCGTGAAAGAAGTGCGCGCCTGGACCATCCACATCGGCGACACCGCCCCGCAGGCGGCCGGCGTCATCCACGGCGACTTCGAGCGCGGCTTCATCCGCGCCCAGACCATCTCCTTTGAAGACTTCATCGCGCACAAGGGCGAACAAGGCGCAAAAGAAGCCGGCAAGATGCGCGCCGAGGGCAAGGACTACGTGGTCAAGGACGGCGATGTGATGAACTTTCTGTTCAATGTTTAACGATCTTTAGATTCAGGCAGGTCGCGTGCCGAGTAATTCCCCCTGACTTATTTAAAGCTGGACATTGTCTCTTTGAGATAATAAATCTACCGCGCACCCGACCTCTATTTAAAGATTAAAATAATAAATTTAATATTAAATTCGATAGTGACATAAGGGATGTATATAATGCCTATTCGTCGGCAACATAAATAATTCAAGCGAACCATAAAATCAAATAATCCGAATTCCACGCAAGACTTGCCATTCGGCAATCGGCACATCCATAAAATAAATATCGCTTATTTTAATTTCTCTAACAAAAACATGTAACCACCTAGCAATTAAACAAACCACACCAACACACATGGAATAATTTAAAAATGCAATTTACACTCAAATTCCATCTTGATAAAAATAATGATTGACAAAACCCACAGCAAGAGTAAGGGGCAATAGTGCATATTATTTTTAAATTACTTTTAACCATCAATGCCACATCATTGTTGTTTATTACATTCATCGTGAAAAAAGGATACTCACCGAGCCGCTGTTTGTCGAGACTTGGAGCCTCGGAATTCACAAATATCTGGTTAAATGTGGCAGATTACATTTTTTACGCATCTGTCTTATTAATATTTGCAAAATTAATAATTTTTTTAAGCAAATATCTTGATAAGGATGAATTTAAGCCAGGTGACGTCACGAGCATAGAAAATGTAAATTTTAATTTTTTACCAAGTTATCTAGGGTATTTTTTTGTTGCTTTAAGTATTGATGACTGGGGGACTTTTGTATTCGTTTTCATTATGGTTCTCATTTTCACCTTCTCATCCCAAGGTCCATATTTTAATCCGATATTTTTAATAAAATATGATTTTTATTATGTCACGACAAAAATAATGTAAAAATTTTTTTGATTAGTTGTACTAAATACAGAAAACCAGATGATGTAGTCATCAAACAGGCCTTTAGAATTAATGATTACACGTTCATTGAAAGGGACTAACAACATGGATCATGTGCTAGCCAGAATAAAACGACTTCAGAAAACCCCCTTCGTTAAATTGGTGTCAGATCACACTCTTTATAATGAAATAACTATAACAAACCAGATCCCTTACTCACCCATTCATAATCTTGATGAAGATTCATGGTTCGTTATTAATGAATTCACCAAACAGCCTTTTTGTATCGATTTATTGCAAAATTCTTTTGATTCAAAAGACTACGCAAACATAAGAAAAGACCAATTCAGAAATATTGATTACATTTTTTCCATTCAGGGAAGTGATTTTTATTTTCAAAACATAACGCCCTCATTATTTATCAAGAAAAAAACCATTTGTTTTGGAAATGTTGCGACAATTCAAAAAAATTGCCACTACCTAATGATTAATGATCAACCTGATGCAATTTATTTCAAGAATTCAAATTGCCTTGCGTTTCGCAATTTGTCTGCGATCACTGGCATTTTCAATGGGATTGATTCTCTCTACAAAGAAGCCACTACAGAAGAAACGAATGCCTTTTTGCAAAATAAATTTATTTGCCTGAAAAACAACTACAATGTAGACAAGGTCTCCAAGCCAAACCGAAAACGCATTGCCTTAGCCATGGACGCTTTAAAAAAAATATCTAAAACTGACCGTGACCAAATCATTGCCTACACATTGGAGTATTGCGGGAAAAAGCTCAAATCCAATCCTGAAAGCAAGGCCATTGAGATATCGACAGACGATGAACTAAAGTTTCTTCTCTACGGAATCGATCAGCGTTTTTATACCACCCTGATTGGAAAAGAAAAAAGACTTGCTAATTCTGTGCTCACAATGGAATAATACCGAAGATAATAATCAATGCACTGTGCATTTGGTTGTCAATTCCCCACTAAATCAGATAAAAAATCCTGTCCCATGGCTTTTTTTATGCCCGCACCTTCGGCGCCAGGCGCGCGCGCCACAGCGTCGCGGCCATGCCGCTGGCGATGATCAGTGCCATGCCCAGCCAGCCGGCCAGCGCCAGGCGCTCATCGAACAGCGCCACGCCAAACAGCGCGGCGAACACGATCCCCGAATACTGCAAATTCGCCGCCAGCAGCGGCGAGCCGCTGGCGTAGGCGCGCGTCAGGCACAGCTGCCCCAGCGCCGCAAACAGCCCCAGCGGCAGCAGCCACCAGGCCAGCGGCGTGGCCAGCGAGTGCCAGCCCGTCAGGCAAGTGGCCGCCGCCCCCGCCAGCGTGCAGCCGCAGCAGAAATAAAACACCGTGCGCTCATTGGGCTCGCCCAGCCGCCCCAGCGCCGCCACCTGCATATAGGCCAGCGCCGCCGTCATGCCCGACACCAGCCCCACCGCCGCATGCATGTGCGCGTTTTGCGCAATGGCCGGGCGCAGCATCAGCGCCACCCCCGCAAACCCGGCCAGCACCGTCAGCGCCAGCGGCCACTGCTCGCGCAGCTGCTGCCTGCGCCCCAGGCACAGCGCCAGCCCCAGCATGTAGGCGGCCAGCCACACGCTGCTCATGTAGTTGAGCGTCATCGCCGTGGCCAGCGGCAGGCCCGTCATGGCGTAGAACCACGCCCCCATCGAGCCCACACCCACCACATTGCGCCACACATGCCCCCACGGATAGGCAGTCGCCAGCGTCACCCCCTGCGCCCGCGCCAGCGCGCCCGTCAGCAGCACCCCGATCAGCCCCCGGTAAAACACGATTTCCAGCGGCGCGAAATGCGGCGCGGCCAGCTTCACGCACACGCTCATGCAGGCAAAGAAAAACGAAGCTGCCAGCATCCACGCCGCTTGCACAGTCAGGGCCTTTTCAAGAAAGAGAAACAAAAACGGCGACCCGCTACCTGCCGGATCGCCCCCAAAAAACCGCCCCGGCCAGCCGCAGAACTGCCGGGGCCTGGTTCAACGCCAGAAGGCCGGGAATTTTCGCCGCCCGCCGATCAGCGGCAGCGCGCCGGATACAGCGTGCAGTTCACCCCGTCCGGGTTGAAGGTGTAGGTAGAGCCAATTTCCGAGACCGCCGGATCGGGCTTTTTCGGATCGGGGCGAATCGGCAAGCCGCTCAAATCCGCCTCGGGCTGGTTTTTCACCGCCGCCTTGGCCGGCGCTGCCGGGGCAGCGGCCGGGGCCGCATCGGCCGGGGCGGCCACGGGCACGGCCGGGGGCGCCACCTCTGCCGGCGCGCTCGTTTGCGCCTGGGCCGCGCCCAGCAAGCCGCCCAGCAGTGCCAGAGCAATAAGTTGTCGCATGTGTGAGCTCCTGTAATGCAAAGCGCGCATTGTGCGCCCGCCGCGCCCCAGCGCCCGCGCCCGGCGCACGCAAGCCGCACCGGCCGTGACAAGTGTCACAAGCGCCCACCCGCCCTTGTGGCTTCCGGCGCACGCCCGGCCCGCCGCCCATCCCGGCGCCTCACCCGGCGGGCGGCAGCGCCCGCAATGCGGTTTCCAGGCAAGGTTATCCACAGATTTCTCCTGAATTGATAGCGCACTGCGCAGTATTGACGGGCACTACGGGCGGTTTGCCTATTTGATAATCAAAATTTTGTATCTGAATGCGTAATGGGAAAGGCAGCCAAGCCGCCCGGTTTTCAAAAACCGGCTTGCTTTGCGGCCTCAAAACGCCTTGTGGAACGGCGAGTTATCCACAGTTTTCTCCTGATTTGATAGCGCGCTGCGCAGCACTGGCGGGCGCTGCAGGATTTCTGCTGATTTTTTCATCAAAATTTTGTTTCCGAATATAGGCAAGGCGGGGGCAGCAAGGCGCAATTACCATTTGCGCTTTTTTTCGCGCCCCCTCACGCCATGCAACACGACAAGATCCTCATCCTTGACTTCGGCTCGCAAGTCACCCAGCTCATCGCCCGCCGCATCCGCGAGGCGCATGTGTATTGCGAGGTGCATCCCTGCGACGTCAGCAGCGACTGGGTGCGTCAATACGCCGCCGATGGCAGTCTGAAAGGAATCGTCCTCTCGGGCAGCCACGCCAGCGTGTATGAAGTGGATGACCGCGCGCCCGATGCCGTTTTCGAGCTGGGCCTGCCCGTGCTGGGCATTTGCTACGGCATGCAAACGATGGCCCAGCAGCTGGGCGGCCAGGTGCAGGGCGGCCACACGCGCGAGTTCGGCTACGCCGAGGTGCGCGCCCACGGCCGCAGCGCCTTGCTGGGCGGCATCGAAGACTTCCACAGCCCCGAGGGCCACGCCATGCTCAAGGTGTGGATGAGCCACGGCGACAAAGTCACCGATCTGCCCCCCGGCTTCGCCCTGATGGCCAGCACCGCCAGCTGCCCCATCGCCGGCATGGCCGACGAGGCGCGGCGCTTTTACGGCGTGCAGTTCCACCCCGAAGTCACCCACACCGTGCAGGGCCGCGCGCTGCTGGAGCGCTTTGCGCTGGAAATTTGCGCCGCCCGCCCCGATTGGGTGATGCAGGGCCATATCGAAGAGGCCGTGGCGGCCATCCGCCAGCAAGTGGGCGACGAAGAAGTCATCCTGGGCCTGTCCGGCGGCGTGGATTCCAGCGTGGCCGCCGCGCTCATTCACCGCGCCATCGGCGATCAGCTCACCTGCGTGTTCGTCGATCACGGCCTGCTGCGGCTCAACGAGGGCGACATGGTGATGGACATGTTCGCCGGCAAGCTGCACGCGCGCGTGGTGCGCGTGGACGCCAGCCAGCTCTTTCTGGATGCCCTGAAAGGCGTGAGCGAGCCGGAGCAAAAGCGAAAAATCATCGGCCGTCTGTTTGTCGACGTGTTCAAGGCCGAGGCCGAAAAGCTCAAGGCCGGCGGCGCGGGCCACAAGGGCGCGAGCTTTCTGGCCCAGGGCACGATTTATCCCGACGTGATCGAAAGCGGCGGGGCCAAGAGCAAGAAGGCCGTGGTCATCAAAAGCCACCACAACGTGGGCGGCCTGCCCGAGCAGCTGGGCCTGAAGCTGCTGGAGCCGCTGCGCGACTTGTTCAAGGACGAAGTGCGCGAGCTGGGCGTGGCCCTGGGCCTGCCGCCCGAGATGGTGTATCGCCACCCCTTCCCCGGCCCGGGCCTGGGCGTGCGCATCCTGGGCGAAGTGAAAAAGGAATACGCCGATTTGCTGCGCCAGGCCGACGCCATCTTCATCGAGGAGCTGCGCTCCACCATGGAGCCGCACAGCGGCAAAAGCTGGTACGACCTCACCAGCCAGGCATTTACCGTGTTCCTGCCGGTGAAAAGCGTGGGCGTGATGGGCGACGGCCGCACCTACGACTACGTCGTCGCCCTGCGCGCCGTGCAGACCAGCGATTTCATGACGGCCGACTGGGCCGAACTGCCTTACGCGCTGCTGAAAAAAGTCAGCAGCCGCATCATCAACGAAGTGCGCGGCATCAACCGGGTGACCTACGACGTTTCCTCCAAGCCGCCGGCGACGATCGAGTGGGAGTAAATTTTTAATTCGTATTACATGCCTTCATAACAACAAAAGGAACAAAATGACTTGGTTAAAATTGCTTAATGAAAAACGTAGAAAAAACAAAGCCCAGAAGGAAAACGATTTCAAAAATTCAGATAAAAATCAAACATCTGTAGAACATAATGATACCAGAACAGAAATAGAAAGGGATTATGACAGAATTCTGTTCTCAACTCCAGTTAGGCGCTTAGCAGATAAAACGCAAGTTTTCCCACTTGATAGAAATGACAGTGTACGCACAAGACTAACCCATTCCCATGAAGTATCCAATTTAGCCCGCAGCATTGGAAATGCACTAGTTTTTCACTCTGATATATTTAAAGCAACTCAAGAGAACGCCGATAATATTAATAGAAACATTCCCTCCTTACTTGCAGCAATAGGACTTGCGCATGACCTTGGTAACCCACCCTTTGGGCACCAAGGAGAGGCAGCCATTCGGTACTGGTTTGACAAAAATCAGAAATTCGTTTTCTCCCCTCTCAAATACCAAAAAAACGCAAGCCAATACACAAAAGATTTTTTAGCCTTTGAAGGAAATGCACAAACTTTCAGGCTAGTCACTCGTCTCCAGTTACTCAATGACGATTATGGACTTAATTTAACTTATGCAACGTTGGCCGCATTATTAAAATATCCAGTTGCATCCGACCAAACCGATAAAAATCATGCGTCAAAGAAGAAACATGGTTTTTTTGCCTCAGAACAACACATTGTTGAAGAAGTTCATAAGGAAACTGGGCTCTCCTTGGGACACAGACATGCTCTGACCCATATCATGGAAGCCTGCGATGACATTGCATACGCAGTCCTGGATGCTGAAGATACAGTTAAAAAAGGTTTGGCCTCTTTTTCCGACCTAATAGCATATATTGAATCCTCCACAGAAGAAGACACTATTATTGAGAGTGTCAAAGGGAATTCTTTAGAGAAATACGCTTTACATAAAAAACAATTAGAATACTTATCACCATCAGAACTGAATGACATATCAATGCAATATTTTAGAGTATATTCCATTGGTGAAATGGTAAAACAGGTCAGAGAAACATTTATATCAAAACACGAACAAATAATAAAAAATGGTTTAAGAAACTCGTTGTTAGATGAAAGTAAAGGAAAAAATTTATGCGAAACACTTAAAAAATTTTCATTTCTCCATGCCTATCGACATCGCTCCGTACTAGAAATTGAGCTACGAGGACACAATATCATTCTTGATCTCATGGACTTTTTCTGGGCGGCCATTAGAGACAGGGAAAATAATGACCCAAAATCCAAGCGCCAAAATCCATTCACCAGGTATGTTTACGAAAGAATTTCGAAAAATTACCGCAGAATATTTGAAAACCCAACAGACAAAGACGAAAATCTTCCACTTCGATATAGAGAATGCCTGTTGTTGACAGACATGATATCAGGGATGACAGACTCATTTGCCATTGAGCTTCATGATGAATTGTTGCCCCTAAAAGGCAATCTTGATATCCAGCATTTTTTACAGGATGTGCCATGCAACAGCGAGACAAACTAGAAAGAAGAATAAATAAATATATTGCCCGTTCAAAACATATACGCCCCGATCTTTATTCTGCTCTTAAAGAAATACAAGATAAATTACCGGAATCTGTCATTTTTGGCGGAGCAATCAGAGAATTTTCTGTCAAAAAAGGGTATATAAGAAAATTTTCTTCCGATATTGACATTGTTTCTGCTGCATCAAAAGATACCATCGAAGATGCAATCAAGAGGTTCAATCCATCATTGAACAAATTTGGTGGGTTCAGATTTTCTTGCGGGAAATTTTTATTTGACATATGGTCACTGCCTGACACTTGGGCATTTAATCATCATCAAAACAACAATTTCATAAGCAATAAAAATAAACTTACATTAAATGATTTACTTAAAACCACCTTCTTTAATATGGATGCTGCAATTTTTCATCTTTCAGAGAAAAAATTAATATTATCCGACACGTATGATATTTGGATAGAAAAATCTTTGATAGATATAAATTTTCCCGCCAATCCCAATCCTCAAGGAATGATTAACAGAGCCATCAAAGCCTCCATACTTTACGATGCAGTTTTATCTAATGAGTTATTGATTTTTATTCTAAATGAAGCGAAATTTGTAAACAAAAATACAATAAATTCCACTTTCCTAAAACTTGCGCGTGAACACATAGAACACGGTAAAGATAATTTTAGATTTTTACCGCAACTTAAATTAAAACTTTCTTTATAATCGAATCTATTTTTTATAAATTTTTTATATTTACTATTGACTCCCAAGAAGCGTATATTCATTTGATTGCGCAGATTGAACCTGTTGGCCTAATGCCAGCCGCCAAGACCACTGACATCAGCACTGCCACTGCTCGCAGGGGTAACACCGCTTCGCCGTCGAAGGCCCAGCCAGCTTGCGTGATCGCAGCGTATATCCGACATGCAGCCCCCAGCCCAATCCCGGAAAGATCAAACGTGCCGTAACCTTACGGCATACCAAAGGGCTAATGCCGCCCGATGCAACGGGCTGGCGGCGCTGTGCTACTACAAGACTTAGGGGTGTGCATCAAGCGGGTAATAGCCGGCATGGCTCGGTCTATAAAAGCAGATGTTTTGCTAGGCTGCTGTGTCTGCTGAAGATCAAGCACATCCAGCCGCACTCCCAAAATCAACGACAAGGCCGATCGCTTCATCCAAACCTTGCTCAAGCAGTGGGTCTATGTGTGTTGCTATCCCACTTCACGCCACCGCGCCAGTGAACTGCGGCCCTGGAAGCGTCACTACAACTTCCACCGACCTCATTCAGCAACCAAGCACCGCCCTCCCATCTCTCGACTGGGCTTTGTACGGAATAACGTGTAGAGAAGCTACTGCCAAGCATCTCCTCAATGCGCTCCCTATCGCCGCCCCCACAGGGCCGGGCCGGGCACAAAAAAGCCCCCTTGCGGGGGCCGGGTTATCCACAGATTTTTCCTGTTTTGATAGCGCGCTTCGCAGCATTTACGGGCGCTGCGGCCGGTTTGCTTATTTGATGAGCAATTTCAGGGCGGAAGCTCAGAGCAAAAACGGGCTGCCGGTCACGGGCGTGCTGGCGACGGCGAAATCCTGCTTGGCCATGATGCCGGCCAGATGGGCGCTGCGGCCGGCTTCGATGGCCTGGCGGAAGGCGGCGGCCATGCGCACGGGCTGGGGCGAGTAGCTGATGGCGCTGTTGAGCAGCACGGCGTCAAAGCCCATTTCCATGGCCTGCGCGGCGTGGCTGGGCGCGCCCATGCCGGCGTCGATGATGAGCACGGTGTCGGGCAGGCGCTCGCGCAGCAGGCGCAGGGCGAACGGGTTGGTCAGCCCCTGGCCCGAGCCTATGGGCGCGCCCCAGGGCATGAGCAGGGGGCAGCCCGCGTCCAGCAGGCGCTTGCAGGTGACGAGGTCGTCGGTGCAATAGGGAAAGACGGTGAAACCCTCGCGGGCCAGCTCGGCGGCGGCGCGCACGAGTTCCTGCGGGTCGGGCTGGAGGGTGTAGTCGTCGCCTATGACTTCGAGCTTGATCCACGGCGTGCCGTAAAGCTCGCGCGCCATGTGGGCCAGTTGCACGGCTTCGCGGGCGCTGGCGCAGCCGGCGGTGTTGGGCAGCAGGCGCGCGCCGGTTTCGGTCAGGGCCTGGCGAATGATGTCGATGAAGGCGTTGTCGCCAGCGCCGGCGGCCATCTGGCGCTTCAGCCCCACGGTGACGATCTGGCTGCCCGAGACGCGCATGGCTTCGCGCAGGATGTGGGGCGAGGGGTAGCGCGCCGTGCCCAGCAGGAAACGGCTGGTGAGGGTGACATCGCCCACGCGCCAGCAGTCATCTGCGCCAGCGGGAGTCTGGGGTGCGAGAGAGGGGGTTGCAAGCGACATGGCGGGGGCTTTCAAGGGCGGTGAGAAGCGGAAAAATCGCAGAGAAAGAGGGGCTTAGCCGAGTAGCAGCTTGTCGTCATCCACGGTTTCGCCGCGCACGCGGCTGAACAGGGCCAGCAGATCGGGCACGCCCAGGGCGGCGCGCTCGGCCCCGGCCACGTCGAGCACGACCTGGCCCTGGTGCAGCATGACGGTGCGGCTGCCGTGATCGAGCGCCTGGCGCATGGAGTGCGTCACCATGAGCACCGTCAGCCCCAGGCTTTGCACGATCTGGTCGGTCAGCTGCAAGACGAAGGCGGCGGTTTTGGGGTCGAGCGCGGCGGTGTGCTCGTCCAGCAGCAGCAGGCGCGAAGGTTGCAGCGAGGCCATCAGCAGGCTCACGGCCTGGCGCTGCCCGCCCGAGAGCAGCCCCATGCGATCGCCCAGGCGGTTTTCCAGCCCCAGCCCGAGGCTGGCCAGACGCTCGCGAAACAGATCGCGCTGGCTGGCGCGCACGGCGCGGCTGAAGATGCGGCGGCGCTGGCCGCGTTGCAGGGCCAGCGCCAGGTTTTCCTCGATGCTCAGGCTCTCGCAGGTGCCGGCCATGGGGTCCTGGAACACGCGGGCCACCTGCCGGGCGCGCTGCCAGGCGCTTTGACGGGTGACGTCCTGGCCGTCGATGACGATCTGGCCTTCGTCCACTTTCAAATCGCCGCTGATGGCGTTCAGAAAAGTGGATTTGCCCGCGCCGTTGCTGCCGATGACGGTGATGAATTCGCCCTCTTCAATGGTCAGGCTCAGCCCGCGCAGCGCGTGGTTTTCGATCACCGTGCCGGGGTTGAAGGTTTTGTGCAGGGCCTTGGCTTGCAGCATGGTCTCAGGCTCCTTGCGCGCGGCGCGGCCTGCGCGGGGCCAGGCGGGCCTTCAGGCGCGGCAGCACCAGCGCCAGCGCCACCAGCACGGCCGTCACCAAATTCAAATCCTGCGCCTGCAAGCCCAGGAAATCGGCCTGCAAGGCCAGGGCGATGAACAGGCGATAGACGATGGCCCCCAGCACCGTGGCCAGCGTGACCAGCCACATCAGCCGCGCCGGCAGCAGCGTCTCACCAATGATGACGGCAGCCAGTCCGATGACGATGGTGCCCACGCCCATCGAAATATCCGCGCCGCCCTGGGTTTGCACATACAGCGCGCCGCCCAGCGCAATCAGCGCGTTCGACAGGGCCATGCCCCCCAGCGTGAGCCGCCCGGTGGGCACGCCCTGCGCCCGCGCCATGCGCGGATTGGCCCCCGTGGCGCGCAGCGCCAGCCCGGTTTGCGAGGAAAAAAAGCCATCGAGCGCCAGCTTCACCGCCAGCGCCACCACCGCCAGCAGCAGCGGCTGCGCCCAGGCGGCGTTGTCATCGGTCAGAAAAGGGGAAAACACCGTGGCCTCGCCCAGCAGCGGCACATTGGGCGCGCCCATGATGCGCAGATTGACCGAATACAGCGCAATCATGGTCAGGATGGAAGCCAGCAATTGCAAGATGCCCAGCCGCACATACAGCCAGGCCGTCAGCAACCCGGCCGCCGCCCCCGCCAGCATGGCCGCCAGGCAGGCCAGCCAAGGGTTGTAGCCCCCCACGATCAGCACCGCCGCCACGGCCCCGCCCAGCGGAAAACTGCCATCGGCCGTGAGATCGGGGAAATCCAGAATGCGAAACGAGATCAGCACCCCCAGCGCCACCAGCGCAAAGATGAGGCCAATCTCCAGCGCGCCCATGAATGAAATAAAGGACATCGTGCGTGGCGTGTGTGGGTTGGTTTGCAGCAAGCGCGCCGTCGGCAGCCAAAACAGCAGGGCATAAGCAGCCCCGAAAAACCAGCCGCCCGGCCCCTGCGCAAAAGCGGCGGATTTTAAAAGAGCTGCGCAAACTCAAGGCCCGCGGCCCTCTTAAAATCCGCCGTTTCGCTGCGCAGCCGCCCGCGCCCGCCCGGCCCGCGCCCATCTGCACACATCCACACACATCTGCCCGTAGCTCAACTGGATAGAGCAACTGCCTTCTAAGCAGTAGGTCGGGGGTTCGAGTCCCTCCGGGCAGGCCATCCAAAGCGCCCCGCCGCCCCACACCGCGCCCACACTGCGCCCCAGCCCATGAACGACGACACCGCGCACATGGCCCGCGCCCTGGCCCTGGGGCGCACCGCCGCCAACGACACCGACCCCAACCCCCGCGTCGGCTGCGTGCTCATCGCCCCCGACGGCCGCCTCATCGGCCAGGGCTGCACCCAACGCGCCGGCGGCCCGCACGCCGAAATCATGGCCCTGCGCGACGCCCAGGCCGCCGGCGAAAACACCCGGGGCGCCAGCGCCTACGTCACCCTCGAGCCTTGCGCCCACCACGGCCGCACCCCCCCCTGCGCCGACGCCCTGCTGGCCGCCGGCATCGCCCGCGTCATCGTCGCCCTGCCCGACCCCAACCCCCGCGTCGCCGGGCAGGGCCTGGCCCGCCTGCGCGCCGCCGGCGTGCAAGTGCAAGCCGGCGCCTGCCCGCAAGCGGCGCAGCAGGCCTTTGAAGACAACATCGGCTTTTTCAGCCGCATGGTGCGCCGCCGCCCCTGGGTGCGACTGAAAATGGCCGCCTCGCTCGACGGCATCACCGCCCTGGCCGACGGCCAAAGCCAGTGGATCACCAGCGCCGCCGCCCGCGCCGACGGCCACCACTGGCGCACCCGCGCCAGCGCCATCCTCACCGGCAGCGGCACCGTGCGCCACGACGACCCCCAACTCACCGCCCGCCCCCCCGGCCCCCCGCCGCCACGCCAGCCCGCGCTCATTCTTCTGGACAGCCAACTGCGCACCCCCCTCACCGCCCGCCTCTGGCAAACCCCCGCCCGCCCCGTGCACCTGTGCACCACCGTCGCCGACCCCGCCCGCCACGCCCCCTACCAGGCCCTGGGCGCGCACATCCACCTGCTGCCCGCCAGCGCCAGCGGCCAAATCAGCCTGCCCGCCCTGCCGCCCCTGCTGGCGCAACTGGAAATCAACGAACTGCACGTCGAAGCCGGCCACACCCTGGCCGGCGCGCTGCTGCAAGCCGAGCTGGTCGACGAATGCCTGCTCTACCTGGCCCCCTGCCTGCTCGGCCCCGGCCAGAGCCTGGCCGCCCTGCCCCCCCTGCCCAACCTGAATGCCGCCCTGCGCCTGCGCTACCACGAAATCCACCCCCTGGGGGACGACCTGCGCCTGCGCGCCCGCCCCCCGGAGCGCGAAAACTTCTGGCCCGAAGCCACCCGGCTCTGGCAAAAGTTATCCACAGATTCCTCCTGAATTGATAGCGCGCTGCGCAGTATTGACGGGCGCTGCGGGCCTTCTGCCTGTTTGATAAGCAAAATCTTGTATCCGAATGCGAACAAATCGGCGGCGTGCAAAAAAGCCAGCCCGCAGGCTGGCTTTTTGACTTCATGGCGTTCGCCGATCAAGCCTTTTTCTGCTTGCGCCGTGCGCGCGCCGCAGCGCCAGCAAGCAGGCCGCCGGTCAGCAGCAAGCCCAGGTGCGAAGGCGTGGGCGCGGAAGCCACGTTCGCGCCGGTGTAGGGCGATGAGCGCAGATACCAGCGGTTGCCGCCGCTGGCCCGGTTCACATCCGGCTTCAGCTTGCCGCCGCCGTCGTGGTTGCCGGCGATGGTGAGCACGTCGCCGGTAGCGGGTGTGGCGTCTTTCAAGTCGATGATGCCGCCGGTGTTTTTCACGCCGGCGGCGTCAAAGGCGTTGAGGGTTCGCACCTGATCCGAGTGCAAGACGGCGTTGCCGGTGAGTTCCATCTTGCCCAGATGCTGGTGTCGCTCATGTTCCAGACGGCAGCGTTGCTCAAGCGCAGCTCGAACTGCGGGTTGCCCATGGACTTGCCGGTGTAAGTGCCGCCCCGGGCGTTGAAGGTGTAGTCGCTGCCGATGGCGCTCCACAGCGTTTGGGCGGTGACGGTGGCGCCCCGGATTTCAGAGTCCGCGCCGATCTGGATGTGGCCGCCGTTGTTGGTGCGCAGGCCGACGCCGTTGGCGCTGCTCAAGTCCGGTTTTCCGTTGATTTTCAAGGGATTGGATCCTTCTTGCGCCCAAACGCCGGTGGCGGCGGGGCCGCTGGCGCTGACCAGGCCCCCGGGCGAGTTGGCGGTGGAAGTCAGGTGCACGGCGTTCAGGGTGATTTCGCTGCCCGCATCTGCGGCGAACACGGCGACGCGGTAGGGATCGCCGGGCATGACTTCCACGCGGGTGTCGCCCGCCAGCAGGCCGCAGGAGTGGGCCAGCAGCGTGTCCTGGTGGTTCACATAGCTGCCGCGCGCGACGTTGCAAGCGCTGCCCACGGTTGCCCGGCCCTGAAATGGCGGTGTCAGTGCATGCGCCCCAGGCCAGGGGCGCGCCCCGGGTTCCTGAAAAATGCGGCCCCTTGTGTGTTTTTTTCGGCTGTTTTTTTATGCATTCCTGGCAGACCACCCGTTTTCAGATTGACCTGAGCCGCCCGCGCATCATGGGCATCGTCAACGTCACGCCCGACTCCTTTTCCGATGGCGGCTGGCACGCCAGCGCCAGCGCGGCGCTGCGGCACTGCGAGCAGCTTTTGCGCGAGGGCGCGGATGTGCTGGACATCGGCGGCGAATCCACCCGCCCCGGCAGCCCGCCCGTGCCGCTGGCCGAGGAGCTGGCCCGCGTGCGCCCCGTGCTGCAAGGCGCGCTGAAGCTGGGCGCGCCCGTTTCCATCGACACCTGCAAGCCCGAGGTGATGGCCGAGGCGCTGGAGATGGGCGTGGACATCATCAACGACATATGGGCCTTGCGCCGGGGCCAGGCGCAGGCCGTCGTCGCCGCGCACCCGCGCTGCGGCGTGTGCCTGATGCACATGCACGGCGAGCCGGCCACCATGCAGCAAGCGCCCATGCCCGGCAGCCCGGGCGAGGCCGTGGCCGCCGTGGCCGACTTTTTGCGCGAGCGCAGCCAGACCTTGCACGCGCTGGGCGTGGCGCGCGAGCGCATCGTGATCGACCCCGGCATCGGCTTTGGCAAAACGCCGGAGCAAAACCTGGCCCTGCTGGCCCGGCAGCGCGAGCTGCTGGCCGCCACGGGCGCGCCGCTGCTGGCGGGCTGGTCGCGCAAATCCACCCTGGGCCTGCTGCTGGCCGACGAGGGGCAGCCGCCGCCCGCGCCAGGCGAGCGCATCAGCGCCAGCGTGGCCGCCGCCTTGATCGCCGTGCAGCGCGGCGCGGCGCTGGTGCGCGTGCACGACGTGGCCGCCACCGCCCAGGCGCTGAAAGTGTGGGCCGCCGTGCAGGCCCTCTCCGGCAGCGAATCCTGAAATACCTGGCAACAAGATTTTGCTTACCAAATAGGCAAACCCCCGCAGCGCCCGTCAATACTGCGCAGCGCGCTATCAAAACAGGAAAAATCTGTGGATAACCTCACCCCGCCCGCCTCATGAAACTCACCCTCATCGCCATAGGCCAGCGCATCCCCGCCTGGGCGCAGGCGGCCTGCGAGGACTACGCGCGCCGCTTTCCGCCCGACTGGGCGCTGGAAATCAAGGCCCTGAAAACCGAGCCGCGCAGCGGCGGCAAAACCGCTGCGCAGCTCATGGCCGCCGAGCGCGCCCGCATCGAAGCGGCCCTGCCCCGGGGCGCGCGCGTCATCGCGCTGGACGAGCGCGGCCAGGCCCTGCGCACCCAGGCGCTGGCCGATCGCATGGCGCAGTGGCAGGCCGAGCTGGGCCACAGCGGCCAGGTTGCCCTGCTCATCGGCGGCCCCGACGGGCTGGACCCCGCCTTGCGCCAGGCCGCGCACGAGCGCATCCGCCTCTCCGACCTCACCCTGCCCCACGCCCTGGCCCGCGTGCTGCTCATCGAGCAGCTCTACCGCGCCTGGTCGCTGCTGGCCGGCCACCCCTATCACCGCGAATAAACCCCGCCGCCCCATGTTCCCCTTCATCTACCTGGCCTCCCAAAGCCCGCGCCGCAGCCAGCTTCTCACGCAAATCGGCGTGCGCCACGAACTGCTGCTGCCCGCCGCCGACGAAAACGCCGAGGCCCTGGAAGCCGAGCGCGCCGGCGAAGCGCCCGCCGCCTACGTGCGCCGCGTCACCCGCCTGAAGCTGCGCGCCGCCGTGCAGCGCCTGCACGCGCGCGGCCTGCCGCCCGCCCCCGTGCTGTGCGCCGACACCACCGTCGCGCTGGGCCGCCAGATTTACGGCAAGCCCGAAAACCCGGCCCACGCCGCCCGCATGCTGGCCGAGCTGGCCGGCACGCGCCACAGCGTGCTCACCGCCGTCAGCCTCTGGGCAGGCCCCGGCCAGCCCGAGCGCCACGCCCTCAGCCGCTCCAGCGTGCGCCTGGCCCCCCTCACCGCCGCCGAAATCGACGCCTACATCGCCACCGGCGAACCGCTGGGCAAAGCCGGCGCCTACGCCATCCAGGGCCACGCCGCCGCCTTCATCGCCCACATCAGCGGCAGCCACAGCGCCATCATGGGCCTGCCCCTGTTTGAAACCGCCCGCCTCCTGCGCCAGATTCAGGGCTAGTTATCCACAGATTTCTCCTGAATTGATAGCGCGCTGCGCAGCATGGGCGGGCGCTGTGGGCGGTTTGCCTGTTTGATAAGCAAAAACTTGTATCCGAATGCGTGATGCGGAAGGCGCGCAATCGGCGCGAAGGAAAGGCCGGGCGGAGGAATGTGGCCAAGCGGGCCGGTTTTCAGAAATCGGCCTGCTTTCCGGCCTCAAAACGCCTTGGGGGAAGGCGAGTTATCCACAGATTTTTCCTGATTTGATAGCGCTCTGCGCAGCATTGACGGGCGCTGCGGGACTTCTGCCTATTTGGCAATCAAAATCTTGTATCCGAATATGAACAAATCGGCGGCGCGCAAAAAAGCCCGTGCGGGGGCGGGCTGGGCGGAAAGTGCCGGGGAAGTGAAGCCGGGCGCAAGGGCCGGTTTTCCCCATTCAGCCCGCTGCCCGGCCCGCTGCCGCCCGTTCAGCTTCGGGCGATGGGGCGGGCGCTTTCATGGTTTGCCTGGGTGTGGAGCCGCCCGGTTTGGAGCAGGTTCAAGGCCGGTTATCCACAGATTTTTCCTGTTTTGATAGCGCGCTTCGCAGTGTTTACGGGCGCTGTGGGCGGTTTGCTTAATGATTAAGCAAAATCTTGCAAGCAAATGTGGGGGAAATCAGCCTTCCCGGCAGACCGGGCGGCGGCCGACGCAGACGTGGGCGCTGATGCAGCGGCTGATGAAGGTGCAGGCGGGGGGTGTGTCGGCGGCGGCGTCTTGCTCCGGGGCGGGGCGGGGGGCGGCGGGGGGGGCCAGGCGCAGCCAGTCGGGCGCGCCGGGGGCGTGGGCGCTCAAGGCGCTGACGCTGGCGCTGAAGCTTTCGGGGGCGGGCCGCCACGCGCCGTACAGGGACATGACTTTTTGCACGTAGCCCACGGTTTCGCGGTAGGCGGGCACGCGGTTGCCTGCGCGGCGCACGGCGCCTTCGCCGGCGTTGTAGGCGGCAATGGCCAGGGCGGGCTGGCCGTCAAAGCGCTGGAGCAAATAGCGCAGGTGGCGCGCGCCGACTTCGATGTTGGTGCGCGGCTCGGCCAGGCTGTCCGGGGCGTGCACGCCGTATTGGCGGGCGGTGGCGGGCATCACTTGCATGAGGCCGACGGCGCCTACGGGCGAGATGGCGCCGCTGTAAAAGCTCGATTCGGCGGCGGCGACGGCTTTGAGCAGGTTGTAGTCAACGGCGTAGCGGCGCGCCACGTCTTGCATGTGGCTTTGCACGGCCTGGTAGCGCGCGGTTTGGCTGATGCGGTCCATGCCGGGGGGCAGGGGGGCCTGGCTGTTGAGTTCGCGCAGCCGGGCGCTGGCGTCTTGCACCCGGGCCAGTTGTTCCATGCTGGCACCCTTGACGTGAAATTGCCCCGGCACGCCCATGGATTGGGCGGAGAAGTAGATGGCACCCTGGGTGTCCACATGCATCCACAAGTCCGCGCGCACGGCGGCGGGCGCGTGCAGCAGGGCAGCGCCGATCAGCGTGGGCAAAAGGCTTGTTTTTTTCATGCGCGGGCATTGTCTGGAGCGCCGCCGGCCCGTCAAGGGCCGGGGGGCGCGGGTGTAGGCCCGGCAAGACACATGCGGAAACAAATTTGAAAAAAGCGGGAATTTTTGCCGTGGCGGGGGCGGCAGGGCGGCGGGCAAATCAACCGGCGCGGCAGGCGGGGCCGCTTACACGTCCACTTCCACGGCGCTGCCGTGCAGTTCCATGAGCTGGCGGCGGGCGGCGGCTTCGCCTTTGCCCATGAGTTTGTTGATTTCGGCGGCGGTGTGGCTGTGGCCGGACGCGCCCAGGCGCACGGGCATCAGGCGGCGGGTGTCGGGGTTGAGGGTGGTGTCCCAGAGCTGCTCGGCGTTCATTTCGCCCAGGCCCTTGAAGCGGCTGATGGCCCATTTGCCTTCGGGCACGCCTTCCTTGCGCAGTTTGTCCAGCGTGGCGGCCAACTCGGCTTCGTCCAGGGCGTAGAGCTTGGCGGCGGGCTTTTTGCCGCGCGCGGGCGCATCGACGCGAAACAGCGGCGGGCGGGCGACAAAGATGTGGCCGGCTTCGATCAGGCGCGGGAAGTGGCGGAAAAAGAGGGTGAGCAAGAGCACCTGGATGTGCGAGCCGTCCACGTCGGCGTCCGAGAGGATGCAGACCTTGCCGTAGCGCAGGCCGCTGAGGTCGGCCTCGTCTTCGGGGCCGTGCGGGTCAACGCCCAGGGCCACGGCGATGTCGTGGATTTCGGTGTTTTTGAACAGCAGGCCCGGCTCGATTTCCCAGGTGTTGAGCACTTTGCCGCGCAGCGGCAGGATGGCTTGCGTTTCCTTGTCGCGCCCCATCTTGGCGCTGCCGCCGGCGCTGTCGCCTTCGACCAGAAAGACTTCGTTGAGGGCCAGGTCGCGGCTTTCGCAGTCGGTGAGCTTGCCGGGCAGCACGGCCACGCCGCTGCCTTTGCGTTTTTCCACTTTCTGGCCGGCGCGCTGGCGGGTTTGGGCGGCCCGGATGGCCAGCTCGGCCAGGCGTTTGCCACAGTCCACGTTGGCGTTGAGCCAGAGTTCGAGCGCGGGGCGCACGTAGCTGGAGACCAGGCGCAGCGCGTCGCGGCTGTTCAGGCGCTCTTTGACCTGACCCTGAAATTGGGGGTCGAGCACGCGCGCCGAGAGCACGTAGCTGGCGCGCGCGAACACGTCTTCGGGCATGAGCTTGACGCCCTTGGGCAGCAGCGCGTGCAGTTCGATGAAGTTTTTGACGGCCTGAAACAGCCCGTCGCGCAGGCCGCTGTCGTGCGTGCCGCCGGCGCTGGTGGGGATGAGGTTGACGTAGCTCTCGCGCACGGGCGCGCCTTCTTCGGTGAAGGCCACGGCCCATTGCGCGCCTTCGCCTTCGGCAAAGCTGTGGTCGTCGCGCCCGGCGTAGCCCTGGCCTTCAAAGATGGGGATGAGGGCGTCGGCCGGCAGGGTTTGCTCCAGGTAGTCGCGCAGGCCGCCCTTGTATTGCCAGCTTTGCTGTTCTTTTTTCTTTTCGTCGATGAGGGTGACGCTGACGCCGGGCATGAGCACGGCCTTGCTGCGCAGCAGGTGCGCCAGCTCGCCGGGGGGCAGGGCGGCGCTTTCAAAGTAGCGCGCGTCGGGCCAGGCGCGCACGGTGGTGCCCTGCCTGCGGTCGCCTGCGCCGCCGGGGCGCACTTGCAGCGGCTCGGCCACATCGCCTGCGGCAAAGGCCAGACGGGCGACCTGGCCGTCGCGCCAGCTGGTGACTTCCAGCCGGGTGGAAAGGGCGTTGGTCACGCTCACGCCCACGCCGTGCAGCCCGCCGGCAAAGCTGTAGGCGCCGCCTGCGGCCTTGTCAAATTTGCCGCCGGCGTGCAGGCGGGTGAACACCAGTTCGACCAC
This sequence comes from Ottowia sp., assembly GCA_052170415.1. Lineage (GTDB taxonomy): Bacteria > Pseudomonadota > Gammaproteobacteria > Burkholderiales > Burkholderiaceae_C > Ottowia. Next base: position 68,040 of record JBQNAO010000002.1, on the reverse strand, counting down.
GGGGGCGTTTTCCTCGGGGTGCAGGCCAAAGGGGATGCCGCGGCCATCGTCTTCCACGCTGACCGAGCCATCGGCGTGCAGGGTGACTTTGATGCGCTTGCAAAAGCCGGCCAGGGCTTCGTCGGCGGCGTTGTCGATCACTTCCTGAATGATGTGCAGGGGGTTGTCGGTGCGGGTGTACATGCCGGGGCGCTGCTTGACAGGCTCCAGCCCCTTGAGCACGCGGATGGAGCCTTCGGCATAGGCGGCGGTGGCCGGGGTGGGGGAGGACATGGGCGGGAAAAAAGATGCGGGGGAAAAAACAAAAACCGCCCGCGGCGGGCGGGCGGGATGGGGGCGGCAGGCGGCGGCGGATGGCGGGCGCGATCAGCGGGCCAGGTGCACGCGCCAGCCCTGGCTGTGGCGTTCGTCGCGCAGCAGGCGCAGGCGGCCGTCGTCGCTGGCGTAGCCGCCCTTGACGGCTTGCAGCACGGCGCTGCCTGCGGGCGCATCGGCCGCAAAGACTTCGGCGCGGCTGCGGTCTGCCGAGAAGATGACGTAAACGGCCAGGCCGTCGTGGGCCGGGTCGTCGAGCTTGAGATCGGCCGCTTCAAACGGCTGCACGCAGGCTCCCCGCAGGGCCGACCAGCTTTGCCCGGCTGCGGGCAGGCAGCCCTGGGCATCCGTTGCGCCGCCCAGGGCGGTCGCTTCGGCAGGCAACGGGCGCGGCGCGGTGCAGGCGGTCAGCCCGGCCAGGGCCAGCAAGGCGGCAAATGCAGAGGTTTTCAAGGGTGGAAAAGACATGGCGGGGCATTCTAGAAAAGGCAGGGCGGGCGGCCTGTTGCTACGAAAACAATAGCTGCGATCGCAGTATCCATGCGGGTTTCAGCCGGTTTGCCTGTTTTTTGAGCGATTTTTGAGGGGCTTTTTTTGGGGCTTTCCGGGATGCGGCGGAGCGCGGCCGCCGCGCCTGGGATTAATGCCTGCGAACGGCTTGCGCCAGAGCCACCAGGGCCACCAGCGCCGCGCCGACTGCCACGCCCACGGCCGCGTTGAGCAGCACGGGGGCCATCGCGCCAACCGGCCCGCCCGCGATTTGCCAGGCTTGCGCCACGTGGTGCAGGGCGGGCAGGCCGTGCACCAGGATGCCGCCGCCCACCAGAAACATGGCCGCCGTGCCCGCCACGGACAGCAGCTTCATCAGCCAGGGCGCCAGCGCCAGGATGGCGCGGCCTGCCGCCTGCGCGCCGCGCCCGGGGCGGCGGATGAGGTGCAGCCCGGCGTCGTCGAGCTTGACGATGCCGGCCACCAGGCCGTAAACGCCTGCGGTCACGACCACGGCAATGCTGGCGAGCACGACCAGTTGCACGGCAAAGGGCTGCCCGGCCACTTGTCCCAGGGTGATAGCGACGATTTCGGCCGAGAGCACGAAATCCGTGCGCACCGCGCCCTTGATCTTTTCCTTTTCCAGCGCGGCCGGATCGGCGCCGGGCAAGGGGATTTCTGGCGGGCCGCCGTGCGCATCGGCAGGGCCGATCGGCCCCAGAAACTTGTGCGCCAGCTTCTCGGCCCCTTCAAAACACAAAAAAGCGCCGCCCAGCATGAGCAGCGCCGTCACCAGCGCGGGCGCCAGGGCGCTGATGAGCAAGGCGGCGGGCACGAGGATGGCCTTGTTGAGCAAAGAGCCTTTGGCCACGGCCCACACCACGGGCAGCTCGCGGTCGGCCTTCACGCCGGCCACCTGCTGCGCGTTGAGCGCCAGGTCATCGCCCAGCACGCCGGCGGTTTTTTGCATGCTGACCTTGGTCATCGCGGCCACGTCGTCGAGCGCGGAGGCGATGTCATCGAGCAAAACAAGCAGGCTGAAAGCCACGGGCAGACTCCTTCAGGCCCCGGCCGCAGCGGCGGCGGGCGGTTGATCGAGAGAGGCGAGATAGGCGCTGATGCGGGCAGGCTCGCTGACGCGGCGCAAATCGGCAAAGGCGCGGGCGGCCTCGGGGTAGTGCGCTTGCAGCGCGTGCAGCCATTGCTTGAGCCGCCCGGCGCAGTGGCGCGGCTGCACGCGGGCCGTCACGCCCTGCCAGAACAGGCGCAAAAGCGGCGTCAGGCTGGCCCAGGGCAGCGGCGCGGCGGCCTGCCCGGCAATTTGCAGCGCCAGGCCGGGGTTGGCCACCAGGCCGCGGCCAATCATCAGCGCCTGGCAGCCCGTCACGGCGCGGCAGCGCGCGGCGTCTTCGGGCGTGGCGATGTCGCCATTGGCGATGACGGGCACGTTCACGCAGGCGCGCACATCGGCAATGCGCGGCCAGTACGCAGGCGGGCGGTAGCCCTGGGCGCGGGTGCGCGCGTGCACCACGATTTCGCAGGCCCCGCCCGCAGCCAGCGCCTGGGCGCAGGCTTCGGCCAGGCGGTCGTCGGCAAAACCCAGCCGCATCTTGGCCGAAACGGGCAAATGTGCCGGCACGGCGCGCCGCACGGCGGCCACGATGGTGTGCAGCAGCTCCGGCTCATCGAGCAGCACCGCGCCGCCGCGATGGCGGTTCACGGTTTTGGCCGGGCAGCCGAAGTTCAGGTCAACGCCCCAGGGCGAAATCGTGGCCAGCTGCGCCGCGTTGTCGGCCAGGCAGGCCGGGTCCGAGCCCAGCAGCTGCGGCCGCACCGGCACGCCGCTGGCCGTGCGCCCGCCGTTGAGCAGCTCGGGCACGATACGGGTGTAGCAGCGCAGGGGCAACAATTGATCGGTCACGCGGATGAACTCCGATACGCAGCGCGTGACGCCGCCCACGCGGGTGAGCGCATCGCGCAGGGTGTGGTCCAGCAGACCTTCCATGGGGGCCAGCAAAATCATGAACGGGTCAGGCAGTAACAAAAAAAACGGGTGAGAAACAAGATAAAAACGGGATACTCGCAAGAGGCCGTGTCTGCGCGCAATGCAACACATTTGCATATGCTCATCTCTGAAAGCGATGTTTGGTTTTTCTGTTTAACTCGTTATTAACTGGTTAATCTGGATTAACATTGCGTCCAATAATAAGGAATTGTTCGGATGGAAACAAAGCGAAAAATCATTCTTCTCAGTCTCACTGCCGCATGTGGATTCTCGGCGCTGCCGGCTTCGGCCCAGCAGGCGGTCGAGACTGTGGCGGCCCCCGCGCCCGTGGCTGCACCGGCGGCAGACGGCGTGCAGGTGACGGCCGGCGATAACCGCTCGGGCACCTTCAAAACCGTGCGTGGCCAGGTGACGATCGTTGGCGCGGGCGATGCGCGCCGCGCTGCCGTGGTGGGCGGGCCCCTGTTTCCCGGCGAGCGCCTGCTGACCGGCCCCGACAGCGTTGTGGCCCTGACTTTGCGCGACGGCACCATCCTGACCATGGACAAGGAATCTTCCCTGGACTTGGCCGCGTTTGATTTCAACTCCACCACGCACGAAGGCAACTTGTGGGTGCGCGTGATGCGCGGCACGCTGCGCGTGGTTTCGGGCCTGATTGCCAAGGTGCAGCCCGAAAACGTGAAAGTCACCACGCCCACGGCCGTGATCGGCGTGCGCGGCACCGATTTCATCGTGGAGGCCAACTGACATGCGCCGCCGCCTCATCCCCCTTGCCGCATCCCTGGCCGCCTGCGCGCTGCTGGCCGCCTGCGCGCCTGCCACCCGCGTGACCCTGCTGCCGCAGTCCAGCGGCGGCGCGGTGCATGTGCAGTCGGGCGAAAACATGGCCGATCTGAACCATCCCTATCAGACGGTGGACATTTCCTCTCAATCCATGAAGGTGAACCACACCAGCGCGCGCGAGCTGGAGCGGCGCCTGGGTTCGCTGCTGAGCGCGCAGCCGCCTGCGGCGCAGTACTACACCCTGTATTTCCTGACTGGCAAGACCGAGCTGACCCCCGATTCCATGCGCAAGCTGGAGTCGGTGCTCAATGAAGTCACCAACATCCCGGGCGGCGAAATCATCGTTACCGGCCACACCGACACCGTGGGCGCGGCAGAGGCCAATGACGCGCTTTCGCTGCAACGCGCCTACCGCCTGCGCGAAGACATCATCGCCAAGGGCTTTCCGGCCACCCGCATCGTGGCGGCCGGGCGCGGCGAGCGCGAATTGCTCGAACCCACGGCCGACGGCGTGGACGAGCCGCGCAACCGCCGCGTGGAAATCACGGTTTACTGACCTATAGCGCAACCGTTTCCCCTCATTACCCCCCACGCCCGCGCCCCAGCGGGCGTTTTTTCGTCGGAAAAGCATTCCCTGGAAGAAAGGCTCACATCATGAGAGTAGGCATCCTCACCGGCGGGGGCGACTGCCCCGGCCTGAACGCCGTCATCCGCGCCACGGCCAAATCCCTGCTGCGGCGGGGCGCATCGGTCGTGGGCATCGCCGACGGCTTTGCCGGGCTGATGCAGGGCAACGTGCGCGAACTCGACTGGTCTGCCGTCAGCGGCATTCTGTTTTCGGGCGGCACCATTTTGGGCACCAGCAACCGGGCCGATCCCCTGGCCAATGCCGCCGCCACGGCGCAAACCGTGCAACAGGCGCGCGCGCTGGGGCTGGATGCCATCGTCGCCATAGGCGGCAACGGCACCATGACCATTGCCGCCGGCCTGAGCGCGCACGGCTTGCGTTTTGTGGGCGTGCCCAAAACCATAGACAACGACATCGAAGGCTGCGCGCAGAGCTTCGGCTTTGACACCGCCGTGGCCACCGTCACGCGGGCGCTGGAGCAGGTGCAAACCACCGGCCAGAGCCACGGCCGCGTGATGATTGTGGAAACCATGGGCCGCTACGCCGGCTGGATTGCGCTGCAAGCGGGCATTGCCGGCGCGGCCGATGCCATCTTGCTGCCCGAAATCGACTTCGACCCCGCCGCCCTGGTGCGCGTGTGCCAGCAGCGCGAAAACCAGCACGCGCACACCGTCATCTGCATTGCCGAAGGCGCCAAGCCCCTGGGCGGCGAGCTGACTGTGGAGCGCGTGCTGGAAAACAGCCCCGACCCCCTGCGCCTGGGCGGCGTGGCCCACACCCTGCGCGCGTTGCTGGAGCCGCACCTGCGCAGCGAAGTGCGCGCCACCGTGCTCGGCCACGTGCAGCGCGGCGGCCCGCCCACGGCGTATGACCGCGTGCTGGCCACCCAGTTCGGCCACCACGCCGCGCAAATGGTGCTGGCCGGGCGCACCGGCCGCATGGTCACGCTCGCCAGCGATGCGCCCGGCAGCGCGCTGGGCGACATCCCCCTGACCGCCGTGGCCGAGCGCACCCGCTGCGTGCCGCAAGACCACCCGCTGCTGACCACCGCGCGCGAAATCGGTGTGAGCCTGGGCGATGCCTGAAGCGGCCCCGGCATCCGCCCTGCCGCCCCCGCCCGCCCCCCTTTACGCCGACGAGCACCTGCTGGCCTTTGACAAACCCGCCGGCCTGCTGGCCGTGCCCGGCCGCGGCCCCGACAAGGCCGACTGCCTGAGCGCGCGCGTGCAGGCCCTCTGGCCCGAAGCGCTCATCGTTCACCGGCTCGACCAGGCCACCAGCGGCCTCATGCTCATGGCGCGCCACCGGCTGGCCCAGCGCCTGCTGGGCGATGCCTTTGCCAGCCGCGCCGTGCGCAAGAGCTATCAGGCCCTGGTCTGCGGCCACCCCGCCGCCGTGCACGCAGCCTGCCTGCCCGCTGCCGCAGCGCCGCAGGCAGAAGAAGACGAAAACGAAGAAAAAAACGGCGCAGCGCCCCCGCCGCCCTGGGCTGCCATCGCCCTGCCATTGCGGCCCGACTGGCCCAACCGCCCCCGCAGCGTCGTGGATGCGAGCGGCGGCAAACCCAGCCTCACCCTGTGGCGGCCCCTGCCCGGCGCGCCCCGGCTGCCGCCCGCCTGGCCGCAGCCGCCCGCAGTGGGCCGCGTGGCGCTGCGCCCCATTACCGGCCGCTCGCACCAGTTGCGCCTGCACATGCAGGCCGTGGGCCTGCCCATCTGGGGCGATGCGCTCTACGCCCCCCACGCCTGGCCCGCCCCCCGTCTTATGCTGCACGCCCACCGCCTGCACCTGCGCCACCCCATCAGCGGCCAGCCGCTGCACCTGCGCACCCCGGCCCTGCCGTTTTGACGCCCCCGCCCCCCATGCCGCCCACCTTCTTTCGCCCCGCCCCCGCGCCTGCGCCCGCGCGCTCAATCAACGCCATCTGCCTGGCCCTGGCCGCCGCCCTCTGCGCCCTGCTGGCCGCCTTTTCCATCGCCCTGTGGCAAAGCGCCCGCGCCCCCCTGCTGCTGCTGCCGGCCATAGGCGGGCTGCAAACCTGCCTGAACCTGGGCCAGCAGGGCGAAGCTGATGCCGCCTGCACCGGCCCGCAAGGCTCGGCCGCGCGCCCAATCAGCGCCGTGCTCGACCCCCTCGGCCCGCCCACAAGCGCCGATGGCCGTCTGGCCCTGGGCTACACCCTCGTCATTCCCCTGCTCAACCTGTTTCGGCCCGACCCCGCCGCCCCCGCCAGCGCCGAAGGCCGCTGGGCCATCAACGAGCAGGCCGTGCAGCGCATCGTGCGCACCATCGAGCAAACCCCGCGCCCCGTCGCCCTCTACCTTTTTTCCACCCACTTTTCCGAAAAAGCGCCCATCGAACCGGCCCTGGCCGCCAACCCCGACAACATGGCCGCCACCGCCGCCGGCCCCCTGCCCGCCGAAACCTACATGGGCCAGCCCCTTTACCCCTGGAGCATCGCCCGCACCGACAACCCCATCACCCACCGGCGCGAACAAGCCATCGCCGCCCTGGCGCAAGCCCTGTGCCAGCTGCCCGCCGCCGCGCGCCAGCGCATCGTCGCCATCAACCTGCTGGGCGAGGTGCACCACATGTTCCCCTCCTTTGAAAGCGGCATGGGCGCCGGCCACCCCTACCTCATCACCGACTACAGCGCCGCCTCGCGCCAGGGCTTTGCGCACTGGCTCGCCCGCCTCTACCACGGCAACATCGCCGCCCTCAACGCCCACCTGGGCAGCGGCGCGCGCTTCACCTCCTTCGAGCAAATCCAGCCTCCCGCGCGCGACATCACCACCCAGCCCCTGGAGCACTACTGGCAACACCTCGACGCCCACGCCCACGGCCGCCTGCCCGTCACCGGCTGGGCACACGCCCCCGGCGGCCCCGCGTGGGTGCGCCTCTACCTCAACGGCCGCCTCATCGGCCGCGTCAGCGCCCGCCACATGCGGCAAGACGTCGCCCAGGCCCGCCCTGACCTCGGCGCCGCCCGCGTCGGCTGGCGGCACGACATCGACTTCACCGCCCTGCCCCCCGGCCAGCACCGCCTGGACATCGCCCTCGAACCCAGCGCCCCCCCCGGCCAGCCCTCCCGCCTCATCCACATCGGCACGCGCCGCCTCAACGTCATGGACGCCCAACACACCAGCGGCCCCCCCGCCCCCATGCAAGCGGCCCTGCCCCCCATGCAAACCCCCGACACAAGCCCCGAAATCAGCTACTGGATCGACAGTCCCGCCGACGGCCAAACCCTCTTTTACAACCCCCTCGCCCCCCTCTGGCACGCCTGGCGCGCGCAGCAAGTCGTGCACTACCTCGGCCACTTCGACCGGCTCATGGCCCAAACCTGCCTGGCTGCCATCACCCGCCGCACCCAGCAGATCTACCCCGCCGAAAACGCCGGCTGGGACGCCACCCGCTACGCCGCCGAGGCCTCGCACCGCCCCTTCGGCCGCACCCGCCTGGGCATCAACCTGTATGCCGACGCCACCGACGACGACACCTTCTTCGACTGGCTCGCCCGCACCCGCCAGGGCGACTACGCCATCACCGAATTTCACCCCCTGCGCGGCATGAACGCCGCCGAACTGGCCCGCGTGCTCGCCCGCCACCACGACCACGGCGCGCAAAGCCTGTCCTTCTTCCTGCACCCGCCCGAGCTGCAAAACGGCCAACGCACCCAGGCCAACGCCTTCGCCCTGGACCCCGACAACCCCCAACACGGCTCCGACCAGCTCTACCGCGCCCTGCAAACCCTGATGCAGCAACCCGCCCACTGACCCCCAACCCACACCCCCGCCGCCGAGTTCCGTGACATTCACACACAATAATTTGCTTATCAAATAAGCAAACCCACCATAGCACCCGTAAACACTGCGAAGGGCGCTATCAATTCAGGAAAAATCTGTGGATAACTATGGCAGACCGGGGCTGGTGTGCGACCCGGGCCAGGGAGGCGGGCCAGGGAGGCGGGCCGCCGCCCGTATCACCAGTACATTGCGCCGACGCATTTGATTTCATGCAAAAACCGCCGGTTTTTCGCCCTGATCGAAAAACCTGTTTTTTGTTTTCAAAAACCCGGATTTTGTCTTCAGAAAATATTTAATATTCAAACAGTCATTACGCCCATTGCCATTCGTATCGGCCATCTCGAACTACTGAACCCCTTTGAAAGTAATTTTCCTTTTATTGAAAAGCGATGGATCGGTATAAGGCACCACGGTATTGAATGTCTTGTGATCCATCAATATCTCTTTGCGGCGCGTTGCAACCGTCAAAAATACCGTGTCGATGGAAAAAGGCATCTCGTCTTTATTGTCGAGAATGAAATCCCTGTCCAGTTCCAACAAAAACGTATGCTGGCCACCAGCTATTGCGGCCACAGGGGCAGACTTGATCGAATTCAGGTGCTTGCCTGCCCTGCTTTTGATCGTTGCCGTGACATAATATTTTCCGGCTTCACGCAGTTGTGCATTGACAGTGAAAAATATATTTTCATGGGCCCCGTAACGGTCAACCGAATGTTTTGGGGTGGACAAGGATTGAATTTTTGATTCAGAGGCAGCCGTAACGTCAATTCTCACAGGGCGATCATTCGTGATTTGAATATCACTGTCCCGCACTGAAGTCACTGTCATAAACACTGTGCCATCAGCCGTCGGCCTGTAATGCGCCATGAAAAAACCGTCATTCGCAACGGCATCGCCGCCAGTGCCGTCATCACGGAGAACGACGGTTTGCAGTTTTCCGCTGCCATCCAGCAAGGTCGCCTGCATGGTTTGCGCGCCAACATTTACCGTTTGGGGCAATTTTTCAAATTCCGTATCGGCAGCTCGTCGTCTGTCATATAAATACGCATAAATTGTGGTTGCTTCCCCTTGCGTCAGGGCGCTTTTCGTCACGCCTGCATCGATTGCCACATGGCTTCTGGGTCTGGTCACTATCACTGAATCATATTCAGCATGAGGGCCTGAAATATTCAGCTTCCACATCCCGTTTTCAGTCGGATTGATGGTTTCCTGAACCAGAAAATCGGTTGATTTTTGATTGGCCAAACTGATTTTCTTGCCGGAAGGCGATTCCAGCTCAAGGCGTGCGCCCGGCGCTCCCGGCAAAAATGCACTGATTTTTGTGGAAACGCCTTTTTGCAGCATCAATTTGTATGTTTTGGAAGAAGCAAATTTCGTTGGCAGATTGCGGAAGATAACTTCTTCCGCATCCAGATCGAGGGAAATATTTTTATCAAAAGGCACATCGCCAGGAAAATTTCCGGAAAAGCAGCCTGTTAAAAATAAAAGCATCCAAAACAATACCCAACTTCTCATATAAGCATCCATTGAATAAGTTCAAGCTGCATGGCGAATCCGACAAACAGCATGAATTTTATTTGTCGCTTTCAACATTGTCGCAGCATGAGTTCAAACTAAAAGATAGCGACAATAATCAATATTGTAAAAACAATCTGAACCGGAATGGCAATAATGAGCATAGGCCAGTGCCAACGCCATTTTCCCCTGAAAAGAAGTGGCATGATCCCGCTCGCATACATGCCACCGCCTTCCAGGACAAAAAAGAACCGAACCATATCCATCGTCATGGATTCGGAGTAATCTCCAACCATAAAATAAATACACAGCGGAAAGGCAATAGCCACCACGCTGCATGAAATCAGCGTTCCCTTGAAAACGGTCATGTTTTTCATCTGATCACCTTATCTGTTTTCCGGTTATTCATTTGACAGTCAAAACCACTTCATTGGCTCCATAATAAAACTTTTGTTTTTGCGCGGGCAGTGCTTGATGGCGGGCGATGCTGGGTCGGGGTTGGAAATGCGCGCCCGGTTTTCAGGGCGGGCTGCGTCGCCGTTCATTCATGTTTGGATACAAAATTTTGCTTATTAATTAAGCAGACCTGCCACAGCGCCCGTAAACACTGCGCAGCGCGCTATCAATTCAGGATAAATCTGTGGATAACTCGCCTTCCTCCGAGGCATTTTGAGGCCGGAAAGCAGGCCGATTTCCGAAAACCGGCCCGCTTGCCCGGGGTGCGAAGGCTGCGGGTGCAGGCAGTTGGGAAAACGCCTTGCCTTTGGCTTTCCCGCTTTCCCCGAACTGGCGACTTTCCCTCCGCACCGATTGCGCGCCTTGCGCGTCACGCATTCAGATACAAAATTTTGATGAATAAATAGGCAAATCGCCCAAATCGCCCGTGGATGCTGCGCAGCGCGCTATCAAAACAGGAGAAATCTGTGGATAACCTGCCCCATTCACTCGGTAGGCAGGCGCTGCGCCAGGGCGCTGGCGGTGAGGGTGGGGGCGGTGGCGGGCCAGGTGTCGGCGGCTGCGCCGTGTTGCCAGGCGGCGCGGGTGGCGGCTTCAAAGGCGACATCGAATGCGGCATCGACAAGCGCGGCTTTTGGCGGGGCGCTGGCCAGGCGGGCGGCGATGAGGCCGGCCAGCACGTCGCCCGTGCCGCCGCTGGCCAGGCGGGCGTTGCCGCTGGGGTTGATGCGCGGCGTTTGGCCGGGGGCGGCGATGACGCTGCCCGAGCCTTTGAGCACGATGGCGGCCTGGTAGCGCTCGGCCAGCTCGGCGGCGGCGGCCAGGCGGTTTTGCTGCACGGCGGCGGCACTCGGCAGGCCCAGCAGGCGGGCCGCTTCCAGCGGGTGGGGGGTGAGCACGGTGGGCTGCCCGCGCGCGCGGCGCTGGCGCACGGCTTGCTGGCAGTCGGCGCGGGCGGCCAGGGCGTTGAGGGCGTCGGCGTCCAGCACCAGGCGGGCGGCACGCTCGATGACCAGCGGCAACGCCGCTTGCACGGCCTGCCCGCCGCCGCAGCCGCAGGCCACGCTCAGTTGCGCCCAGGGCAGATCGGCCAGGCGGCGCAGCATGAATTCGGGCTGGGGCAGCGCGGGCAGCAGGGGCCAGTTTTGGCCTTCGGGCAGCAGCGGACTGACGAAAACGCGCCCTGCCCCGGCGTGCAGCGCGGCGCTGGCGGCCAGCCAGGCCGCGCCGGGCATGGCGCTGCCGCGCGCGGGCGCGTTTTCTCCGCCCACGATGGCCACGTCGCCCCGGCTGCCCTTGTGGCTGGCGTGGGGGCGGGCGGGAGCGGCGGCCGGCGCTGCGGCCAGCCACGCGGCAGGCGGGGGGAAGGGGGCGGCGGCGGAATTGGCGGAATTGGCGGAATTGGCAGCAGGTGCGTCGCGGGCGGCGTCGCAAGCAGCGTCGAAAGCCAGGTCGCAAGCCGCATCGGGCGAGATGCCCAGGTCATGAAACCACACGTTGCCGCAGGCATCGCGCCCGCTGGCGGTGAACAGGCCGGGTTTGCAGGTGAGCAGGCTCAGGGTGTGGCGCGCCGCGCCGGGGGCAGGGGCGGGCATGGGCCAGTTCAGCGTGCCGGTGTCGGCGTTCAGGCTCGTGGGCACGTCGGCAGCCAGCACATCCGCGCCGCAGCTGTGCAGGTGCGCCAGCCAGCGCGCCATGAGGCCGGCGGGGGGGCGATCAGCGCCTATGCCCAGCAGCGCGTCCACGCCCAAATCGCCCGGCCCCAGCGCGGGCAGATCGCCCTCGGGCGGCAAAAAGGGCACGCCCGCAGCGCGGGCCACATGCAGCGAGGCGCGGGCATCGGCCGGCAGCGCCGCCTCATCCAGCGCGCCGCCCAGCCAGCTCACACACACGGGCAGGCCCCACTGGTGCAGATGGGCGGCGGCCTGCAAGCCGTCGCCGCCGTTGTTGCCCGGCCCGCAGGCCAGCCAGATGCAGCGCGCATGCGGCGCCAGCGCCAGCGCCAGCCGCGCCAGCGCCCAGCCGGCGCGCTGCATAAGCGTGTGCGGCGGCAGGCGGCGCTGGGCGGCCCGCTCGATTTGCCGCGTGGCCGCCACGCTGTAAAGCGCCTGGTCATGAAACACCCGGCGCGGCGGCGCGGCGAAGGAGGGGGAAGGTGCAGCAGCAGTCATGGGGCGAGCATAAGAAAGCCGCCTGGGCGGGCGGGGAATGCGAGTTATCCACAAATTTTTCCTGTTTTGATAGCGCGCTTCGCAGCAAGGACGGGCGCTGCTGGCGGTTTGCCTGTTTGATAGGCAAATCCGTGTATCTGGATATGAATGCCGGCGTAGCGCAGCCCGTGCCCTGCACTCAAGGCCGCGCCTGAAAACCGGCCCGAAAGCGCCAGCCGGCGGGCTGATTTCCGGGCGATGGGCCGATGCGCGCACGTTTCGAGCCTTCCCCGCCCTGCTTGATCGGCCGCGCTTGCGGGCCGGGCCGCTGCCTTCATCGCCTGCCGCAGCGGTGGCCCGAATGGAGCAGGTCCTGGGCAGGTTATCCACAGATTTTTCCTGTTTTGATAGCGCGCTGCGCAGCAAGGACGGGCGCTGCGGGCGGTTTGCCTGTTGGATAGGCAAAGTCTTGTATCCAAATACAAGCGAAAACAGGCCGCCGCGCTGTTGGCTTCAAGAAGCCGGGCGGCAGGCCGGTTTTGGGAGCGTTGGGCGGGCGCTTTCGGGCGCGTTTCAAACCTTCCCCGCCCTGCTTGATCGGCCGCGCTTGCGGGCCGGGCCGCTGCCTTCATCGCCTGCCGCAGCGGTGGCCCGGTTTTGGGCAGATTCAAGGCCAGTTATCCACAGATTTTTCCTGTTTTGATAGCGCGCTGCGCAGCAAAGACGGGCGTTGCGGGCGGTTTGCCTGTTGGATAGGCAAAAACATGGCGAGGAGAAGCGGGCGGCATCGGGCGGGGCTTGGGCCTGCTGTGGCTCGGCGATTTGGTGAGGCGCGGGGGATTTGCTTGAGGCGGGAAGGGTTTTGAAAGCGAGGCTGGAGGCGGGTTGGCTGCAAGGTGCGGTTTTCAAGAATCGGCCCGCTTCGGGGATGGCCGCCAGCCTGCCTGGTCTGCTGCTTTTCTCCTCCTCAAGGCCGCGTTTGAAAAACTGCCCGGAAACGTCTGCCGATTTCGCCTGCCGATTTCGGGCGCGTTGGCGCCGTTTCCGCACCCTGTCGGCAAAGGGGGCAAGGTGGAGCCCATTGCGCTGCGCGGGCGCATCCCGCCGGGCTTGCTCTTTCCCGCGATCCCTTGAGGCTGCGTCTGGAAATTCGCCGCTCTGCTCGATCAGCCGCGCTTGCGGCCCGGTTTTGGGCAGATTCAAGGCCAGTTATCCACAGATTTTTCCTGTTTTGATAGCACACTTCGCAGCATTGGCGTGCGCTGCGGTCGGTTTGCCTAATGAATAGGCAATTTCATGTTTCTAGATGTGTGAATCAGGGGCCGCGCAAAAAAACGCCGCCCGGGCGGCGGCGGCGTTGGGGCTGGGGCGGGCTTCAGAAGTCGAAGCTGGCCTGCACGTAGTAGGTGCGGGGTTGGCCCAGGTACAGGCCCATGTTGTTGTCGTCGAAGGAGCGGGTGTAGTAGGCGCGGTCGAACAGGTTTTTCACGCCCAGCGAGAGTTTCATGCCGGCGGCGGCGGGGCCGAAGTCGTAGCCGGCGCGCAGGTGCCAGATGGCGTAGCCGGGGATGCGGCCGGCGTTGCCTCGGGCGGTTTCGGCGCGGGTGTTGGCGTTGTCGGCGTATTGCGAGGACTGGAATTGCCCTTCCAGGCCGACTCGCCAGGCGTCGCGGGCGTAGTTCAGGGCGATGAGGCCCTTGTGGCGCGAGGAAAAGGGCACGGCGTTGCCCTGGTTGGGGCCGGCTTCGCGGATGCTGGCGTCGGTGTAGGCGTAGTTCAGCCGCACATCCAGTCCGGCCAGCGCGGGCGAGAGCGCATCCAGGCGGTAGAGCACGCTGGTTTCCACGCCCTGGTGGCGGGTTTTGCCGCGCGCGATGACGTTGCCGGTGGTTTGGTTGCTTTCGTATTGGTTGCTGAAATTGATGAGGAAGATGTTGGCTTCGGCTTGCAGGTGTTTGCTGGCGTAGCGGGTGCCGATTTCCCAGGTGCGGGCTTTTTCGGGTTCGATCTTGTTTTGCGCGACGCGGTTGGGCATTTGGCTGTATTGCACGCTGCCGAAGGAGCCTTCGGTGTTGGCATACAGCGTCCAGCGGTCGTCCAGCCAGTAGCTGACGTTGAGCGCGGGCAGGGCGACGTTGTAGTTGCCGGCGTAGGGGCGGGCGGTGAGGACGTTGGTTTGCTGCTGCTTGATGTGCTCGTAGCGCAGGCCGGGGGTGAGGGTGAGGCGGCCGATGTCGATGCGGTCGTCTATGTAAAAGGCGTGGGCGCGGGTTTGGCCGCGGGTGTCGCGGTCTTTGCGGCTGTCCGTGCCGGGCAGGCGGGTGATGGGGGTGTTTTCGCGGTAGCGCAGCTCGTGGCTGGCTTCGTTGATGTAGCGCCAGCCCAGGCCGATTTCGTGGCGGGTGCTGCCCAGGCGCATGCCTTGCGAGGCGTGGGCCTGCACGCCGCGCACCCAGTAGTAGCGCGGCGAGAGGGAGACGAATTTGCCCTGGTCAAGGTAGCCGCTGCGCAGGGTGTTGGTGTGAAAGGCCTGCACGCTCAGGCGGCGCGCGCCCTGGCTGTATTCGTAGCCGGCGCTGGCGACGGTGCGGCGGCCCCAGAAGCGGTCGATGGGGCGGGTGGATTGGTAGGGGTCGGCGTTGAATTGGGCGCGGCTCAAACCCCCGGGCATGTCGGCCTTGCCTTCGTAGTGCTGCACCAGCCCGTGCAGGCGGTGGCCGGGGGCGAGTTTGAGTTGGCCCTTGAGGATGACGTCGTCGATTTGCGTGCTGCTGTGCTCGCGGAAGTCGCTGCCGCGCGTGCCGGAGTAAAGCAGGGCGGCGCCCAGGCCACGGGCGTTGGTGCCGCCGACCAGGAAGTTGGCGCTGCCTTTGGGGCCTTTGCTGCTGGAGCCGGGGCTGGTGTCGAGTTGCAGGCCGGCCTTGACGCCGAATTTTTCAGGGATGGCGCGGGTGACGAAGTTGACGATGCCGCCCACGTTTTGCGGCCCGTAGCGCACCGCGCCGCCGCCGCGCACCACGTCCAGCGCATCCACATTGCCCATGGTGACGGCGCCGAACGACAGCTGCGGCTGCCCGTAGGGGGCGAAGGGCACGGGGATGCCGTCCATGAGCACGGTCGAGCGCGAGGCCAGGCGGGGGTTGAGGCCGCGCACGCCGAAGTTCAGCGCCATGTCGTGGCTGCCGGTGCCGTTGTTTTCGGGGGCGTTGACGCCGGGGATGCGGTTGAGCGCTTCGCGCACGGTGACGATGCCCTCGCGCGTGAATTCCTCGCGGCGCAGCACGTCGCGCGCGCCGGGGTGGGCGAACACGTCTTCTTCGCTGGCATCGGCCAGCCAGTCGCCCACGACGGAGACGGCTTCCAGCGTGGCGTCGGCCTCGGGCGCGGCTTTCTGGGCGGCGTCGGCTTGCGCCGTTGTCATTTGTTCGGGAGATTGCGCCGTGGTTGGTGCGGTGGTTTGTGCAGCCAGGGGCCAGGCGGCGCAGGCCATGACCAGCGCCAGCGCGGCGCGGCTCACGGGCGAGAAACGAAAACGGGCCTGGCCCGAAAGTTCATGCTGAAAGTGGCTCATAAATCAAAAAATCGAATGAAAACAAGAACAAGAAACAGGAAAAAAGCGGGCGCGGAGTGTAGGTTTTTTATGCTTTTGTTGCAGATTGATGCCGCAATCAGCATTCGTGGCAGAGGGGTTATCCATAGGTTTTTCCTGTTTTGATAGCGCGCTGCGCAGCATGGGCGGGCGCTGCGGGCGGTTTGCCTGTTGGATAGGCAAAGTCTTGTATCCAAACACAAGAGAAAACAGGCCGCCGCGCTGTTGGCTTCCAGGAAGCGGACGGCAGGCCGGTTTTGGGTGCGTTTCAAGCCTTCCCTGCCCTGCCCGGTCGGCCGCGTTTGCGGGCCGGGCCGCTGCCTTCATCGCCCGCCGCAGGGGTGGCCCGAATTGGGCAGGTTCCAGGCAGATTCAAGGCAGGCTCAAGGCGAGTTATCCACAGATTTTTCCTGTTTTGATAGCGCACTTCGCAGTGTTTACGGGCGCTGTGGACGGTGTGCTTAATTAATAGTCAAATTTATGTTTCTGGATGTGTGGAGTCCGGCTGCCAGTGCAGGCGATCGCCCCGGCGCAGGATGTAGCCGGGGCCGGCTTTGAGGCGCAGGCGGTGGCCGCGCGTGGTGCAGGCGGCGATTTGGGCCAGCAGCTCGCGCATTTGGGCGGCGCTGGGGGTAATGGCGTGGCTGCTGGCGAGCCAGTGGCGCAGCACCAGGGTTTGGCGCGCAGCGCTCAAGGTTTGCAAGGCGGCGATGCGCGGGGGCGCGCCGCCGCAGGCGGCCAGGTCTTGCGCGGCGATTTCGTCGAGCACTTGTTGCGCCTGCGCGGCGTGGGCGGCGCTGCGGGCGAAGGTGGCGCGAAAGGCGGGCAGGGCTTCTTGCAGGGCGGGCAGCACGCGCTGGCGGATGCGGTTGCGGGTGTGGCGCAGGTGCTGGTTGCTGGGGTCTTCGATCCAGCCCTCGCCTTGCTGGCGCAGCCATTGGCGCAGGGCCGCGCCGGGCACAGCCAGCAGCGGGCGCGCCAGGTGCAGGCGGCCCTGCTGCCAGTGCGCGGGCATGGCGGCCAGGCCCGGCAGGCCCGCGCCGCGCGAAAGGGCGATGAGCAGGGTTTCAACCTGGTCGTCGGCGTGCTGGGCCAGGGCGACGGTGGGCAGGGCGGGGGTTTGCGCGGCCAGCTCGGCCAGGGCGGCATAGCGCCGGTGACGGGCGGCGGCTTCGGGGCTTTGGCCGGGGGCGGGGCGGGCGTTTACGCGCTGCACGCGCAGGGGCAGGCCCAGGCGCTGGCAGGTGGCTTTGCAGTGGTTTTCAAAGTCAGCGGCGGCGTCTTGCAGGCCGTGGTTGACGTGCAGGGCGAAGACCTGGCCGGGCCAGATGCGCGCGCAGCCCAGCAGCAAGGCGGTGGAGTCGGCCCCGCCGGAATAGGCCACGCCCAGCGGCAGGGCGGGGCGCTGGCGGGCGAAGGCGGCCAGGGCGGCTTCAAGCGGGTGGGCGGGGGCGGGCAAGGCGGGGCGGGTTGGGATGAAGGTGAGGGGCGGAATGAAAAAAAGCGCCGGTGGTGGCGCTTTTTCGGGGCCGGGCGGGCCGGGGTGAAGGCGGGCCGCCGGGCGATTGTGCGGTGGTGGGTTTGCTTTGGATTTAGTGAAGGGAGGTGGGGGCGCTGGACTGGCCCAGTTTGGAGAGGTCTTTGCTGGAGAGGTCGGCCGGGGGGGCGATGTCGGTGAGGGCCCATTCGGTCGGGTTTTCGGGCAGCAGGGGGGCGGGGGTGGAGGGCGGGGCGGTGTCCAGGCTTTGGATTTGCGAGGAGGCGGTGCAGGAGGGCAGCGCTTGCAGGCCGCTGGGGTGGTCTTCCATGCGGTTGGCAGCGTTGATGAGGGTGGCCACGCGGCTGGAGCTGATGCGCGCCGGGGCCTGGGCGGCAAGCTGGCGGTCGTCAGCGTCTTCAATCATGAGCGAGAAGGTGAGGTTGTTGTCGTTCATGACGCTGCGCAGCTTGTTGGTGAAGTAGCGCTGGAATTCGCCGCGGAAGGGGGCGGGGATGCGCTGCACGGAGCGTATGCACAGCAGGTAGTTGTTGAACTCCTGGCAGGGCACGCACTGCACGTGGCCGGAGAGGCGGATGTGCGCCATCAGCACTTTCATGGCGCGCTTGAGCTGGGTGATGCGCTCTTTCTGGAAATTGACGTAGAGGGCGCGAACGTCGTTGGGCTGGCGATTTACGGTCATGCAAAAGGGGCAAAAATGCGAAAAAAGTCTGATTTGTGGCGAATATATCCCCGCTTTTTGTGCTTTGCCATTCGTGCTGCCCCTCACGGTAGAAATGCGTGCGGTTCTCGTTTTCGGGGGGGGGTTTTTCCGGTTTTTCACCCCAGCGCGCCCAGTGCGAGCAGCGCAACGAAGGCCGCTTGCAGTGCGGCGATCTGGCCCAGCAGGGGGTTGAGGGCGCGGCTGGCGGGCAGGCGGGCGGCGCGCCACAGCAGCCAGGCGGCCCAGGGCAGGGTGAGCAGGGGCCAGGCTTGCGGCGGGGCGGCCAGGGCGTGCGTGAAGGCGGGCCACAGCGCATAGGGCGCAGCCAGCAGCGCCGCCAGCAGCACGCGGCTGCGGCGCGGCCCCAGGCGGGCGGCCAGGGTGCGGCGGCCGGCGCGCGTGTCGCTGGCGGCGTCGCGCGTGTTGTTGATGAGCATGACGGCGGCGGCCAGCGCGCCCAGCATCAGGCCCAGCCACCAGGCGGCCGGGCTGTAGGCGTGCGCTTGCAGCCAGTGGCTGCCGGCAACGGCGGCCAGGCCGAAGAAGGCGCAGACGAAGGCTTCGCCCCAGGGGCCGCAGGAGATGGGGCGCGGCCCGGCGGTGTAGCCCCAGGCGCAGGCCAGCGCGGCCAGGCCCATGAGGGCGATGGGCCAGCCGCCCGCCCAGGCCAGCGGCAGGCCCAGGGCCAGAGCGCAGGCCAGCGCGGCCAGGCCGGCGCGGCGCACGCGGGCGGCGGGCAGCCAGCCTTGCGCGCTGGCGCGGGGCGGGCCCAGGCGGTCGGGGCCGTCGGCGCCGCGCTCGAAGTCGCCGGCGTCGTTGAGCAGGTTCACGCCAATCTGAATCAGCAGGGCGGCCAGCACGGTGAGCGCGGCCAGCAGCAGGCGGGCGGGTGCGCCTTGCGCCCAGGCCAGGGCGCAGCCGGCCAGCGCGGGCGCGGCCGAGAGGCTGAGCGTGTGCGGGCGCGCGGCCAGCCACCACGCGCGGGCGGCCGGAATTTGACGATCGGCTGGAGTGACGGCTGGAGTGACGGCTGGGGTGTCGGCAGGCGCGGGCGGGGAAGGTGGGGGCATGGGGCGGCGGTGTGGGATGTTGTTCTGGGCGGGCATGCGGCGCGCCAAGTATCGGCGCTGACCGGGCATGAAAAAGCCCGCCCGGCCCTGGGGCGGGCCGGACGGGCGCTGGGGGAAGCACAAGGCGCGCGCAGCGCTTAGCTCACGTTCAGCTCTTTCATTTCTTTTTCCACGGCGGCGTGGGCGCTGAGCATGGCCTCGGAGGGCTGGCCCATGCGGCTGATGACGATGGTGGCGATCCAGCTCAGGATGAAGCCGGGCACGATTTCATACAGGCCGAAGAGGGCGAACTGCTTCCAGATCAGCACGGTGAGCGCGCCCACGACGATGCCCGCCAGCGCGCCGTCGCGCGTGATGCGGTTGGAAAACAGCGAGAGGATGATGACGGGGCCGAACGCCGCGCCAAAGCCGGCCCAGGCGTAGCTGACCATGCCCAGCACCTTGGAGTTGGGGTTTTGCGCGATGGCGATGGCAATCAGCGCAATCAGCAGCACCATGCCGCGGCCAAACCACACCAGCTCTTTTTCGCTGGCGTTGCGGCGCAAGAAGGTGTGATAGATGTCTTCGGTCAGGGCGCTGGAGCACACCAGAAGCTGGCAAGACAGCGTGCTCATCACGGCCGCCAGGATGGCCGCCAGCAGCGCGCCGGCAATCCAGGGGTTGAACAGCTGCTTGGACAGCTCCATGAACACGGTTTCGCTGTTGGCATTGACGGCGGCGGCCCCGCCGGGCATGGCGGTGAAGTAGGGGATGCCGATAAAGCCCACGGCCACGGCGCCGGCCAGGCACAGAATCATCCAGATCATGCCGATGCGGCGGGCGTTGGGGATGGTCTTGACCGAGGCGGCGGCCATGAAGCGCACCAGGATGTGCGGCTGGCCGAAGTAGCCCAGGCCCCAGGCCATGAGGGAGATGACGCCGATGAAGGTCTGGCCCTTGAGCAAGTCGAACTTGTCGGCGCTGACCAGGGCGCTCCAGTCCTGGCCCGGTTGCAGCTGCCCCTGCACGGCGAAATAGGCGATCACGGGCGCCAGGATGAGGGCGGTAATCATCATGGCCGCCTGGATGGTGTCCGTCCAGCTCACGGCTAAAAAGCCGCCGATGAACACGTAGGCGATGGTGCACAGCGCGCCCACCCACAGGGCCACGCCGTAGCTCATGCCGAACATGTTTTCAAACAGGCGCGCGCCGGCCACCACGCCCGAGGCGCAATACACCGTGAAAAACACCAGGATCACCAGCGAAGTGGCAATGCGCAAGATGTTGCTGCTGTCTTCAAAGCGGTGGGCGAAGTAGTCGGGCAGGGTCAGGGCGTTGCCGGCGCGCTCGGTATACAGGCGCAGGCGCGCGGCGACAAAGCGCCAGTTGAGATACGCGCCCGCCGTCAGGCCGATGGCAATCCACGACTCCGACAGGCCCGAGAGGTACACCGCGCCGGGCAGGCCCATGAGCAGCCAGCCGCTCATGTCCGAAGCGCCAGCCGACAGCGCCGTGACGACGCTGCCCAGGCTGCGCCCGCCCAGGATGTAGTCCGAGAGGTTTTTGGTGCCGAGGTAGCCGATGGCGCCGATGCCAAGCATGGCAACCAGGTAGATGGCGAACATGATCGCCGTGGGGTCACTCCAGGAAAACTGCATGTTGAGATGTCTCCGTTTCAAAAAAATGAAAAAAGGGCCTGGCGCTTGAGTTGTGGGTAATGAATGGGCCGGCGCTGCCTGCCAGTGCCCGAAGGCGCGCCGGTGATACGGGAAAAAGAAAAGAGCGGGAAGCAGGCGTTTTCTTGACTAAAAAACAGGCAAACCTCCTGAAACCCGCATGGATGCTGCGCAACGCGCTATCAAATCAGGAAAAATCTGTGGATAACTTTGGCCCTTTCCGGACCCTTCCCGGGCCGTTTTGGGCTGCCGGGAAGGGCCGGGCGCAGGGTCAGGACAGCATCATCAACTGCGCGTTGCCGCCGGCGGCGGCGGTGTTCACGCTGATGGACTGCTCGTGCGCCAGCGCCGCCAGGTCGTAGCCCTGGCCGGACTGCAACTGCTGGGTCTGGCGGCTTTCCAGCCGCACCAGCGCGCCTTCGCGGGCGGCCAGTTGGGCGTTGACTTGCAGCAGCGCGTCGCCATCGCCTTCAAACAGCGCGGCGGCCACGGCGGTAGCGGCGTCGCCCAGGGCGGCGGGCGATGCGCGGTGCAGCCACTGGCCGGTGGCATCGCCCAGGCGCGCCTGCACGCTGGCGTGCAAGGCGGTGTAGGCCGCTTGCAGCGCAGCGTCGCCCGCGGGCAGCACGACGTGGCAGGCGTTGCCGCTGGCAAAGGCGGCGGCCACTTGCGCCAGCAGGCCCAGCGGCGTGGCCGGCAGCGCCCACACGGGGCCGCGCGGCAGCAGGCGCCAGCGGTTGCTCTCGCCGGTGGGGCCGGGCAGGCCGGCCTGCGCTTGCAGGAAGCTGGCGGCGCGGCTGGCCTGGCACAGCAGGCGCGCGGCGCCGGCCTGGTCTTCGTGCTGGGGCAGCAGGCGGGCGGGGTCGGCATCCAGCGCGGCCAGCAGCGCATCCAGCGCGGTCAGGCTGGGGTTGAGGGCCGCATCCGGCTCGTGCCCGGCCAGCTCGGGCACGGCGGCCAGGGCGGCGTTGGCCGACGATTGCACCAGGCGATACAGATACAGCGGCCCGCCGGCCTTGGGGCCGGTGCCCGACAGGCCCATGCCGCCAAAGGGCTGCACGCCCACCACGGCGCCGATCACGTTGCGGTTCACATAGAGGTTGCCGGCGTGCACGCGCGAGGTGAGGTGGTCGATGGTTTCGTCGATGCGGCTGTGCGTGCCGAAGGTCAGGCCGTAGCCGGTGGAGTTGATGGCGTCAACGAGTTTGTCCAGCTCGTCGCGGCGGTAGCGCACGACGTGCAGCACGGGGCCGAAGACCTCGCGCTTGAGGCGCGCGATGCTGTCGATTTCGATGATGGCCGGCGCGACGAAGTGGCCGCTGAGCACGCCGCTGGCGCGCTGCACGCGCGTGACGCTCTGGCCCGCGCTTTCCATTTGCTCGATGTGCGCCTCGATTTGCGCGCGCGCGGCCTCGTCGATGACGGGGCCGATGTCGGTGCTCAGGCGGTCGGGGTTGCCCAGCGTCAGTTCCTTGAGCGCGTCCTTGATCATGGCGATGGTGCGATCGGCCACGTCTTCCTGCACGCACAGCAGGCGCAGGGCGGAGCAGCGCTGCCCGGCCGAGTCGAAGGCCGAGGCCAGCACGTCGGCGGCCACCTGCTCGGCCAGCGCGGAGGAGTCCACCACCATCGCGTTCTGGCCGCCGGTTTCGGCAATCAGCGGGATGGGCTGGCCGCCGGGCGAGAGGCGCTGCGCCAGCGTGCGCGCGATGATGCGCGCCACCTCGGTGGAGCCGGTGAACATCACGCCGGCCACCAGCGGATGGGCCACCAGCGCCGCGCCCACGGTTTCGCCCGTGCCGGGCACGAATTGCAGGGCGTCTTGCGGCACGCCCGCTTCGTGCAGGATGGCCACCATGGCCGCCGCCGTCAGCGGCGTTTGCTCGGCGGGCTTGGCCAGCACGGTGTTGCCGGCGGCCAGCGCGGCGGCAATCTGGCCGCAGAAGATGGCCAGCGGGAAGTTCCACGGGCTGATGGCCAGGATCACGCCCAGCGGGCGGTGCGTTTCGTTGTCGAACTGCGCGGCCGCCTGCGCGCCGTAGTAGCGCAGAAAGTCCACCGCCTCGCGGATTTCGGCCACGGCGTTGGGCAGCGTTTTGCCTGCCTCGCGCACGATCAGGCCCATGAGCTGCTGGCTGCGCTGCTCCAGCAAATCGGCCGCGCGCGCCAGCGCATCGGCGCGGTTGGCGGGCGGCGTGCTGGCCCAGATGGAGGCCGCTTGCGCGGCGCGCTCGGCGGCGGCCTGCGCTTCTTGCGGGGTGACTTCGCGCACCCAGCCCACGGTGTCGGTCAGATCGGCCGGGTTGCGCAGCGCCTGCCAGCCTTCGGCGCTGGCCGGCTCGGGCGGCACGGCCACGTCGCTGGGCGCTGCCGTGTATTGCTGCTGCGTGCTGGCCAGCAGGGCGGCGGCCAGCGAGGCCAGTTGCTGCTCGTGCGCAAGGTTGAAACCCTGCGAGTTGGGCCGCGCCAGCTTGCCCTGCTGGGCAAACAGATCGCCGGGCAGCGCAATGCGCGGGTGCGGCGCGCCCAGCACGCCTTCGGCGCGGGCGATGGCCTGCACTTCTTCCACCGGATCGGCCACCAGCTCGCTCACGGGCACAGCGGGGTCGCCGATGCGGTTGACGAACGAAGTGTTCGCGCCGTTTTCCAGCAGGCGGCGCACCAGATAGGCCAGCAGCGTTTCATGCGTGCCCACGGGGGCATAGACGCGGCAGGGGCGGCCCAGCTTGCCCTCGGCAGTCGCGCCGGTGACTTGCTCATACAGCGGCTCGCCCATGCCGTGCAGGCACTGGAATTCGTATTGCCCGGTGCGGTAGTCGCCATTGATGCTTTGCGCCAGGTGATAGATGCTGGAGAGCGTTTGCGCGTTGTGCGTGGCAAATTGCGGGTAGATGGCATCGGGGGCCGAGAGCAGCTTGCGCGCGCAGGCCAGGTAGCTCACGTCGGTATAGACCTTGCGCGTATAGACGGGGTAGCCGGGCAGGCCGTCGATTTGCGCGCGCTTGATCTCGCTGTCCCAGTACGCGCCCTTGACCAGCCGCACCATCAGGCGGCGGCGCGTGCGGCGCGCCAGGTCGATCAGGTAGTCGATGACGTAGGGGCAGCGCTTCTGATAGGCCTGCACCACAAAGCCGATGCCGCCCCAGCCCTTGAGCGAGGGCGCGGCGCACAGCGCCTCCATCAAGTCCAGCGACAGCTCCAGCCGGTCGGCTTCCTCGGCGTCGATGTTCATGCCGATGTCGTACTTTTTCGCCAGCTCGGCCAGGTGCAGCACGCGCGGCAGCAGCTCGTCCATGACGCGCTCGTATTGCGCGCGCGAGTAGCGCGGGTGCAGCGCCGAGAGCTTGATGGAAATGCCCGGCCCTTCGTAAATGCCGCGCCCGTTGGAGGCCGCGCCGATGGCGTGGATGGCCTGCTCGTAGTCGCGCAGGTAGCGGCGCGCATCGGCATCCGTTGCAGCGGCCTCGCCCAGCATGTCGTAGCTGTAGCGAAAGCCTTTTTTCTCGTAGGCGCGGCTGTTGGCCAGCGCCTCGGCGATGTTCTGGCCGGTGACGAACTGCTCGCCCATCATCTTCATGGCGCGGTTCACGCCCTGGCGGATGACCGGCTCGCCGCCCTTGCCGATCACGCGGGTGAGCGCGGCCGAGAGGCTTTTTTCGCTATTCGTGCTGGTGAGCTTGCCGGTGATGACCAGCCCCCAGGCGGCGGCGTTGACGAACATCGAGGGCGAATGCCCCACGTGCGCGCGCCAGTCGCCCTTGCTGATCTTGTCGCGGATGAGCACATCGCGCGTGGCGCTGTCGGGAATGCGCAGGAGCGCTTCGGCCAGGCACATCAGCGCCACGCCTTCCTGACTGGAGAGCGAAAACTCCTGCACCAGCGCCGCCACGCCGCTGGCCACGGGCGCATCGCGCAGGCCCTGCACCAGCCGCGAAGCCAGTTGGCGCACGCTGCCGGCCTGCGCTTCGTCTTGCGTCTGCGCCAGAGGCAGCAGCGCGGGCAGGCACTCGGGCTCGGGCCGGTGCCAGGCGGCCGTGATGGCCGCGCGCAGCTCGGTTTGCGGCAGCACCGAACGGGCAAATTCAAGAAACGGCTGCGCATCGGGCGCGGCGGTGTCGTCGGGCGCATCGCTGCCGCCGTTGGGCAGGGCAATGACGCTGGCGCCGCGCTCCAGCGCGTCCACATATTGCACAACGGCCTGCTTGATCAGCCAGTGCGGCGTGCGCCCCTGGCCCTGGGCCGCACTGCGGATGCGCTCGCGCAGCGCCTCATCAACCTTGATGCCGATGGTGGTGGACATGAATCGGAACTCCTGTAAATGAAGAAAAAACGTGACAAAAGAGGCCGCATCCGCCAGGGGTTGCTCCTCCAGCCCCTGCGGGTTGCGATCAAAAAAAACCGGGCGATGGTAGAGGTGTAACCAGCGGTGATCGATCGGGGTTTGCCCTAGTCGGGCGGGCCTGATCGGAGTGGTTTTTGCCCTGTGTTTTGGCAGCGGCCGGCGTGCAGCAGGCATGAAAAAACCGCCAGGCCCGGCGGGGCGTGGCGGTTGGCGATGAGCGCGCGGCGGGCGGCGCTTGCCCGCCGAAACTGCGCTGCCGATCAGGGGTTGAGCCAGCGCTTGATGGCGGCGTTGTAGGCCAGATCGAAGCGGCCGTAGCCGTCATATCCGCTGGGGTTGGAGCAGCTGGCCGTGCCCGCATAGAGCTGGCCCACCACGTAGCGCGTGTTGCCCTGGGTGGTAAACAGGCCGGAGCCGCTGCTGCCGCCCTCGGTGGTGCCGTTGGCCCAGGTGACAACCAGGAAGTTGCCATCTGCCTGCGAGGCTTCGACCAGACGATCGCCGCTGCGGTTGGCATAGGTTCTCACGGCGCCGATGCTGTATTTCTGCAAATCGCCGGAGGGGTGGTGCACGCCCGTGACGGGGGCATTGACCGCGAGCGTGCCGCCGAAGAAGGAGCCGGCATAGCGCACGCCTGCGGGCGGGGCGCTGTTCAGGCGCATGAAGGAGGTGTCGGTCGTGGCGTTGGCATACAGCAAGGTGGCCCCGCTGGTCAGGCGCTGCGAGCCGGCGTTGGTGCTGTTGGTTGCGCCGCAGCTGGCTGCGCGGAAGAACCAGCGCGTTTGCAGGCTGGAGGCCACGGTTTGCTCGGAAATGCAGTGGTGGGCGGTGAGGAAATAGGGCGTGCCGCTGTTTTTGGCATCGTTCATCAACGTACCGCTGCACACGTAGGCGCTGCTGCCCTTGACGAAGGTCATTTGCGCTTCGGCGCGGCCTTCGGTGTTCAGGATGTCGGTGTTGCAGCTCACGTTCAGGTTGCAGCTGCCGCTGTCGCCAACGCCCTTGAGCTTGAAGGTGTGCGCGCGGGTGGGGTCGATCACGTTGTGCATGGCCTGGGGCACGGCCACTTGCACGTCGGTGGGACGGGCGCTGGCGGGAATTTCGATTTCCAGCGTGGTGGCGCTGCCGCTGAAGTCAGGGCCCCAGTAGGTGCGCGCTTCGTCGCCGCTCAGGCCCGCCTGCTCATTGACGGCCAGCGTTTGCTTGATTTGTTCGGCGCTGATTTCCACCACTTCGCCGCCATCGGCGTCGTTCACATCGCCATAAAAGCGCAGGGTGGCACCTTCGGGCAACTGCTGCACCAGCAGGGCCAGGCGCAGGCCGTGGGCGGCAGGGGAGTTCACGCGCAGCGCGGCCACTTGCGTGCCGGCGCTGGTGGCGCTCCAGTCGAGCAGGCCGGCGGTGTCGGTCACGCTGGCGGCTGCCAGCACCGGGCGGGCCACGCCCACTTGCAGGGGCACGCCTGCGCCGCCGTGCTGGTTGAGCACGGCTTCGCTCTTGGCAACGGGCAGATCGCCCAGATCCACTTGCGCCACGCTGGCGTGCGCGGGCAGGTGGCTGACGGGCAGGGCCTTGGCCGGAGCCGAACGGGGCGGGTCATACGGCTCAATGCGGTTGACGGCGGGGCGGGGGGTGTTGCCGCCGCCGTTGTTGTTGTTATTGGGCGCGCTGTCGCCGCCGCCGCTGCCGCCGCAGGCAGCCAGCAAAAGGGCAGCGGCCGAAGCAGTGGCCAAAAGGGCGTGTTGGGGATTGAGTCGCATAGCGGTGTATCTCCTGGTTAGAAAGAAGGTGCGGAGTGTAGGTGCGCATACGCACTTTTAGTTACTTGATGTGACTGGCACCGGGCCGGCTTTACAAAATCAAAACAAATCGCCGCCGCTTATAGCGCCCGCGCCGGTGGGCGCTTGCAATCCCAGGTGCCGCCAGGCCGCCTGGGTGGCCACGCGCCCGCGCGGGGTGCGCTGCAAATAGCCCTGCTGAATGAGGTAAGGCTCGATCACGTCTTCGATCGTGCCCGGCTCCTCGCCGATGGCGGCGGCCACGTTGTCCAGCCCCACGGGGCCGCCGTCAAAGCGGTGGATCACCGCCTCCAGCAGCTTGCGATCCATCAAGTCAAAGCCCTGCGGGTCCACATCCAGCATGGCCAGCGCGCGCTGCGCCATCTCCTGCGTGATGCGGCCCTGGCCCTTGACCTCGGCAAAGTCGCGCACGCGGCGCAGCAGGCGGTTGGCAATGCGCGGCGTGCCCCGGCTGCGGCGGGCGATTTCCATGGCCCCCTGGGCATCGGCGGGCACTTGCAGCAATTGGGCCGAGCGCGCCACGATGCGCGCCAGCTCGTCGGGCGAATAAAACTCCAGCCGCGCCACGATGCCGAAGCGATCGCGCAGCGGGTTGGTGAGCATGCCCGCGCGCGTGGTCGCGCCCACCAGCGTAAAGGGCTGCAAATCCAGCTTGATGGAACGCGCAGCCGGCCCCTCGCCGATCATGATGTCGATCTGGTAATCCTCCAGCGCGGGATAGAGGATTTCCTCCACCACGGGGCTGAGGCGGTGGATTTCGTCGATGAACAGCACATCGTTGCGCTCCAGATTGGTGAGCAGCGCGGCCAAATCCTTGGGCTTTTCCAGCACGGGGCCGCTGGTCTGCCGCAAATTCACGCCCAGCTCGTGGGCAATGATGTGGCTGAGCGTGGTCTTGCCCAGCCCCGGCGGGCCGAAAAGCAGCACATGATCCAGCGCCTCGCCGCGCTTGCGCGCTGCGCCGATGAAGATTTCCAGCTGCTCGCGCGCCTTGGCCTGGCCCACATAGGCTTGCAGTTCCCTGGGGCGCAAGGCGCGCTCCAGCGCGTCTTCCGCAGGCGAAGCAGGGGCGGCCGACACCATGCGGCGCGGCGGCGGAACGGAAAAATCATCGGTCTGGATGCTCATGAGGGCGGCAAGTATGCCGCCGGGGGCGCGGGCGGGCAGGCCGGCAAAACGGAATGTGAAAAGCCAAATTTCGTGAAATTTGTGCAAGCCTGATCAATAGCAACTTCACCCTGCATCAGGAAGGCGGGGGCCACTCCAGCGGCATGAAGGCAAGCGATGGCGGCCAGATCACCGCGCAAGGCGCAACAGACATCAAGCTGACAGCCGGAAACAGTTTGCAAACCAACTGCACCGACCCGGGCAGCACGGCCTTGGGCGCACACAACACCCACGTTGCCAGCGCCACGCTGAACAAGATGAAACTCACCGACAACGGCCTCCTGATTGCCGAAATCGGCGGCACATCGCCCGCCAACGCCTTCACCCTGGCCGCGCCCCTCATCAGCGGCAGCTTCCAGTACACGCCGAAAAAGTGGGCAACAACTGGTATTTGCGATCGTCTCCCTACGTCGCCCCCAACGTGGCCCCTGTGCCCACGCTCTCGCACCCGGGTCTGCTGCTCACCGGCGGCCTGCTCGCTGGCGCTGCGGCGCGGGCAAGGCGCAGGCAGAAAAAGGCTTGATTTCGCCTGATCTGCCAGGTCAACAAGCCAGCCTGCGGGCTGGCTTTTTTTGCGCCTGAAATCCTGTTCGCTTTTGGATACAGGATTTTGCTTATCAAACAGGCAGAAGGCCCGCAGCGCCCGTAAACACTGCGTAGCACGCTATCAATTCAGGAGAAATCTGTGGATAACTCGCTCGCTCGTCGCTGAAGGCAGGCATGGGCAAGAAAATCGGCTCCGTGAGGGGGTGTTGGCAGGAGTGTCGGCGGTGGGCCGGGTTTTGAAAACCGGCCCTTGTGCCCGAATTCGCCCCGTCAGCAATCCCTCACCTCGCCCGAGCATCGCGCCCGCCCGGTTGGGTGCGCCCGCACCGCTGGCAGGTCGCCTCCCGGCCTTGCTTTCCCCGCACTTTTCGCCCCGGCCAGCCCTTGCGCCGGTTTTTTGCACCGGCGCGGCGCAGCCCCGCCCTGCCCCACTCGTCTTGGCTCACTTCCCTGCCGGGCGTGGCAGGGCATTACTCGTTTGTATTTGGATACAGAATTTTGCTTATCAAACAGGCAAAAGGCCCGTATCGCCCGTAAACACTGCGAAGAGTGCTATCAATTCAGGAATTGTTTGTGGATAATTTTCCTGTTTCATAGCCGCAGGGGCGCTCATCCAAGGCGCTCACCCAGGGCGCTTGTTCGAGGCGGCGGGGCGAAAAAAAGCGGCCCCGGGGTGGGGCCGCTGGCAGGAGGTGCGCCCAAGCCGGGCTTCAGGCCGGGGCGCGGGGGCTTACTCGTCTGTAGCGTCTTCTTTTTCGGGCTTGCGCTCGGTGAGGGTTTGGCTCACTTTGACGGGCTGGCCCTTGAGTTTGGCCAGCGCCTGTTGCAGGGGGAAGTCCTTGTCGCTGCCGTATTCGGGCGGGCGGCGTTCGCTGGCGGGTCTCTGGGATTCGGCTTCGAGGCGCTTGAGGGCCTGTTCGCGCTCTTTTTCAAGGGCGGGATCAGTGGCTTTTTTCTCTTCTTCGCTGCCGGTGAGGTGTTTTTCCAGGTCGGCTTCGCGCACGCGCAAGGAGGCGTAGGGGCTGCCTTCGGCGGTGTCGTCGATCATGAGGTCGGGGACGATGCCGCGCGCCTGGATGGAGACGCCTTTGGGGGTGTAGTAGCGGGCGGTGGTGATTTTCAGGGCGGTGTCCGGGCCCAGGGGGCGCACGGTTTGCACCGAGCCTTTGCCGAAGGTTTGGCTGCCCATGATGGTGGCGCGCTGGTGGTCTTGCAGTGCGCCGGCGACGATTTCGCTGGCCGAGGCCGAGCCTTCGTTGACGAGCACGACCAGGGGGACTTTTTTCAGCGCGGCGGGCAGGCGCGCCAGGGGGTCGGGGCCGGGGCGGCGCATGTAGTCGCTGGCGGTGGCGCGGAAGGTGGCTTTGCTTTCGGCGATTTGCCCGTTGGTGGAGACGACGACGACGTCTTTGGGCAGGAAGGCGGCGGAGATGGCCACGGCTGCGTCCAGCAGGCCGCCGGGGTCGTTGCGCAAGTCGAGCACGATGCCCTTGATGTGGGGGTCTTGCTCGTAGAGGGCGCTGACTTTGCGGGCGAAGTCTTCGACGGTGCGCTCCTGAAATTGCGACAGGCGCACCCAGGCGTAGCCGGGTTCGATCATTTTGGTTTTGACCGATTGGGTGCGGATTTCGGCGCGGGTGATGGTGACGGGGAAGGTGCGGCTTTCGTCCTTGCGGAAGATGGTGAGGGTGACTTTGGTGTTGGGTTCGCCGCGCATGCGCTTGACGGCGTCGTTGAGCGAGAGGCCGCGCACGGCGGTTTCGTCGATTTTGGTGATGAGGTCGCCCGGCAGCAGGCCGGCGCGGTAGGCGGGGGTGTCTTCGATGGGCGAGACGATGCGAATGAGGCCGTCTTCCTGGGTGATTTCGATGCCCAGGCCAACGAAGCGGCCGCTGGAGCCTTCGCGAAATTCCTTGAATGACTTCTGGTCGAGGTATTGGGAGTGGGGGTCCAGGCTGGCGACCATGCCGGCGATGGCATCGGTGATGAGTTTTTTCTCGTCAACGGGTTCGACGTAGTCGCTTTTGATCATGCCGAAGACGGCGGCAAATTGCTCCAGCTCGTGCAGGGGCAGGGGGGCGATGGTGCTGTTGCGCGCGACCGATTGCAGCGAGGCGGTGGCCAGCGCGCCGGCCAGCGCGCCCGCGCAGAGCAGGCCGGCGATTTTGATTTTCTGGGTCATGGGTGGTGAGAGGTGAGGGGCGGGCGGAAAGAGGATTCTTTGGGGAAGGCGGCCTTACGCCTTGCCCTGGCTGGCCACGGCTGCGGCGGCGCGGGCGGCGGCTTCGGCATCGCCCAGGTAGTAGTGGCGCAGGGGTTTGAGTTGGTCGTCCAGCTCATAGACGAGGGGGATGCCGTTGGGGATGTTCAGGCCCACGATGTCGGCGTCGGAGATGCCGTCCAGGTGCTTGACCAGGGCGCGGATGGAGTTGCCGTGCGCGGCCACGAGCAGGCGCTGGCCCTGGCGGATGCGGGGGGCCATTTCCTCGTTCCAGTAGGGCAGCACGCGGGCGACGGTGTCTTTGAGGCACTCGGTGAGCGGCACTTGTTCGGGCTTGAGCGCGGCGTAGCGCGCATCGCCGCGTTCGCTGCGCTCGTCGCCGGCTTGCAGCGCGGGCGGGGGGGTGTCGTAGCTGCGGCGCCAGATCAGCACTTGCTCGTCGCCGTATTGGCGGGCCATGTCGGCCTTGTTCAGCCCTTGCAGCGCGCCGTAGTGGCGCTCGTTGAGCCGCCAGTTTTTGAGCACGGGCAGCCAGGTGCGATCCATTTCGTCCAGGCACAGCCACAGGGTGCGAATGGCGCGCTTGAGCACGCTGGTGCAGGCCAGATCGAACTCGTAGCCCTCGGCCTTGAGCAGACGGCCGGCCTGGCGGGCCTGCTCGACGCCGGCGGCGGTCAGGTCAACGTCTGTCCAGCCGGTGAAACGGTTTTCAAGGTTCCAGGTGGATTCGCCGTGGCGTATGAGAACGAGTTTGTGCATGGCAGGAAACAGGCGGGGCGTGAAACAGAAAAAAAGGCGGCATTTTAGAATCGCCCGCTTTTTTCCGGCCCTGCGCAAAGTGCGCATTTTTCCCTCTTACAGGAATTTGAAAAGTGGATTTTCTTCTTGCCAATTGGCTGTTGATTTTGACGGTGCTGGTCTCGGGCGCCATGCTGCTGGCGCCCGCGCTTGCGGGCGGCGGCGCAGCGGCTGTCACGCCCGCGCAGGCGGTGCAGTTGATGAACCGGGAAAAGGCCGTGCTCATCGATGTGAGAGAGGCGGCCGAATACAGCGCGGGCTTTATCAAGGGCGCACGCCACCTGCCGCTGGCAGAGCTGCCGGCCAAGCTGGAAGAAACCTGCAAAAACAAAAACCTGCCGCTGGTGCTGTACTGCGCCAGCGGCGTGCGCTCGGGCCGTGCGGCTGCGCTGGCGCGGCGCATGGGCTACGCGCAGGCGTTTTCCCTGACCGGGGGCATCAAGGCCTGGAGCGAAGCGGGCCTGCCGGTGAGCAAGGGCTGATTGCCTCACCCGCCTTTGCTGCACGCCTTTTTTGCACGCCTTTGCTGCGTTCTTTCCCCCGCGCATCTTTTTCTTCTCTGCGGCCCCGGCAGCACATGCCAGGCCGCTTTCTTTTTTTCCCACGTTTTTTTCAAGCCATGCAACACGTCAAGATTTACACCAAGCTCACCTGCCCCTACTGCATTCGCGCCAAGCAATTGCTGGCTGCGCGCGGCGTGCAGGCGCTGGAGGAAATCCGTATCGACCAGCAGCCCGAGCGGCGCGAGGAAATGATGCAGGCCAGCGGCGGCCGCCACACGGTGCCGCAAATCTTCATAGGTGGCGCACACATCGGCGGCTGCGACGACCTGATGGAGCTGGACGCGCGCGGCGAGCTGCTGCCGCTGCTCAATCGGGCCTGAGTGCGCCGCAGGGGCTGCCTGCCATAATTTCCCGTTTCTTTTCGTATCCACTTAATAGGAGCCTTTCGACATGGCCGACCAACAAGAACCCGTTTTCCAGATTCAGCGCGTTTACCTGAAAGAAGCCTCGCTGGAGCAGCCCAACTCCCCGGCCATCTTGCTGGAGCAAGACCAGCCCAGCGTGGACATCCAGCTTCAGATCAACACCGAAAACGTGGCCGACGGCATTTACGAAACCGCCGTCACCGCCACCGTGCAAACCAAGATCAAGGACAAAACCCTGTTTCTGGCCGAGTGCCGCCAGGCCGGCATTTTTGAAATCCGCCATCTGCCCGAAGACCAGATGGGCCCCGTCATGGGCATCGCCTGCCCGCAAATCCTCTACCCCTACCTGCGCGCCAACCTGGCCGACCTGATCACCCGCGCCGGTTTTCCGCCCGTGCATCTGGCCGAAATCAACTTCCAGGCCATGTATGAGCAGCAGCAGGCCCAGCTGGCCGAGCAAAACGGCGGCCAGGCGCCCACGCCGCTCACCCCCATCCCCGACACCCCGGCCCAGTAAAACCCGCCGCCCCTGCCGCCACACCGGCATGGACACGCCGCCCGCGCCGCACCTGCCCGCCAGCTGCGGCGCTTTTTCTTGGAGCCTTGCCCTATGAACATCAGCTTTTGCGGCGCAGGCGCCTGGGGCACGGCGCTGGCCATCAGCGCCCGCCTAGCCGGGCATCAGGTGCGTTTGTGGGTGCGCGACGGCGCCCAGGCCGCCGCCATGCAGGCCGCCGGTGAAAACGCCCGCTACCTGCCCGGGCACCGGCTGCCCCCCGGCCTGCAAGTGCGCCACGGCGACGCCGATGCCGCCTGCGCCGATGCCGCTGCCTGGCCCGCGCAGCTCATCGTCATCGCCAGCCCCACCGCAGCCCTGCGCGCCACCTTGCAGGCGCTGGCCGACTGCCCGCTGCCCGTGGCCTGGTTGTGCAAGGGCTTTGAAGCCCCCCTGCCCGGCCCGGCCGTCGCCTGCGGCCTGCTGCCGCATGAAGTGCAGCAACAGGCGGCCCCCGCCTTGCGGGCCGGCGCGCTCAGCGGCCCCAGCTTTGCGCAGGAAGTGGCGCGCGGCCTGCCCGCCGCCCTGGTGGCCGCCAGCGCGCACGTCGCCGTGCGGCAGGCGCTGGTGCAGGCCTTTCACGGCCCGGCCCTGCGCGTGTATGCCAATGAAGACCTGCCCGGCGTGGAAGTGGGCGGCGCGGTGAAAAACGTGCTGGCCATCGCCACCGGCCTGGCCGACGGCCTGGCGCTGGGGCTGAACGCGCGCGCCGCCCTCATCACCCGCGGCCTGGCCGAAATGACCCGCCTGGGCCTGGCCCTGGGCGCGCGCGCCGACACCTTCATGGGCCTGTCGGGCCTGGGCGATCTGGTGCTCACCGCCACGGGCGACCTCAGCCGCAACCGCCAGGTGGGCCTGAAACTGGCCGCCGGCTGCACGCTGGATGAAGCCGTGCGCTCGCTCGGCCATGTGGCCGAAGGCGTTTACAGCGCCCGCACCGTCTGGCAGCGCGCGCAGACGCTGGGCGTGCCCATGCCGATCACCGAAAACGTCGTCGCCCTGCTCGATGGCCGCCTGCAACCGCGCCAGGCCGTGGCCGCCCTCATGGCCCGCCAGGCTCGGCCCGAGGCGCTGGAGCCGGGCCAGGAACGCTCCTGAAAAAAAGCGCCCGCCCCGATGCCGCCCATGCCCCCCAACCCGCCCGGCCAGCCCGACACCAGCGCCCGCATCGTCTTTCTCGACTACCTGCGCATCTTCGCCTTTGCCAGCGTGCTGGCCGGGCACAAATTCGCGCAGCCGGTGCAAGCCGCCGCCACGCAGCCGGGATGGGCCGGCATGCCGGCGCGCCTGCTGTGGCCCTTCATCGAAGGCGGCGGCGCGGGCGTCGTCGTCTTCTTTCTCGTCTCCGGCTACATCATCACGCAGGTCTTGCAGCGCGAAAGCGCCGGCGTCTTCCTCGTGCGGCGGGCCTTTCGCATCTATCCGCTCTACATCCTGGCCGTGCTGGCCGAATGGCACTTCATGCAGCGCGGCGCCCCC
This sequence comes from Ottowia sp., assembly GCA_052170415.1. Classification (GTDB taxonomy): domain Bacteria; phylum Pseudomonadota; class Gammaproteobacteria; order Burkholderiales; family Burkholderiaceae_C; genus Ottowia. The sequence goes on along the minus strand of JBQNAO010000002.1, from coordinate 33,542 downwards.
GCCCGCGCCCTGCTCGCGCAACTGCTGCTGATCGGCGACTTCACCCAAACCCCGCACGCCCTGGCTGGCGTGGAATGGACGCTGCGGCTGGAAATGCTCTTTTACCTGTGCATGGCCGCCGCCCGCGCCTGCGGCTGGGTGCAACCGGCGCGCGCGCGCGCCCTGCTGGCAGCCTGCGCCGCGCTGGCCCTGGCGCTGCACCTGGGCGGCCCCCTCACCCCCTACGACAGCGGCCTGCTGGCCTGGGCGCGCGGCTACATCAGCCTGTATCTGCCCTTTTTATTCATCGGCAGCGCCTTCTGGCTGCTGGAGCGCCGCGCCATCGCCTGGCCGCTGGCGCTGGGCTACATCGCCTGGGTCTTTGCGCTGTATTACGCGGGCCTGCGCGCCTGGCAGCCGCACTGGCTGCACGCCCCCTTCGCCGCCCTGGGCGTCGGCCTGTTCGCCCTGCTCTGGGCCGCCCGCCGCCGCCTGCCCGCGCGGCCCGCGGTGCTAGCCCTGTCAGAGCTGACCTACGCCATCTACCTCACCCACAACTGGCTGTATGACGAGCTGCGCCGCCTCACCGCCCAAAGCGGCCTGCCCGGCCCCGCCGCCACGGCCGCCGCCCTGGCGCTGCTGCTGGCCCTGTGCGCCCTGCTGACCCACGCCATCGAACGCCCCGGCGTGCGCCTGGGCCGCAAGCTCTCCAAATTGATCGAAAAACAGGCAAACCCGCCGCAGCGCCCGTAAATACTGCGAAGCGCGCTATCAAAACAGGAAAAATCTGTGGATAACCAGCCTTTCCCCAAGGTGTTTTGAGGCCGGAAAGCAGGCCGATTTTTGAAAACCGGCTCGCTTGGCCGCATTCCCCCCGCCCGTTTTCCCTTCGCACCGATTGCGCGCCCGCTGTGCTACGCATTCAGATACAAAATTTTGATTACCAAATAGGCAAAAGGCCCGCAGCGCCCGTTAGTGCTGCGCAGCGCGCTATCAATTCAGGAGAAAGCTGTGGATAACTCGCCTTTCCCCAAGGTGTTTTGAGGCTGAAAAGCAAGCCGATTTTTGAAAACCGGCTCGCTTGGCCGCATTCCCCCCGCTCGGCTTTCCCCTCGCGCCGATTGCGCCCCTCCCACATCACGCATTCAGATACAAAATTTTGATTACCAAATAGGCAGAAGTCCCGCAGCGCCCGTCAACACTGCGTAGCGCGCTATCAATTCAGGAGAAACCTGTGGATAACTTGCCCTGCATCCCCCGGTTTTCGGGCATGAAAAACGCGCCCTTGGGGCGCGTGGGTTGGGGGGTGCGCCTTGTTATGCGCGGGCGGGGGTTCGGGGGGGCTTGAGCAGGTCGGCGACGAGGAAGGCCAGTTCCAGGCTTTGGGTGCCGTTCAGGCGCGGGTCGCAGGCGCTGGTGTAGCGCTCGCCGAGGCGCTCGTCGGTGATGTTTTGGCCGCCGCCTCGGCATTCGGTGACGTCCTGGCCGGTGAGTTCGACGTGCAGGCCGCCGGCGATGGTGCCTTCGGCGGCGTGGACGGCAAAGAATTCGCGCACTTCCTGCACGACGCAAGCAAAGTCGCGCGTTTTGAGGCCGCTGGGGCTGGTGACGGTGTTGCCGTGCATGGGGTCGCAGCTCCAGATGGCGGGGTGGCCCGCGTCGCGCACGGCGCGCACCAGGGGGGGCAGCAGGCCGGGCAGTTTGCCCGCGCCCATGCGGGTGATGAGGGTGACGCGGCCGGGTTCGCGGGCGGGGTCGAGGGCGGCGAGCAGGGCGAGCACGTCTTGCGCGCTGGCGCCGGGGCCGATCTTGACGCCGACGGGGTTGGCGATGCCGCGCAGGTATTCGATGTGCGCGCCGTCGAGTTGGCGGGTGCGCTCGCCCAGCCAGAGCATGTGGGCGGAGGCGGCATACCAGGGGCGCGCGCTGCCTGTGGCGCTGGCGCTTTCGGCGCGGCGGGTGAGGGCTTGTTCGTAGGGCAGCAGCAGGGCTTCGTGCGAGGTGTAGAAGTCCACGGCGCGCAGGGGGGCGGCTTGCTCGGGGGTGAAGCCGCAGGCGGCCATGAAGGCCAGGGCTTCGCCGATGCGGCCGGCCAGTTCTTCGTAGCGCCGGCCCTGGGCGCTGGCGCGCACGAAGTCGCTGGTCCAGGCGTGCAGCTGGTGCAGGTCGGCAAAGCCGCCGCCGGCCAGTGCGCGCAGCAGGTTGAGCGTGGCGGCGCTGGCGGCGTAGGCGCGCAGCAGGCGCTGGGGCTGGGGCTGGCGGTCGCCGGCGGTGAAGCCGCTGCCGTTGATGATGTCGCCCCGGTAGCTGGGCAGGGTGAGGTCGCCCCGGGTTTCGGTGTCGGCCGAGCGGGGTTTGGCGTATTGCCCGGCGATGCGGCCGACTTTGACGATGGGGCGGGCGGCGGCGTAGGTGAGCACGACGGCCATTTGCAGCATGACGCGCATGGTTTCGCGCACGGCCTGGCCGCCTTGCATGTCAAAGCTTTCGGCGCAGTCGCCGCCTTGCAGCAAGAAGGCGCGGCCTGCGGCGACCTGGGCCAGCTGCTGGCGCAGCGCGCGCACTTCGTCCGGCACGACCAGGGGGGGCAGCTGACTCAACTGGGCGCAGGCGGCGTCGAGTTCGGCGGCGTCGGGGTAGGCGGGCATTTGCCGCGCGGGGCGCTCGCGCCAGGTGGCGGGGTGCCAGTGGGGGGCGGGGGTTTGCGCTGTGGCGGAAATGGGGGCGGGGGCGGTTGCAGACATGGGCGGCGATTCTAGAAATGCGTAGAAATACGGCACATGCCCTGCGGCGGTTTTTCCGGGGGCTTATTCGCCTTCGCCGAATTTGTCTGCGATGAGCGCCAGCAGCGCCTGCATGGCTTCGGCTTCCTGCTCGCCGTCGGTTTGCAGAGTGACGACGGCACCAAGGCCGGCGGCCAGCATCATCACGCCCATGATGCTTTTGGCGTTGACGCGGCGGCTGCCGCGCTGGAGCCACACCTCGCAGGGGTAGCTGCCGGCCAGTTTGGTGAGCTTGGCGCTGGCGCGGGCGTGCAGGCCCAGTTTGTTGACGATGGTGGTTTCTTGTTCAAGCATGGGCGGCGGCAGGTTCGACAGCGGTGATGGCCGCGCGCGCGCCTTCGAGCACGCGCTGCGCCAGGGCGGCGGGGGCCTCGGCGCGGTAGGTGAGGGCCTTGAGCAGCATGGGCAAATTAGCCCCGGTCAGAAGGGGGGCCTGCACTTCGGCCGCCAGCCGCTGCGCCACGTTGCAGGGCGTGGCGCCGAGCACGTCGGCCAGCAGCAGCGCGGGCCGGCCGACCGGCAGCAGGCGGCGGGCGGCCTGCAGGCTGTCTTCGGGGCTGGCCTGGGGGTCTATGTCCAGCGACTGCACGTGTTCGGCCGCATCGGCAAATACATGCAGGGCCGCCGCGCGCAAGGCACCAGCCAGCGGGGCATGGGCGATGACGAGAAGAAAGGTCATTGAAACAAAGCGGAAATTCGCAAAACGCGGGGAACTTCAGGCAAACGGAAATTATCCTTGGCGGGCTTTTTTCATTTCCCAGCCTGCTGCCCTGCCATGCCCAAAGATTCGATTTCCGGCCTTCCGATCACCCGCTCGCGCTTTTTGACCCTGACGGGCGCGCTGGCGCTGGCGGCCACGCTGCCGGCCTGCTCGCGCGAGGCGGCGCCCTACAGCCAGTTTTTGCTGATCGATGGCAGCCAGACCAGCACCCGGGCGCTGCGCGGGCAGGTGGCGCTGGTGAATTTCTGGGCCACCAGTTGCAGCCCCTGCGTGGCAGAGATGCCGCAGCTGGCCGCCACTTATCAGAAGTTCAGGGATCGCGGCTACGAAACACTGGCCGTGGCCATGCGCTATGACAAGCCCGAATACATCACCCGCTTTGCCCAGCAAAGGGCGCTGCCTTTCATGGTGGCCTATGACCACGACGGGCAGGCGGCGCGCGCGTGGGGCAACGTGCGCGTCACGCCCACCACCTTCTTGCTGAACAAGCGGGGGGAAATCGTCAAGCGCTTCGTGGGCCAACCGAACTTTGGCGCGCTGGAGGCGCTGATCGAGAAGCTGCTGGCCGAAACCTGATGCGGCCCGCCCCGGGTGCGCAGCGCAGGGCGGGCACAAGGGCAGGCGCTAAACTGCCCGCCCGTTTTGGCCCCTGCGGCCCTTCGTTTCCGGCCCCGCCGCCCCTGCCCATGACCGCCCCTGCCATCGAATTGATTGACGCCAGCAGCGCCGAGCAACTGGCGGAAATCCGCACGCTGTTTGCCGAATACGCCGACAGCCTGGCGGTGGACCTGGGCTTTCAGGACTTCGAGCAAGAACTGCAAAACCTGCCCGGCGACTACGCCCGGCCCCGTGGCGCGCTGCTGCTGGTGCGGGTGGATCAGCAAGTGGCGGGCTGCTGCGCGCTGCGGCCGCTCGATGACGTGGACTACCCCAACGCGGCCGAGATGAAGCGCCTGTTCGTGCGCAAGATGTTTCGCGGCTTCGGCCTGGGCCGGCGGCTGGCCGAAGCGGCGCTGGACGCCGCCCGCCAGCGCGGCTATCAGTGCGTGCTGCTGGACACGCTGGACGACATGGAATCGGCCCGCGCCCTGTATGAAGACCTGGGCTTTGAGGCCATAGACCCCTACTACCACAACCCCCTGCCCGGAGCGCACTACCTGAAAGCCGAGATTGACTGAACCCGCCCGCTCGCTCGCCTTCTCGCTGCTTTCCTGCCAACTGCTACGCGCCCTGCCCCATTGCCCCCTCAAGCCCATGAGCCTGCACCTGACAATTCCCCGAGGTTTGCGCCGTCTGCCACTGGCGGCGGTTTGCCTGTCACTGGCGGCTGTGCTGACCGCGCCCGCGCTGGCGCAAGACCAGGACGCAGCTTCCGACAAAAAAACGCCAGCCGCCAGGGAAAAAGCCCGGCCCAAGGCCAAAAACAACAAGACAGCCGCCCGCAAAAAACCGGCCGCTGCGCGCGCCGATGTCACACTGGACTTCAACAACGCCGAAATCGAAGCCGTGGCGCGCGCGCTCGCCACCATCACCAACACCAATGTGGTGGTGGATCCGCGCGTCAAAGGCGCCATCACCCTGTCGAGCACCGTACCCGTCACGCCCGAGGCGGCCATGCAGCTTTTTGCCTCGCAACTGCGCACGCAGGGCTTTGCGCTGGTGGAATCAGGCGCTTCGCTGCTGGTGCTGCCCGAGGCCGAGGCCAAGCTGCGCGCGCAATCCGTGCAGGCCGCCCAAAAACCCACGGGAGCAGGGGTGCAAACGCACATCTTCCGCCTGCTGCACGAAAACGCGGCCAACCTGGTACCCACGCTGCGCCCGCTCATCAGCCCGAACAACACCATCAACGTCGATACGCACAACAACGCGCTGGTAGTGACCGACTATGCCGACAACCTGCAACGCATAGGCCGCATCATTGCCTCGCTGGATGTCTCCAACGCCACGGGGGTGGAAGTGATCGCCCTGCGGCACGCCGTGGCCTCCGACCTGGCCCCGCTGGTGCTGAGCCTGGCCGAAGGCAGCGGCAACCCCGGCACGCCCCTGCCCGCGTCCAATGGCAACGGCGCGGGCAATCTGCTCAACGCCAGCGCCACCGGCGCCAGCGGCAACGCCTTTCCCACCACGCTGATCCCCGAGCCGCGCAGCAACTCCATCATCGTGCGCACGGCCAACGCGGCCAAGATGGCGCAAATCAAACGCATCATTCAGCAACTGGACATCGCCCCCAGCGCCTCCGGCGAAGGCGGCGGCAGCAGCGGCAACATCCACATCGTTCACCTGAAAAACGCCGATGCCACCAAGCTGGCCGTGACCCTGCGCGCAGCCCTGGCCGCCCTGCCCGGCCAAACCACCGCCAGCGCCGCCGCCAGCAGCGGCAACAACACGCAGCGCAACAGCGCCAGCCAGACCGCCGCCAGCAACGGCAACAGCAGCCTGAGCACCGGCCCCAGCATCGACGCGGAAAACGACAACCAGCCTTCCACCGGCGGGCAGATTCAGGCCGACCCGGCCACCAACTCGCTCATCATCAGCGCGCCCGCGCCGGTGTATCGCGAGCTGCGCGCCGTGATCGACAAGCTCGACCAGCGCCGCGCGCAGGTGTTCGTGGAAAGCCTGATCGCCGAAGTGCGCACCGACAAGACAGCCGAGTTCGGCATCCAGTGGCAGGGCCTGGTAGGGCGGCGCGACGGGGCCAACGTGGGCATCATCGGCACCAACTACGGCAGCGGCGGCCACAACCTGATCAACCTGCTGCTGCCGTTCATGGAAGTCAATGGCAAACCCCTTGCCAACCAGAACGCCCCTGCGCTGCCCCCGCAGGGCATGAACCTGGCGTTCGGCCATCGCTTCAACGGACTGTTCACGCTCGGGGCGCTGGCCAACTTCCTGCAATCGACCGGCGCGGGCAACGTGCTGTCCACCCCCACGCTGCTGACGCTGGACAACGAGGAAGCCAGGATCATCGTGGGCCAGAACGTACCCTTCGTCACCGGCAGCTACACCGGCACTGGCGGCAACACCAACACGCTCAACCCCTTCCAAACCTATGACCGGCAGGACGTGGGCCTGACCCTGCGCGTGCGCCCGCAAATCAGCGAAAACGGCACGGTCAAGATGGTGATCTACCAGGAAACCTCCAGCGTGGTGAAAGAAACCCAGAACGCCACGCAAGGCCCCACCACCAACAAGCGCGCCATCGAGTCCAGCGTGCTGGTGGATGACGGCAGCATCGTCGTGCTGGGCGGCCTGCTGGAAGACAACTACGCCGAAAAAGAAAGCAAGGTGCCCGTGCTGGGCGACGTGCCCGTGGTGGGCAACCTGTTCAAAAGCCGCGAACGCGGTTACGTCAAGACCAACCTGATGGTGTTCCTGCGCCCCGTGGTGGTGCGCGACGCCGCTTCCACCGAGCAGTTTTCCGTCAGCCGCTACGACATGATGCGCGCCGCCCAGCAAGCCAGTCAGCCCGAGGCCAGCAGCGTGCTCAAGGTCAATGCCACCCCCGTTATGCCGCCCGCGCAGCCCGTGTTCGAAAACGAATGGAAGCTCGTGCCCCCGCCAGCTCCCATGAACCAGGGCGCAACCCCTGCCGCCCCCGCCCCCACTACGGCACACCAGGAGCGCCGCAGCTTCCAGATGCCCGCCTCCGGCGAATCCAATTACCGGGGGGATTGATGCGCTACCCGCTGCCCTACGCCTTCGCGCGCGAGGCCCTGCTGCTGCTGGAAGACGACGGCCACACGCTCACCCTGTGGGCCAGCCCGCGCTCTGACCGCGCCAGTCTGGGCGAGGCTCTGCGCTGCCACGGCCAGGGCAGCCTGCCACTGGTCTTGCAGGTGCAGGACGAGGCCACGCTGGCGCAGCGCATCAGCTCGGCCTACGCGCAGGGCGAATCCAGCGCCGCCGCCGTCGTCAGCGAAGTGCAGTCCGACGTCGATCTCTCGCGCATCATGCAGGAGCTGCCCGCCGTGGAAGACCTGCTCGAAGCCGCCGACGACGCCCCCATCATCCGCATGCTCAACGCCCTGCTCACGCAGGCCGCGCGCGACGGCGCCAGCGACATCCACATCGAACCCTACGAGCGCCACTCCAGCGTGCGCTTCCGTGTGGACGGCACGCTGCGCGAAGTGGTGCAGCCCAACCGCGCCCTGCACGCCGCGCTCATCAGCCGCTTGAAGATCATGGCCGAGCTGGACATAGCCGAAAAGCGCCTGCCGCAAGACGGCCGCATCAGCCTGCGCCTGGGCACGCGCGCCATCGACGTGCGCGTTTCCACCCTGCCGGGCGCGCACGGCGAGCGCGCCGTGCTGCGCCTGCTCGACAAATCCGAAAGCCGCCTCACGCTCGAAGCCGTCGGCATGCAGGGCGCGCTGCTGCGGCAGTTCGAGCAGCTCATCCACCAGCCGCACGGCATCATCCTCGTCACCGGCCCCACCGGCAGCGGCAAAACCACCACGCTCTACGCCAGCCTGGCCCGGCTGGACGCCGCGCACAGCAACATCATGACGGTGGAAGACCCCATCGAATACGACCTGCCGGGCGTGGGCCAGACCCAGGTCAATCCGCGCATCGACCTCACCTTCGCGCGCGCGCTGCGCGCCATCCTGCGGCAAGACCCCGACGTGGTCATGATCGGCGAAATCCGCGACGCCGAAACCGCGCAAATCGCCATTCAGGCCAGCCTCACCGGCCACCTGGTGCTCGCCACGCTGCACACCAACGACGCGCCCAGCGCCGTCACCCGCCTGATCGATATGGGCGTGGAGCCGTTTTTGCTTTCCTCTTCCCTGCTGGGCGTGCTGGCGCAAAGGCTGGTGCGCAAATACTGCACCCACTGCCACGGCCAGGGCTGCGATGGCTGCGGACAAACGGGCTACCAGGGGCGCACGGGCCTGTTCGAGTTGCTGACCGTGGATGAAGCCATCCGCGCCCGCATCCACGCCCGCGCGGCGGAAGCGGACATCCGCGCCGCCGCCCTGGCCCGTGGCATGAAGCTGATGCGCGACGACGGCGAGCGCCTCGTCGCCCAGCGCATCACCAGCCGGGAAGAGGTGCTGCGCGTCACGCGCGACTGAAACAGGCAAATCACACATGCCCCCTTGTGCCGATCCGGCGACCCTTCTGCGCGAAGTCTTCGGCTACGCCAGCTTTCGCGGCCAGCAGGCCGCCATCATCGAACACGTCATTCAGGGCGGCGACGCACTGGCCCTCATGCCCACGGGCGGCGGCAAAAGCCTGTGCTACCAAATCCCCGCCCTGGCCCGCCAGCGCGCCGGGCTGGGCGTGAGCATCGTCGTCTCGCCGCTGATTGCCCTCATGCAAGATCAGGTGGACGCGCTGCGCGAAGCGGGCGTGGCCGCCGACTTTCTCAACTCCACCCAGGACTGGGCGCAAAGCCAGGCCGTCGAGCGCGCCCTGCTGGCCGGCGAGCTGACCCTGCTATACGCCGCGCCCGAGCGCGTAAGCACCCCGCGCTTTCAGCAATTGCTGGACACCCTGCACCAGCGCGGCCAACTGGCGCTGTTTGCCATCGACGAAGCGCACTGCGTGAGCCAGTGGGGGCACGACTTCCGCCCCGAATACCGCGAACTCACGGTGCTGCACACGCGCTGGCCCGGCGTGCCGCGCATTGCCCTGACGGCCACGGCCGACGCCCTCACGCGCGCCGACATCATCGAGCGGCTGCAACTGCAAACGGCGCGCCAGTTCATCAGCAGCTTTGACCGGCCCAACATCCGCTACACCATCGTCGAAAAACAAGACCCCACGCGCCAGTTGCTGCAATTCATCCAGCGCGAGCACGAAGGCGAGGCCGGCATCGTCTATTGCCAAAGCCGCCGCCGCGTGGAAGACATGGCCGCCGCCCTGTGCTCCCACGGCATCGCCGCCCTGCCCTATCACGCCGGCCTGCCCGCCGCCGAGCGCCAGCGCAACCAAAGCCGCTTCCTGCGCGAAGACGGCCTCGTCATGTGCGCCACCATCGCCTTCGGCATGGGCATAGACAAACCCGATGTGCGCTTCGTCGCCCATGTGGACATGCCCAAAAACATCGAGGGCTACTACCAGGAAACCGGCCGCGCCGGCCGCGATGGCCAGCCCGCCAACGCCTGGATGGCCTACGGCCTGCAAGACGTGGTCAATCAGCGCCGCATGATCGACGAAAGCCCCGCCGACGACCGCTTCAAGCAAGTCATGCGCGGCAAGCTCGACGCCCTGCTCGCCCTGGCCGAAGCCACCGACTGCCGCCGCGCCCGTCTGCTGGCCTACTTCGGCGAAACCATGCCCTCCCGTCCGGCAGCGAAATCAGCGGCAATTGCTACCAATTCGATAGCTGCGAACGCAGTATCCACGGGCCTTTCAGCCGTTTCGCCCTCCGGGCCGCAACCGGGCGGCTACTGCGGCAACTGCGACAACTGCCTGCACCCGCCCCAAACCTGGGACGCCACCGACTGCGCCCGCAAACTGCTGTCCACCATCTACCGCGTGCAGCAAATGAGCGGCATCAGCTTCGGCGCCGGGCACATCATGGACATCCTGCGCGGCAAGCAAACCGACAAAGTGACCCAATTCGGCCACCAGGACATTTCCACCTTCGGCATCGGCCGCAACTTCAGCGAAACCCAAATGCGCAGCGTGCTGCGCCAGCTCATCGCCCTGGGCGCATTGCAAGTGGACGCCAGCGCCTTCAACACCTTGCGCCTGCTGCAAGCAGCCCGCCCCATCCTGCGCGGAGAGCAGCCCGTGCATCTGCGCCAGGCCACCCCACGCAAGCGCAAGGAAAGCGCCACCCGGCGGCCTGCCTCCATCGCCGCCACGCTCGACGCTGCCAGCCAGATGCGCTTCAACGCCCTGCGAGCCTGGCGCGCCGAAGTCGCGCGCGAGCACAACCTGCCCGCCTACATCATCTTTCACGACACCACCCTGGCCGCCATCGCCGCCCGCGCCCCCCAGGCCCTGCACGATCTGGAAGACATCAACGGCATCAGCGCCACCAAACTCGAACGCTACGGCCAGGCCGTGCTGCAAGCCAGCCTGGCCGTTACCTGACCTCCGACCAAGCCTTCCGCGCCCCATGAAAACCATCGCCCCACTTGCCTTCATCGCCGCCTGGCTGCTGGCCTGCGGCAGCGCACAAGCCCAAAAACCCCCTGTTCCCCCCACAGCCAACAACGCCTGGACAAGCTGGATTCCCGTGCTAGACGGCTACTACGACCCCGCCCGCCGCGCATGGGCCATCCCTCCAACCCCCACCCTGCGCCCTGATGATGAACGCCACCCCTTCGCCCCCAACGGACTGGCCCTGGCACGCCAGGGGAAAAAATACGGCTATATCGACACCCAGGGGAAATGGAAAATCAAGCCGCAATTTGATTCGGCCACTTCATTCAACGCCGAAAATCTGGCACTGACCCTGAAAAACAAAAAATACACCTATATCAGCCCACAGGGCAAAAACGCTTTCAAAACCACCTTTACACAAGCATTGGAATTTTTCCCCGACACAAAAACAACGCCCGTCGCCGATCAAAACAATATTTGGGGATTTATCGATTTGCACGGCAAATGGCAAATCAAACCCCAATTCACCCAGGCCCGCCCCTTTTCCGCCCAACAACTGGCCGCCGCGCGCAATACCCAAGGCAAATGGGGCTACATCAATTCACAGGGCGGCTGGGCCATTGCCGCCACCTTGGAGCAGGCTGACGATTTCGATCCCCAGCATCACCTGGCCGCCGCCCGCCAGGGCGATAAATGGGGCTATCTGGATACCAAGGGCAACTGGGCCATTGCCCCCCAGTTCGAGCAGGTCCACGCCTTCGCAGCCAATGGTCTGGCCCGCGCCCGTCAAAACGGCAAATGGGGCTACATCAACACCTTCGGGCGCTGGGTGATTCCCGTGCGTTTTGACGAAGCCGAGGATTTCGACGCCAACGGCCTGGCCGCCGTTCGGCAAAATGGTCGTTCTGGATATATCAATGAACGCAATGAATGGGCCATTGCTGCCCAATTTGCCCAAGCCTGGAGTTTCGGCCGTCAAGACTGGGCCCGCGTATTGCAGGAATCCAGCCGTCTGCCCGCATTTATCAACACGAAAGGCGAATGGATATTGCGCCAGGAAATCATCTGCAAACGCACTGTCATAAAAGACGCCACGGATGAAATTATCTGGCCTGCAAAATTCAAAGAAGATTGCCGCCAGAAATAATACTGACAGGCCCTTGCTATAATTGCCTTTTATTTTAAAAGACCAAGATTTTCCGTGTCTGCTTCGCCATCCATCCAGAAAGTGCTCGCCTTGGTGGGCGAGGATTTGCGCCAGGTTGACGCCACCATCGCGCAGCGGCTTGACTCCGGCGTGCCGCTGGTCGGCCAGGTCGCTCGCTACATCATTTCTTCCGGCGGCAAGCGGCTGCGCCCGGTATTACTGCTGCTGACCTGCGGCGCGCTGGGCTATACCGGCGCCCAACGTTTCAATCTGGCCGCCGTGGTCGAGTTCATCCACACCGCCACCTTGCTGCATGACGACGTGGTGGACGAATCCACCCTGCGCCGCGGCCACAGCACCGCCAACGAAGTCTTCGGCAACCCCGCCAGCGTGCTGGTGGGCGACTTTCTTTATTCGCGCGCCTTTCAGATGATGGTCAGCAGCGACAACATGCGTGTCATGCAGATCCTGGCCGATGCAACCAACGTCATTGCCGAAGGCGAGGTGCTGCAACTGATGAACATCCACGATGACACGCTGGACGAGGCTGCCTACCTGCACGTCATTCGCTCCAAAACAGCCAAGCTGTTTGAAGCCAGCGCTCGTCTGGGAGCCATCCTTTCAAACAGCAGCGCTGAAATCGAAGCCGCCTGCGCAGACTACGGCCAATCTCTGGGCACCGCCTTCCAAATCATTGATGACGTGCTGGACTACACAGGCGATGCTGCCGAGATGGGAAAAAACCTGGGCGACGATCTGCGCGAGGGCAAAGTCACCCTGCCTCTGATTCTGGCCATGCAGCGCAGCCCAAGTGAAGAAGCCGCCACCATTCGCCGTGCCATTCAGGAGGGCGACACACAAGAGATGGAAGCCATCGTCCGCGTCGTGCAGCAAAGCGGCGCCTTGGACGGCGCACGTCAGATTGCTGCCATCCAGGCTACACAGGCCATGCAGGCAGCTGCCCTGCTGCCTGCCAATTCCCACAGAGCCGCCATGATAGACTTAGCGGCTGAGCTTTTGCAAAGGCGCGCCTGAATTTCAAGCGCAAATCAAAATTGCAATTGTTACAAAACGGGGTGTAGCTTAGCCTGGTAGAGCGCTACGTTCGGGACGTAGAGGCCGGAGGTTCGAATCCTCTCACCCCGACCAGTCTGGTTCAGACCGTCACCAAAAGCACGGCCATAAATTCATCGCATGTGTCGATTCATTCACACAATCGGCCGTCTTTGGATTTACAAAATCTCACCGGTCGGCGATGATCTGCGGGCAACTTTTGCTTGCAAAGATACGTTCACCGATGGCTACTAACGACACCTCCACACAAACTCCTTCCCTGCCTGGCCTGGCCCGCACACTGGTCGTATCGGGGAAGCTGAGCCTGCAGACTGCCGAAGAAATCCAGAAAAAAGCTCAGCAATCCAAAAAAAACTACATCGCCGAACTAACCGGATCAGGTGCCGTTTCCGCCTCTGATCTGGCTCACACCATGTCGGCCGCCTTTGCGGCGCCCCTGATCGATGTTTCTGCCGTCGACCCCAATCGTCTGCCGCAAAATCTGATTGATCAGAAACTCTCACGCAAATATCAAATACTTCCTCTCAGCAAAAGAGGAAATCGGCTTATTGTCGCCACCGCAGATCCCACAGATCACGAAGCCGCAGAAAAAGTCAAGTTTTCCACCCAAATGGGGGTGGAATGGGTTATCGCGGAATACGACAAACTCTCCCAGCTCATTGAAAACATCAGCCGCTCCCAAGGCGTGTCAATGGATGACATGGGCGACGAAGAATTCGAGTTTGGTGAAGACGCTGTCGCATCCAGCGAACCTGTGGAAGAAGAGCAAGACGATAGTGAAGATACGCCCATCGTCCGGTTCTTGCAGAAAATGCTGATCGATGCCGTGAATATGCGTGCATCGGATCTTCATTTTGAGCCCTATGAATTTACTTATCGTGTTCGATTTCGTATCGATGGAGAACTCCGAGAGATCGCAAACCCTCCTCCAGGGATCAAGGAAAAACTGGCCTCCCGCATCAAGGTTATCTCGCGCCTGGATATTTCGGAAAAACGCGTCCCGCAAGATGGCCGGATGAAACTCAAAGTCGGTCCCGATCGGGTCATCGATTTTCGTGTCAGTACCTTGCCTACACTTTTCGGCGAAAAGATCGTGATCCGTATTCTGGATCCCAGCAGCGCCAAACTGGGTATTGACGCTTTGGGTTATGAGCCCATCGAAAAACAGCGTCTGCTCACCGCCATTGAAAGACCTTATGGAATGATCCTGGTTACAGGCCCTACCGGTTCCGGTAAAACGGTTTCCCTTTATACATGCCTGAACCTGCTGAACAAACCCGGGGTCAATATTTCAACAGCGGAAGATCCATCGGAAATCAACTTGCCTGGCGTCAATCAGGTCAATATGAATGACAAGGCAGGATTGACTTTCGCCGTCGCCCTGAAAGCCTTTCTGCGTCAAGATCCTGACATCATCATGGTCGGTGAGATTCGAGATTTGGAAACAGCTGATATTGCCATCAAGGCCGCCCAAACCGGGCACTTGGTTTTGTCCACCCTGCATACCAACGATGCGCCAACTACCCTGACACGTATGCGAAATATGGGCATCGCCCCATTCAATATCGCTTCCAGTGTTATTTTGATCACCGCCCAACGTTTGGCTCGGCGTCTCTGCGCGCAATGCAAGGAACCCGTAGAAATACCGCAGGATGCCTTGCTTGAAGCCGGATTTCCGGAAGAAGAACTGGATGGCAGCTGGACTCCCTACAAACCAGTCGGCTGCGATGCCTGCAACAATGGCTACAAAGGTCGGGTCGGCATTTACCAGGTTATGCCTATTACAGAAGAAATGCAGCGCATCATTCTGGCCGATGGCAGTGCGCTTGAAATTGCAGAACAGGCTCGCTCTGAGGGAGTTCGTTCCTTACGCGAGTCAGGTTTGCACAAAGTCAAAATCGGCGTCACCTCTCTCGAAGAGGTGCTGGCCGTAACCAATGAATAACAGTGTAATTCAATAAAATAAACACAAAGGCTGGAAAATATGGCAACCGCAGCACAACGTCCTATCTCAAAAGAATTCAAAGAAGTCATCTTTGAATGGGAGGGAAAAGATCGCAATGGCAAGATAGTTCGCGGAGAGCTGCGCGCATCCGGGGAGAACCAAGTTCAGGCTACCCTTCGCAGGCAAGGCATTGTTGCAACCAAAGTGCGTAAAAGGAAAATGCGCTCTGGAAAGAAAATTGCCCCAAAGGACATTGCCATTTTTACCAGGCAGCTTGCAACAATGATGAAGGCAGGGGTGCCTTTGTTGCAAGCTTTTGATATCGTTGGCCGAGGCAGCTCGAACCCGAGTGTTGCCAAATTGCTAAATGATATCAGAGGCGATGTCGAATCGGGATCCTCTCTTTCTTCCGCATTTAAAAAGCATCCGCTTTACTTTAACGTTCTTTATTGCAACCTAGTCGAAGCCGGGGAAGCTGCCGGTATTTTGGAAGATCTGCTGGATCGTCTTGCCACCTATATGGAAAAGACCGAGGCAATTAAGGCAAAAATCAAATCCGCCTTGATGTACCCAATTGCTGTGGTTGTTGTGGCATTTGTTGTGGTCGCCCTGATCATGATTTTTGTGATCCCCGCATTCAAGGAGGTCTTTGCCGGGTTCGGCGCAGAGCTTCCTGCGCCAACACTCTTTGTGATGGCTATCAGTGAATTTTTTGTCAGTTATTGGTATCTCATATTTGGTGGAATTGCATTTTTCTTTTATTTTTTCATGCAAACCTGGAAACGAAATGAAAAAATGCAGATATTCATGGATCGACTTTTCCTGCAAATGCCGATTTTTGGAGCCCTTGTGGAAAAATCCATTATTGCACGGTGGACAAGAACTTTGGCAACCATGTTTGCAGCAGGCGTACCACTAGTCGAAGCACTGGGTTCCGTTGGAGGAGCCTCGGGTAATTATGTCTATAAATCAGCCACAGCAAAAATTCAGCAGGAAATATCCACAGGAACCAGCCTGACCAACGCTATGACAAATGCCAATATTTTTCCAAACATGGTTCTTCAAATGACAGCAATTGGTGAAGAATCCGGTTCAATTGACCACATGTTGGGTAAAGCCGCTGATTTCTACGAGGCCGAAGTCGATGAAATGGTTGCCGGATTATCAAGCCTGATGGAACCCTTAATCATCGTTTTCCTGGGAACAATTGTTGGCGGCATTGTGGTTTCCATGTATCTCCCCATCTTCAAACTCGGCGCTGTCGTCTGAACAATGAATCTTGACTCCAATTTTTCCGCGGCCGTTTTTTTATTGTTCGGATTGTTGATCGGCAGCTTCTTGAATGTGGTGATCTATCGCCTGCCACAGATGATGTTCAGGGCATGGTTGGCCGATGCCAGTGAAAATCTGGCATCCGAAACCCCAGAACATAACTTGTGGCATCTCGTTTTCCAGAACAAAAAACCTGCCCCTGCCCACATGCACCATGTGGCGCAGGAAATTGGCGAGGCGTTGAATGAGATGCCCGCCTTCAATTTATTGACCCCCGCTTCCAGGTGTTCAGGTTGCGGGCATCAAATTCGCTGGTTTGAAAATATCCCGATTTTGAGTTGGTTGTTTTTACGTGGACGCTGCTCTGGTTGCAAAACACGCATTTCTTTTCGTTACCCTGCCGTAGAACTTGCCACCGGGCTTTTGTTTGCCTGGTGTGGATTGGCCTACGGACTGACGTGGACTGGTGCGGCGTGGGCCCTCTTTTCGGCCGTGCTCGTGACTCTGGCAATGATTGACTGGGATACCAAACTCTTGCCTGATTCCATCACTCTGCCTTTTGTATGGGCGGGAATTTTGGCTTCCATGTTGGGATATACACAAGTTTCCCTGATCAATTCAATTATGGGCGCTGTGATTGGGTATATGTCCCTTTGGTCTATTTACTGGATTTTTAAGCTCCTGACCGGCAAAGAGGGCATGGGCTTCGGCGATTTCAAACTTCTGGCCGCTTTGGGTGCATGGTTTGGTTGGGCCGGCTTGGTGCCCGTGATTTTGATCTCCTCGGTTGTGGGGGCTGTAATTGGCCTGTTCCTGAAAATCAATAACCGCCTGGGAGAAAGTGCGCAAATTCCTTTTGGGCCATTTCTCGCACTGGGCGGCCTGGCGGCCATGCTGTTTTCTCCAGCCACATTACTGAGAGCTTTTGGGCTGGGTGTGTGACAGCGCTTCGACTGGGGCTGACTGGCGGCATTGGCAGCGGCAAAAGCACCGTTTCCCACTGGCTCGCCGGCCGCGGCGCGGTGATATTGGATGCCGATGCTGTTTCCAGATCACTTACAGGCAAGGATGGGGCCGCACTTGCCCTGATAGAGCAGGCTTTTGGCCCTGCCGCACTCAATGCCGATGGGGCCATGAACCGCAACTTCATGCGCCAATTGGTGTATTCCGATTCATCGGCTCGCCAGCGTCTCGAATCAATACTGCATCCATTGGTGCAACAAACCTTGCACGATCAATGGCGCGCCGCGCCGCAAAATGTTTCCTGCGTTGTATTTGATGTGCCTTTGCTGGTCGAAAACTACGCGCAATGGCGGCCCCAAATTGATTTATTGCTCATTGTCGATTGCCCAAAAAAAATCCAGATTCAGCGCACCGCTGCCCGCAGTCATTTAAAAAATACTGAAGTGGAACAAATCATGCGCGCCCAGGCCAGTCGCGCGCAGCGGTTGGCCGTTGCCGATTGGGTGCTGGACAACAGCGGCTCGCTGGCCTTGCTGGAAAAACGTCTGAACACGCTCGCCCCCCGTCTCGGTCTATGATTCGCCTCTTGTGCGATATGGCTTGGCGAACGCGTGATTTTGTACGAATACCCTTTTAACGAACGCATACGAACCTATCTGCGGCTAGAGCATTTATTGCACCGCCTGGGGTATTTGCTGGAGCGCAAGGATGCGCTGGATCACCACTTTGCCCTGATGACGCTTTTTGACACCATGGACATGATCGGGCGTGTCGATGTCAAAACCGATTTACTCAAGGATTTGGAAAATCAAAAAGCCTATCTGGCCTCGCAACGCGACAACCCCGCCATTGCGCAAGACAGGCTGGAAACCTTTGCCGGTTATGTGGAGCACGCCTTCGCGGCCCTCAAGCAGCAGCACGGCAAGCCCCTGGCCCACCTGGCTGACAACGACTGGCTGATGAGCGTGCGCAGCCGCGTCATGCTTCCTGGCGCTACCTGCTCTTTCGATCACCCCGGCTATCACGCCTGGCAGCACGCGCCCGTGGCAAAGCGCGCTTCCGATCTGGCGCGCTGGGCCGCGTCCTTGCAGCCCTTGTCAGACGCCCTGAACCTGCTGCTGCGCATGCTCAGAAGCTCGGGCACACCGCAAATGGCGATGGCCGAGCGCGCCCAGTTTCAGCAGGCGCTGCCCCAGGGGCGCGTGGTGCAACTCATTCGTTTGCAAGTGAGTTCCCCCACCGATTTGATTCCCGAAATCAGCGGCAACCGCATGCTGGTTTCCATTCGGTTCATGCACAGCGTGGCCGAAGGCAAGCCCCAGCCCGCCGAATGCGATGTGCTGTTTGAAATGGCTCTGTGTTCATGAAGCAACCCGCCCCGTCCCCCACCTCGCCGATCGCCCCTCGGCGGCATGTGCCTTGCCCGGCCTGCGGCCGCCCCAGCCTGTTTGCGCCGGAAAACCGCTTTCGCCCTTTTTGCAGCCAACGCTGCAAATTGCACGATTTGGGCGCCTGGGCCAGCGAGGGTTTTCGCCTGCCCGCGCACGAAACCGACCCCTTACAGACAAATGACGCCAGTTAGAATGGCCGGTTTTTCTGCTTATTCAGAGCTTGCGCCATGCCCGGCAGCGGAGCTTGCGCATTTTTCCACCCCTCTTTTCTTGAACGGAACCTAACTCACCACCATGGCTGCCACCATCGAGACCCTTGAGAAACTTGAGCGCAAGATGACGCTCAGCTTGCCTGTTGACACCATTCGCAACGAAGTGGATGCGCGCCTGCGCAAACTGTCTCGCACCGTGCGCATGGATGGCTTTCGTCCTGGCAAAGTGCCGATGAATATCGTGGCCCAGCGCTACGGCTACTCGGTTCAATACGAAGTCATCAACGACAAAGTCGGCGAAATCTTCTTCCGGGAAGCCGCCCAGGCCGAGCTGCGCGTGGCAGGCCAGCCCACCATCACCGAAAAAAGCGATCCGCCCGAAGGCCAGCTGCTGTTCGACGCCGTCTTTGAGGTCTATCCCGAAATCAAGCTGGCCGATCTGGGCGAAATCGAAGTGGAAAAACTCAGCGCAGACGTAAGCGACGAGGCCATCGATCGCACCATCGACATCCTGCGCAAGCAGCGCCGCACCTTCAGCCAGCGCGCCAAGGGCAGCGCCGCCGAAAGCGGCGACCGCGTCATCATCGACTTTGCCGGCACCCTGGATGGCGAGCCCTTTGAAGGCGGCAAGGCCGAAGACTTCAGCTTCGTGCTCGGCGAAGGCCGCATGCTCAAGGAATTTGAAGACGCCGTTCTGGGCATGAAAATCGGCGAAAGCAAAACCTTCCCCCTGTCCTTCCCCGAGAGCTATCACGGCAAGGACGTGGCCGGCAAAACGGCAGACTTTCTCGTCACCGTCAAAAGCATCGAAGCGGCCCACCTGCCCGAAGTCAACGAAGCCTTCATCAAATCCCTGGGCGTGGCCGAACACACCGAGCAAGCCCTGCGCGCCGATGTGCGCAAAAACCTGGAGCGCGAAGTCAAATTCCGTCTGGCCGCGCGCAACAAGCAAGCCGCGCTGGACGCCGTCACCGCCAAAACCGAGTTCGATCTGCCCAAGGCCAGTGTGCAAGCCGAAGTGCAGCGCATGGTTGACAACGCCCGCGCCGAACTCAAGGCCCGCGGCATCAAGGACGCCGAAAAGCTGCCCATCCCCGAAGACACCTTCCGCCCCAATGCCGAAGTCCGCGTGCGCCTGGGCCTGGTGCTGGCCGAGCTGGTCAACGCGCACAAGCTGCAAGCCACGCCCGAGCAGATCAAGGCCCAGGTCAAGGAACTGGCGGCCAGCTACGAGCGCCCTGCCGACGTGGAGCGCTGGTATCTCAACGACAACCACCGCCTGGCCGACGTCGAAGCCATGGTGATCGAAAACAACGTCACCGACTACATCCTCAGCCACGCCAAAGTCACCGAGAAAAAACTCGGCTTTGACGAACTGATGGCATCTGCCGCCGCCTAATAAAAGGCACGCGCTTTGGGCGCACCCCGTGGGGCTTGAGCCAATGCGGCCAGGCCCCATTTTTTTCAGCCTCACTTTTTTCACAGCCCCCTCAAGGAAAACCGCCATGCGTGCACAGCCTCACAGCAACCTCGGCCTCATCCCCATGGTCATCGAGCAATCGGGCCGCGGCGAGCGCTCGTTTGACATCTACTCGCGCCTGCTCAAAGAGCGCGTGGTCTTTCTCGTCGGCGAAGTCAATGATCAAACCGCCAACCTCGTCGTCGCCCAACTGCTGTTTCTGGAAAGCGAAAACCCCGACAAGGACATCTCGCTGTACATCAACAGCCCCGGCGGCAGCGTCACCGCCGGCATGTCCATCTACGACACCATGCAATTCATCAAGCCCGACGTCTCCACCATGTGCCTGGGCTTTGCCGCCAGCATGGGCGCTTTCCTGCTGGCCGCCGGCACCAAAGGCAAGCGCTACAGCCTGCCCAACAGCAAAATCATGATTCACCAGGTGCTCGGCGGCACGCACGGCCAGGCCACCGACATTGAAATCCACGCGCGCGACATCATCCGCACCAAAGAGCAAATGAACCGCATCCTGGCCGAGCGCACCGGCCAGCCCTACGAAAAAGTCGTGCAAGACACCGAGCGCGACTACTTCATGACCGCCCCCGAGGCCCTGGAATACGGCCTCATCGACCGCGTCATCGAAAAACGCGCCTGAACCGCCCCGCCCCCACCCCAAAGAGCAAGCCGCCACCCCGCACTTGCTCTTTTTTTGGGCAAAATCAAGCCCGGACAGCCAAAGTTATCCACAGAAAATTATCAAAAGCATAGCGCCCTGCGCAGCATTGACGGGCGCTACAGGGAATCTGCCTAATCGATAAGCAAAATCTTGTATCCAAATACAACCCAATGACGGCAAACCAGCCCGGCGTCCCGCCGCGTTGCACGCCCCCGCCCGGCCCCGCCATCTGCATCCATCCCAATCAGGCCCGCCCCGGGCCCTCGCGCATCTAGAATGCCCGCTTCGCAAATTTGCGCCCCGGCCCTCGCGCAACGGGCGCAAAAAACGCAAAACACCCAAAGGCAAGCCCCGACATGAAACCCATCCAAGGCAGCATCGTTGCGCTGATCACGCCCATGCTTGACGACGGCAGCGTGGACTACCCCACGCTGCGCAAACTCGTTGACTGGCACATCGCCGAAGGCACCGACTGCATCGGCGTCGTCGGCACCACGGGCGAATCGCCCACCATCCCCGTAACCGAGCACCAGGAAATCATCCGCGTGGCCGTCGAGCAAGCCGCCGGCCGCGTGCCCGTGATGGCCGGCTGCGGCGCCAACTCCACCGCCGAAGCCATCGCCCTGGCCCGCTATGCGTGCCAGGTGGGTGCCGACTGCCAGCTCCAGGTCGTGCCCTACTACAACAAGCCCACGCAGGAAGGCATTTACGCCCACTTCAAAGCCATCGCCGAAAGCACGGGCGACCTGCCCATCGTGCTCTACAACGTGCCCGGCCGCACCGTGGCCGATATGCAGCACGACACCGCCATGCGTCTGGCGCAAGTGCCCGGCGTGATCGGCATCAAGGACGCCACCGGCAACATCGACCGCGGCCAGTGGCTGCTGCGCGACGCGCCCGAGGGCTTTGCCGTCTATTCGGGCGACGACCCCACCGCCGCCGTCCTCATGCTCTGCGGCGCGCGCGGCAACATCAGCGTCACCGCCAACGTGGCTCCGCGCCTGATGCACCAGCTCTGCGCCGCCGCCCTGGCGCAGCGCGTGGATGAAGTCATGCAACTGCAACGCCGCCTGCTGCCGCTGCACCGCGATCTGTTCATCGAAGCCAACCCCATCCCCGTCAAATGGGCCGCCGCCCGCCTGGGCCTGTGCGGCCCCGCGCTGCGTTTGCCGCTCACGCCCCTGAGCGCCGCCAGCCAGCCCCGCGTGGAGCAGGCCCTGCAAAGCGCCGGCCTGCTCTGACGCAGCCTTCTGCCGCGCGCACCCGCTTCTTCACCCCCAGCCCATTCACCCCCAATAAACGATTTGCTTGAAAAAGGAATTTGCGCTGTGAAGCCATTCAAACCATCGGCCCCGGCCTGGGCGGCCGCCCTGTTCGTTGCCCTGGGCCTGAGCGCCTGCTCCGTGATGGAGAGCGACAAGATCGACTACAAAAGCGCGGGCAAAGGCGTCTCGCTGGAAGTGCCGCCCGATCTGACCCAGCTCTCCGGCGCCGGCCGCTACACCAGCCCCGACGGCGCGGTCACTGCCAGCGGCTACCAGCAAAGCCGGCTCAACGCCCGCGCCGCCGGCACGCCCACAGCCACCGAGCAAATGGCCGACGTGCAATATCACCGCAACGGCAACGAACGCTGGATCAGCGTCGCCCGCCCGGCCAACCAGCTCTGGCAGCCCGTGCGCCAGTTCTGGCAGGACAACGGCTTTTTGCTCACCATCGATCAGCCCGAGCTGGGCATCATGGAAACCGACTGGGCCGAAAACCGCGCCAAGCTGCCGCAAGACTTCATCCGCTCCACCATAGGCAAGGTGTTTGACAACCTCTACTCCACCGGCGAGCGCGACCGCTTCCGCACCCGCATGGAGCGCAACGCCAGCGGCGGCACCGACATTTACGTGACCCACCGGGGCATGGAAGAGGTTTACAACAGCAGCCACAAAGACAGCACCGTCTGGCAGCCCCGCGCCAGCGACGTGGAGCTGGAAACCGAATTCCTGCGCCGCCTCATGCTCAGCCTGGGCGCCACGCAAGAGCAGGCCGACGCCGCCAAGGCCGCGCAAACCACCGCCCAGGCCGCCACCGCACCGGCCGCCGCCCAGGTCAAACAAGCCGCCGGCGGCCAGCCCGTCATCGAGCTGGCCGAACCCTTTGACCGCGCCTGGCGCGCCGTCGGCCTGGCGCTGGACCGCGCCGGCTTCACCGTGCAAGACCGCGACCGCAGCAAAGGCGCTTATTACGTGCGCTACGCCGACCCCGACGCCCCCCGGCCCGAGCAAGGCTGGCTCGACCGCATCTTCCAGCGCTCCGACAAGGAAATCCCCACCGCCCTGAACCAGATCGTCGTGCGCGAAAGCGCCGGCTTGAGCCAGGTGCAAGTCCTCGACGAGCAAGGCGCGGCCCTGCCCGCCCAGACCGCCGAGCGCCTGCTCAAACTCGTGGCCGCCGAAATCAAGTAAGCGCCCCGCGCCAACCCATCAGGGAGCAGCCCCACAAAGGCCACTCCCTTTTTTTTCACTCTCAACCCAGCAAAACCCGCACACACCATGACCATCAAGCACCACGCCATCGCCCTGGCCCTGGGCGCCGCCTTCGCCCTGCCCGCCCACGCCCAAACCGAAATCCACTGGTGGCACTCCATGTCCGGCGCGCTGGGCGAATGGGTCAACGACCTGGCCGCCCAATTCAACGCAAGCCAGCAGGAATACAAAATCGTGCCCACCTACAAGGGCCAATACGGCGAATCCATGACCGCCGCCATCGCCGCCTTCCGCGCCGGCAACGCGCCGCACATCCTGCAAGTGTTTGAAGTGGGCACCGCCACCATGATGGCCAGCAAAAACGCCATCAAACCCGTGGCCGAAGTCATGAAAGAAGCCGGCGTCAGCTTCGACCCCGCCGCCTACGTGCCCGCCGTCGCCGGCTACTACTCCACCGCTCAAGGGCACATGCTCAGCCTGCCCTTCAACAGCTCCACCACCGTCTTCTACTACAACAAGGACGCCTTCAAGGCCGCCGGCCTCGACCCCGAACAGCCGCCCAAAACCTGGCCCGAAGTCAAGCAAGCCGCCGCCAAACTCAAAGCCGGCGGCCACAAATGCCCCTTCACCAGCAGCTGGATCGGCTGGACGCAACTGGAGAGCTTCTCCACCTGGCACAACACCTTCTACGCCACCGAAAACAACGGCTTCGGCGGCCCCGCCGCCCGCCTGGCCGTGGACTCGCCCCTGCACCTGCGCCACATCGAAAACCTCGCCGGCATGGTCAAAGACGGCCTCATGGTCTACAAAGGCCGCGGCAACCTGGCCGACGCCACCTACGTCTCCGGCGAATGCGCCATGCTCACCGGCTCCTCCGGCCTGTATGCCAACGCCAAACGCAATGCCAAATTCGCCTTCGGCATCAGCACCATGCCCTACTACCCCGACGTATCCGGCGCCCCGCAAAACACCGTCATCGGCGGCGCCAGCCTGTGGGTGATGAGCGGCAAAAAAGCCGAGGAATACAAAGGCGTGGGCCAATTCTTCGCCTTCCTCAGCCAACCCGAAGTCGCCGCCCAAAGCCACCAGCGCACCGGCTACCTGCCCGTCACCACCGCCGCCTACGAGCTGACCGAAAAATCCGGCTTCTACAAGGAAAATCCCGGCACCGACGTCGCCGTGCAGCAAATGATCCGCAAAACCACCGATCAATCGCGCGGCATACGTCTGGGCAACTTCGTGCAAATCCGCACCATCGTCGATGAAGAACTCGAAGGCGTCTGGAGCGGCAAACAGCCCCCCAAAGCCGCCCTGGCCGCCATCGTCAAACGCGGCAACGACCAACTGCAACGCTTCCAGCGCAGCCAGAAATAAACCCCGCGCGCCCCCTGCCATCCACGGGCGCCCCAGGCCCTGCCGAATCTGATGAAAAAACCGGCAAACCGCCCCCAGCGCCCGTGGATACAGCAAAGGCTGCTCTCCATTCAAAAAAATCCGCAGATCACTTGCGCCAATCACGCCGCCCAGCCCGGCCTTGCGAAACGCCCCGGGCGCGACGCTCCACACGGCTTCTTACGGCTCCCCGCAGTTATCATCCAGATACAAAATTTTGCTCATCAAATAGGCAAACCTGCTGCATCGCCCGTCAATACTGCGAAGTCAGCTATCAAAAAATGAGTAATCTGTGGATAACTCATGCAGGAATTGCCTTTTGACAAGGCAAAACCCCTGCCCTTCTTCCCCTCCCCAAAAGCGGCCAACGCAGGCCCGCCATGAAGGCGAATGCCGGACGCCCCCACCGGCCATCCCCCGAAAAACCCCTGATCCATAAAAAAAAGCCCCAGCTAAAACAGCCGGGGCTTTTTGCTTGAAAGGCCCAGCTCGCCTGGGCTAAAGGTAAAGGTCTGCCTCGAAGGTTTACCGCGTCCAGCAATCCTTGACCGTGGCGCCTGATTGAGCATTCTTGATGTCGCGCAGCCCTTTGTTATCCAAAGTCAGGGTGCCACACCGATCGCGCGTCTGATCCCCCAAAGGCGTGGCCTCCAGGGTGTATTCAACCCCGCCCGCAGAAAACGACGAGCTCGTATCAATCCGATAAGTGCCGCTGGAAACACTCTGAAAACCAACGGCCAGGGCGGGATAGGTGCCGCGCGCCGTAAACGCCCGCTCCATCCACTGCGAAGCCGCCTGCAGCGCGGCGCGCGCCTCGGCGCGGTTGGCGCGCCGCACATACTCGCGATACGACGGAAGGGCGATCGCCGCCAGAATGCCGAGGACGACCACCACGATCATCAGCTCAAGCAGCGTGAAGCCGCCTTGCGGTCTGGATGTTTTCGAAAACATGTTTGAATTCTTTGGCTGCATGGTTCGGTTTCTCAGTTCAGCTGACGCCAATTGGGACGCAAGAGCACGCTAGGCAGTTTGCCCAGATCCTCGGCGCCGCCGCCGCTCATGATGCGCTTGTTGCTCAGCTCGCCCGCAATTTTCTGCTGACGGTCAGATCCCTCGCCACCGCTGCGCGATGCGCTGATGTTCGGCGCAATGGAGTCGCCCGCCATGTTGAAAAAGCCATCGCCATTCACATCCATCAGGGCCACCGTAGGCGCATCACCCGTTTCAATGTTGATCAGGGTGCGGAACCACTTGGCAGCCTTCGGGCTGGCTGCACAACTTTCTTCATTGGCCTCACTCTCGCTGCCGCTGGCAGGAATCGTGCTCATAACCTCGATGATGTTTGACCCCTCGTAAAACTCGGGCGACGACAACACGCGCTCGCTGGCCACCGGCAAGTCGAAATACCAGCCGCGGTCCCCCGCCGCATAGTCCACCTTGCGGTTGATCGAGCCGCTGGGTGCTTGCTGCCCCCAGAAGGTCAACGCGCTACTGTTGCCCGACCCTGTTTTGCTTGCGCTGGTGTAAACGCGTGAGGCCAGCTTGGCCCGCCCGGTAGGCACCACCGGGTTGTTCACACTCGTGTCTCTGCTCACCTGATTGCCGGTTTCGGTATAGCGGGTCATGTCCAGCACCGAATAGAAGGTTTGCGGCGTCACAGAGACGCGATCCGGCTCGGTCATGTTGCGCCCCGTACCAAAGGCCACCATCAGGCCGCCCTTGCTCGTGTTGGGCTTGAGCAAAGGCGCCGAAGTAATGGGCTGGCGCACGCCGGTTGCATCCTGTGCGGTGTACAGCGGCACGCGGCCCTCCGCAAACTCGGCCACCTGCCAGGCGCTCGCGCTGCTGTCACTGAGGTCGAACTTCCACATGTTCCCGCACATATCGCCGGCATACACATAGTCCACCTTGCCATCGTCATTCACATCCAGCGGACGCGGGGTAAAAAGACCATTGCTGCCCGTCTCGCAGGTGCCCGTGGACGTGGTTTGCACCTTTTTCTGCTCGCGCGCGCCGTCCAGATACTGCACATAAAGCACGGCCTTGCCATTGGTGCTGTTCACGCCATTGCCCGTGATATAGGCCCAGCGCCCGTCAGCGCTTGAGTCATTCACCCGCACGATCTGCATCGGATGCTGCGGATTGCCCTCGGCCACCAGCGGCTCGCCCATGATGTGGCCCATATCCGCATCATCGTCACCCGTGTAATCAAACAAAACCAGCTGACGTGCATTGCTGGCCTTGAATTCAGGCTCGGACGAGTTCACGGGCGGCGTCGCAGACTGCTTGCTGCCAGGGTTGGTCACATTCAGCGCGAAATAACCCTTGCCGCCCGCGCCCAGCGTGCCGATCAGCACCGTGCTCCAGTCGCCGCCATTCTGATAATCACCCACCACAGGCGAGCCATCCACAAAATAACGGTGATCCGTGTTGTAGTCGGTATTGGTCAGGCGGGAAAGATTTTGATAAACCCCCCTGGGCACATAAGCAATTTTTTCTTCTCCTGTTTCAGCCGAGAAACCATGCAGCATGCCATCATTGCCGCCCACATAAATAATAGGCAGGCGGTTGTAATACGTGGTAATAAACTCGGAATAATTCCCCACGGAATGATCCGCAGCCGGCGCGCCCACATACCACAAGGCCGAATTCACAATATCGCCCTGGCGCGATGTACGCTCCCGGAACCTGCGCCCGCTCGCCCCCTCGTTACTGCGATCGCCTCGCAGAAACTCCAAACGGGCTTTGCCCAAGGCGTCATCGCCCACAGTCGCACGCGCGGCTGCATACGTCGTCTTCAAAAGGGTCTTTTGATCATTATCCAAGCTAACCCAAGAGAAAGGCACGCCCATATAACGATTACCCGGCTGCTTGGCGCTTGTCAGAATCACGCGATTTCCCAATTGGGTCGGCGAATAACCATCCAAAATATCTGCAGTCGTTTTGCCTGTTCCGTCCGACCTGGCTCCCCACGCAGTAGAGCCTGTCACCTTTCCGTTGACATCAATTTTTTGCGTCCCCACATAGCCCAGCCAATTTTTTCCGGTGTCATAAACAGAGTGGTAAAAATCGGCTCCATTTCGGCTATAAGAAGCCGATGCAGCTGTAAAACCCGTCAAGGGTTTTTTATTGTCTATGGAAATCTGGGCCAGAATGGTAGAAAAAGCTTTTTTCAAATCGTTCGGCCCTCGTGCCGGAATGAAACGACCCCGACTGGTAATGGCCGTGTACCACATATCTGCGGTAGTTCTCCAACCGTTGCTATCCCATGACGACACATTGCCTGTCGCCACCCTGGGATAATAACTGTTCAAAGAAAATTGATCATCCGTAGCTGTATCCCATGGCGGCAAAAAGCGCCAGCTGGGGGCTGCATCACCAAAACCGATCGTATACGTGATCATGTTTTGCCACGTAGAAGGGTCATTTTTTGGATTCCAATAGGGCGTTAGCGTAACCCTGTTGCTTCCATAAACAATCTCTTCATTATTTGCCACCCGTATAATCGGCGATACTTCATTAGCAATACCGGGCTGCAAATCTCTGGACCAATAATAAAAAGCCAAGTCGGCAATAAATGCATCAGAACCAGGGCCACCTTCGCCTTGCGGCCTTGTGATATTGTGCCTATAGACTCTTAACTGATTATTCGAGGAGGGATCATATACCGTCCCGTCAGGAAAAGTATGTCTGTTGTTGGCATAGCGCCCAATATTCAGCGAGTAACCATTCATGCCGTTCCATCCCCCATCCGTCATCAAAATATGGTAGCTACGCCGGCACGGCAAATAATCTTCCTTACTGGGCGTGGACGGATCACCCGGCTTGGTCCTCCAAGGGTTTTCTTTATCACTAAAAGGTTTGCTGAGATATTCACCCGCCCTCTGCATGGTTCCATGGGTCGGCGTCCAGCCATTTGCCGGGATCGTCTGCGCCCATTGCAAAAACCGTCCTCTGTGCTTATTGAGATCATAATCGCCCCCCTCAAGAGATCGCATAACGTTATTATTGTTGCACCTATCGGCGTAACTCGGGAAACCCCTGCATCCATTAAACATTTGCCATGCCAGCCGAATCTTGCCATCGGCCACATCCGGATTATCTGCCGAGAAAGTCTCCACCAATGCATTTCTTAAGGCCTGATACTGCGGAATCCCACCATTCGTGCTAGTCATGCTACCAGAGTCATCCAGAGACAAAATCACATTGGGCGCTGGCGCGCGTCCCAGCACGCCCGCAGGCGATTGCGCCAAATACAGCGGCGCAGCCCAGGCCGCCTGCCCCCACAAAACCCCGGCGGCAGCCAACGCCAGGGTGGAGGGTTTCAACAAGAAATTGCCGGATTTTTTGTGTTTCAACATGGCTTTTCTCCCAAGAATTCAATCAAACATTTTATAAATTAATTCAAACAATCTTCCGCAGACATCATCAAGGCAAACGCTGACGCGACACAACCGACTGCAAAACCACACGCGTGCCTTGCTGATATCCCTCAACCAGAACGGTAATTCGATAAACAAAGGGCAAGTGCGCCTCGGGTGCAAAACGGTTGCTATTGGTATTGGGATTGCTGGCCGCCCCCGAAAGCAAACTCCGCCCTTTCGACACGGCATAAGGCAGCACCTCAACCCAATACCAGGCTTTCCCTTCTTCAGGCTGACTGGGCGTCCAGTTCAACAAAGTATTCAGCCCCTGGTCATTCGAGCCTGCAACATCATGCTTGGCCCCCGTAAATTGACCGTAGCGGCCGGCCGCCTTTTTCATTTTCACCAGCTCGGATTTCAAATTCCAAAAATCCTGCGCGCCGGCTCGCTTCAGGCAAATTCCTTTCTCGCAACTCGGAGATTTTGCGCTCAAATACCGCAACAACTCTTTCGAAAAATCCCCGCGCTCATATGGAAAATACACAGCTCCCGTAGCCCGACACAAATCCCCTGTTCGGGCCGCATTACGGCACGGATCACCACTGGCATCCAGACGCATAATGTCAAGCTCTGCGTCCTGCAACAGGGTTTGCGCAGCATCAAAAGCACGCTGATAATCCGCATCATTGCGAACCACAAACTGATTAAACATGGAACTGCGAAACGCCCACGCAGCCAACAAGGTGGACAGCAAAACAATCACCACCACCACAAACAAAGTAATACCACCCTGACCGGCTCTGGACGCAACCCGCCATTCACGACGCCTTGCCTCCCATGGCATTAACGATATATTTTTCATGGATTTTCTCATTACGAGTGAATTACACGTTCAAATATCTGATGCTTCAACCCTGGCTTCGCAATTGGAACACGGTTCGAGTTACCAGATGAATGGCATTATCCAGATCTACAGAATTTCCTTCACAGTTGATATAAGTTCCATCCGCTGTATCCACACGATCCTGCCCTTGCAAATCAATACAGATTTCAACTCCATAAACATCTTTCCAACGTCCCGCCGGAACATTTTCCACACTCTGCATGGCATAAACACTCGATGCAGTGCGCGTTTGCAATAAATATCGCACGCGGAAATCCGCCACATTCCCACTAATGGCCTGCGCACCGCTGCCCGTGCCATCATCACAGATCAGCTCCTTGGTTGCTCTTTTATAACTAATCTTGTTTTTAATCTGCAAAACATTGCTTCCACCAGACGGCAAATTGCCAAGGCAGGTCCGCAACTGATGCCCGGATTCGGTGTCTCCCGAATTGCGCGGCGAAGGCTTGAAAATCGTCTCTTTCGTACTTTGATAACTTAAATCAAGAATTGGGTCACTCGCCGTTCCCGCACCAGCTACCGTGCTATTGGCGCGATCAAAGAGATTCTTGGTATCGAAAGACACTTTCGTCGCGGGCGAATCATCCACCAAATTCAATTCAAGACTTCCTGCCTGCCTTGCCTGCTGCCCAATCACGCGAACCACATAGGCAGCCTCCTGCTGAAGATGCGTGGCATCCGAAACCGTTCCCGACACGCCACGCGATGTCATCAAGGCAACAAGAGCAACAGACACGACCAGCAGGCCAATGGCCATGCCAACCAGCAACTCAATCAGGGAAAGACCCGCCTGTTGATGACGCCCGGAATACGCGAAAAAACCATTCGCGCAACGGTATGCATATTTTTCCGAATTCATTTTAAATAAATTATCCAGCAAATTTGAGAATTCGACCCAAACAGGAAAAACTCACTGAGGACAATAAACCGGCGTGGTAGTCACACCCGATATTGTGATTCGCCCGGCAGCACGAGGCACACACCGCTGCACAGGGCTGATATATTGAAAATGGCACGTCCACCCTGCGGGGCACGCATCTGCGCTATACCCGTTATTGATCTTGAATGGCTCAGTAAATTGCTTGTTTTCACTGGCACTCAGTCCTTCCCCCTTGCGCTCATTTTGACGCCAACCAACCATGACCGCCAATAGACGAGCATTGTGACTCGAAATATTTTCTGAACTGGCCAGCTGAATCTGAGCCCGCCCATTGGGCAAGGCTATCTCCAAGCTACGTTTCCAGCTTTGAATATCATATTGAGCCAATTCCTCGGCATTACATGCCACCGCACGACAATCAGGGGAAGGATTTGCAACACCCCTCTCCCCCCAGTCCGATTGATAGGAATTCAGACGCATTAAACTATCCGGGCTGACTTTCATACGCTCGCTCAAATCATTAATCAAGCGAATTGCCTGCGCGCGATAAACACCATTTTGCGTATCAGCCAGGGTACGAAGCTGTATTCCCACCAAAGCCAATCCTCCCAATGAAAGAACGACGATGGAAACCAGCGCCTCAATCAGAGCCATACCTTTTTGCTCTTGATGCGGAATAAAGGTTTGACGCATTTTACCCATCCGGGAGGAAAACAATCCTCCTTTCCGTTCAACAAATTTCAGCTGCATGAAACATCTCCCTGAAGAACCCTCAAGCGACCACCCGAGCTGACACACACGGTTGTGACAGCAGCCGATAATCCACCGCCAGGTTTGTAATAATTAAATGTAAAACTCACCGCACCCACACCGTCCGGCTGCCCCCATCGATCAAACGCAATCTGCATCGATTTTCCAGGCTTATTCATGATATCCAGATTACTGGGAGCCTGCACGACTTGAATTATTTCATCAGCATCCATATTACGATTATTATTCGCATCGTGATAAATTGTCCAGCCACATCCCCAGTTTTGCAGTGTGTTGGCATGTGCACACCCGGCATCAACGCCACGTTTACGCATATAAACCCGCCCCCCTCGTTTAATAGCTTCTGAGCGCGCCAAATAAAAGGACGAACGCATAGCCTCAACACCCTCGCGAATCCGCCAGCGTTCGAACAATGGCTGAAAACTGGGCGCAGCCAACATTATCAACACACCCAAAACCATGATGATAACTATCAGCTCTATCAAGGTAAAACCACGCTGAGCAGCCCATCGAAAAGATGGGTTCAAGCCGTGCAACAAATTTGTGTTACGTATCTTCATATGTCTGCATGATAGCCATGCTTGACGCAAAGCAACAGTCGTCGTCATCGGGCCGGATGCGCCGCCCATCGCGGGCGCGTGGTAAGTCGTGCGTTTTTTAACATCTGTATTCAAGCGCCTCTCACCCTCACCAGTACAACAAGAAGATAGAAGGCCGCAGAAAACAAATCAGTCTGAAAAATAAGAAACAATCATGAATCACCCGTAATTTTCATAACAATAGACCATCAAATCAGAGGCGATTATCGAATGATTTTCGAAAATAAATTTATTCCAGCGCTCTGCAAATTGCGTTCACGTTTGCGCTTAGCTCCAAAATGGAGTCTGGCGCATTCACACATTGAAAGGTAGCACTTGTATTAACAATGGATCGTCCACATGGTCAACAAGAATAGCTTTTACACGGGCTTGCCAATTTTGAGAAAAGCGTTCCTGCTCTTGTGCGCTAGCCTGTCCCGATACAGCGCGCGCAATAAGAAGCGGCATTTCTGGATCCGACCAAGGCACTTGGCTACCATCAAACAACACCTGCACAGCTTGCCCACTATCCTTCCGTCGCAAGGCCAACACGCCTTGCATAGGAACATGAAAGCGTAACAAGTTGCGCCTGCCAAATCGTTGCAATGCCCCCATTCCGGCGAACCCCTGTTCAGCAGCAGCACCGGTAAGTAATGTGGCCACGGACGCTATCACCCCAGTGGTGCCGTCTTCCCTCCCCTGATTCATCCACACTTCAATCTCACCACGCTGCGGCAACTCATCTGGATACAGCACTCTTAACCCTTTAATGACCATAAGGTACGCCCCCGCCACGGTGGGACAAGAGTGCCCAGCCAAACGAACCGCATCTACGTATTGATACGTCAGGACACCTGACCCAGCGGCCCCCAAAAATCGAGCCAAATCGTCTTGCACTCGCAATATCGGCGCTTGCTCAAAAAAGTCAGGCCATTGATTACCTCTGTCGTCTGCCAAGAACATCATTTTCCTTTCCAGATGAAATAAAATAATTTAACCCATTTTGCAGACATAAACCACCCCTATCAAAACACAACAAAATCAGACGACTGCAATACCCAAATCAATCACAAAATTCCATACAACAATGCACGACGATGAACACATCAACACCATTTAATACAAACAAACCAATCCCATCGAATTAAAATATTTGAACCCTTCGTCAAACCCACCCCACCAGAAACAAATAATGCCGAACTTTAATGTTAACATTCGCACTTAAACACAAATTAAATAACCCTTACCAACAAATATTCAATCCAATTATTACAACGCCCCATGTATCAGCATTCCAAATATTTCAACAACACTTACACACATCACAAACATCAACAAAACCATCTATAAATGACAGCGCAACAAGATGAAACGTCAAATAGTTTCATCAAATTAAAATCATATAAATATAGTAAAGCAGGATAAAAAATATTATGATTCCACACCTTTTCATCTCGCGTTTCTTATGGCCTACTCCATCGATTTCCGTCAAAAAGCA
>JBQNAO010000001.1:0-185503 GCA_052170415.1 Ottowia sp. | reverse complement strand
GATGGAGTAGGCCATAAGAAACGCGAGATGAAAAGGTATGGAATCAGATATATATATGATACTTTTTATTTTGCTTTACTATACTACCGCTTCGTACCCCTACGACATGCCAGTCGCCTCATCGAGGACTGAATTCACTTCTGCAACCGCTGATACCCACACCAAGCGCTAGCCATGAAGACTTCCGCTAAGGCATTCGTATTAGGACATGACACATCAATATGCACTCACGGGTGCGCAGTGCAAACGGATTAAACATTTGCTGCCTGGCAGGGCCGGTCATATCAGCAGGCCCGCTGCGAACAACCGCTTATTCGTCGATGCCGTGCTCTACCACTATTAAGCAGGCATTCCCTGGCGTGATCTGCCCGAGCGTTTTGGCGACTTTTGCGCAATTCACCTTCGGCACTCACGCTGGAGTCGCCGTGGCGTATAGCAGCGCGTGTTCGAAGCACTGGGCCAGGATGCCGACAATGAGTGGGCAATGATCAATTCCACCATCGTGCGTGCGTAAGCTTCCCCTGTAGATAGACACTCGGAAAGTAGAGCTTTCTGGCGTAGTCCCCCTGTCAGGAGGTTGCATGAAGAAGTCCCGGTTCACCGAACACCAGATCGTCTCGATCCTCAAGCAGGCCGACGCCGGCATGTCCGTGCAGGAAGTCTGCAGACAAGCCGGCATCAGCCAGCCCACCTACTACAAGTGGAAGTCCCGCTATGGCGGCATGGAGGCCTCGGACCTGGCCCGCGTCAAGGATCTGGAGGCAGAGAACGCCAGGCTCAAGCGGATGTATGCCGAGCTTGCGCTGGACAACGTGGCCATGAAGGATTTGATCGCAAAAAAGTTGTAGGGCCGGAGCAAAAGCGCAAGGCGGTGCGTTTCCTCGTTGAGGAACACAAACGGCCTCTGAGCCGGTCCTGCGCGTGTGTGGGGCTGTCCAGGGCTACCCGGTACAGACCCCCGACACACTGGCGTGAGCACGATGCCGATCTGATCAAGGCGCTGGCCGAACAGGCCAGTGAGCACCCCTCGCGGGGATTCTGGAAGTGCTGCCGGCTGCCGCGCAAGGCGCACCCGGAGTGGAACCACAAACGTATCTATAGGGTTTACAAGGCTATGAACCTGAACCTGCGCCGTACGGCCCGCAAACGCATTCCCAAGCGCGAACGGGCCTGCCTGTATGCACCACGACTGCCCGACACGGTCTGGTCGGTAGACTTCATGGTCGATGCACTGGCCTGTGGCCGCCGGTTCCGGACCTTCAACGTGGTGGATGATTTCAACTGGGAGGTTCTGCACATCGAGGTCGACACCTCGATCTCATCGACGCGCCTGGTCAGGGTCTTTGAACAGCTCAAGCGCGACCGGGTGTTGCCTCAGGTCCTTCGTACCGACAATAGTCCGGAATTCCTCGGTGCCCCCTTTGCCGAGTGGGCAAAGGCCAACGGCATGGTCATCCGCTACATCCAGCCCGGCAAGCCAAACCAGAATGCCTATATCGAGCGTTTCAACCGGACCTTCCGGGAGGAAGTGCTCGACCTGCACCTGTTTGCCCGCCTCGATGATGTCCGCGAGGCTGCATGGTGGTGGATGCTCGACTACAACACCGAGCGTCCCCATGATTCCCTCGGCAACCTGTCTCCCGCCGAGTTCCGCCAATCCGGCATCCAGAACTCTACTTTTGAAGTGCCTGCTTGACGGGGAAGCTTACGCGTGCACACCAGCACAGCGCGGAGCAAAAACACAGGGCTGCCAGGCCATCGGACGCAGCCGGAGAGGACCGGCATCAAGATTCACGCTTGCACCAACGCGCTGGAAAATCCTATGGACTTTTACCTCACGCTTGGATAGGCGCAAGGGTCTTGAAGGAGCGGGCGCATTGCTGTCAGGAGGCAACCAAGGCAAAGCCTACGACGCGCGCAGCAGGGTGATTGAACCCCTGCTGATCGCAGGCAAGAAGGTAGTCATTCCATCACGCAGCGCCAACAAAGAACGGCGTGAGTACGACAAAGATCTTTACAAGGCGCGCCATGTTATCGAGAACTTCTTTGCCCGCCTCAAGCAATGGCGCGCTATTGCCACACGCTACGGCAAGACGGCGCACAACTTTCTTACAGCCATCCACTTGGTCGCCGCCATCATTTGGATAGTTTGATGACACGTCCTAGTCGCCTGACCTGGCATTCCGGCAAAGATGCATCACCCAAAAAAACCGCACCCGAGGGTGCGGTGTTAAAAATCATTTGATTTTATTTTTCTTTACGCTTTTCGCTCTTTTCAGTAGCGGATTTTGCATCTTCAGAAGATTCGGTTTTTTGAGCTTCAGAGGTTTTTTCTTTCTTGCCTGCTTTTTTTTGCTCTTTCACATTCGGCTTCGCGTCTTCTTTCCTGTCCTTGGCGCCAGGGTAAGCCTCTTCTCCTACAGTCAATCCCGCTTCTGACAATTTAACTGCATTCTTGTTACCTATGCCTTTCACCCGTTTTTTAAGATCTTCCCAATCCTTGAACTTGCCATTTTCTCGTTCACTAATGATTTTTGCTGAAAGCGCCGGGCCAATACCCTTGATCGCATCCAGGTCGGCAGCCGATGCCGTATTCACATCAGTCGCAAAAACCGAAACCGAACCCAACAACATGGCACCCAGAACAAACAGTTTTTTCAACATAACAAGTTCCTTTCAAAAAGAAATAAAAAAGCGCGAACCAGCGCACTTCGCAGTCTAAAAGCAAGGATGCACATCCTAGTGTGAAAAATTGCCGGAACTTGAATCTTTTTCAACCGAAACAATGTGCTACGTGTTTCCTCTAGCAGTCTCTATACACGGCAAAAACTGGCATAGCCTAACAGGCCTGTTACCGTTCGCCCAGCGCATCACCCTCTTCGGCCAGCAACTCCAGTTGCATAAGCAGACGGCTTACCAACAACGACTTGGACTGAACACAAGCCTCCACCACAAATTCAGCCGTTTCCCGATACAAGGGCTCACGCACTTCATACAAGCTGCGCAATCTGGCCAACGGATTAGGTCCCTGCAGCAATGGCCTTTTCATATCGTGACGCAAACGCTTGATCAACTGTTCCGGCGTTGCACGCAAGTAAATGACCCGAGCGCGCTCCATCAAACGATGCCGATTCACTTCCCGAAGCACGACTCCTCCCCCTGTGGCAATCACACAATCATTTCTCAGGCTGAGTTGATCCAATACCTCCTCTTCCAAATCACGAAAAGCATCTTCACCCTTTTCCTCAAAAAACGAACGTATGGACTTCCCAATACACTGCTCGATCAGATCATCGGAATCAAAAAAAGGCAACTCGAGCCTTCGCGCGAGTTGCCTTCCAATGGTTGACTTGCCAACACCCGGCAAACCAACCAGTGCAATGGGCCTTAGCTTCATGGGCAAGAGGCCAGACCATAAGGGCTGGTAAGACCCGGGGGCGATACGGTTTCTTTGTTGATATCAGATACCAACACAGGTAAGTATTCACCTGGCGTTGCATTACGCGATTCGGTTCCACCCACTTGTGCAGTCGCCACAACACGCATGGCTGCCCAGTGACCATAGTTCTTGGCATATTGCATGTAATAATATGCAAAGCCACTGGAATCCGTTGTCAAGGTAATAGTGCTGCCTCCAGAATCGGTCATCGAACCGTCAGCCTTGGCAGGAACCAATGTAGCAACGAAGCCAGGCTTAAGGCCACTCACAGCGCAGGTCGCTCCCAGTTGTTCATTGGCATCACGAATTCCATTGAAGTTGGTATCTTCGTTCCGGTTTTCACTTGTTGGATCGGTTCCCCACACTTTTCCATTCCATTTACGATCACCCGTCGCATAGCCAAAGGGTTCAACACGAACCGTAACTGGCAAGGAAACTTGCGCAACACCAGCCGAATTTGTCACATATACCGTATGTAATTTGCGATATTGTGTATCTCCATTCACAGATTCAATCTTGGAGCTTTCGCCTAGAGCGATCGTTAATCCGGAGCCTCCCACGGTTAATGAAACATCACCCAGTATCCTGGAATATGCACCACCCAGAGTAGCTCTGATTTTGACTTGATCACTACCAGTGCCTCGAGGGCCCGCATAGTAAGTATTCAACGCCCGCCCTTGCGCATTGGTTTGAACTGAAGTACTCGCCAAACGACCACCGCTAACATCCTCCAAAACGCTGAAATAAACAGTTTGATTTACCACGGGATTACCCTTGGCATCCAAAACCAAGGCTTCAATCACTGACGAATTACCGCTCGACTCGGTGCTCGGACGAATCGCATTAGGGTTGGCTTGCAGTATGAGGCGGTCTGGTACCGTAGCCACAAAATGCCCCGTCATGGTCCCCGTCCCTTGCACGCCACTTTGCGTTTCAGCTTTCAAAGTAGCCATCCCGGAATTCATGGAGAGAACCCACGCCTCCACCAAACCGGACGCGTTTGTCACCAAATCGACTGTCAGAGAATCCCCTTGGCCACAAGATGTTGCGGTGCTATCAGAGACGAAACAGCCACGCGTAGTGCTTAAACGGACCGGGACACCTGCACCCACAGCGGCACCCTGGCTACCTTTGACACGCACCTGAACCAGATTTGCCCTAGACAATCCCCAATACGCCACATTGCCGCCGACGAATTCGAAAGACGCACTCCCAACCACCACATTCAACTGGCTGGACGCATTCAAGCCCGTCACTGTCAAAACATCGGTCCCTGC
Source organism: Ottowia sp. (assembly GCA_052170415.1). Taxonomy (GTDB): domain Bacteria; phylum Pseudomonadota; class Gammaproteobacteria; order Burkholderiales; family Burkholderiaceae_C; genus Ottowia. Next base: position 180,787 of record JBQNAO010000001.1, on the reverse strand, counting down.
AGTTTTAGGCGTATAGGAAAATTCCAGCTTCCCATTGTTATCCGTTGTCTGCGAAGCCAAAGCAACCGTTCCACCTTGGGATGAGGTCACAGAAATCGCAGCATTCGGAACCGCTTCACCAGCAGCATCCCGTGCCACCACGCTGTAGTGCCCTTGCTGGCTCAGACCAAGAGAAGAATCCCCAGAAAGATTCAGTGTCGTACCCTTTACAGTAATTTTGAGTTTTTGGGTCACGCCTTTTGCGGTAGCAGCCACCTCAAAATCACGATTGGTCGCATTATTCGCCTTCGGCGGAGTCAACTCAGTCGTTGCAATACCTTTGTCATTCGTGGTGGTAACGGGACTCAGTGATCCGTATTCCGTCGCGAAAGTAAGTGGGAAATTTGCAATTGCAACATTACCCTTGTCTTTTGCGATGGCTGTAATTGTGATAGGCGCTCCACCACTACCGGTCGGAATAGAAGATGCACTGGAATACAACTCAATACTGCTGGCTTCTTGAGGCACAGTATTGTTATTATTCGAATTATTATTTGGGTTAGTCGTGCCTGCGTCACTACCACCACCGCCACAAGCCACCAAGGCTACGGCCACACTAACATAGCACAAGGCATACTTGGATAGTTTAAAAGGTTTCATTTTATGACTCCAAAATCAATTATTGAAGGGATGCTTGTTCCGAAATAATTTTCGGGGTAATAAATACCAACATTTCGTCTTTACGCGATGACTTTGTTCTATTTTTGAACAGGTTTCCTACAACAGGAATATCACCCAAGAGGGGAACCTTGGCTACGGACTCACTTTCTGTGAGCTCAAAAATACCCCCGATAACGACTGTCCCACCATTTTCAACCAAGACTTGGGTTTTCACCTCTTTTGTATTGATGGACATCGCTCCGGCGACAACCTCTCCCGGACTATCTTTGTTCACAAGGATATCCAAGATGATGCTTCCTTCTGGAGTTATTTGAGGAGTCACTTTCAAGCTTAAGACGGCTTCTTTGAATTGCACAGACGTTGCGCCGTTTTGAGCAGACTCCTGATACGCATACTCCGTACCTTGCTTGATATGCGCCTCAACTTGATTGGCAGTCACAACCCGGGGGCTCGAAACAATGCGTCCTTCACCATCAGCTTCCATCGCTGAAAGCTCTAGGTTCAGGAATCGATTGGCTGCAGCACTAAAAAGTGATAGCGCAAACGTTGCGGGTTGATTCCCACTTACTGCAGTTGCCGGCAAATTAAGGAACTGGGTCGAACTGGTCGTCAACATACTGGATTGACCTTCACCTGTCGTCGCCGATACAGCGTTGTAAGTGCCACCAAAAGCAATCCGATTGCGATTGCTACCGCCCACACCGTAGCCTGACGTACCACCCCTTACCGACCTCAGATCCGACCCGCCTAGCTTGACGCCCAGTGAACGGCCAAATGTATCCGACGCCTCAACGATGCGCGCTTCAATCAGCACCTGACGAACCGCAACATCCAATTTTGCAATCAACTCCTGCACCTGCGCCAAATGCGCACTGACGTCAGAAACAAATATCTGATTGGTTCTGGGCTCGGCAATAATGCTTCCTCGACGACTTAATATTCTGGATGCATTATTATTACCAACACCACCGGTCGACGTGCGACTTCTCTCAATTTGGTCAACTATATCTACTGCTTTCGCATAGTTAAGCTGGAAGGCTTGGGTTCGCAAAGGCTCGAGTTCTTGAATAGCCGCTTGCGCCTCCAGTTCAGCTTTTTCTTTTGCATTCAGCTCATCCTTGGGAGCAATTTGCAAAACATTGCCATTCTTTTTCATCCCCAAATCTTTGGCTTGGAGAATAATATCCAGAGCCTGATCCCAAGGAACATCTTTCAACCTCAACGTAACATTCCCGGTTACACTGTCTGAGGTAACGATATTGAAGTTTGTGAAGTCTGCAATTACCTGCAAAAGCGATCTTACTTCAATATTTTGGAAGTTCAGGGAAAGTTTTTCCCCTCTGTAACCCTGTCCTTGCGTCAGCTTCCCATCGCTCGTTTTTTGTTGCCTAACTTCAATCACAAGCTGATTATCACTTTGATAGGCGCTATGCTCCCACTGCCCCTTTGACTCAATAGTCATTCGCACACGATCGCCATTTTGTACCGTCGTGATCGACTGGACAGGGGTTCCGAAATCAGCCACGTCAAGCTTCCTCCGCAGACCTTCTGGCAAACTCGTCTTGAGAAAATCAACAACAAGCTTTCCACCCTGTTCACGGATATCAACACCAACCTGATTATTATCAAGATCAATAACAACTCGACCTGCGCTATCGGTACCACGTCGAAAGTCAACATCCCGCAAGGGGGCTGTATTCAAATTATGACCTTCGGCAAATGAAGAACTTGCCTTGGTCGCAGTATCGGATGCTTCCGGTATTAATGACACAAAAAGCGAACTTCCATCAATTGTCGGGTTGTAAGGTGTCGCCCGTTTCAAATTCATCACCACACGCGTCCTGCCATTCGCTTCCACGACATTAACAGCCCGCACATTGCCTTGATTAATCGCAACAGAATTCCTCCCCAAACCATTTCGCACCCCAGGGAAGTCAAGCGCGATACGCGCAGGGGATTGAACAACGAATCCAGCGGGCACATCCTTAAGCGGTTCAGAAAAATCAATCCGAACAACATCAACCCCGCCCTGAATCGTGCTACTCACTGATTCGATAATCGCTTCAGCATGAGCGACCGAAATCAGTCCCAACAAAACCCCAGCAGCGACTGCATTACGCACAGCTTTGTTTTTAGCATTCATCAGCTTAATCATTTCACATTCTCCTGCAACTGCATCAATGTTATTTTTTCAATCCACTCACCCAGAGAGTCCTGAACAATCTCTCTTAGAGTAATTTGGCCCTCCTCGATCGATATGATACGCCCGTAATTTTGACCCAAGTGATTACCAACAACTACTTGATGAAGTAGGTCATCAACCTTTATGAGACCCACAACACGACCATCCTTCAAAATACTGCCAACCATACTCATAACATCCAAGGGAAAGCTTTCCAAGGGTTCTTTCGCCCTTTTTTCTTCAGCCGCAATCAAGGCAGCTCCAGTATTTTGTGACGAATCTTTCTTCAAAATATCCGTCAAACGAACCAACCTAAATGGATCAACGGCGCTGCCCTGATCATAGCTGGCAGCGACGAATTGTTTTGGAGGATTAACTGGAGTAATATTTGGAACCACTGAACGACGTTCCGCATCTATCCATTCTGAAAGCTCATCCTGATCAGACCCCAAACACCCAACAAGCCCAACAGAGATGCATACCACCCCAGTAGTCATTAGACATTTCTTATATGCACTCATCTTCTGACCTTCGCTTGATTTGCTTGACGTTGAGCATCAATTTCAGACTGATCCAAATATCTGAATGTTTTGGCCGTTGCCTCCAACAACAAATTCTCTCCACCATCAGCATTTGCCTGGTTAACTGGTTTAATACTAATGTTGTTCAGCGTCACAATTCTGGATAAGTTCGCAACATCGGCGGCAAATCCGGCAATATCGTGGAACTGCCCCGTACTTTTCACGGATATAGGAAGTTCCGCATAATAATCACGAACAACCACCTGGTTTGGTCTAAACAAATCAACTTGCAAACCCCTCCCATATCCGGCCTGCCCTATATCTGATAAAAGAGCGTCCATCTCCGCCTCACTTGGAAGCTGTCTTTCCAATATCGCCACATATTGCTGAACTTCTGTCAGTTGGTTTTTTAGCGCATCCAAATTAACCGCTTTGGCAACTTTTCTTTTATATTCTTCCCTCAATCTCGATTCTTCTTGACGCGCCGTTTCCAATTCTTCCACTGCATCATTAACAAAAACAAACCAAACAGCTCCAGCAGCACACACAGCAGCCAGAAGATAGAGGAATATCTTGGGAAAAGTCGGCCACAAACCTGGATCCTTTATATCCAGATTTGAAAATTGGTCGCCTATTTTTGCAAAAGACTCTTTCAAGTCTTCTTTTTCTTTCTTAGCCACCTATATCACCTCATTTCTTTTCCGAAGCTTCCGAAGAGTTATCAGCTTTTCCAAGCTGAACACGAACAGTAAACTTTTGAACCCTTCGTTTTTCATTCTTGTTAATTGATAAATGATCAGCAACCACCTCTATCAATTCAGGCTGCCTAACCCACTCAGTATTTCTGGACAAATTTCTCAGCAACTCTGCCACGCGTTCGCTCGATTGAGCGACTCCACTCAGGAGTACACTCTTTCCTTCTTGACTGATATTATTAAAATACATCCCTTCTGGTATTTCACGAACGATTTCGTTAAACATGTGAACAGGAAGATTTCGATCCCCCTGGAGATCTTCCACAGCCTTTTGCCTGGCTTTTAGCGCATCAATTTCACTTTCAAGGGTAGCAATTTCTTTAATTTCATCATCTACTTTCTTATTTGTCGCCACAAGAAAATTATTTCGCTCTTCTTGATTACCAATTTGATTCAAGAATGACAAATAAATCAATCCACCAATCGCAGCTCCAGTGATAACAGAAAGCGCCAATGCAATTTTAAATTCCTGACGCGTCTTTTTTCGCGCCATCTCCCTATGCGGAAGCAGGTTAATTAAAATCATGACACAAGCCCCCTAATCGCCAAACCAGCCGCAGTCAAATACGATGCCGCCTCACGCATCACCCTCTCTTTTTTCATATTTCTGCTGAAATTCATTCCATCAAATGGATTCACAACCTGACATGGAACCGACGCGTGCTGCGCAATAGTTTGCGCCAGACCCGCCAACGAAGCCGTTCCGCCTGCAAGGAAGATGGCATCCACACGGTTATGCGGTGTACTGGTGAAGAAAAACTTGAGAGCGCGCTCTATCTCAATTGCCAGCGTTTCAACGAAAGGCTGAAGAACCGCCGTTGCGTAATCATCAGGCAGATCACCACTGCGTTTTTTTGCTTCCGCTTCTTCAAACGTGAAGCCATATTGACGCACAAGCATTTGCGTCAATTGCGCCCCACCAAAAACCTGATCTCTCTCATAAATCAGTTCGTCATTACGCAACACTTGCATGGAGGTCAAGGAAGCGCCGATCTCAAACAAAACCACTAAGGCATCCTTGCCTTGACCAGGCAATCGCTCTATCAAACGCTTAGCCGCCAAACGAGACGCATAAGTTTCCACATCAACGACCACTGGTTCCAAGCCGGCAGCCTCTGCCAAACCACGGCAGTCCTCCACTTTTTCCTTGCGGGCAGCGGCGATCATGACGTCGATATCACCAGCTGATGCCTGACTGGGGCCGAGCACACAGAAATCCAGGCTCACCTCATCCAAGGAAAAAGGAATGTATTGGTTGGCTTCGGATTCAACGTAAATTTCCAGCTCGCGCTCACTTAGCCCGTCAGGCAGAACAATTTTTTTCGTAATAACGACCGATGCCGGCAGAGCCAAAGTCACGCGCTTGGCGCGCGTTCCGCTTTTGCGGACAGTCCGCCTGACGGCTTCCACAACCTCATCGAACTTCTCAATGTTGCCGTCGGTAATCCAACCTCGCTCCAAGGGCTCGATCGCGCAATGCTCCACGGTGTAGGAACCGGGCCTGTCTTGCGACAGCTCGACCAACTTCACACTGGAAGTGCTCACATCCAGCCCGGCGATAGAGCCGGACTTCTTGCTGAAAAGGGAATCAAAAAGACTCAAGGGGCACCTCGTTGCTTTGTATTTCTGAAGGTGAATTTCCTTACAAATTCACCCGGATGCTAGCAGCAAACACTATGAACACAAAAGGTATCCGGCTAACAATCCTTACGAAGTGTTGCCAATAAATAACAAATGCAACCTTCTTCGAGGGGCGGCCGCAGGACTTCGGGTGTAAGCGCCAAGCCTCCAAACAAGACATCATCCGGCTTGATAGACTGGCAAAGGTTGCGCCACTCCGGGGAACAATGCGGTTTTTGATAGTCGCATGAAAGCCCGCGAGTCTCCAGACCCCGTCGCGCGAATCGTTAAAAAAACCTACAACTTGTGAATAAAACCACACCCCCCCCTTCCAGGCAACCTGGCGGTGTTGCTCTTGTATTGAAATTTGTTGCAAATCTGTCGGGCGTGCTACTGGGCCTGGGGCTCAGCATGGCATTGGCGGTGGGCATTGCGCTGGCTCTGGCCTACGACAATCTGCCTGATATTTCCGAGCTGTCCAACTATCACGCCAAGCAGCCGCTGCGGGTCTATAGCGCCGATGGCGACTTGATCGGCGAATTTGGCGAAGAGCGCCGCAGCATGGTGCCTGTGCAAGACATCCCAAAAGTCATGCGCGATGCCGTTGTGGCGATTGAAGACGCCCGCTTTTACAAACACGGCGGCGTGGACTACATCGGCATATTGCGAGCAGCTGTTGCCAACTTGCGGCGCGTCAAAAGCCAGGGCGCATCCACCATCACCATGCAAGTGGCGCGCAATGCCTATCTCAGCCCTGAAAAGTCCTACACGCGCAAGCTCTATGAAATCTTGCTGACTTTCAAGCTGGAGCAGCAGCTCAGCAAAGATCAGATTCTGGAGATCTACATGAACCAGATCTATCTGGGCAATCGTTCCTACGGCTTTGCCGCAGCGGCCGAAACCTACTTTGGCAAGCCCCTGCAGGACATCAACCTGGCCGAAGCCGCCATGCTGGCCGGTCTGCCGCAAGCGCCTTCAGCCAACAACCCGATCAGCAATCTGCCACGCGCCCGCATACGCCAGCACCACATTCTTGACCGCATGGTGGCGCACAACTTCATCACCCGGGCCGAAGCCGATGAAGCCAAGCAGGAGCCGCTGAACATCCGCCCCCCCGTGCGGCCCACCGCCATACCGGCCGAATACGTGGCCGAAATGGCCCGCCAGCTCATTTACGCCCAATACGGCGACGAAACCTATTCGCGCGGCCTGAACGTTCACACCACAATCCAAAGCCGCGAGCAAAGCGCCGCCTACGCCGCCTTGCGCGAAGGCATCATGGATTACGAACGCCGCCAGACCTATCGCGGCCCCGAAAAATTCATCGAACTGCCGCAAGACGCCCAGGCCATCATGGACGTCGTGGACAACACGCTGGACAACCACCCGGACAACGGCGATCTGCTGGCCGCCGTCGTTCTGGAGGCCTCGCCCAAAAAAGTCATCGCCCTGCCCCGCTCCGGCCATCTGGTTGAAATCACCGGCACGGGCCTGAGCGCGGCGCAATCGGGCTTATCGCCCAAGGCGCGACCCGCCGTGCGCATCCGTCCCGGCGCGGTTATCCGCATCATGCAAAAGGGCAAAGACTGGCTCATCGCCCAGCAGCCGGAGGTGGAAGGCGCTCTGGTGGCGCTCGATCCGCGCAGCGGCGCCATCACGGCCCTGGTGGGTGGCTTTGATTTTTCAAAAAACAAGTTCAACCACGCCACCCAAGCCTGGCGCCAGCCGGGCTCCACGTTCAAGCCCTTCATCTACTCGGCCGGCATCGAAACGGGCATGTCGCCCGGCACCATCATCAATGACACGCCCCTGTTTTTCGACAGCAGCGTCACCGGCGGCAAGCCCTGGGAGCCGAAAAACTACGGCGGCGACTTTGAAGGCCCCATGACCATGCGCCGCGCGCTGATGCGCTCGAAAAACATGGTGTCCATTCGCATCCTGCAAGCCGTGACCCCGCGCGCCGGGCAAGACTGGATCACCCGCTTCGGCTTTGACGCCGAAAAGCACCCGCCCTATTTGCCCATGGCTCTGGGATCAGGCACCGTCACGCCGCTGCAAATGGCCGCCGCCATGGCCGTGTTTGCCAATGGCGGCCACTATGTCCAGCCCTATCTGATCACCCACATCACCGACAGCAGCGGGCGCGTCCTGGTCGAAACCACTCCGCCCGAGTTGGACGAGGAAAACCGCGTCATCAGCGCCCGCAATGCTTTCGTCGTCGGCACCATGCTGCAAGACGTGGCCCGGGGCGGCACCGCCGCACGCGCGCAAGCCAGCCTCAAGCGCAGCGATCTATATGGAAAAACCGGCACCACCAATGACGCCGTCGACGCCTGGTTCGTCGGCTACCAACCCACCCTGGTCGCCTCTGTGTGGATGGGCTACGACCAGCCGCACAACCTGGGCAGCCGCGAAACCGGCGGCGGCCTGAGCCTGCCCATCTGGATCAACTTCATGCGCACGGCGCTAAGCGGCGTGCCCGTGGCCCAGGTCAAGCCCCCCACGGGCCTGAGCCGCGCCAACGGCGACTGGGTCTACGCCGAATACGCAAACGGCGGCGGCATCACCAATCTGGAAGGCGCAGGGCTGGAAGAAGAAGGTTTCTTTGACAACCAGGATGAGCAGCGCCCCGCCACGCCCGCCGCCCCCGCACCGCGCCCGCCCACCAGCGAACGCAACCGCATCCTCGACATGTTCAACAACTAGGGCTACAAGGCTGCTTTGCTAACGAGGGGCCGATCCGCCAAAACGGCTGAAAGGCCCGTAAATACTGCGAAGTGCGCTATCAAAATAGCAGCAATCTTCATCCGTTCCGTGCCCCAGGCAACCAATAAAAAAGGCCCGTCAAGGGCCTTTTTTGTGCATCTCTCACTCTCGCCAGTGCTCGCCCACCCAGGTGGCTGCCCGAATAAAGCGAAAGCGCCGGTTGCGGCGGCCTGCCAGCGCATCGGGCGGATTGCACTCGCCATGAAAAATCACAATGCGCGCGCCTGCCGGAATGCCCGGCCGCTGCCAATAATTGAGCGGCCAGCGCGGAATGCTGTGGTATTTGAAGCTGGGGCACCACGGCGCAGGCCAATACGCCAGCTTGCCTTGGCGATACAGGAAATCAGACAAATACGCCTGCTCGTTGCGAAACTTGCGGCGAATCTCCTCCACATGCCCGCGGAAATACGCCAGCACATCGGCATGCGCGCCCAGCTCAAAGCGATACACCGAGGAGTTGCCCGTGATGCGCCAGGGCCGCTTGTAGTCATGGATGATGAGAAATTCACCCGGCTGGGTAAAAAACTCATCCAGACTGCCCACCACCACCACGTCAATATCCAGAAACAGCGCCGTGCCGCGCAGGCCGTGCTCCTCGCACAGCGCGGGGCTGAAAGTCGTCAGCTTCGTCCAGCCCCGCTCGGGGCTGCCCGGCGGCAAATCCAGCGGCGGAATGGGCAGCGCGCGCACCTGCGGCCGCAGCCCGGTCGCGTCATCGGTCAGGCACACAAACTGGAAATCGCCCTGCAAATGCCTGCGCACCATCGCATACAGGCGGTTCACGTATTCAGGGCCGTATTTGCGGCCCCATTTCATGCAAAGCACGTAGCGGGATGAAGATTGCGCAGGCATGACGAGGATCGCTTTTCGCCGCCCGGCTCAATCGGGGCGGCTTTTCTTGATGGACTTTTGCCTGACCTGGGCCTTTTTCACCTTGCCGCCCGCCGTCAGCCTCTGATTGCCCAGCACGCGCAGCACCTTCACTTCCGGCCGCTGGCCGCCGCGCGCGCTGTATTTGATGACCTTCACATCCCGCGGGCCGCGCTTGCGGTCTTCATCCGGCTCGGCAATCTTTTCCGGCTGCGGCCGCCACAGCACCAGCAGCTTGCCTATGTGCTGCACGCAAGCGGCGTTCAGCTCATCGCCCAGCTGCGCAAACAGGGCCTCGCGCGCGGTGCGGTCGTCGCCCAGCACGCGAATCTTGATCAGGCCGTGCGCATTCAGCGCCGCCTCGGTTTCCTTGCGCACAGCGTCAGTCAGGCCGTCCGCGCCGATCATCACAACCGGATTCAAATGGTGCGCCTGGCCTTTGAGGGCCTTGCGCTCGACAGGAGTCAATTCAATTTGGGGCATGGCGGCAATTATCTGGCCGCCCGACAATCGGCCCCATGAAACTGAAGACAAAAAGCAAGAAAGTCAACAAAACCTGGCTGAACGACCACGTCAACGACCCCTACGTCAAGCTGGCGCAAAAAGAGGGCTACCGCTCGCGCGCGGCCTACAAACTCAAGGAAATTGACGAAACCCTGCGCCTGATTCGCCCCGGCCAGGTCGTCGTCGATCTGGGCAGCGCCCCCGGCGCCTGGAGCCAATACGCGCGCCGACGCCTCTCGCCCCAGGGCGCGGCCCAGGGCCAGCTGCACGGCCACATCATCGCGCTGGACATCCTGCCCATGGAGCCCATTGAAGGCGTCACCTGGCTACAGGGAGACTTCCGCGAAGAAGACGTGCTGGCCCGCCTGCACGACGCGCTGGGCGGGCGCGCCGTCGATGTCGTCATCTCCGACATGGCCCCCAACCTCTCGGGCATCGAATCTGCCGATGCCGCCCGCATCAGCCACCTGGTCGAGCTGGCCGTGGACTTTGCCCAAAACCACCTCAGGCCCGAAGGCGCGCTCATCGCCAAGGTCTTTCACGGCAGCGGCTACAGCCAGCTGGTCAAACTCTTCAAGGACACCTTCCGCAGCGCCCGCCCCATCAAGCCCGCCGCCTCGCGCAGCCGCTCGGCCGAAACCTTCCTCGTCGGCACGGGCCTGAAAAAACCCGCCCCCTCTGCCACAGCTTGAAATGCCTAGAATGAACCGCATGTGCCTTCCCTCTTTATTTCCCCTCTTTTTCCCTGAAAACTGGAGCCTGGCTTGAACAATCAGATGTTTTCCAAAGTCGCCGTCTGGCTGATTGTGGCCCTCGTCCTGTTCACCGTATTCAAGCAGTTTGAAGGCCCCACCGGCCGCTACAGCCACGTGGCCTACTCCGACTTCTTGCAGGACGTGCGCAACGGCCGTGTCAAAAGCGCCACCATCCAGGAAGGCCCCAGCGGCGCCGAAATCGAAGCCACCATGAACGACGAGCGTCGCGTGCGCACCCAGGCCACCTACCTTGACCGCGGCCTCGTGGGCGATCTGGTCAACCACAACGTCAAATTCGACGTCAAGCCCCGCGAAGAAGGCTCGCTGCTGCTGCGTCTGCTCATGAGCTGGGGCCCCATGCTGCTGCTCATCGGCGTGTGGATTTACTTCATGCGCCAAATGCAAGGCGGCGGCAAGGGCGGCGCATTCAGCTTCGGCAAAAGCAAGGCTCGCATGCTGGACGAAAACAACAACCAGATCACCTTCGCCGACGTGGCCGGCTGCGACGAAGCCAAGGAAGAAGTCAAGGAAGTGGTGGACTTTCTCAAAGACCCGCAGAAATTCCAGAAACTGGGCGGCCGCATCCCGCGCGGGCTGCTGCTCGTGGGCCCGCCCGGCACCGGCAAAACCCTGCTGGCCAAATCCATCGCCGGCGAAGCCAAAGTGCCCTTTTTCAGCATCAGCGGCTCCGACTTCGTGGAAATGTTTGTCGGCGTGGGCGCGGCCCGCGTGCGCGACATGTTTGAAAACGCCAAGAAAAACGCCCCCTGCATCATCTTCATTGACGAAATCGACGCCGTGGGCCGCCAGCGCGGCGCGGGCCTGGGCGGCGGCAACGACGAACGCGAGCAAACGCTCAACCAGATGCTCGTGGAAATGGACGGCTTTGAAACCAACCTGGGCGTCATCGTCGTGGCCGCCACCAACCGCCCCGACATCCTCGACGCCGCCCTGCTGCGCCCCGGCCGCTTCGACCGTCAGGTTTACGTCACCCTGCCCGACATCCGCGGCCGCGAGCAAATCCTGGGCGTGCACATGCGCAAAATTCCCATCGGGCAAGACGTCAGCGCCACCATCATCGCGCGCGGCACCCCCGGCATGAGCGGCGCCGACCTGGCCAACCTCTGCAACGAAGCCGCCCTCATGGCCGCCCGCCGCAACGCCCGCGTCGTCGAAATGCAGGACTTTGAAAAAGCCAAGGACAAGATCTACATGGGCCCCGAGCGCCGCACCATGGTCATGACCGACGACGAAAAACGCGCCACCGCCTACCACGAAGCCGGCCACGCCATCGTCGCCGAAATGCTGCCCGGCACCGACCCCGTGCACAAAGTCACCATCATGCCCCGCGGCCGCGCCCTGGGCGTGACCTGGCAGCTGCCCGAGCGCGACAAATACAGCATGTATTACGACCAGATGCTCAACGAAATCAGCATCCTGTTCGGCGGCCGCATCGCGGAAGACCTGTTCGTCAAGAAAATCTCCACCGGCGCTTCCAACGACTACGAGCGCGCCACCAAAATCGCCCGCGACATGGTCACCCGCTACGGCATGAGCGCCGAACTCGGCCCCATGGTCTACGCCGAAAACGAAGGCGAAGTCTTCCTCGGCCGCAGCGTCACCAAAACCACCCACATCAGCGAAGCCACCATGCAAAAAGTGGATGCCGAAATCCGCCGCATCCTCGACGAGCAATACGCCATCGCCCAAAACATCCTGGAAAACAACCGCGACAAGATGGAAGCCATGATGCAAGCCCTCATGCAATGGGAAACCATAGACCGCGACCAGGTGCTCGACATCATGGCCGGCCGTCCGCCCCGCCCCCCGCAAGACCGCGCCCCCGGCAGCGGCCCGGCCAGCGGCGGCACAGGCGGCGCCCCGGCCGCCGACGCCACCCCCAGCGCCGCCTGACCCCCCGGCCCCGCGCCACCCCAAAAACGGAGTCTCCAGCAGACTCCGTTTTCATTTCCACCGCCCCCTTCACCCTTTCGCCCCCCCTGCCCCGCCATGACCGACCTCAGCCGCATCACCTGCATCGACGACCTGCGCCAACTCGCCCGCCGCCGCGTCCCCCGCATGTTCTACGACTACGTCTGCGCCGGCAGCTGGAGCGAAAGCACCTGCCGCGCCAACACCGCCGACTTCGACCCCCTGCTGCTGCGCCAGCGCGTCGCCGTCGACCTGCAAAACCGCAGCACCGCCGCCCGCATGATCGGCCAGCACGTAGCCATGCCCATCGCCCTGGCCCCCACCGGCCTGGCCGGCATGCAGTGGGCCGACGGCGAAATCCTTGCCGCCCGCGCCGCCCGCGACTTCGGCGTGCCCTTCACCCTCTCCACCATGAGCGTGTGCTCCATCGAAGACGTCGCCCGCGAAGCCGGCCCCGGCTTCTGGTTCCAGCTCTACCTCATGCGCGACCGCGACTTCATCGAACGCCTCATCGAGCGCGCCCGCCAGGCCGGCTGCACCGCCCTCGTCCTCACCCTCGACTTGCAAATCCTCGGCCAGCGCCACAAAGACATCAAAAACGGCCTGTCCACCCCGCCCAAACCCACCCTGGCCAACCTGCTCAACCTCGCCACCAAACCCCGCTGGTGCTGGCACATGCTCCACACCCGCCGCCGCAAACTGGGCAACCTCATCGGCCACGTCAAAGGCGTCAGCGACATGGGCAACCTCGCCGCCTGGACCGCCGAACAATTCGACCCCCGGCTCGACTGGAACGACGTCGAATGGGTCAAACGCCGCTGGGGCGGCAAACTCATCCTCAAAGGCATCCTCGACGCCCGGGACGCCCGCCTGGCCGCCCAAACCGGTGCCGACGCCCTCATCGTCAGCAACCACGGCGGCCGCCAACTCGACGGCGCCCCCTCCAGCATCCGCGCCCTGCCGGCCATCGTCGAAGCCGTCGGCCCCGACATCGAAGTGCACCTGGACGGCGGCATCCACAGCGGCCAAAACGCCCTCAAAGCCTGGGCCCTGGGCGCACGGGGCCTGCACATCGGCCGCCCCTTCCTCTGGGGCCTGGGCGCAGCCGGCCAGGCCGGCGTCACCCGCGCCCTGCAAATCCTGCAAAAAGAACTCGACCTCACCATGGCCTTCTGCGGCCACAAACGCCTGCAAGACGTCACCCCCGACATCTTCTTCCGGGCCTGAAAGCCTCTCTCCGGCGCGAAATTATCCACAGATTTCTCCTGAATTGATAGCGCGCTGCGCAGTGTTTACGGGCGCTGCAGGCGATTTGCCTATTTGGTGATCAAAAACTTGTGTCCAAATACAAGCAAACCACCACACCGCCCGACCCCACCCCAGCCCACCCCAGCCCACCCCGGCCACCCCTCGCCGCGCCGCCGCCCCCCCATCCGCCGCGCAATCCACACGCTGCGCTGCTTGCAAAAAGCGGGCAGCCACCTCCCATGCCGCACCACACTCCAAAGTGCCCCAGGCCACCCGCCCCGGACACAAAAAAGCCGGCCCGCAAACAACATTCCCCACCAACAGCCACCGCCACGCCACCGCAAGCCCAGCCCCATCAACGCGGAATCAGGCGGAAACGGATTGGAGTTATCCACAAATTTCTATTGAATTGATAGCGCCCTGCGCAGTATTGACGGGCGCTGCGGGCGGTTTGCCTATTTGATAGGCAAAATCTTGTATCTAAATACAAGCAGCGAATGAGCCTTAGCGCGGCATCCGACAAGGCGGGCCGGCCGGGATGGCGGATGCGGATTACCCGCTGGCAGGTTCGGGCGCGCCCCAGACTCCCGCCTCGCGCGGGCAGCAACCCACAAGCAGCAAGCCGCAACCGCGCTGCGCGAGCACAGTCGGCGCAAGGGCGGGCCGAAAGCGGGAAGTGCTGGGAAAGCAAAGTCGGGCGGCGATGGCCGGGGCGGGCGTCGCGCTCAGGATGGCTGACCGGGGTGGGGCGGATTGCCCGCTGGCAAGCGGCTTGGCTGCAAGGCCCGGTTTTCCAAACTCGGCCCGCTGCCCAGCCCCTCAAGCCCGTGCCCGCTGCCGCCCGTTCGGCTTTGGGCAATGTGGGCAAGCGCGTTTCAGGCGCATTCCCGACCTTTCCCGCCCGCACAGGCCGCCGCCCTCATCGCCCGCAGCAGTGGCAGGCCGGTTTTGCGGCAGATTCAAGAGCAATTTATCCACAGTTTTTTCCTGAATGAATAGCGCGCTACGCAGTGTTTACGAGCGATGCGGGCCTTATGCTTATTTGATAAGCAAAACCTTGTATCCAAATGCGAGCGAATGACTGCATCGCCAGAACCCAATCCGGCCCCCCGCCGGGCCATTGCCCGCATGCGCGTGACATTCGCCCGTCCTGCGGTGGGGAAACAACGCAAAAAACAATCCCGGGCGGCTTCGATTCAGAGCGTTTCGAGCGATTTCCGACTGTTCCCCCCCCCCCCCGCGCGACCCGCCACGTCTGCAAGCCACGCCGCCCTCACCGCCCGCCCCTGCACAAACGCAAGGAACAAAACCGCGACCGCCCTGCGTTCAAGGCCGCTTCTGGGAAACCCGCGCCCTGCCGCCGAACCGGATGCGGGCGGCTGGGGCCAGCGCTTTCAAGCACGTTTTCGACTTTTCCCGCTCCAGCAACAGCCCGGTTTCCACGTCAAATCCAGGGCAGGTTATCCACAGATTTTTCCTGTTTTGATAGCGCGCTGCGTAGCATTGACAGGCGCTGCGGCACTTGTGCCTGTTTGATAAGCAAAATCTTGTATCCAGATGCGAACGGAAGATGCCCCTTTGCGCCGCATCGGGCAGGGCAAGGCAGGCCGGGGCTGCGCTGCATGGACGCCCAAGGCCGGCGGGGGCGGACTGGGGGCGGGAAGTGTGAAAGTGAAGCCCGAGGCGGCGCGCTGGCGCATGAATTCGGCAAGGCCCGGCCCGTGCCGGAGAAGCTGCCAGCCTGCCCGGCTCGCTGCCCCGGTCTTTCAAGGCTGCGTCTGCACCAGAAAAAGAGGCGAATAGCGGAGGAAACAGGGTGAGTTATCCACAAATTTTTCCTGTTTTGATAGCGCGCTGCGCAGTATTGACGGGCACTGTGGCAGGTTTGCCTGAATTTCGATCACTTTTTTGTTTCTGAATGTGGGATGGGTGCAGGGCTTGGTTTTCAGGGCGCGCCTGAAGGCTCGTGCGAGAGCCCCTCCGACTTGCGCCGTTCAGCCTGCGCTTTTCATCCGCAGGCCGTTTTCGGGCGCGTTTCCGGTTTTTTCCCGCCCTGCACGGGCGGGGCTGGCGTTTTCGTTGCGCTCGCCGCTGCGTTTTTGGGGCTGTTTGTGTGTGGGATGGCCCGGTTTTGGCGGCGGGGTTCGGGCCGGTTGCGGGCAGGTTATCCACAGATTTTTCCTGTTTTGATAGCGCGCTGCGCAGTATCTACGCGGGCTTCGGGCGATTTGCCTGTTTTTTATGCGTTTTTCAGACAGCCCAATGCAGATCGCCCACGGCGGCCAGGGGGGTGAGGGTGAGGGTGCTGCCGGGGTGCAGGTGTTGGCGCAGGCGGGCGGTGAAGGCGGGGTCGGCAGGCAGGGCGTGTTGCCACAACCAGGTGTCCCAGGCGGTGGAGGGGGCTTCGGGGGCGGTTGCGGCGTTTGCCTCGGGGGCGGCCTGGGCGGCGGTGGGCAGTTGCCAGTGGCCGGGGGCTTGCCAGATGAAGACGGGGGGCAGGGTTTGGCCGGGGGGAAGGTTGAGGGCGGGCAGGGGGGCGGCGGCCAGCACATGCCCCTGGTGCAGCACGAAGAGGCGTTTTTGCAGGAGGCTGGCCAGCAGGGCCAGCGGGGCGGGGGGCGCTGGTGCAGCGGGCGCGCTGGATGCGCCGGGGGTGCCAGAGGCGGCAGGTGTGCCGGGTTCTGCGGGTTTCGCAGATGCGGCGGATGCGGCGCTTGCGCTGCCGGGCGCTGCGACTGCGGGGGCGGTTTGCAGGATTGAGGGGTTGTCCGGGTGGCTGGAGCCGGGGGCGGCGGGCAGGGCGCGGGTTTCGTCCCACCAGGGGGCGGCTGCGAGCATGGCCGCTTGCAGCAGGGGCTGGCCCTGGGGGGTGATGGGGGCCAGGGCGGTGAGCGCGGATGCGCCGGCGGCGGTGGGCTGGCTGACGATGGCGACGGTGTCGCCCAGCGAGAGGCTGCCAAACAGGTGCGAGGCGAAGGCAGAAGGCAGGCGGATGCAGCCGTGGGAGGCGGGGTAGCCGGGCAGCAGGCCGGAGTGAAAGGCGATGCCGCCCCAGGTCAGGCGCACCATCCAGGGCATGGGGGCGTTGTTGTAGCTGCTGGAGCGGTGGTGGCGGTTTTTTTGCAGCACTTGAAAGCGCCCTTGCGGGGTGCTGTAGCCGCGTTTGCCGGTGCTGACGCTGCTGTAGCCGATGGCGATGCCGTTGCGGTAGAGCTGCACGTGCTGGGTGTGCAGGTTGACGACGGCGACAACCGGCCCGGTGGGCGATAGCTCGGGCAGCCAGAAGGCCTGGCCAGGCTTGAGCGGGTAGGGGCTGCGGGGGGCGGTTTTTTGGGGGGCGGCGCGGGCCGGGGCCAGCCAGGCGGCCAGGGCGCTGATGGGCAGCAGGGGGCGCAGGCGGGCGGAAGCAAGGGCGAGGGCGGGCCGGTTCATGAGGGGCCGGGGCGGTGAATGCTGCGGCGGTTATTGCTGCGGCGGTTTTTTGGCGGGACGCTGCCAGTGGGCGACGCTGACGGGCTTGCCACGGGCGACGGTGAGCGCGCCGGGCGGGGTGCTTTTGGTGAGGGTGGAGCCTGCGCCGACGGTGCCGCCCGCACCGATGGTGAGGGGGGCGACAAGCACGCAATTGCTGCCGATGTGGGCGTCGGCTTCGATGACGGTGCGGTGCTTGTGGGCGCCGTCGTAGTTGGCGGTGATGCTGCCTGCGCCGTAGTTCACGCGCTCGCCCACGGTGGCGTCGCCCAGGTAGGCCAGGTGGTTGGCCTTGGCGCCGGCGGCCAGTTGGCTGTTTTTGATTTCGACGAAGTTGCCGATGTGCACTTGCGCGCCCAGGTCGGCGCCGGGGCGCAGCCGGGCGTAGGGGCCGATGAGCGCGCCGGGGCCGATGCGCGCGCCGTCGATGTGGGTAAAGGGGTGGATGCGCGCGCCGGTTTCGATGTGGGCGTTGGCGATGACGCAGTGCGCGCCGATGCGCACGTCGTCGCCGAGCATGACCTGGCCTTCGAAGATGCAGCCGATGTCGATTTCCACGTCCTGCCCGCAGGTGAGCTGGCCGCGCAGGTCAAAGCGGGCGGGGTCGGCCAGGCGCACGCCGGCTTGCATGAGCTGGCGGGCCTGGCGCTGTTGGGCCTGGCGCTCCAGCGCGGCCAGTTGCTCTGGGCTGTTGACGCCGGCGACCTGGGCGGCGTCTTGCGTGGTCAGAGCGATGACGGGCCGGCCCTGGCGCACGGCGTGGCGCACCACGTCGGTCAGATAGAACTCGCGCTGGGCGTTGTCGTCGGTCAGCAGGGGCAGCAGTTGTTTGAGCAGGGCTGCGGGAGCGGCCATGATGCCGCTGTAGCACTCGGTGATGGCCTGCTGCTCGGGCGTGGCGTCTTTTTGCTCGACGATGGCGCGCACGCTGCCGTCTTCGGCGCGCAGCACGCGGCCGTAGCCGAAGGGCTCGGGCAGCTCGATGCTCAGCAGCGCCAGATTGCGGCCGCCGCTGGCCTGGATCAGTTCGCGCAATGTGGCCGCCTCGATCAGCGGCACATCGCCAAACAGGATGAGCGCCATGCCGTCATCGCCAATCAGGGGCGCGGCCTGCTGCACGGCGTGGCCGGTGCCCAGTTGCGGCTGCTGAAGCGCGGTCAAACATTCCTGCACGCCGCCCGGCTGCCGCGCCTGGCTGGCGCAAAAAGCCTGCACCTGCTCCGCGCCGTGGCCGGTGACGACGACGGTGCGCCGCGCGCCCAGTTGCGCCGCCGTGCGCAGCACGTGCCCCAGCATGGGCTGCCCGGCCAGCTTGTGCAGCACCTTGGGCAGGCGGCTTTTCATGCGCGTGCCCTTGCCTGCGGCCAGGACAATGATGTCAAGCGGTGTATTCATGTGTTGCCGAAAGTTTCAGTGCGATGGCGAAAAAAAGCCGCCAAGTGACTTTGGTGCACTTGGCGGCTTTCGTGTGTGAGTTTGGTCGGCGTGGCGGGATTCGAACTCGCGACCCCTTGCACCCCATGCAAGTGCGCTACCAGGCTGCGCTACACGCCGAACAAGCCGCGCATTCTAGCGCGAAAAAGCGGCGCTTTTTTTCACTTGCCGTAAAAATGCCGAATCACATCCCAGGCCCGCTGCGGGTCGTCCACCTTGCAAAACAGCTCTAGGTCTTCGGGGGCGATGGCGCCTTCTTCGACCAGCATGTCGAAGTTGATGAGACGGCTCCAGTAGTCGCTGCCAAACAGGATGATGGGCACGGGCTTGGCTTTTTGCGTTTGCACCAGGGTGAGCACTTCAAACAGTTCATCCAGCGTGCCAAAGCCGCCGGGAAAGGCCACCAGCGCCTTGGCGCGGATCATGAAATGCATCTTGCGCAGCGCGAAATAGTGGAACTTGAAGGCCAGGCGCGGCGAGACGTAGGGGTTGGTTTTCTGCTCGTGCGGCAAGGTGATGTTCAGCCCCACGGAGGGTGCGCCCACGTCGTGCGCGCCGCGGTTGGCCGCTTCCATCACGCCGGGGCCGCCGCCGGTGCAGATGTAGTAACGCTCCTCGGGCGTTTGGGTGAGGCTGTGGCGGGCCACGATTTGCGCGAATTCGCGTGCCTGCTCGTAATAGCGGGCGTTGCGCACGGCGCGCTCGGCGCGGGCCATTTGCTGCGCGTCGCCGCTGGCGCGGGCCTGCTCCAGTTGCCGGGCGGCCACGTCCGGCGGCACGAAGCGCGCGCCGCCATACACGACGATGGTGTGGTGAATGCGCTCTTGCTCCATGCCCAGCTCGGGCTTGAGCAGCTCCAGTTGAAAGCGGATGCCGCGCACCTGGCGGCGCGAGATGAATTCGGCATCGTCAAAGGCCAGGCGATAGGCGTCGGGTTGGAGGGCTTCGCTGCCGGCCAGCGTATCCAGGGTGGGCAACAGGCGCATGGTTTCTTTCAGGTCTTGAGTGGTTTGCATGGGGCGCGATGGTGCCAATAAAAAACCCCTTGCCCGCTGAAGGCAAGGGGTTGGCAGCGGTTTTTGCGCCGGAGCGCGAAAAAAATTACACGCGCTTGCGGTATTCGCCGGTGCGGGTGTCGATTTCGATCTTGTCGCCCTGGTTGACAAACAGGGGCACGGCCACTTCAAAGTCGGTGGCGATCTTGGCGGGCTTGAGCACCTTGCCGGAGGTGTCGCCTTTCACGCCAGGCTCGGTCCAGGTGATTTCACGCACCACGGTGGTGGGCAGCTCCACGGAGATGGCCTTGCCGTCATAAAAGACCACTTCGCAGGCCATGCCGTCTTCCAGGTAGTTGAGCGCGTCGCCCATGTTGGAGGCTTCGACTTCGTACTGGTTGTATTCGGCGTCCATGAACACATACATGGGATCGGCGAAGTAGGAATAGGTGCATTCCTTGTGATCGAGGATGACCTGCTCCATCTTGTCGTCGGCCTTGAAGACGACTTCGGTGCCCATGTTGCTGAGCAGGGCCTTGAGCTTCATGCGCACGGTGGCAGCGCCGCGCCCGCCCCGGGCGTATTCGGTTTTGAGCACGATCATGGGGTCTTTGCCATGCATGATGACGTTGCCGGCGCGGATTTCCTGGGCGATTTTCATAGGTTGGGGCTTTCCAGTGTGAGGCGGGCGCTGTGCAGTGTGTGCTGTGTGGAATGGCCCGCAAATAAAAACAGCCCGCTGCGGTTGCGTCAGGTGCAATCTGGGCGGGCGCAAAAGTTTCGCATTCTATCCCGGCGCGCTCAAAAAAGGGCGCTCAAAGGCCCCGGAACACCGGCTCGCGCCGCTGCTGCCAGGCGTCAATGGCTTCTTGCAAATCCTGCGATGCGATGGTGCGCTGCACACGCTGCTCAATCAGCGCGGCCAGGTCGGCTGCGGCCTTGGCATCGCCGCTGGCGGCGGCCAGTTGATTGAGGCTGTCTTTCATGCCCAGCAGGGCCAGCGGGGCCATGCGGATGAGGGTGTCGGCCAGCGCGTTGACCGCTGTTTCCAGTTGCCCTTCTTCGGCCTGGTGGGTGAGAAAGCCGCAGGCGTGCATGGCGCTGGCGTCCAGCGCCTCGGCGGTGAGAAACAGGCGCTTGGCCATGTTCAGCCCCAGGCGGCTGATAAAGCGCTGCATGCCGCTTTGATAAAAGTGCAACCCCAGCCGCGCAGCGGGCATGAACATGCGCGCTTGCGGCGCGCCGACGCGAAAGTCGCAGGCCAGCGCCATGTCGGTGCCGCCGCCGAACACGCCGCCCTGAATGGCCGCGATGGTGACGGGGCGGCACGCGGCCAGGGCATCGACCATGTCGCCAAAGCCCTGGCCGGGGCGCTGGCTGTTGAGCATGTCGGCAATGTCATAGCCGCTGCAAAAGTGCCGCCCCTGCGCTTGCAGCACGAGCACGCGCACATCGCTTTGCTCATTGACGGTGCACAGGTGGTGACGCAGCGCAAGCAGGTCTTCGGGGGCCAGTTTGTTGGCCACTTCGGGCCGCTGCAAGGTGATGCGGGCGATGGGGCCCTGGATGTCAAGTTGGGGCAGGGGCATGTTTTTTCTCTTTCACAAAGGCAATCAGTTGCGCGGCCAGATCGGGCCGGGCGGCCAGATCGGCGGCGGCGGCGTGCTGGGCCGCCTGCCAGCGGGCCAGCTCGGGCGCGGCGGGCAGGCGCAGGGGCGGCGCGTGCGGCAAGTCGTTCCAGGCGCAATGAAAGTCGTGCAGGCCGGCCGGCGCGCGCATGCGCTGCAAAAAGGCGTGCAGCTTGGCGTGGTGCGCGCCGTCGTGCTGGGGATAGATATGCCAGACGAAGGCGCGCTGCGCCAGCCAGGCAGCCCAGAGGGCGCGCACGAGCGAATCCTCACCGCGCACGAAGTTCACGTCGCAGGCCCATAGCAGCTCGTCATACGCAGGCTGGGGCAGGTGCGGCAAGAAGGTGATGCGCGGGCGCGCCGCCTCTGACAGCGTGGCCAGCGCCTGTTGCACGGCCAGCGTGGCGCGTCCGGGCGTAACCAGCACATGCCAGCGGGCCTGCCCCATCTGCGCCAGCAAATCGGGCAGTGCGGACGGCTCATAGCAAAACAGCGAAGCCAGCGGCTCGCCCTGCCAGCGCACGCCGTGGGCGGCAAGCCAGGCGCGGCGCTCGAAGCGGGCATGGCGCGCGGGCAAATCAGCCTCGCGCAGCAGCCCGCCCGTGCCGGGGCCGAAGCCGGGATAGAAAAACCATTTGCCCGCGCCCTGCATGGGGCCGTGCAGCACGGGCGAGGGCAGCGCGTGCATGCGCGGCACCCAGTCTTCCGCGCTGAGATATTCCAGATTGATCCACACCGGAGCCGCAAGGGGCAAACCGGCCGGAACGCCCGTGGATACTGCGAAGTCAGCTACAAATTCAGGAGCAAATGCAGCTTCGACTCCGGCCCCGATGGCCGCCGTGATGTCGCAGCCAAAGGCTTCCACCCACACATCGGCGCGGGGCAGGCGAGCCAGCTCGCCGGAGCTCGGCCAGGGGCGCACTTCAATGCGCTCAAAGCCGCCCGCCTGCGCGCCGGGGGCCAGCCAGGGCAAGGCGCGCGCGTCATCCAGCCAAAGGCGCACGCGCTGCCCGTGCGCGGCCAGCTCGCGCGCCAGCCGCCAGCACACGCCCACGTCGCCGTGGTTGTCGATCACCTGACAAAAAACATCCCACAGCCAGCTCGGGGCGGCGGCGGGCGGGGCAAGGCGGGCAAGTGGCGCGGCAGATGGCGCAAGCGGCGTTTCAGTCTTCACACGGGTCATTTTCGCGGCCTTCCCCCAGCGCCGGGCGTGCGTATATTGACGGACGGGAATGTTCCCGTGTCTTTCAAAGGATGAGCATCATGAAGATGAGAGCAGCCGTCGTCACCGCCGATTCCAACGGCAATGTGGACCTGGTAGACAAGGAAATCCGCCCGCTGCAAGCCGGCGAGGCGCTGGTGGAAGTGGAATATTGCGGCGTTTGCCACACCGATTTGCACGTGGCCGCAGGCGACTTTGGCAAAAAGCCCGGCCGCGTGCTGGGCCACGAGGGCATCGGCATCGTGAAGGAAGTGGCCCCCGGCGTCACCCGCATCCAGGCGGGCGACCGCGTCAGCGTGGCCTGGCTCTACAAAAGCTGCGGCGCCTGCGAATACTGCGTTACCGGGCGCGAAACCCTGTGCCGCACCGTCATCAATTCCGGCTACACCGCCGATGGCGCCATGGCCACGCACTGCATCGTCAGCGCCGATTACGCCGTCAAGGTGCCCGCCGGGCTGGACCCCGCCCAGGCCAGCAGCATCACCTGCGCGGGCGTGACCACCTACAAGGCCATCAAGGTGGCTGGCGTGCAGCCCGGCCAGTGGGTGGCCATCTACGGCGCGGGCGGCCTGGGCAATCTGGCCGTGCAATACGCCAAAAAAGTCTTTGGCGCTCACGTTATCGCCGTGGACATCAATGACGACAAACTCAAGCTCGCCGCCCAGGTGGGGGCCGATCTGCTCGTCAACCCCACCCGCGAAGACGCGGCCAAAGTCATCCAGGAAAAAACCGGTGGCGCGCACGCGGCCGTCGTCACCGCCGTTTCACGCGCAGCCTTCAACTCCTCGGTGGATGCCGTGCGCGCCGGCGGGCGCGTGGTGGCCGTGGGCCTGCCTTCCGAGAAGATGGACATGTCCATCCCCCGCCTGGTGCTCGATGGCATCGAGGTTGTCGGCTCGCTGGTGGGCACGCGCAAAGACCTGGAAGAAGCCTTCCAGTTCGGCGCCGAAGGGCTGGTGGCGCCCGTGGTGCAAACCCGCTCGCTGGAAGAAACCAACGACATATTCCAGGAAATGCGCGACGGCAAAATCCAGGGCCGCATGGTGATTGACATGAAAAAATCCGTCGCTCATTGCGGATGCAGTCATCACGCCCATTAAGGCGATTTGATTTGGCCGGTTTTTCATCAAATCCAAATCCATTTGCCGCGGCAAATTCCACCCGGGCTGCTGTTTGAAACAGCGGCCCGTTTTTATTTTGAATTTCATGAATGCCAATTGATTTGTCCGCCCCAATCACCCACGCTGAAAGTCGGATTGGACGCGCAGCGGGCATTCAAACGGCGGCCTTCTTAAACTCATCCCAGCCATGACCTTGCCGCCGGACAGCCCCCCTTCCCCTGATACGCCCGATACACCCGGCCACAGCTCCGAGCTGCTGGCGCAAGTGGCGGCGCTGCCCGCCTTGCCGGGCGTATATCGCTATTTCGACGCCCGGGGCCAGGTGCTTTATGTGGGCAAGGCGCGCAGCCTGAAAAAGCGCGTGGCCAGCTATTTCCAGAAAAACCACGGCGGCACGCGCATCGGCCACATGGTCAGCAAGATTGCGCGGCTGGAAACCACCGTGGTGCGCTCCGAGGCCGAGGCGCTGATTCTGGAAAACAACCTCATCAAACAACTCGCGCCGCGCTACAACATTCTTTTTCGCGACGATAAAAGCTACCCCTATCTCAAACTCACCGGCACGGGCATCGAGCGCGACGCACCCCCGCACCGGCCCGCGCAAGCCGATGCCTACGCCCGCCTGAGCTACTACCGCGGCGGCACGGATCGCAAAAACCGCTACTTCGGCCCCTATCCCAATGCCTGGGCGGTGAAGGAAACCATCCAGCTGCTGCAAAAAGTGTTTCGCCTGCGCACCTGCGAAGACACGGTGTTTGCCAACCGCACGCGGCCCTGCCTGCTCTATCAGATCAAGCGCTGCACCGCCCCTTGCGTGCGCCTGATCAGCCATGAGGACTACGCCGCTGACGTGGCCCGCGCCGAGCAGTTTTTGCGCGGCCACACGCAAGAGCTGCTGCAGGAAATGGAGCAGCGCATGATGGCGCACGCCGAGGCGCTGGAGTTCGAGCAGGCCGCTGCCTTGCGTGACCAGTTGACGGCTCTCTCGCGCGTGCTGCACCAGCAGGCCGTGGACACGGCCGGACAGGGCGAAGCCGATGTGGACATCCTGGCCGTGAAAGTGCAGGGCGGGCGCGCCTGCGTGAACCTGGCCATGGTGCGCGGCGGCCGCCACCTGGGCGATCGCGCCTACTTCCCCACCCAGGTGCAAGAGGCGCTGGCAGGCGAGCATTTATCGGGCGATTTGCCGCCCGAATCGTCGCCCGATTCGCCGGAAAACGCAGCGCAAGCCCCCACGCTGGCCAGCGTGGAAGCGCGCGTGCTCGATGCCTTCATCGCCCAGCACTATCTGGGCGTGCCCGCGCCCGCGCAAATCATTGCCAGCGCGCCCGTCTCGCCCGCCTTGCTCCAGGCCCTGGGCGAGCAGCAACAGCGCCGCATCAGCGCCACCCATGCGCCTCGCGGCCAGCGCCGCGTGTGGCTGCAAATGGCCGAACAAAACGCTGCCCTGCAACTGGCGCGCCTGCTCTCGGAAGAAGGCTCGCAGCAGGCGCGCACCCGCGCTCTGGCGCAGGCGCTGGACTTGCCCGCCGACGAGCTGGAAAACCTGCGCATCGAGTGCTTTGACATCAGCCACACCGCAGGCGAGGCCACGCAGGCCAGCTGCGTTGTCTTTCACCACCACAAGATGCAAAGCGGCGAATACCGCCGCTTCAAGATCGAAGGCATCACCGGTGGCGACGACTACGCCGCCATGCGCCAGGCGCTACAGCGCCGCTACGCCCCGCTGGCCCAGGCTGTGCGCAGCGCCGAGCCACCCGAGGCCGAAACCGCCCGCGCGCGCCTGCCCGACGTGGTGCTCATCGACGGCGGCAAAGGGCAGGTGGCCGTGGCCCGCCAGGTTTTCAGCGAGCTGGGGCTGGAGCTTTCGCGCATCGTCGGCGTGGAAAAGGGCGAAGGCCGCAAAGTGGGGCTGGAAGAGCTGGTGTTCGCCGACGGGCGACCCAAGCTCTCCTTGAGCCATGACTCGGCCGCGCTCATGCTGGTGGCGCAAATCCGCGACGAGGCGCACCGCTTTGCCATCACCGGCATGCGCGCCGCACGCGCCAAAACCCGCACTGGCGGCAGCCGGCTGGAAGACATCGCCGGCGTGGGCCCCAAAAAGCGCGCCCGCCTGCTTCAGCGCTTTGGCGGCGTGCGCGGGGTGCAGGCCGCCAGCGTGCAGGACCTGGCCAGCGTCGAAGGCATCTCGCAAGCCCTGGCCGAAGACATCTACCGCGCCCTGCACTAATCCCCCTTGAACAGCGCCCATGCGCCGCAAGCCGCGTGAATACTGCGTAGTCAGCTACAAAAACAAGAGCAAAAAAGCCCCCGTGCCACAATTGCCGCCGATATGTTTCTCACGATTCCCACCCTCCTGACCTGGGCCCGCGTTGCCGCGATTCCACTGATCGTGGGCGTGTTTTACCTGCCGCTGGCCGAGCCGGCGCGCAACCAGTGGGCCACCGCCCTGTTTCTGCTTTGCGCCGTCACCGACTGGCTGGACGGCTACCTGGCCCGCAAGCTGGGGCAAACCTCCTCCTTCGGCGCGTTTCTCGATCCCGTGGCCGACAAATTCCTGGTCTGCGCCTGCATGCTGGCGCTGGTGCGCCTGCACCGGGCCGATTTGTTCGTGGCGCTCATCATCATCGGCCGCGAAATCGCCATCTCCGCCCTGCGCGAGTGGATGGCGCACATCGGCGCCAGCAAAAGCGTGGCCGTGCACATGGTGGGCAAGCTCAAAACCGCCGCTCAAATGGGCGCCATCGCCTTTTTGCTTTTCGACGGCACGCTACAACTGGGCCCGCTCACGCTGGACACCCGCTGGTGGGGCACGCTGCTGCTGTGGGTGGCGGCCGTGCTCACCGTCTGGTCCATGGCCTATTACCTGCAAAAGTCCGTACCCGAAATTCGCAAGCGCGCCCGCTGAAAGCCAGCCGCGCCGAAATGAGACCCTAGAATCCCGACCACTTTTGCGGCCTGCCATGCCCGGTCTGGCCCCAAGCCTTTCCCATCTGAATTCGATCAAGGGCCATCGCCGTGAACAAGACCGAACTCATCGAACACATACAGCAACACGCCAACATCCCCAAAGCCTCGGCCGCACGCGCACTGGAAGCCACTCTGGACGCCGTCACCATCACCTTGCGCCGTGGCGGCACCGTCTCCATCGTGGGATTCGGCACCTTCGCCGTCAGCAAGCGCAGCGCCCGCACCGGCCGCAACCCCAGAACCGGCGCCACCATCAAGATTAAACCCGCCCGCCTGCCCAAATTCCGCCCCGGCAAGGCCTTCAAGGACGCCCTGAACTAAACCGGCCCCGGTGTTCCGCGTCCCTTGGAGCCGGACAAACCCGGAATTCAGGCAAAATACGGCGCTTTCCTTCTCGCGGGGGTGCTTAGCTCAGTTGGTAGAGCGGCGCCCTTACAAGGCGTAGGTCGGGGGTTCGAACCCCTCAGCACCCACCACCCGCACATCCCCCCAGGCGAACGCAGCGTTCGCCTTTTTCATTTCAGCAGCACACACTGCTCCACAAGGCGACTGTCATGTTTGATTTCTTCCGTCAGCACATGAAAATTTTCATGTGGGCGCTGTTCATCCTCGTCATTCCGTCGTTCGTGCTGTTCGGCATCGAGGGCTACACCAAATTCAATCAAGGCAGCCAGAAAGTCGCCACCCTGGGCGGAGACTCCATCACCCAATCAGACTGGGACCACGCCCACCGCCAGCAGGTTGACAACATCTCCCGCGCCAACCCCAGCCTGGACATCAGCCTCTTTGACACCCCCCAGATGCGCTACTCCGCGCTGGAGCAGCTGTTCAACGCCCGCCTGATGGACATGGCCGCGCGCAAGATGCACCTGTACATCACCGACGCCCGTCTGGCCCGCGAGCTGCAAAACGACGAATTCATTGCCAGCCTGCGCGGCCCCGACGGCAAGCTCGACATCAAGCGCTACGAAGAAGTGCTCGCCCGCCAGGGCATGAGCCCACAAATGTTTGAAAACAGCGTGCGCGCCGACCTCTCGGCCCGGCAAGTGCTCGCCGGCATCACCGAAACCGCTCTTTCCACACCCGCCCAGGCCGCCCCGGTCATCAACGCCTATCTGGAGCAGCGCCAGGTGCAACTGCTCACCCTGCCCGCCAGCGACTACGCCAAACAAAGCCAGCCCGACGAAAACGAAATCAAAACCTTCTACGAAAGCCACCTGGCCGACTACCAGGCCCCCGAAACCGTGGACATCGAATACGTCGTGCTCGACGCCGAAGCCATGAAAAAACAGGCCCGCGTCAGCGACGACGACCTCAAGGCCTATTACGACAACAACTCCCACACCCTCGGCCAGCCCGAAGAGCGCCGCGTCAGCCACATCCTCATCGCCGCCGACAAAAACGCCCCCGCCGCCGAGCGCGAAAAAGCCCGCGCCCAGGCCGAAAAAACGCTGGCCGAAGTGCGCCAGACCCCCGCCCGCTTTGCCGACATCGCCAGGCGCGACTCCAACGACGACGTCAGCGCCAGCCAGGGCGGCGACCTGGGCTTTTTCAGCCAGGGCAAGGGCATAGACGCCGACCTCTCCGCCGCCGCCTTCCGGCTCGCCAAAAAAGGCGACATCAGCGACCTCGTCGAAAGCCAGTTCGGCTACCACATCCTCCAGCTCACCGACATCAAACCCGCCGCCATCCCCGCCTTCGACAAAGTCAAAGCCCAGCTCGCCGAGCAACTGCGCACCGAGCAGGCCCGGCGCCTGGTCACCGAAAACGCCGAAACCTTCCGCAACGACGTTTACGAGCAGCCCGACAGCCTCAAGCCCGCAGCCGAAAAACTCGGGCTGGAAATCCAGACCGCCACCGGCATCACCCGCCAGGTGCCCAAAGACGGCGAAGGCAAGCCCCTGGGCAACGCCAAATTCCTCTCCGCCCTCTTCGCCGCCGACTCGCTGGACAAGAAAAACAACACCGAAGCCATCGAATTCGGCCCCTCGCAAATCGTCGCCGGCCGTGTCACCGGACACACCCCGGCCCACCCGCGCCCCCTGGACGAAGTCAAGGCCCAGGTGCGCGAGCGCCTCATCGCCGAAAAATCGGCCGAAGCCGCCCGCAAGGCCGGCGCCGAAAAACTCGCCGCCCTCCAGGCCGACCCCGCCCAGGCCAAAACCCTGCCCGCCGCCATCCAGCTCTCGCGCGAACACACCCACGGCCAGCCCGCCGAAGTCGTCGAACAAGTGCTGCGCGCCGACGCCAGCGCCCTGCCCTCCTTCATCGGCATCGACCTCGGCGCCCAGGGCTACACCGTCGCCCACATCGAAAAAGCCCTGCCCGCCGCCACCCCGGCCGAAGACCTCGCGCGGCAAATGACCCGGCAATACGACACCGCCTGGAACGCCGCCGAAACCCTGGCCTACACCGCATACCTGCGCGAGCGCTTCAAGGCCCGCATCCTCGTCGACGCCAGCGCCGCCGCCAGCATGCAAACCGCAGCGGAGCATTAAAGCGCGCTATAATCTGCCGTTTTTGCGGTGGCTGTAGCTCAGTTGGTAGAGTCCCAGATTGTGATTCTGGTCGTCGTGGGTTCGAGTCCCATCAGCCACCCCACCCAAAACCGCCCCCAGGCCGCAAGCCTCGGGGCGTTTTTTTATGTCCCAGCCTGAAGCGGGCATCTCGCGGCACACCGCCGGCAAAGCGCGCCCCGGCCCGCCCGGCAATCCGCAAACGAGTTCAAAAACGCGGCCATCCCGCCCGCTGGCCCGATTCACAAGCCCATCCGGCCATCCCCTGCAAGCCACCGCCCACAGCCGCCCACAT
This sequence comes from Ottowia sp., assembly GCA_052170415.1. Lineage (GTDB taxonomy): Bacteria > Pseudomonadota > Gammaproteobacteria > Burkholderiales > Burkholderiaceae_C > Ottowia. The sequence continues at coordinate 151,322 of JBQNAO010000001.1, read as the reverse complement.
AGCGCCGACTGCCCGCAAAGCCAGCCACTCCGGGCCAAGTTATCCACAGATTTTTCCTGATTTGATAGCGCGCTTCGCAGTATTTACGGGCGCTGCGGGCGGTTTGCCTATTTGGTAATCAAAATTTTGTATCTGAATGCGTGGCGCGGAAGGGCGCAATCGGTGCAGGGAAAAACGAGAAAGCCAGAGGCAATCCGCAAGGCGTTTTCTTGCTTGCCTGCACCAACGGCCTTTCGCACCCCCGACAAGCCGCCCGGTTTTCAGAAATCGGCCCGCTTTCCGGCCTCAAAACGCCCCAGGAAAGGCAAGTTATCCATAGATTTCTCCTGAATTGATAGCACGCTTCGCAGCATCCACGGGCGCTGCGGGCGATTTGCTGAATTTGTAATCAAAAAAGGCCGGTGTGCAACCGGCCGGTGGGTGAGGGGCGCGCTTCAGGCCATTTTTACGGCCGTGCCGGTGACGGATACCAGCATCATTCCGTTGGTTTCGCCCAGCACTTCGTAGTCGAAGTCGATGCCCACGATGCCGTCGGCGCCCAGTTTGTGGGCGGCGCTTTTCATGTCTTCCAGGGCCGCTTCGCGTGCGCCGGCCAGGGCGCGTTCGTAGCCGCCGGCGCGGCCGCCGACGATGTCGCGCACGCTGGAGAACATGTCGCGAAAGATGTTGGCGCCGATGATGGCCTCGCCGTTGACGATGCCCAGAAATTGCCCCACTTGCTGCCCGCCCTGGCCCTGGGGCACGACGGTGGAGAGAAAAAAGTCCTTGCTTGATTTGCCAAACCAGCCCATGAGTGAAAGCTCCTTTGCGTTGCGTGTGTGAAAAGGCCGCAGTTGCAAGCGGGCCGGGCGGTTTTCAAGCGGGCCTGGCGTTTCATGTCCGCAGGGCGACCGGGGGCATGAAAGGGCTTGCTACATTCGCCGCCTTTGGCCGTTTGGCCTTCTTTTTTTGACTGCACTCACCCGAAAGGCAAGACACGATATGGCACGCATGGTTCACTGCATCAAGCTCGGCACGGAGGCCGAAGGACTGGACTTTCCGCCCTACCCCGGCGAGCTGGGCAAGCGCATTTGGGAAAGCGTGAGCAAGCAGGCCTGGCAAGACTGGCTGCGCCACCAGACGATGCTGGTCAATGAAAACCGCCTGAACATGGCCGATCAGCGCGCGCGCGAATATCTGAAGCGGCAGATGGAGGCGCACTTTTTCGGCGCAGGGGCCGATCAGGCGGCCGGCTATGTGCCGCCCACGCGCTGATTTCGGCAAATCTCTCCAACAAAAAGGCCGACGGTTCCCGAAAAGGGGCCGTCGGCTTTTTTTGTGTGTGCGCTCGCGCCGGGGGGTCAGGGGGCGAGGGTTTCGGCGGATGCCTCGGGCGCGGGCGTTGCGGGCCGGGCGCGTTCCAGATGCCATTGGCTCAGGCGGCCGTGGGTGAAGTGGGCGATGAGGCTGTCGCCGCCATCGTCGCGCCAGCGCCAGCGTTCGCTGTTTGCGGCGGTTTCGGCTGCATCGGCGGGCAGCGGCTCGCCCAGGGATTGGGTGAGCGCGACGACTTGCAGCAGGGGCAGTCCGGTTTGCAGGCGACTGTTGAGCATGAGGGCGCTATGCGTCCAGCCCTTGGGGTGGCGGGCGGCGCGGCGCATGACGAGGATGAGCCGGGTGTAGTGCAGCAGCAGCCACAGCAGCACGCCGCTGCCGGCCAGCAGCAGGCCGTGCCAGCCGCCTTTGTGCCAGCTGCCGATCAGCAAGCCCGCAAGCAGCAGGGGCAGGAAAACTCTTTGCATGGGAAAGATCAGTGCTCGCCGGAGTGGGAGGCGGGGTGCTGCATGAGCTTGTCCACCAGCGCGATGGCCAGCGCAGAGAACAGGAAGGTGATGTGGATGGCCGTTTGTGCGATCAGCACGCGGTCGGTGTAGCTGCCCGCGTTGATGAAGGTTTTGAGCAGGTGGATGGAGCTGATGCCGATGATGGACAGGGCCAGTTTCACCTTGAGCACGCTGGCATTGACGTGGCTGAGCCACTCGGGCTGATCGGGGTGGCCTTCCAGGTTGAGGCGGCTGACGAAGGTTTCAAAGCCGCCGACGATGACCATGATGAGCAGGTTGGAGATCATCACCACGTCAATCAGCGCCAGCACCACCAGCATGATGATGGTTTCGTTGAGCTGGATGATGGGAGCGTCGGTCTTGTAGCCGATGCTGGCCACCAGGGTTTGCAGCGCGTGTTCGTGACCGAAGGCTGCTTCCACCAGGTGCCAGAGTTCGACCAGAAAGTGCAGCACGTAAACGCTCTGGGCCACGATGAGGCCCAGATACAGGGGCAGTTGCAGCCAGCGGCTGGCAAAGATCAGCGCGGGCAGCGGGCGCAGGCGGCTGGGAGCGGGATGTTCGTTCATGGGGGCGGGAAAGGGAAAGAAGGGACGATGCAGGCGGGCCGCTGACGCAGTTTGCCGCCCGTCAAGGGCAGGAGTTATCCACAGATTTTTCCTGATTTGATAGCACGCTTCGCAGTATCCACGGGCCTTGCGGAAGGTTTGCTGATTTTTTAATCAAGAAATGATCGGGCGGCGGCGCATCAATCGCCCAGGCGCATGCCGTGCCGGCCGCCCGTGCGCAGGCCGCGCACGATGGCGTGCCGGTCGGTGTTCAGCGCGGGGCCCAGGCACAGGCCGTCGCGCGCCAGTGTGCGTGCGTACGCAGGGGCGTGGGCGTAAATGTCTTGCCAGTCGCCGCCTGCGGCGCGCCAGGGCTCGCCGGGCTGCTGGCGGGCCAGGGTGCGCCACTGCCCGCCATTGCAGCGTATGGCTTCGTGCTGCGCCACCTGGGCGCTGATGCCGCGCAGGATCACCACGTAGCTGACGACGCCGGCGCGCGCATCTGGCTCGATGGTTTCGGGGTCTATGCCCACGCGCACGCTGGCGCCGGAAGGCGCGGGCAGCTCGATGAGACGGCTGGCGCTGTAGGCGGGCAGGCTGCCTTCGGCTTGCAGCGCCGCGCCGGGAGCCGGGCGGGTGGGCTGGGCATCGGCTTCATCGGCCTGACGAGACTGGCGAGCGCAGCCGCCCAGAGCCAGCACGGCGGCCACGGCCAGGGCGGCGACGGGCAAAGTCAGGGAAGAAGAGAAAAGGGGCAAACGGGCGCTCATGGCAATTCACAGGAACTCACAGGAAATCTCCCTGGCGGCCCCAGCCGGGCGGGCTGTGATGCGGCAGCGGGATGGACTGCGAATCGGGCGGCAGGTGCGTGGCCGCCGGCGTGCGGATGCCGCTGCGCAAAAAGCGGTTGCGCTGCTCGGGCATGCGCGGCAGGTGGCGCGAAAGCTCGGTCAGCGCCATTTCATACACGCCGCGCTTGAACTCGATAACCACATCCAGCGGCACCCAGTAGTCGTTCCAGCGCCAGGCGTCGAACTCGGGGTGATCGGTGGCGCGCAGATTCAGGTTCCAGTCGGGGGAAATCAGTTGCAGCAAAAACCAGATTTGCTTTTGCCCCCGGTAGCGGCCGCGCACGTCGCGGCGGATAAAGCGATCGGGCACCTCGTAGCGCAACCAGTCGCGCGTGCGCGCAACGATGCGCACATGCTCGGGTTTCAGGCCGATTTCCTCATGCAGCTCGCGATACATGGCCTGCTCGGGGTTTTCGCCCCGATCAATGCCGCCTTGCGGAAACTGCCAGGAGTGGGTGCGTATGCGTTTGCCCCAAAAAACCTGATTTTTCTGGTTGAGCAAGATGATGCCGACATTGGGCCGAAAACCGTCCCGATCCAGCATAATCAGACTCCAAATTTGTCAATATTGCGGGCATTATGCCCGCGCAAGCTACCCAGGGGCCGTCAGCGGCCCCTTGGCGTTTTGGTCATCCCACCGCGTTTGAAAACCACCCCATGAAAGCCTCCCAGTTCCTGATTTCCACGCTCAAGGAAGCGCCCGCCGATGCCGAAGTCATTAGCCACCAGCTCATGACCCGCGCAGGTCTGATCAAGAAACTGAGCGCGGGCATTTACACCTACATGCCCCTGGGGCTGCGCGTCATTCAGAAAGTCGAGCGCATCGTGCGGGAAGAAATGAACCGCGCCGGCGCCATCGAATGCACCATGCCCGTGGTGCAGCCGGCCGAGCTGTGGCGCGAGACGGGGCGCTTCGATCACATGGGCGCGGAGCTGCTGCGCCTGCAAGACCGCCACGAGCGCGACTTCGTCATCCAGCCCACCAGCGAGGAAGTCGTCACCGACATCGCCCGCCAGGAATTCAAAAGCTACCGGCAGCTGCCCAAGAACCTTTATCAAATCCAGACCAAATTCCGCGACGAGCGCCGCCCGCGCTTTGGCCTGATGCGCGGGCGCGAATTCATCATGAAAGACGCCTACAGCTTCGACCGCGACGAGGCCGCCGCCAAGCTGAGCTATCAAAAAATGGCCGCCGCCTACCGCGCCATCTTCGACCGCTTCGGCCTGCAATACCGCGCCGTGGCGGCCGACTCGGGCGCCATCGGCGGCGACTTGAGCGAGGAATTTCAGGTGATCGCCGCCACCGGCGAAGACGCCATCGTCTACAGCGCCGCCAGCCAATACGCGGCCAACATGGAAAAAGCCGAAAGCGCCCCGCCCGCCGGCCCGCGCCCCGCGCCCGCCCAGGCCATGACCCGCACGCCCACCCCCGGCCACGCCACCTGCGCCGACGTGGCCCGCCTGCTGGGCATCCCCTTGCAGGCCACCGTCAAATCCCTGGTGCTGGCCACCGACGCGCCGGCCGAAAGCGGCCAGCCCGCGCAAATCTGGCTGCTGCTGCTGCGCGGCGACCACGACATGAACGAAATCAAAGTGGGCAAAGTGCCCGGCCTAGCCGGATTTCGCTTTGCCAGCGTGGCCGAAATCGTCGAGCACTTCGGCGCCGAGCCGGGCTACCTCGGCCCCATCGACCTGAAAAAGCCCGTGAAGATCGTGGCCGACCGCGAAGTCGCCGTCATGGCCGACTGGGTGTGCGGCGCCAATGAAAAAGACTTCCACATCACCGGCGTGAACTGGGGGCGCGACCTGCCCGAGCCCGACCTCATCGCCGACTTGCGCAACGTCGTCGCCGGCGACCCCGCCCCCGACGGCAGCGGCCCGCTGGCCATCGAGCGCGGCATCGAAATCGGCCACATCTTCTTTCTGGGCGACAAATACAGCCGCGCCATGAACGCCACCTTCCTCGATGAAAACGGCAAGCCCCAGCCCTTCCAGATGGGCTGCTACGGCATCGGCATCACCCGCCTGCCCGCCGCCGCCATCGAGCAAAACCACGACGCGCGCGGAATCATCTGGCCCGACGCCATCGCCCCCTTCACCGTCGTCATCTGCCCCGTCGGCATGGACCGCAGCGCGGCCGTGCGCGACACCGCCCAGCAGCTCTACGCCGACTTGCTCGCCGCCGGCGTGGACGTCATCCTGGATGACCGCGGCGAGCGCCCCGGCGCCATGTTTGCCGACTGGGAACTCATCGGCGTGCCCCACCGCGTCACCATCGGCGACAAAAGCCTCAAGGAAGGCCAAATCGAATACCAACACCGCCGCGACGAGGCCGCCACCCGCGTGCCCGCCGCCGAAATCGCCGCCTTCCTGCGGGGCAAGCTGGCCTCATGAGCGGCGCGGGCGTGAACCTGGCGCGGCGGCGCGGCCTGCAAAGCCTGGGCGCGCTGCCGCTGGGCCTGCTGGCCTGGCCTGGCGCTGCCCGCGCCGGCGGCCAACTGGAAGAGCCGCTGGCCGACTCGGTGCGCACCGCGCTCAGCTCGGCCATCGCCAACAGCGCCCCGCCCGTGCCCACCTTCGGCACCACCGCCGCCCGCCTGGCCTACCTGCGCTGGCTCTCGGCCATGAGCGACCGGCTCTACCGCCGCATGCCCGACTTCAACAGCCGCATCGAATTTCTGCAAACCGTCTGGTACGAAAGCAAACGCGCCGGGCTGGAAACCTCGCTCGTGCTCGGGCTCATCCAGGTCGAAAGCGCCTTCCGCAAATACGCCGTCTCCGTCGTCGGCGCGCGCGGCTACATGCAAATCATGCCCTTCTGGACCCGCGTCATCGGCGACGGCGACCCCAGCAAACTCTTTCACATGCAGACCAACCTGCGCTTTGGCTGCGTCATCCTGCGCCACTACATCGACCGCGAACGCGGCGACACCTACATGGCCCTGGGCCGCTACAACGGCTCGCGCGGCAAACCGCAATACCCCAACGCCGTCTACGCCGCCGAAAAACACTGGCTGCACCAGGACGACGCCCCGGCGCAGGCTCCAACCCCGGCCGCCCCCCCCGCAGCCCCGGCGCAAGCCCCCGCTGCCGCATCCCCCGCCGCACCCGCAGCGCCTGCGCCCGCATCCCCCGCCCCGGCATCAGCCCCCCCGCGCTAAAAAACCCGCCCGGCCCGGCCCTTCCCGCCATTTCCGCCCGGCCCGCCCCCTGCGCCCTTCCCGCCCTATGCCCGCCCCCACCCAGCTCACCAGCGCCCAGCCCGCGCACTGGCCCGTCGCCTGCGGCTGGCGGCCCGTGCTCGACACCTTCTTTGCCAGCGCCAGCGGCCAGCGCCTGCTGGCCTTTTTGCAAACGCGGCTCGACTGCGGCGCGGCCATCTTCCCCCCCCAGCCCCTGCGCGCGCTCGCGCTCACCGCGCCCGAACAAGTGCACACCGTCATCCTTGGGCAAGACCCCTACCACGGCCGCGGCCAGGCCGAAGGGCTGGCCTTCTCCGTTGCCAGCGGCACCCGCCGCCCCCCCTCGCTGCGCAACATCCTTGAGGAACTGGCGCGCGACCTCGGCCCCGAGCGCGCTGCCGCCAGCCCCTGGCCCCTGCCCCCCGCCCCAGACGGCAGCCTGCTGGCCTGGGCCGAGCGCGGCACCCTGCTGCTCAACACCTGCCTCACCGTCGAAGAAGGCCAGCCCGCCAGCCACGCCGACCAAGGCTGGGAAGACTTTGCCGACGCCCTCATCGCCCACCTGGCCGCCCAGCCCCGCCCGCGCGTCTTCATGCTCTGGGGCAAACACGCGCAAGCCAGAAGCGCCCTCATCCCCCCCGGCAGCGCCCACCTCGTGCTCAGCGCCAACCACCCCTCGCCCCTATCAGCCCGCCGCCCGCCCCAACCCTTCATCGGTTGCGGCCACTTCGGCGCGGCCCTGAACTTCCTGCAACAGCAAGCGCAAGCCTGAATTGCCCACCCATTCAGCAAACCGCCCGCAGCGCCCGTGGATGCTGCGAAGCGCGCTATCAAAACAGGAAAAACTTGTGGATAACCTGCCTCGCCCCAGGGCGTTCTGAAGCCGCCAAGCCAGCCGATTTCCGAAAACCGGCCCGCTTTCCCGCCCTCTGCCCCATCGCGTGCCACCGCACACCCCATCGCGCCCCGCCACGCACCCCGCATCACGCATTCAGATACAAAATTTTGATCACCAAATAGGCAGAAGGCCCGCAGCGCCCGTAAACACTGCGAAGCGTGCTATCAATTCAGGAAAAATCTGTGGATAACCCGCCATCCACGACCACCCCAACGCCGCCCTTTCCTGGCCTACCCTTCCCCGCTTCGCCCCTTGGCCCGGCCCCCGCCGTTTCGGGGGCGGCCGGTAAAATTTACAGCTTTTTTTCAGCCCCTGCCGCCTGCTTTGGCGGCGGGGCGTTTTCCTTGTTTTTACGGTTGTTTTTCTATGTCTGAAGCCCCCGCCCAGCCCGGCCTTGCGGCCTTGTCCAAATCGTTTGAGCCTGCTGCCATCGAGGCGCGCTGGGGGCCGGCCTGGGAGCGCGCCGGGCTGGGGCGCGCGGGCGTGCGCGGCACGGGCGCGGCCAGCGCCGAGGCGGCGGCGCGCGGCGAGAACTTCTGCATTCAGCTGCCGCCGCCCAATGTGACGGGCACGCTGCACATGGGCCATGCGTTCAACCAGACCATCATGGACAGCCTCACGCGCTATCACCGCATGCGCGGCTTCAACACGCTGTGGCTGCCCGGCACGGATCACGCCGGCATTGCCACGCAGATCGTGGTGGAGCGCCAGCTTCAGGGCGAGGGCATCAGCCGCCACGATCTGGGCCGCAAGAATTTCGTGGCCCGCGTGTGGCAGTGGAAGGAGCAATCGGGCAGCACCATCACGCAGCAGATGCGCCGCATGGGCTGCTCGGTGGACTGGAGCCGCGAATACTTCACGATGGACGAAAAGCTCTCGCGCGCGGTGACGGAAACCTTCGTGCGCCTGTATGAGCAGGGCCTGATCTACCGCGGCAAGCGCCTGGTGAACTGGGATCCGGTGCTCAAAAGCGCGGTGAGCGATCTGGAGGTGGAAAGCGAGGAGGAAGACGGCTTTCTCTGGCACATCGCCTATCCCCTGTCTGACAGCAGCGGCAGCCTGACGGTGGCCACCACGCGGCCCGAAACCATGCTGGGCGATGTGGCCGTGATGGTGCACCCCGAAGACGAGCGCTATCGCCACCTGATCGGCAAGAGCGTGACGCTGCCTCTGGTGGGGCGGGAAATTCCGGTGATTGGCGATGAATATGTGGACCGCGCCTTCGGCACCGGCGTGGTGAAAGTCACGCCCGCGCACGACGCCAACGACTACGCCGTCGGCCAGCGCCACGGCCTGCCCCTCATCGGCGTGCTGCACCTGGACGCCACCATCAACGACCACGCGCCCGAGGCGTATCGCGGGCTGGATCGCTTCGCCGCCCGCAAGGCCGTGCTCAAAGACCTCGAAGCCACCGGCGCGCTGGTGGAAACCAAAAAGCACAGGCTCATGGTGCCGCGCTGCGCCCGCACCGGCGCGGTGGTGGAACCCATGCTCACCGACCAGTGGTTCGTCGCCATGAACAAGGTGGGCGCGGGAGAGACGAAATCCATCGCGCAAAAGGCCGTGGACGCCGTGGCCAGCGGCCAGGTGCGCTTCGTGCCCGAGCAGTGGGTGAACACCTACAACCAGTGGATGAACAACATTCAGGACTGGTGCATCAGCCGCCAGCTCTGGTGGGGCCACCAGATTCCGGCCTGGTATGACGAAGACGGCACGGTCTATGTAGCCCGCAGCGAGGCCGAAGCCCGGGCGCAGGCCCCGGGCAAAACCCTCACGCGCGACCCCGACGTGCTCGACACCTGGTACTCCTCCGCCCTCGTGCCCTTTTCCACGATGGGCTGGCCCGAACAGGGCAACGCGCCCACGGACGACTACAACCTCTACCTGCCCGCCAGCGTGCTCGTCACCGGCTACGACATCATCTTCTTCTGGGTGGCGCGCATGATCATGATGAGCAGCCACTTCACCGGCCGCGTGCCCTTCCGCCACGTTTACATCCACGGCCTCGTGCGCGACGCGCAGGGCAAAAAGATGAGCAAATCCGAAGGCAACGTGCTCGATCCCGTGGACCTCATCGACGGCATCGCGCTGGAGCCCCTGCTCAAAAAACGCAGCACCGGCCTGCGCAAGCCCGAAACCGCCCCGCAAGTGGAAAAAGCCACGCGCAAAGAGTTTCCCGACGGCATCCCCGCCTACGGCGCCGACGCCCTGCGCTTTACCTTCGCCGCCCTGGCCAGCCTGGGGCGCAGCATCAACTTCGACAGCAAGCGCTGCGAGGGCTACCGCAACTTCTGCAACAAGCTCTGGAACGCCAGCCGCTTCGTGCTCATGAACTGCGAAGGCCATGACTGCGGCAGCGAAACCGACGCCGCCCACCGCAGCGCCGCCGACCGTTGGATCGTCAGCCGCCTGCAAAAAACCGAAGCCGCCGTTGCCCAGGGCTTTGCCGACTACCGGCTCGACAACGTCGCCGCCGCCCTCTACGACTTCGTCTGGAACGAATACTGCGACTGGTATCTGGAAATCGCCAAAGTGCAAATCCAGACCGGCGCGCCCGAGCAGCAGCGCGCCACGCGCCGCACCCTGCTGCGCGTGCTTGAAGCCGTGCTGCGCCTGGCCCACCCCGTCATCCCCTTCGTCACCGAAGAACTCTGGCAAGTCATCGCCCCCCTGGCCGGCGGCGCGCCCCTGCCCGACGGCGCCAGCATCGCCAGCGCCCCCTACCCCCAGGCGCAGCCCGAGCGCATCGACGAAACCGCCGAAAGCGAAATCGCCCGCCTGAAAGAACTGGTCGACGCCTGCCGCGCCCTGCGCGGCGAAATGGGCATCTCCCCCGCCCAGCGCCTGCCCCTGTACGCCGTGGGCGACACGCCCGAAGCCGCCGCCGCCCTGCGCGCTGCCGCCCCGGCCCTGCAAGCGCTGGCAAAACTGAGCGAAATCAAAATCTTCGATAACGCCAGCGACTGGCAAACCGCCGCCCAGGCCGCCCCCGTCGCCGTCGCCGCCAGCGCCCGCCTGGCCCTGCACGTGGAAATCGACCTGGCCGCCGAACGCGCCCGGCTGGGCAAGGAAGTGGCCCGCATCGAAGCCGAAATCGCCAAAGCCCGCGCCAAGCTCGCCAACCAGGCCTTCGTTGCCAAAGCCCCCCCCGCCGTCATCGAGCAAGAGCAAAAGCGCCAGGCCGACTTCAGCGCCGCCCTCGCCCGCCTGCAAGAGCAACTGGCCCGGCTGGGCTGAGCGTGGACTGAACGCTCTTTCATCCCAAAAACGGCAGGCCCGCCCTGCCGTTTTTTTTCGCCCTGAAACCTGCCCCAAACCCGCCCGCGCAAGGCAAGTTATCCACAGATTTCTCCTGATTTGATAGCTGCCTTCGCAGTGTTTACAGGCGCTGTGGGTCTATTGCCTAATTGACAGGCAAAATCTTGTATCCAAATACAAACGGACGACGCTGCCAGCCCAACCAGGTTGGCAACCCGAGGCGGACTTGGCGATTTCAGACCGGGCGCGGCTCAAATCAGCGCGATTCAGACGCACCTCAAATCCCCCTCAAGTCCCCTTCAAGCGCGCTTGCAAGCCCGGGAGCTGCCTCACGCCAGCGGCGTGCTCAAGCCACCCGATGAACCCAACTTGTCCACAGATCAATCCTGAATTGATAGCAGCCTTCGCAGCATTGACGGGCGTTGCGGGACTATTGACCAACTTTTAAGCAAAATCTTGTATCCAAATACAAGCCGCCCGGCTCCCAACCTGCCCCCGCCCTGCGCCCCTCCTAGAATCCTGCGCCACTTTCTTTTCCTCCCATGAACACCCCCGCCCCACAAACCATCGCCGTCATCGACTACGGCATGGGCAATTTGCGCTCCGTGGCGCAAGCCGCGCAGCGCGCGGCGCAGGACTTGCCCGTGCGCATCATCGTCACGCACGAAGCGCAGGCCGTGCGCGAGGCGCACCGCCTCATCCTGCCCGGCCAGGGCGCGATGGGCGACTGCATGGCCGCGCTGCGCCAATCGGGCCTGCAAGAAGCCGTGCTGCACGCGGCCGCGCACAAGCCGCTGCTGGGCATCTGCGTGGGCCTGCAAATGCTGCTGGAGCACAGCGCCGAGGGCCACAGCAGCGCCGGCACGCCCGGGCTGGGCCTGCTGCCCGGCGAAGTGGTCAAGTTCGAGCTGGCCGGCCGGCACGCCCCCGACGGCAGCCCGCTGAAGGTGCCGCACATGGGCTGGAACCTGGTGCATCCCGCCCAGCCGGCCCACCCCATGTGGCAGGGCGTGCCCGAGCAGGGGGCGTGGTTCTACTTTGTGCACAGCTACTACGCCCGCCCGGCGCTGGCGCAGGACACGGCCGCGCACACCACTTACGGCCCGGTGCGCTTTGCCAGCGCGGTTGCGCGCGGCGGCCTGTTCGCCACGCAGTTTCACCCCGAAAAAAGCGCCGATCAGGGGCTGCGCCTGTTTCGCAACTTTTTGCGCTGGCAGCCCTGACACATCGCGCAAATCACGGCAAAACGCATCAACCGGCCGCAATTTCGCCCAATCAGGCACAAAACCCGGCGGCAAAACCCAAAGGCAAATACAGAAAAACACTGCCTTGCGCCGCCCGGCGCATCACTTACGATACGAAACGATCTGCACTTTTAAAGCGCTTTTTCTCATCATGCTTTTGATTCCCGCAATTGATTTGAAAGACGGCCACTGCGTGCGCCTGAAGCAAGGCGACATGGCCCAGGCCACCACCTTCAGCGAGTCTCCCGCCGAAATGGCCGCGCACTGGCTCGCGCAAGGCGCACGCCGCCTGCATCTGGTTGATTTGAATGGGGCTTTTGCCGGCAAGCCGCAAAATCTGGCGGCCATCAAGGCCATCCTCAAAGCCGTGGGCGATCACATTCCCGTGCAGCTGGGCGGCGGCATCCGCGATTTGGACACGGTGGAAAAGTATCTGGACGCGGGCCTGAGCTACGTGATCATCGGCACGGCAGCGGTGAAAAACCCCGGTTTTCTCAAAGACGCCTGCGCCGCCTTCGGCGGGCAAATCATCGTCGGGCTGGACGCGCGCGAGGGCAAAGTCGCCACCGACGGCTGGAGCAAGCTCACCGGCCACGACGCGGCCGATCTGGCCAAAAAGTTTGAAGACTGGGGCGCGCAAAGCATCATCTACACCGACATCGGCCGCGACGGCATGCTCAGCGGCATCAATGTGCAAGCCACCGTGGCGCTGGCGCAGGCGCTCACCATCCCCGTCATCGCCTCCGGCGGGCTGGCCGGCATGGCCGACATCGAGCAGCTTTGCGCCGTGCAGGGCGAAGGCATCGAGGGCGTGATCTGCGGCCGCGCCATCTACACGGGCGATCTGGACTTCGCCGCCGCGCAAAAGCAGGCCGATGCCCTGTGCGCCGCCTGAAAGACCTTTTTGCACAACAAATAAGCAAACCGGCCACAATGCCCGTAAATACTGCGAAGACTGCTATCAAAACAAAAGCAATTTGTGGATAACTTGCCTTGAACGGGCATATTTCACGCAAACCAGGACTGAACACCCCCGCCGCATAGAATCGCGCGCCTGGCGCTGGCCTCTTGCTGCGGGCGGGCCCATTCGACCCACCAGAATCAACCGCTCCCAACAAGCACTCCCCCATGGAAAAGCGCGTCGTTTTCCGCTCCACCTGGCTGCCCTGGCTGCTCGTGGCACCCCAGCTCCTCATCGTTTTGGTGTTCTTTTTCTGGCCTGCGGGCCAGGCCCTGCTGCAAAGCGTGCAGCAGGAAGACGCCTTCGGCACCAGCGTCGAATTCGTGGGCCTGGAGAACTTCCGCAACCTCTGGGAAGACTCGGCCTACCTGGACTCCTTCAAAACCACGCTGCTGTTTTCCGCCCTGGTGGCCGTGCTGGGGCTGGGGCTGTCGCTGATGCTGGCCGTGATGGCCGATCGCGTGGTGCGCGGCGCCGGCATTTACAAAACCCTGCTGATCTGGCCCTATGCCGTGGCCCCGGCCGTGGCCGGCGTGCTGTGGCTGTTCATGTTTGCGCCCTCCATCGGCATCGTCAGCTACTGGCTGCGCGCCGCCGGGCTGGACTGGAACCACCTGCTCAACAGCGGGCACGCCATGGCGCTGATCGTGATGGCGGCGGTGTGGAAGCAGATTTCCTACAACTTCCTGTTCTTTCTGGCCGGGCTGCAATCCATCCCCAAATCCCTCATCGAAGCGGCCGCCATCGACGGCGCAGGCCCCTGGCGGCGCTTCTGGTCTGTGCAGTTTCCCCTGCTCTCGCCCACCACCTTCTTTTTGCTGGTGATGAATGTGGTTTACGCCTTTTTCGACACCTTCGGCATCGTGGACGCGGCCACCCAGGGCGGGCCGGGGCAAGACACCTCCATTCTGGTTTACAAGGTCTATCACGACGGCTTCAAGGCGCTGGATTTGGGCGGCTCGGCCGCGCAATCGGTGGTGCTGATGATCATGGTGGTGGCGCTGACGATTTTTCAGTTCCGCTTCATCGAAAAGCGCGTGAACTATCAGTAAAACCCGCCAAAACCCCCACAAAACCCATCAACTTGCCAAGCAAGAGAGAACAACAAAATGGTTGAGAACCGCCCCGTGGCCACTTTTTTGTCGCACCTGGTGCTGGCGCTGGGGGTGATGATCGTGGCGCTGCCGGTCTACATCACCTTCGTGGCCTCCACCCAGACTGCCGAGGCCATCGTGCAAAACGTGCCCATGTCGCTGCTGCCGGGCAGCAACATGCTGGAGAGCTACCGTCTGGCGCTGTTTGGCGGCACCACCGGCTACGGCGGAAAAATCGAACCGGTGTGGCCCATGATGTGGGTCAGCCTGGTCAGCGCGCTGATTATTGCCATCGGCAAAATCATTATTTCGCTGCTGTCGGCCTTTGCCATTGTTTATTTTCGATTCCCGCTGCGCGGCCTGGTTTTCTGGGCGATTTTCATCACGCTCATGCTGCCGGTAGAAGTGCGCATATTGCCCACTTACAAAGTCGTTTCCGATCTGGGCCTGCTCAACAGTTATGCAGGGCTGACGGTGCCGCTAATTGCATCGGCCACGGCCACCTTTTTATTCCGCCAGTTTTTTCTCACCGTGCCCGATGAATTGGTGGAAGCGGCCCGCATTGACGGCGCAGGGCCCATGCGGTTTTTCAAGGATGTTTTGCTGCCGCTTTCAAAAACCAGCATTGCCGCGCTTTTTGTCATCCAGTTCATTTACGGCTGGAACCAATATCTCTGGCCGCTATTGGTGACCACCAGCAGCGAGATGTATCCCGTGGTCATGGGCATCAAAGGCATGATCGTGGGCGGCGACGCCTACACCGAGTGGAACGCCGTCATGGCAACGGCCATGCTCGCCATGCTGCCGCCCGCGCTGGTGGTGATTTTGATGCAGCGCTGGTTTGTGAAAGGGCTGGTTGATTCGGAAAAATAAACGCTCCGACCGGCTTTTTCAGCAATTGAATTGAAACAAGAAAATGGCTTCCATCGAATTCAGAAACGTCATCAAACGCTACGGCGCCGGCCCCAAGGCCAATCAGGTGATTCATGGCGTGAATGCGCAAATCAATGATGGCGAATTTATCGTCATCGTCGGCCCTTCGGGCTGCGGAAAATCCACGCTGCTGCGCATGGTGGCCGGGCTGGAGGAAATCAGCGATGGCCAAATCTGCATTGGCGAGCGCGTGGTGAATCAACTGGAGCCGGCCGAGCGCGATATTGCGATGGTTTTTCAAAATTACGCGCTTTATCCGCACATGAGCGTGTATGAAAACATGGCTTACGGGCTGAAAATCGCCAAGGTGCCCAAGGAAGAAATCCGCGCCCGCGTGGACAAGGCCGCCGCCATTTTGGAGCTGGGCCATTTGCTGGAGCGCACGCCGCGCCAGCTCTCGGGCGGGCAGCGCCAGCGCGTGGCCATGGGCCGCGCCATCGTGCGCCAGCCCAAGGTGTTTCTGTTTGACGAGCCGCTGTCGAACCTGGATGCCAAGCTGCGCGCGCAGACGCGGCTGGAAATCGAAAAACTGCACCGCGAGCTGGGCATCACCAGCCTGTTCGTCACCCACGATCAGGTAGAGGCCATGACGCTGGCGCAGCGCATGATCGTGATGAACGGCGGGCGCATGGAGCAGTTCGGCACGCCCGAGGAGGTCTATCACCGCCCGGCCAGCACCTTCGTGGCCAGCTTCATCGGCTCGCCGCCCATGAATTTGCTCAAAGGCGTGGAGGGCGTGCCCGAGGGGCGCATTCTGGGCATACGCCCCGAGCATCTGCGCATTCACCACGAAGGCTGGGCGCTCACGGTGGAAACGGTGGAAATGCTGGGCGCGGAACGCCTGATTTACGGCCACCTGGGCGGCGAATGGACGATCTTGCGCATGAACGAAACCGACGCGCCGCCTGCCATTGGCAGCACGATTCACATCGCGCCGCTGACCGATCGCCTGCACTGGTTCGACGCCGCCACCGGCCAGCGCCTGCCTGATTGAAAAACCGCACCCACAACCCACGCCCAAACACCCCAACCCGCCGCAAGGCCCGTGGATACTGCGATCGCAGCTACAAAAAATGAAGCAAACCGAAGCCTTCGACTGGCCCTACCCCTTCTGGATTGCGCACCGGGGCGCGGGCAAATTGGTGCCTGAAAACACGCTGGCGGCCTTCCGCCTGGGTGCAGCGCACGGCTGGCGCATGGCCGAGTGCGATGTCAAGCTCTCGCAAGACGGCTTGCCCTTCTTGCTGCATGACGCCACGCTGGAGCGCACCACCAACAGCCAGGGCACGGCAGGCGCGCAGCCCTGGCGCGAGTTGGCACAACTGGATGCGGGAAGCTGGCATTCACGCCAATACGCGGGCGAGCCTTTGCTTACGCTGGAAAACCTGGCGCGCTGGTGTCTGGCCAATGGCCAGTTGCTCAATATAGAAATCAAACCCACCCCCGGACAGGAAGAAGAAACCGGCGTCGTCGTGGCCGCCCACGCCGCCCGCCTGTGGGCCCGGGCTGCCATACCGCCGCTGCTCACTTCCTTCAGCCCCGCCGCCCTGCAAGCGGCCCGCCGCGCCGCGCCCGTTCTGCCGCGCGGTCTGCTGCTCGACAGCCTGCAAGGCGAGGACGCCCACTGGCTGCGTACCGCCCAGGCCGCAGGCTGCGTGGCCCTGGTGAGCAACTGGCGGCTGTGGACACCCGATCTCGTCGCCCAGGCCAAAGGCGCGGGCCTGCGCTGCCTGAGTTACACCGTCAATGAAGAAGAAGCGGCGCGCCAGCTCATTGCCCTGGGCACTGACGGCATCATCAGTGACCGCATAGATTTGTTCTGCCCCGCTGCGGGGCCTGTCGTTTCTTGACGCAGCTCAAGTTTGAAACCGGCGGCAGAAACCCGCTTCCAGCAGAAAAAAGCCCGCATTTTTATAATCCGCCCGCTATGGCAGTATGGGCTTTGGGACTGAACTACAACACCGCGCCGCTTGATTTGCGCGGTCGTTTTGCGTTCGCCGTTGACCGTCTGGCCCCGGTTTTGCAAGCCCTGCGCCAGTCCCACACGAACAGCCCGGAAGCGGCCATCCTCTCCACCTGCAATCGCACCGAGGTTTATTGCGCCAGCAACGCGCCCCAGATCGACAACACCTTCGACTGGCTGGCGCGCGCCGGGGATGTGCCCGCCGATGCGCTGCGAAAGCACACCTACATCCTGCAAAACGACCAGGCCGCCCGACACGCATTTCGCGTCGCCAGCGGCCTGGACAGTATGGTGCTGGGCGAAGCCCAAATCCTGGGCCAGATGAAAAGCGCTGTGCGAGCCGCCGAAGACGCGGGCGCGCTGGGCGCCACGCTCAACCAGCTCTTTCAGCGCAGCTTTGCCGTCGCCAAGGAAGTGCGCAGCAGCACCGAAATCGGCGCGCACAGCATCAGCATGGCCGCCGCCGCCGTGCGCCTGGCCGGGCAACTGTTTGAAGACTTGGGACAAATCCGCGTGCTCTTCGTCGGCGCGGGCGAAATGATTGAGCTATGCGCCACCCACTTCGCCGCCCGCAACCCCAAAGCCATGGCCGTAGCCAATCGCACGCTGGAGCGCGGCGAAAAACTGGCCAGCCGCTTTGGCGCCGAAGTGATGCGCCTGTCCGAGCTGCCCGATCGCCTGCACGAGTTCGACGCCGTCATCAGCTGCACCGCCAGCCAGCTGCCCATCATCGGCCTGGGCGCTGTGGAAAGCGCCCTGAAAAAACGCCGCCACCGCCCCATATTCATGGTTGATTTGGCCGTGCCGCGCGACATCGAACTGCAAGTCAAGCAACTCGACGACGTCTATCTCTATACCGTGGATGATTTGGCTCAAGTCGTGCAAACCGCGCAGGCCAACCGCCAAGCTGCCGTGGCGCAGGCCGAAGCCATCATCGACGCTGGCGTGCGCAGCTTCGTGCACTGGCTGGATCAGCGCAATCCGTCGGGTGGCGTCGTGCCCCTGATTAGGCAGCTCAACGCACAGGCCGATGCCTGGCGCGATGTAGAACTGACCCGCGCCCGCAAGCGCCTTGCCAAAGGCGAAGACGTGGAAGCCGTGCTCGAAGCCCTCTCGCGCGGGCTGACGCAAAAAATGCTGCACGGTGCCATGGCCGAACTGCATGGTGCCGACGAAGCGCACCGCGAACACGCAAGCCAAACCATCTCACGCATTTTTCTGCGCTCGCGCTCGGTCAACTAAAGCCAGACGCCGTGTGACGGCTTGCGTGCTGGCATCATTGCCTGTTTTGTTTCGTTGCCGCCATGACCGCAGAAACCACTTCTTCCAACCGCGCCCCAGGCCGTAACCCCCCTCCACTTCTGGCTCAACTGGCCCAATGGCACCCCGCATTGTTTGGCGAGCGCCCGCAGCCTCTCAAACGAGGTATTTATGAAGACCTGCTGGCCGCACATCTAGGCGAGCTGGACGCCACCGCGCTGGAGCAGGCCCTGGCGTTTCATACGCGCTCCACGCGCTATCTCAACGCCGTGGCGCAAGGCTTGCCCCGCATGAATTTGCAAGGCGAAGTCGTCGAAGCCCCAGCACCCAAACACATCTACCTGGCCCTGATTGAAGTGTTTCGCCGTCGCCAGCAACACTCCAGCGAAGATCTGGCTCCCAAACTGCGCCGCCGCATCGCCCAAGCCTTTGAAGCCAGCGGACTTTCGCAAGAAGACTACATGCAACTCATGTGGCAGCGGAAAAACGAAGAGCCCAACGCCTTGTTGCAAGAAGCGTTGGATGAGTTTTCAGCCAAAGTCGCACGAGAAAAGGCCATGTTGCACGCTTTTGAAACCAGCGGACAAAGCGTGACCGCTTTCGCCGACATGTATGGCTTGAGCGTGCGCGAGGCCCAACGCACCCTGGCCGAAGCCCGCCAGCGCCACGCAAATCAAACTGCGCAAACCGAAACCACAACTCCTTGAACGCAGGCGCACGTTTCCTTTGACCTTCAGTTTTAGTCAAGAATGCTTTATACTTGAGAAAAATACTCAGGAATAAAGCAAGTCAAGGAAACCATCTCATGCGCCTGACCACCAAAGGACGCTTTGCCGTTACCGCCATGATTGATCTGGCCCTGCGCCAAGACGGTGGCCCCGTAACGCTGGCGGCTATCAGTCAACGGCAAGGCATCTCGCTTTCCTATCTGGAACAGCTCTTCGGCAAGCTGCGTCGCAATTGTCTGGTCGAATCCACGCGTGGCCCTGGCGGCGGCTATTCGCTGGGGCGCAAAGCGGCCGAAATCACCGTTGCCGACATCATCACCTCCGTCGATGAACCCATTGATGCCACACATTGCGGCGGCAAGGCCAACTGCGGCAGCAACGGCACACAATGCATGACGCATGACTTGTGGACCAGCCTGAACGTTCATGTGCTCCAGTTTCTGGGTTCAATCACCTTGCAAAAACTGGTAGAGGATCAGCGAGCCAACGGTTTTTCCGTTAATGAGCGTCCGGTCGTCAAACGCCCGATCGCCACCACCCCCGTCGTCAAGCCCATACGAGTCACCGCACCCAATTCCGTTTTCGCCTTGGGCAATCTGGCCGCGAAATGAGAAGCGCTCTGACAAGGATTGCCAAATCCATAACGCCTCCAATGTTGAAGAAATCGGTCATCATTGTCTCTTGATAGCTTTTGTCTTTCCTTTCATTACAACCAGTAGCCCACTTCCATGAGCCTTTCTCAATCCAAACTCCCCATTTATCTCGACTATGGCGCGACCACGCCCTGCGATCCACGCGTGGTCGATGCCATGGTGCCCTGGCTCTATGAGCATTTTGGCAATGCCGCCAGCCGCAGCCATGCCTGGGGCTGGGAAGCCGAGCAGGCCATTGAAGAAGCGCGCGGTCATGTGGCCGCATTGATTGGCGCTGACCCGCGTGAAATCGTTTGGACATCTGGCGCAACTGAATCAACCAATCTGGCCCTCAAAGGCGCGGCTCATTTCTATAAAGGTAAAGGCAAGCACCTGATTACCCTGAAAACCGAGCACAAAGCCACGCTGGACACCATGCGAGAGCTGGAACGCCAGGGTTTTGAAGTTACTTATATGGATGTAAAACCCGATGGCTTGCTGGATTTGGAGGAATTCAAAAAAGCCATTCGTCCAGACACCCTGCTGGCCAGCATTTTATTTGTCAATAATGAAATTGGCGTCATTCAGGATATTGCCGCCATTGGCGCCATTTGTCGTGAAAAAGGTGTCTTACTACACGTGGACGGCGCACAAGCCACCGGCCGGGTGGAAATTGACGTAAAAACTCTGCCTATTGATTTAATGAGCTTGACGGCTCATAAAACCTACGGCCCAAAAGGTATAGGAGCGCTTTATGTGCGACGCAAACCCCGGGTTCGTCTGGAAGCACAAATGCACGGTGGCGGCCACGAACGCGGCATGCGCTCGGGCACCCTGCCTACTCATCAAATTGTGGGCATGGGCGAGGCCTACCGAATTGCCAAGGCAGAAATGCAAAAAGACAACGAGCACGCCGCCCGCCTGCAAAAACGGCTGTTGGATGGTCTGCTTTCCATTGATCAGTCTTTTGTCAATGGCAGTCTGGAACATCGGGTGCCACAAAACCTGAATATCAGCTTCAACTTTGTAGAAGGTGAATCGCTGATGATGGGGATCAGGGGCGTTGCTGTTTCCAGCGGATCGGCCTGCACCTCGGCCACACTGGAGCCCAGCTACGTGCTGCGGGCGCTGGGGCGCAGTGATGAACTGGCCCATTCTTCGCTGCGCCTGACCGTGGGCCGTTTCACCACCGAAGCCGATGTGGATTACGCCATTGAGGCCATTCGGGAAAACGTCACCAAACTGCGCGAGCTTTCCCCCTTGTGGGAAATGCACCAGGACGGCATTGATTTGCAAAGCGTTCAATGGGCCGCCCATTGATTCACACCACCCATGATGAACTGAAAGGACAAGGAAAATGGCATACAGCGACAAAGTCATCGACCATTATGAAAACCCCCGCAATGTTGGCAGTTTTGACAAAGGCGATAACAGCGTCGGAACCGGCATGGTGGGCGCGCCCGCCTGCGGCGACGTGATGAAACTGCAAATCAAGGTTAATCCCGACACCGGCGTGATTGAAGATGCCCGCTTTAAAACCTATGGATGCGGCTCCGCCATCGCCTCCTCTTCTTTGGTGACCGAATGGGTCAAAGGTAAAACCCTGGACGAAGCCGAAGCGCTCAAAAACAGCCAGATCGCAGAAGAGCTGGCGCTTCCGCCCGTCAAGATTCATTGCTCCATCCTGGCGGAAGACGCTATCAAGGCCGCCGTCAACGATTACCGTAAAAAACAGACCGCACAATAAAAAGCCGCACTCATCCACGCATCCCCCGATTTGTACAAGGAGTTTTTATGGCCATCACCATTAGCGAAGCCGCTGCCCGACATGTAAGCCGCTACCTTGAGCGACGTGGCAAAGGCGTGGGTGTGCGCCTGGGGGTCAAAACCACCGGTTGCTCCGGCATGGCCTACAAGCTGGAATATGTGGATGAAATGGCCCCCGGCGATCAGGTTTTTGAGGCGCATGGCATCAAGCTCATGGTTGACCCAAAAAGCCTGGCCTATATGGATGGAACCGAGCTGGATTACGTTCGGGAAGGCTTGAACGAGGGCTTTCGCTTCAACAACCCAAATGAGCGAGACCGCTGCGGATGCGGCGAAAGCTTTCGGGTTTGATGGCATTTGGTGTTTTGTTTCAGCAGGCGGCCCGAAAACGAGCCGCCTTCTGTTTTTTTGGATGTGTTTTTTCATGGACTTGCACTCCACCGACTTTGAGCTGTTTGGCATCCCGCCGCGTTTTTCCCAGGATGCGGGCGCGCTGGACGAACGCTGGAAAGACCTGCAAAGGCAGGTACATCCGGATCGCTTTGCCGGGCAAGGCCCCGCCGCGCAGCGCGTGGCTGCGCAATGGTCAGCGCGCGTCAATGAGGCTTATCGCCGCCTGAAAGAGCCGCTGAAGCGCGCCG
This sequence comes from Ottowia sp., assembly GCA_052170415.1. Taxonomy (GTDB): domain Bacteria; phylum Pseudomonadota; class Gammaproteobacteria; order Burkholderiales; family Burkholderiaceae_C; genus Ottowia. Next base: position 129,539 of record JBQNAO010000001.1, on the reverse strand, counting down.
CCTATTTGTGCGAACTCCATGGCGCAGCCCTGCACGCCGAAGACAACACCGCCATGCCCCCCGCCTTTTTGATGATGCAAATGGAGCTGCGCGAACAGGTGGATGAAGCCAGCGATATGGCCGAGCTGAACAGTGCCGAACGACAAGCCGAAGAAATGCGCAAAACACTGCTCAACGAGCTGGAACGCCAGCTCGATGAACAGCAAGACTGGCCCGGTGCGGCGCAATCGGTGCGTGCCCTCATGTTTTTTGACCGCTTCCAACAAGACCTGGCCCGCAAACGCGCCGCACTCAGCGTCTAACTCACTGAACTCCCACGTAATTCACCATGAGCTTGTTGCAAATTTCCGAACCCGGGCATTCGCCCAACCCCCATCAGCGTCGCATCGGGGTGGGCATTGATCTGGGCACCACCCACTCACTGGTAGCCGCCGTGCGTCATGGCGTGGCCGAGTGCCTGCCCGATGAGCAAGGCCGAGTGCTGTTGCCCTCGGTGGTGCATTACCCGCGAGAAGGTGCACGCCAGATTGGCTGGGCGGCCAAGGAAGGCGCTGTGCTGGATGCGACCAACACCATCACCTCGGCCAAACGGCTCATGGGACGGCACCTGAATGACATTGAGCACGGCAGCAAACTGCCCTACGCCCTCAAGCAAGGCGATGGCATGGTCACCGTGCAAACCGCGCAGGGCGAGAAAACCCCGGTGGAAGTCAGCGCCGAAATCCTGGCCACTCTGCGCCAGAGGGCCGAAGACACCCTGGGCGGCACCATAGATGGCGCGGTCATCACCGTGCCTGCCTATTTCGACGATGCCCAGCGCCAGGCCACCAAAGATGCCGCCCAACTGGCCGGCCTGCCCGTGCTTCGTCTAATCAACGAACCCACCGCCGCCGCCATTGCCTACGGGCTGGATCACGCGGCCGAAGGCATCTATGCCGTATATGACCTGGGCGGCGGCACCTTTGACATTTCCATCCTGCGCCTGACCCAGGGCGTGTTTGAAGTGATTGCCACAGGCGGCGATTCGGCCCTGGGCGGAGATGACTATGACCACGCGCTGACCGACTGGATGCTGAAACAAACCGGCCTGACGCTGGACAACTCCGAAGACCGCGCCCAGGTGCTCTACGCCGCCCGCGCCATCAAGGAAAAACTTACGGACGTGCCCAGCGTCTCCGTCAAGCTCACCACCAGTCAGGCGCAGGCGCAAATAAGCGTGCAACGCCAGGATTTCGACGACTGCACGGCGCACCTGACAGCGCGCAGCATGGCCGTCGTCACCCGTGTGCTGGCCGATGCCAGCCTATCTGTGCAAGACGTTCGCAGCGTCGTCATGGTGGGCGGCTCCACCCGCATGCCGCAAGTGCGCCAGGCCGTCCGTGCCTTCTTCGGGCATGAGCCCTTTACCCAGCTCAACCCCGACGAAGTCGTGGCCCTGGGCGCGGCAATACAGGCCAATCAACTCGTCGGCAACCAGTCGGTCGAGGGCGGGCAAGACCTGTTGCTGCTCGACGTCATCCCCCTCTCGCTGGGCATTGAAACCATGGGCGGGCTGGTTGAACGCATCGTGCCGCGCAATCAGACCATTCCCACTGCCATGGCGCAGGACTTCACCACTTACAAGGATGGGCAGACCGCCCTGGCCCTGCACGTGGTGCAAGGCGAGCGCGATCTGGTGCAGGACTGCCGCAGCCTGGCCCGCTTTGAGCTGCGCGGCATTCCCCCCATGAGCGCAGGCGCGGCGCGCATCCGCGTGACCTTCACCGTCGATGCCGATGGCCTGCTCACCGTCAGCGCACGCGAGCAAACCAGCGGCGTGCAGGCGCACATTGACGTCAAACCCAGCTACGGCCTCTCCGACGAGCAAATCGCCCGCATGCTGCAAGAAGGCTTTGCCACCGCCGGCACCGACAAGCAGGCGCGCGCCCTGGTCGAAGCGCGGCTGGAAGCCGACCGCCTCATCCTGGCCACGCAAACTGCCTTGGATGCCGACGGCCATCTGCTCGGCGCCGATGAGCGTGCCGCCATCGAAACCCAGATCGCCGCCCTGCAAGCCACCGCAGCCAACAGCCAGCAGCCCCACGAAATCGATGCCGCCACACACGCCCTGGCACAGAAAACCGAAGCCTTTGCCGCCCTGCGCATGAACGAAAGCATCAAAAAAGCGCTGGAAGGCAAGGCCCTGCAAGACATCTGAGCCGCCCCTTGCGCTGCCCACACCCACAACAACAAGAGTGCCCCATGCCCAAGATCACCGTATTGCCCCACCCTGAATACGCACCCGAAGGGGCGGAATTTGAAGCCACCCCCGGCAATTCCATTTGCGAAGAACTGCTCGATCACGACATCGAAATTGAGCACGCCTGCGAAATGAGCGCCGCCTGCACCACCTGCCACTGCATCGTGCTCAAGGGCATGGACAGCCTGAACGAAGCCGACGACACCGAAGAAGACCTGCTCGATCGCGCCTGGGGGCTGACTCCGCAGTCGCGCCTGTCGTGCCAGGCCATCGTGGGGCAGGAAGACCTCACCGTCGAAATCCCGCGCTACTCCATCAACCACGCCCGCGAGCATCACTAAAGCATGGCGCGCCAAATCATTCTCGACACCGAAACCACCGGCCTGTCCGCCGAAGGTGGCGACCGCCTCATCGAAATCGGCTGCGTGGAACTGGTCGATCGCAAATTCACCGGCAACCACCTGCACCTTTACATCAACCCCGAGCGCGACAGCCACCCTGACGCCTTGCGCGTGCACGGCCTGAGCACCGAATTTCTGAGCGACAAACCCAAATTCGCCGAAGTTGCCCGGCAAATCATCGACTACTGCCGCGACGCCGAAATCATCATCCACAACGCCGCCTTTGACTTGGGCTTTCTCAACAAGGAGCTGGAGCGGCTGGGCCAGCCCGCCTTCACCAGCTTCACCGGCCCCGTGATCGACACCCTCACGCTGGCCAAAAAAATGTTCCCCGGCAAGCGCAACAACCTGGACGCCCTTTGCGACCGCCTGGATGTCGATCGCTCCGGCCGCACCCTGCACGGCGCCTTGCTTGATGCCGAGCTGCTCGCCCACGTTTACATCAACCTCACGCGCGGGCAGGAAGCCCTGCTCATGGACGCGCAAGACAGCGCACCCGCCGCCCTGGCCGCCCAACCCGGACTGTCCGACGAGCCGGCGGACTTTTCCGGCCTCGATCTACCCGTCATCGAGGCCAGCGAGCCGGAAGCCAGCGCCCACGCCACCTTGCTCGCCGATCTGGACAAGGCCAGCGGCGGTAAAACCATCTGGTATGCAGGCGGCTTTCTCCCGAAACCGGCCGCTGCTGAGGCCGAGGCTTGAAATCGGTATACAATGCGCGGCTTTGCTGCATCGCGATGAAAACATCGCCAGCAAAACCGGTTTACCGGGTGATTAGCTCAGCGGTAGAGCACTGCCTTCACACGGCAGGGGTCACATGTTCGATCCATGTATCACCCACCATCCAAGCCCGAGGCGCCTGCAAGCCACCAAGCTCGCAGGCGCTTTTTTTTGCCTGTTTTTTGCTTTCCTTCGCCTGAACGCTCATGACCGCGCCCCGCCAGTTCGACCTCATCTGCTTTGATTGGGATGGCACCTTGTTCGACTCCACCGCCCTCATCGTGCGCTCCATCCAGCGCGCCGTAGTCGATGCGGGCGGGCGGCTGCCCAGCCGCGAAGCGGCCGCCTACGTCATTGGCCTGGCCCTGCCCTCTGCGCTGGCGCAGGCCGCGCCGGATGTGCCGCCCGAAAAGCATCCCCTGCTGATCGAGCGCTACCGCCATCACTGGATGGCCTGCCAGGATGAAGTGGTGCTTTTTGACGGCGCAAACGAGCTGCTGGCCGAGCTGCGCGCGCGTCACCACTGGCTGGCCGTGGCCACCGGCAAAAGCCGCCGCGGACTGAACGAGGCGCTGCGCCTGACCGGGCTGGATCGCCTGTTCGACGCCACCCGCACCGCCGACGAAACCGCGGGCAAGCCCAGCCCCCTCATGCTGCACGAGCTGATGCGCGAGCTGGGCTGCGAGCCTGCGCGCACGCTGATGGTGGGCGACACCACGCATGACTTGCAAATGGCCCAAAACGCCGGCTGCCCGGCCGTGGCCGTGAGCTATGGCGCGCACGAGCCGGAAAACTTTGCCGCCTTCGCCCCGCTTTACGTCGCACACAGCGTGGCCGACTTGCGGCAATGGCTGGCAGCACACGCCTGAAGCGCCCGCACGCCCCCTTTTAAAAATCCCTCGATGTCCTGAAAGGCCCGTGGATACTGCGTTCGCTGCTTCTTTTTTAATAGCGGCGGCATACTGCCCGTCGGTTTTTTCGCCCCGTTTTTTCTCCTTCTTTTTCTCTCTGCCACTCTTATGAAAACCGATCCCGAAATCCTCTCCCGCTCGCCCGAATGGGAACGCCAGGCGCTTGAAAAACTGCTGCTGCTCGACGCGCGCGAGCGCCAGGCCGCGCGGCGCTGGCGCATGCTCAAAACCCTGCTTTGGCTGGGACTGGCGGCCTTTTTTGCCTACGCCACCTTTGTCCGCCAGACGCACACCGCGCCCAGCAAGGAGCACACCGCCGTCATCGAAATCGAAGGCGTCATCGGCGGCGAAAAGAAAACCAACACCGCCGAGCAGCTTCTGCCCGCGCTGCGCAACGCCATGGAAGACAAAGGCGCGCAGGCGCTGGTGCTGCACATCAACTCGCCCGGCGGCAGCCCGGTGCAGGCCAACCTGGTGTATGAGGAAATCCGCCGCCTGCGCCAGCTGCACGACAAGCCGGTGTATGCCGTCGTGTCCGACACCTGCGCCTCGGCGGCCTACTACATCGCCTCGGCGGCCGACAAGATTTACGTCAACAAGGCCAGCGTGGTGGGCAGCATCGGCGTGCTGATGGACGGCTTCGGCCTGACCGGCGCGATGGAAAAACTGGGCATCGAGCGCAGGCTGCTGACGGCGGGCAACAACAAGGGCTTTCTCGACCCCTTCAGCCCCATGAGCGAAGGCCAGCGCCAGCACGCGCAAAAGCTGCTCGACCAGATTCACCAGCAGTTCATCGCCGACGTGCGCCAGGGCCGGGGCGAGCGCCTGAAAGAAACCGCCGACATCTTCAGCGGCCTGTTCTGGACGGGCGAGACCGCCGTGGAAATGGGTCTGGCCGACAGCCTGGGCAGCGTGGACGGCGTGGCCCGCGACGTGGTCAAGGCCGAAGACCTGGTGGACTACACGCCCGAAAACAATCTGGTGGACCGTCTGGCCCGCCGCTTTGGCGCGGCCCTGGGGCACGGCCTGGTGTCCGCCCTGCGCGAGCCGGCCCCCCTGCGCTGAAAGCCCGCCCTTGCCCGCGCGCGCCGGCCCCGGCCGGTGCGTGAAGAAAAAAGCCCAATGAAAAACGCCCATGCAGCCTGCGCTGTCATGGGCGTTTTGACTGGGCTGAACGGGCAGCGCCCGGGGCCGAAACTTATTGCAGTTTCAGCTTGCCTTTCATCACGCTGCTGTGACCGGGGAAGGAGCAGAAGAAGGTGTAGTCGCCATCGGCCTTGAGTTTGGAGACGTCGATGGTCACGGTGTCGCTTTCGCCGCCGCCCAGCATTTTGGTGTGGGCGATGATGCGCTCGTCATTGGCCTTGACATATTCGCCAGCGGCGCCGGCTTTGATGCCGTCGGCGGCCACGCCTTTCATGTCTTCGGTTTTCGTCAGAACCCAGTTGTGGCCCATGGAGCCCTTGTTCATCTTGCCGACATGCTTGAGCGTGACTTTGAATTCCTTGCAGGATTTGTCCACGACCACCTCGGCCGTGTTGTATTTCATCTGATCGTTGCCTTCCACGGTAGCTTCGCAGGTGGCAGCGCTGGCGTAGCCGGCAGTCAGCATCAGGGAGGCTGCCACAAGGGCGCGCAGGGTGGTTTTGGTCATTTGAGAAAGTCCTTTCTGTAGATGCAGGCCACCGCATGCCGATGGCCGGGCGCGATTCTATGGTCCAAATTCCATATATGCATTCGTGGTTTTAGCCAGATCAAAAGGCGGCGCGCCTGTCCGCCCTTGCCCCTTTCAGCCATTGCAGCCGGCCGCGCCCGTGGCCCCTTCGGCGCGCGCGCGCCAGAACACGGGCAGCATGTGCCAGCTCGCCAGCGCAAAGGCGGCGCACCACAGGGCAGCGGCGGCGGCCATCAGCCACGCGCTGGCGGCGCTGAAATAGGCCAGCGACCGCAGCGCCGCGCTCGCGCCCAGCATCACGGCAGCGGCCAGCGGCCAGGGGCGGCCGTTTTTATCCAGCCCGCTATGGGTGTAACCCGCAATGCACACCACCGCCAGCACGGCCAGCCCCAGCGCCCCGGCCGTGAGCAAATGCAGCCCCGCATTGGGCGAAAAGCCCGCCAGCAGCCCCAGCCCCGTCAGGCCGTAGCCCGCCGCCATGAAGGCATAGCTGGCATACAGCATCAGCGGCCAGCGCTCCAGCAGCGGGCGGCCCACGTGCCAGTCGCCCATCAGATTCAGCATGGCGCAAGCGGCGGCCAGCGCCAGCCAGGCGCTCACCGGCGCGGCCTGCGGCACATCGGGCGCGAACTGCGTGGCGGCAAACAGGGCAATGCACAGCACCGCCATGTTGCGCCTGGGCGGGCGGGCCAGATAGCGGGCCGTCTCGCGCGTGGCCTCGTATTCGGGATCGTCCTGGCGCTTTTGGCGCTGCTGGCGCGCCGCCTCGTGGCGGTCGATGCTGTCATTGACGATGCTCATCGAAATGCGGCTCATGGCCACGATGATCAGCGCCATCAGCGCGCCCAGCAGCGCATGCAGCCAGCGCATGGGTGGCTCGCCGCGCAGCGCATCGAAATAAAACCCCGCCGTGGCCGCCAGCATGAAAGCCAGCGTCCAGGCCAGCGAAAGGTGTTTGCGATCCGGCGCACGCCACAGGCGCGGCGTCAGCAGCGCCAGCAGCAGCGCCAGAAAAGCCAGATGCGCCAGAGCCGACACCCACAGCCCCGCCTGCGGCCACGCGCCGCTGGCCCAGAAAGCCGCCCGCCCCAGCAGCCACAGCGCCGCCAGCCAGCGCGCGTGGCGGCAGGAAAAAGCGGGGGAATCGGTGAACTCGGGCACGGCCGTCATGGCAAATCCGCCCACGGCCGCCAGGGTGAAGCCCAGCAGCAGCTCATGCGCATGCCACACAAAAGGCCCGCCCGCCACGGCCGGCAGCGGCAGCCCGGCAAACAAAAAAGCGCCCCAGGCCGCCATCAGCCCCCAGCCGGCCAGCAAGGTGAGGGCAAACAGCGGCCGGAAAGAGCACAGCCACAGGGGATGAGCCAGTTGCCACGGGCGCGGGCCCTGCGCGGGCGCAGCCGGGCGGCCCGCCGCGCCGCCGGCCCCATCCAGCGCCGCAGGGGCAGGCAAGTTATCCACAGATTACTCCTGAATTGATAGCTGCCAGCGCAGCATTGACGGGCGATGCAGCCATATTGCTTAATTAATAATCAAAATCATGAAACCAAATGCAAGCTGCCGGGCGGCGCAGGGCGGGCCGATTCGGGATGCGTCGAAGCGCACCGGAATGAGCCTGCCCGCGCGGGGCCGGGGCAGAGCGAACCGGGGCAAGTCGGGCCGGACTGGATCGGGCCGAGGCCGGATGAACCAAACCGGGCCGGGCTGAAACCGGAACGGGCGGAACGGGTTTGGGTGAGGCAAGTCCGAACCAGGCCGAACCCATCCGGGGCGAGCCGGGCCAGGCCGGAATGAGCGGAGCCGAAGCTGGCAGTGAGGCGAGCCTGAAACGCACCGGGGCGCAGCGGGCTGAATCGAAATCCGGCCGGGGCAGGCACTTCCCTCGCCCCCGGCCCAACCCGCCAGGCACGCCCCCGGAAATTCCGGCCGCGTCGGCAACCGCCGGATGAAGGCGTTGAAGGCACGGGGGCCGACTTGCCCGCATCCATCCGTGTTTTCGCCCGTGTTTTTTGCCCGTCGGCTAGCTGCAATCCAGTCCGGCGGGGCCAGTTAAAAGGGCAAGTTATCCACAGATTTCTCATGAATTGATAGCAGCCTTCGCAGCATCCACGCGGGTTTCAGGCGGTTCGCCTGTTTTTTAGGCGTTTTCGCACAGGCGTGCGAGCAGTCCGGCGGTGGAGGCGTCCATGCCTTGCGCGTGGCCTTGCAGCAGGCAGGCTTCGATGTCGCCTGCGTGGCGTTTGCCCAGTTCCACGCCCCATTGGTCAAAGCTGTTGAGGCCCCACAGGCTGCCGCTGACGAACACGCGGTGCTCGTGCAGCGCAATCAGCGCGCCGAAGCTGGCGGCATCCAGCCGCTCCAGCAGCAAAAACAGGCTGGGACGGTTGCCGGGGAAGTGGCGGTGGCCGTCGCTGCCCTGCTGGCCCAGCATCAGCGCGCGCGATTGCGCCAGCGCGTTGGTGAGCAGCTTGGCGTGGTGTCCGGCCAGCGTGTGCGCGGGCTGGCGCGCGGCGATGAAGTCCACCGGGATGACTTGCGTGCCCTGGTGCAGCATTTGGAAAAAGGCGTGCTGGCCGTTGCTGCCGGCCTCGCCCCAGACCACGGGCGCGGTGTCGAAAGGCAGGGCGCGGCCGTGCGCGTCCACGCGCTTGCCGTTGCTTTCCATTTCCAATTGCTGCAAGTAGGCCGGCAGGCGGCGCAGGCCGTGGTGATAGGGCGCGATGCAGCGGCTGGCGTAGCCGTGAAAGTTGCGGTTCCACACATCCAGCAGGCCCAGCAGGGCGGGCAGATTGGCCTGCAGCGGGGCGCGGGCGAAGTGCTCGTCCATTTCGTGCGCGCCGGCCAGCAGGCGCTCAAAGCCCGGCGCGCCCAGCGCCAGCGCAATGGGCAGGCCGATGGCCGACCACAGCGAGTAGCGCCCGCCCACGCCTTCGGCAAAGGTCAGGCAGTGGCTCACGCCAAAGGCGCGCGCGGCTTCGGGGCGCGCGGTCAGCGCCACAAAGTGCGCGTTCAGCTCATCGGCAGGCACGCCGCCGGCTTGCAGCCAGGCGCGGGCCGATTGGGCGTTTTGCAGGGTTTCGGCCGTGCCAAAACTTTTGGAGGCGACGATGAACAGCGTGCGCTGCGGCTGGGCGGCGGCCAGCGCGGCGGCCAGCTCGTGCCCGTCCATGTTGGCCACGAAGTGCATGCGCGGCCCGCCCGGCAGCGCGTGGGGCGCGAGCGCTTGCAGCGCCAGGCGCGGGCCCAGATCGGAGCCGCCTATGCCCATGTGCACCACGTCGTCAAAGCGCTGCTGCGTGCGCAGCGCCTGCGCCAGATCGAGCATGGCCTGGCGCTCTTGCAGGCAGCGCGCATGGGCGTCGGCCAGGGCGGCGGGCAGGCTGGCGTCGTCGGCGGGGGTGCGCAGCAGGGTGTGCAGGGCCGGGCGCTGCTCGGTGTTGTTCACGCACTGGCCGGACAGCATGGCGTCGCGGTGCTGCTCCAGCCGGCACTGGCGCGCCAGCTCCAGCAGCAGCGCCAGCGCCTGGCGGTCGATCAGGCTTTTGGAAAAGTCGGCGAACACATGCGGCGCTTGCAGGCTGAAGTCGGCAAAGCGCCGCTGGTCTTGCGCAAACGCGCTGCGCAGATCAAACGCCTGCGCGCCCCTGAAGCTGCGCGCGTGGTGCGCGGCCAGCTCGGCCCAGGCGGGCGCAGTGTCGCAGCGCGGGCGGGTCTGCCAGCTCATGCCGCCAGCAGCAGCGCGTCCAGCCGGCGCGCATCGGCCACGAAGGCGCGTATGCCCTCGGCCAGTTTTTCGGTGGCCATGGTGTCTTCATTGAGCGCAAAGCGAAAGGCCGACTCGTCTTCGGCGCCGTAGCGCACGGGCGGCGCGTCGTCGGCGCTCTGGCTGGCCGCCTGCGCATCCAGCGCGCGCGGCAGCGGCGCTTCGCTGGCGGCCAGTTGCGCCAGCAGATCGGGACTGATGGTCAGCAGATCGCAGCCGGCCAGCGCCGTGATCTGGCCCGTGTTGCGAAAGCTCGCACCCATCACTTCGGTGGGCACGCCGTGGCGCTTGTAGTGGCGAAAGATGCGCGCCACCGACTGCACGCCCGGGTCATTGGCCCCGGCCATTGCCGCTTCATCCCAGGCGCTGCCCGCGCGCGCCTTGTGCCAGTCGTAGATGCGGCCCACAAAGGGCGAGATGAGCTGCACGCGCGCCTGCCCGCAGGCCACGGCCTGGCAGAAAGCAAACAGCAGCGTCAGGTTGCAATTGATGCCGCGCCGCTGCAGGCGCTCGGCCGCGCGTATGCCTTCCCAGGTGGCGGCAATCTTGATGAGCACCCGATCCACCGGCACGCCTTCGGCCTGATACAGCTCGATCAGCCGCTCGGCCCGGGTGTAGGTGGCATCTTCATCAAAAGAAAGGCGCGCATCCACTTCAGTGGAAACGCGCCCGGGCACCAGCGCCAGGATTTCGCAGCCAAAGCGCACCAGCAGCCGGTCGGTGAGTTCATCAACCGGCCGGCCCGCGTAGGCGGCCACGGTGGCCTTGAGCAGCGGCGCGTATTCGGGCTTTTGCACCGCCTTGAGGATGAGGGAGGGGTTGGTCGTGGCGTCTTGCGGGCGGAACTGCGCCAGTTGGCGGAAGTCGCCGGTGTCGGCCACTACGGTGGTGTATTGCTTGAGAGCGTCGAGCTGGTTCATGGCGGGCGATTATCGGCGCAGGCCCTGCGCGGTTTTTCGCCCCTTTTTGCCCGGTTTCCGCCCGGTTTTCCCTTGCAAACCCGGGCCTGCCTGCAAGGGAAACCGCGCCGAACTTCAAAAGCCTGCGATGACAGAGCCTTTGAACTGGCTGGCGATGTATTGGCGCACGGCGTCGCTTTGATAGGCGGCTACCAGCTTGGCCACCCAGGGCTGGGCCTTGTCCTGCTCGCGCACGACGAGGATGTTCACGTAGGGGCCGTTGGGGCTTTCCTGGGCGATGGCGTCGCGGCTGGGGTTCAGCCCGGCGGAGATGGCGAAATTGGTGTTCACCGCCGAGGCATCCAGGTCATCCAGCGAGCGCGGCAGCTGGGCAGCGTCCAGCTCCTTGAAGCGGAGTTTTTTGGGGTTTTCCACCACATCCAGCGGCGTGGCTTTCAGGCCCGCGTCGGGCTTGAGCTTGATCAGCCCCTTTTCCTGCAACAGCAGCAGCACGCGGCCGCCGTTGGTGGGGTCGTTGGGAATGCCGAAAGTCGCGCCTTCTTTCAGTTCATCCAGCGACTTCACTTTTTTGGAGTAAAGGCCGATGGGGAAGGTGACGGTGTTGGCAACGATGGCGAACTGGTAGCCGCGATCCTTGATTTGCTGATCCAGATAGGGCTTGTGCTGGTAGCTGTTGGCCTGCAAGTCGCCCGAGGCCAGGGCGGCGTTGGGCTGCACATAGTCGCCAAATTCAACCACTTGCACATCCAGCCCGGCCTTGGCGGCCTGGGCCTTGACCACTTCCATGATCTGCGCGTGGGGGCCGGCAGTCACGCCGACTTTGATGACCGGATCGGCCGCATGGGCGGCCAGCGGAGCGAAGGCCAGCGCCGCCGCCAGGGCAGCGATCCGGCGCAAAAAGAAGCGTTTTTGCATGGGGAAAGGCTTTTCAAAAAGAGAGAGCGAAAAAAACCGCCCGGCCGGGAAGGGCGGCGCGGGCGAATCCAGGCGTCAAGCGCTTAGAAGCTGGGAATCACGGCGCCCTGGAATTTCTCGTCGATGTATTTGCGGATGGTGTCGTTCTGATACGCCTTGAGCAGCTTGGCCACCCAGGGCTGGGTTTTGTCTTGCTCGCGCACGACGAGGATGTTGGCGTAGGGGCCGTTGGGGCCTTCCTGCGCGATGGCGTCGGTTTTGGGGTTCAGGCCCGCTTCCAGCGCGAAGTTGGTGTTGATGCCGGCGGCATCCAGATCAGGCAGCGAGCGCGGCAACTGGGGCGCATCCAGCTCGACGAATTTGATTTTTTTGGGGTTTTCGGAGATATCCAGCGGCGAGGGGGTCAGGCCCTTGCCGGGTTTGATCTTGATGAGGCCCTTTTCCTGCAGCAGCAAGAGCACGCGGCCGCCGTTGGACGGGTCATTGGGAATGCCAAAGCGCGCGCCTTCGGGCAGATCGGCCAGGTTTTTGAGCTTTTTGGAATAGATGCCGATCGGCTCGGTCAAAGTGGTGCCGATGATGGCGAACTTGTAGCCGCGATCCTTGATTTGCTGATCCAGATACGGCTTGTGCTGCATGGAGTTCAGGTGCAAATCGCCCGAGGCCAGCGCGGCGTTGGGCTGCACGTAGTCGTTGAACTCGATCACTTGCAGATCGATGCCCTCCTTGGCGGCCAGGGGCTTGACCTGCTCCATCACCAGCGCGTGCGAGCCGGGGGTGACGCCCACTTTGAGCTTGATGGCCTCGGCCTGCGCCGCGCCGGCCAGCGTGAGGGTGCAGGCCGCAGCCAGCAGGGTGTGAAGGAAGGTGCGTTTGGCAAAAGTGCGCATGGTGTTTCTCCTCTGGGAAGTGTGGTTGAAATGATTAAAAAATCAGCAAACGCGCTGAAACCCGCGTGGATACTGCGCAGAGCGCTATGAAAATGAGAGAAATCTGTGGATAACTTTCACTTGTGGCTGAGCTTGCGCACAGCCCAGTCGCCCAGGCTTTGCACGATCTGCACAAAGACGATGAGGATGACGACAACCGCCAGCATCACATCGGGCAAGAAGCGCTGGTAGCCGTAGCGGATGCCCAGGTCGCCCAGGCCGCCGCCGCCGATCGCCCCGGCCATGGCCGAGTAGCCGGTCAGGCTCACCAGCATGATGGTCAGCCCCGCGACGATGCCCGGCAGCGCCTCGGGCAGCAGCACCTTGAGCACGATTTGCCAGGTCGTCGCGCCCATGGCCTGCGCGGCCTCGATCAGGCCCGCATCCACCTCACGCAGCGCCGTTTCCACCAGCCGGGCCACGAAGGGAATGGCCGCCAGCGTCAGCGGCACGATGGCCGCCGCCGTGCCGATGGACGAGCCGACGATGAAGCGCGTGAACGGAATGATGGCCACCAGCAAGATGATGAAAGGCGTGGAGCGCGCGGCATTGACAACAGCGCCCATCACGCCATTGACCGCCCGGTTTTGCAGCACCCCGCCGTGATCCGTAAGGCGCAGCAGCACGCCCAGCGGCACGCCAAACAGCGCCCCGGCCAGGCCCGAGATACCCACCATGAGCACGGTTTCCCACAGCGAAGTGGCAAACAGCTCCAGCATGGCGGCAGAGAAGTTTTCAAACACGGGCGGCTCCTTTTTCCTGCGCGGCGGGGGCGGTCATTTCGTCAGTCAAGTCCTGCACCTGCACGCCGCTGGCGGCCAGCGCTGCGGCAGTGGCCTGCACGGCGGCGGCCGGGCCGCTGGCGTAAACGGCCAGCGCGCCAAAGGGCTGGCCCTGAATTTCGTCCATCTGCCCGTGCAGGATGCTCACATCCAGCCCGTGCTGGCGGATCAGGCGCGACAGCAGCGGCTGCTCGGCGCTCAGGCCCGCATACACCAGCCGCAACAGGCGGCCGGCGTGCCCGGCTGGCAGGGCGGCGTGCAGCGCAGCCATGTGCTCGCGCACGCTGGCCGGCAGGCTTTGCGGCATCACTTCTTCAATCAGGCTGCGCGTGATGGCCTGGCGCGGGCGGGTGAAGACTTCCAGCACGCTGCCTTCTTCCACCACGCGGCCGGCATCCATCACGGCCACGCGGTGCGCAATCTGGCGTATGACCTGCATCTGGTGCGTGATCAGCACCACCGTCAGCCCCAGCTCGCGGTTGATTTGTTGCAGCAGCGCGAGGATGGAGCGCGTGGTTTCGGGGTCGAGCGCCGAAGTGGCCTCGTCCGAGAGCAGCACCTTGGGGCGGCTGGCCAGCGCGCGCGCAATGCCCACGCGCTGCTTTTGCCCGCCGCTGATCTGCGCCGGATAGCGATCGGCCAGCGCAGCCAGCCCCACCAGATCGAGCAGCGGGGCCACACGCTTGCGGATTTCGCCCGGCTCCACGCCCGCCAGCTCCAGCGGCAGGGCCACGTTGTCGAACACCGTGCGCGAAGACAGCAAATTGAAGTGCTGAAAAACCATGCCGATATCGCGCCGCGCCGCGCGCAGGCCCGCAGGCGGCAGCGCCGTCAAATCGGTGCCCGCCACGGCCACGCGGCCCTGCGTAGGGCGGTTGAGCAAGTTGATGCAGCGCACCAGCGAGCTTTTGCCCGCGCCGCTGCGGCCGATGATGCCGAACACCTCGCCCGGCTGCACTTGCAGGTTGACCCCGTGCAGGGCGCGCGTGAGGCCGCCCTTGGGGCCGGGGTAATCCAGCGTGATGCCTTCCAGCGCGATCATGGGGCTGGCGGCCAAAAAAGCATCGCCCGCCGGCGGGGCGACGGGCGAGGCGTTGAATTCAGACTTTTGCATGAGAGCTTCGAGTTGGCGCGCCGGATGATGGCGCAAGGCGCGGCGCTGGCAAACGAATAAAAAGTTGTGTCCTTATGCCTGCGGCTGGCGGCGGGCGCGGCGGCGCAGGCGCACGGCTATGCCCGCCACGGCCGCGCTCAGCAGGCCCAATCCCCAACCATCGAGCGCAGGCACGGCATGAGCGCCTGCCCGCTTGCACTGCTCGCTGGCGCTCAGGGCCAGGGCCGCGCTGCCCAGCGGATTGCGCTGCGGGGCGTGAACGGCGTTCGGGGTGAACAAGCTGGCATCGCCCGTAAACAGCACGCACGCTCCCTGGCCGCTGTTGGATGCGCTGCGGGACACGAACAGGGTGTAAGCGCCATCGGCGCGGTTGGGTATGGCCTCGGTCGTATTGGCGTACACCACGTTGGCGGCGGGCGCGCCCGTCAGGACGCGGTAGTCATGCCCCTTGATGGGATTGAGCGCGCCGTGGGAGAAATAGGAGGCATAGGGCGAAGTCGCATTCAGCGGCAATTCAACGCCGCCGCCCCGGTATTGCCGGGCGCTCATGCCCAGGCCCCAGCCCGTGACGCTGTTGAGCAGGTCTTTCAGCCGGTTCACGTTATTCGTGGCCGCCTCGCAGCAGCCATCCGAATAAATCACGAAGGCCAAATCGTCATTCGGGCGGTTTTTCATGGCGTTTTCCAAAACGCTGAAATGCGCCGAATGAATGCTTTCATAAATGGAAACCACCACAACCACATCTTTGCCGGCAAACAGCGATGGCGAGATGGCCGTGGCGTCGCTCAATACGCCGCGCCGGTCTTCCACCGTAGCGCCGGCGGCTTCATAGGCCGCGCGGATGGCGTTCAGATACAGGGGCGTGCCGCCCGTGGTTTCGTTTGTGGAAATCAGCAGCACGTTTTGTGCGCTTTGAGCATTTGCCATTTGCATGGCGGCGCACGCTGCCAGTGCAATGGCCATTTTTGCGAGAGTCATTTGGATGCCTTTACTTTTTATGCGCGAATGAAAAAAGCGAGCAACTTTACCCGGCAGCCTGCCGCAGGGTTTGCGCCACGGGGCGGGCGAGCACGCCGCGCAGGCTCCACCAGCCTGCGGCCAGGGCCAGGGCCGCGCCGGCCAGCGCGCCCAGGGCGGGGGTGTAGGCCGGCGCGCTCCAGTCGAACGCGAAGGCGTAGCGCGCCAGCGCCCAGCCCACGGCGCTGGCCACCAGGCTGGCCAGCAGCCCCGCCAGCAGGCCCACGCCGGCCAGTTCGGCGCGTTGCACGCGCGCCAGCAGCGCGGCCGATGCGCCCACGGCGCGCATGACGGCGAACTCGCGCGCGCGCTCCTCGCGCGTGGCGCTGACGGCGGCAAACAGCACGATCAGCCCGGCCGCCAGGGTGAAGGCAAACAGAAATTCCACCGCCCGCGTCACCTGCGCCAGCACGCGCTGCACCTGCGCCAGCGTGCTGCTCATGTCGACATTGGTGATGTTGGGAAAGCGGCGCACCAGCTCGTTGTCAAAGCCGGGCCGGCTGCTGGCGCGCCAGGCGGCCATCCAGGTGTAGGGCACGTCATCGGGCAGCGCGCTGACGGGCAGCAGCACGAAAAAGTTGGCCCGCATGGAGCCCCAGTCCACCTTGCGCAACGAGGTGATGCGCACTTCGTGCGTGGCGCCGGCGAAGTCAAAGCCCAGGGTGTCGCCCAGCTTCAGCCCCAGGGTTTCGGCCAGGCCCGCTTCCACGCTGGCCGCGCCCGCTTCTTCGCTCTGCCAGCGGCCGGCGGCGATCTGGTTGTGCGCGGGCAGCTCGGCGGTGTGCGAGAGGTTGAACTCGCGCTCGGCCAGGCGCTGCGCGCGCTCTTCGGTGAAGCTGGCGGCCGAAACGGGCCGGCCGTTGATGCTGACCAGCCGCCCGCGAAACATGGCAAACCAGTCATAGCCCTGCACCCCCGCCTCTTGCAGCGCGGCGCGAAAGTCCTCGCCCTGATCGGGCATGACGTTGATGGTGAAGCGGTTGGGCGCATCCGGCGGGCTGGCCTGCTGCCAGCTTTGCATCAGATCAGTGCGCAAAAGCACCAGCAGCACCAGCGCCATCAGGCCCACGGCCAGGCTGCTGACCTGGGCCACGGCGTAGGCCGGGCGGGCGCTGATCTGGCGCGTGGCCAGCGCCAGCCAGCGCGGGGCCTTGTCCCCCCAGGGGCCGGCCAGTGCGCGGCGCAGCAGGGCCACGGCCAGGCGGGCCAGCGCGGCAAACAGCAGGGCGGCGGCGGCAAAGCCGCCCACGGCGATCAGCCCCAGCGTGGCATCGCGGCTGACCAGCAAAAGCAGCGCGGCAAAGCCGCCCACGCCCAGCCCCAGCACGGCCAGCGCCGCAGCCCGGGGCTGGCCCACATCGCGCCGCAGCACACGCAGCGGCGGCACGCGCGCCAGTTGCAAAACCGGCGGCAGGCCAAAGGCGGCCAGCAGCGTCAGCCCCACGCCCAGGCCCAGCAGCGCGGGCCACGCGCCGGGCGCAGGCAGGCTCACTTGCACCAGCCCGGCCAGCAGCCATTCAAAAACATGGTGCAGCGCATAGCCCAGCGCCACGCCCGCCGCGCTGGCGGCCAGCCCGGCCAGCAGAAATTCCAGCGCATACGCGCCGGCCAGCGCCCGCTGCGGCAGCCCCAGCACGCGCAGCAGGGCTGCGTCATCCAGCCGCTTGAGCGCAAAGGCGCGCGCGGCCAGCGCCACGGCCACGGCCGAGAGCAGCGCCGCCAGCAGCGCCACCAGATTGAGGAATTTTTCGGCGCGCGCCAGCGTGGTTTCCATCTCGGGGCGGCCGCTGTCGAGCGACTCCAGCCGCAGCCCGCGCGTGGCGGCGCTGGGCTGGGCCCTGGCGCGCTCCAGCTCGGCATCGGCCCAGCGGGTAAAGCGCGCCACGGCCTCATCCGGCCCGGCCACGGCCAGCCGCCAGTTGATGCGGCTGGCCGGCTGCACCAGGCCGGTAGCGGGCAAATCGCTGTCGCGCAGCATCACGCGCGGGGCAAAGCTCAAAAAGCCGCTGCCGCGATCGGGCTCCAGCGTGATCACCTTGTCGATGGTGAAGGCCGCATCGCCCAGCAGCAGCGTTTGCCCCACTTGCAGGCCCAGCGCCTCCAGCAAGGCGGCGTCCAGCCACACCTGGCCGGGCGCGGGCACTTCGCGCGTAATTTCCTCGGGCGCGCCGGGCGCGCTGGCCACGCGCAGGCTGCCGCGCAGCGGGTAGCCGGGCGGCACGGCCTTGAGCGCCACCAGCCGGCTGGCGCCGCCGGCCTCATCGGGCGCGCGCGCCATGGTGGGAAAGCCCAGCGTCAGCGCGCTTTGCAAGCCCAGCTCCTGCGCCCTGGCCTGCCACTGCGGGGCGGGGGCCTGGTCGCTGGCAAGCACCGCATCGCCGCCGAGCAACTGGCGCGCATCGCGCTGCAAGCCGCCTTGCAGCCGATCGGCAAAAAAGCCCACCGAAGTGAGCGCGGCCACGGCCAGCAGCGCCGCCAGCATGAGCAGGCGCAGCTCGCCCGCGCGCGCATCGCGCCACAAATTGCGCCAGCCCAGCGCCAGGGTGCGGGAAAAGGTGTTTTTCATAAGGCGGCGGAAGGTAGCAGCTTCGCCCTGCACGCGCGGCGCGCCCGGGAAACCGCCCGCAAAGTCCTCGCCCCGCGCTGCTTTGGCCCTTCATGCGCACGATGTGCCCTGCCCCGCCGCTGCCGTCTTGCCCGTGGGCGAGGGCTTGCGCCCTACGCGCGCATCCGGCGCGCCCAAGGCCCTGCGCCCCACGCGCCCAAAACAAAGCCGCCCGGCGGCAGTGCGCCCGGGCGGCTTTTTTGGGGGGCAATGAAAGGCGGCTTCTTTTTCAGCCGCCGGCATCGCGCCTCAGTCGTCGATCTTGCTGCGCAGGATTTGGCCGGTTTTGGCATCCACCTTCACGTCATATTCCACGCCATTGGCCGTCACCACTTCCACATCGAAGTGATCCGGCCCCATGCGGCTGCGGTCGAACTCCACATCCTTGACCTGGCCGCCGCCCACGTGGGCTTGCGCAGCCTTGGCGGCCTGCTCGTGGCTGATGTAGTTCTGGCGGTTTTGTTCGTAATACAGCGCATCGCCATCGGCCAGGGCGGGCGTGGCCACGGCACACAGGGCCAGGCAGGCGGCAAGGGCTTTGGCAGAAAAAGAAGAGCGGGCGAACATGGGCAAATCTCCTGTTGTCTAAATAAAGAGGAAAAACCGTTGGGCCGTTCATCACAAACCAACGCGGCGAAGTATGGGCATCAAGAATTAGACCTGCATTAGCCCCAAAAAGAAAAGTTATCCACAATTTACTCCTGAAACCATAGCGTCCTGCGCATTATTTACGGGCGATGCGGGCGGTCTGCCTATTTGGTGAGCAAAATCTTGTTTCCAAATGAAAGCCGCATGTGGCAACTTTTACCGGCCCCCGCCCTGCCCTGCCCCGCCTGCCCTCACTGCGCCGGATCGCGCAGCTCCAGCCGGATGGCGTCGCACGCGGCCAGCAGCTCGGCGCCAAGCGACACGCCCCAGGCATCCAGGTTTTCATCCAGCTGCGCCAGCGAAGTCACGCCGATGATGGTGCTGGCCACGCGCCAGCTGCGGTAGCAAAAGGCCAGCGCCAGCTGCACGGGCGTGAGGCCGCTCTCGCGCGCCAGCGCGTTGTAGCGGCGCGCCGCCTCCTGCGCCTGCGGGCGCGCCCAGCGCTGGTTTTTCATGCGCTCATACAGGCTCATGCGCCCGCGCGGGGCGGCCGCACCGTGTATGCCCGTGGCGTCGTATTTGCCCGTCAGCAGGCCAAAGGCCAGCGGCGAATACGCCAGCAGCCCCACGCCCAGACGATGGCAGGTTTCATCCAGCGCGTTGTCAAACGAGCGATTGGTCAGGGCATAAGGGTTTTGCGTGCTGACGATGCGCGGCAGCCCGTGCTGCTCGGCCAGGCGCACGAATTCATGCACGCCGTAAGGCGTTTCGTTGGACAGGCCGATGTAGCGCACCTTGCCCGCCTGCACCAGCCGCCCCAGCGCCTGAAGCTGCTCCAGGATGGGCGTTTGGCTGCTTTCCTTGTGCGGCTCGTAATACAGCCCGCCAAACATGGGCGCCTGGCGCTCGGGCCAGTGGATTTGGTAGAGGTCGATCACCTCCGTTTGCAGCCGGCGCAAGCTGGCGTGGCAGCTTGCCTCGATATCGGCGGCCGTCATGCCCAGGCCCTCGCGTATCCACGGCATGCTGCGCGAAGGGCCGGCCACCTTGGTCGCCAGCGTGATGCGCTGGCGCATGCCCGGGCGCGCCGCCAGCCAGCGGCCGATGAAGGCTTCGGTGTGCCCGCAAGTGGCCGCGCTGGGCGGCACGGGATACATCTCGGCCGTGTCGAAAAAATTCACCCCGCGCTCCACCGCGCGATCCATGATGGCCTGCGCCAGCGGCTCGGCCACCTGCTCGCCAAAAGTCATGGTGCCCAGGCAAACGGGCGTCACCCCCAGCCCGCCCGCGCCGCCCAGCCGCACGATGGGAAAAGAAGAAGTCATGGATTCCTGCTTTCAAAAAAAGGGGCAAGGATAAGGGGATTTGCGAAAAACCCCGTGCAGCCGGATTTTCATTTCCCCAAGATTCGCGCCTTTATCGCCCTCAAGGAAAAAAATGCCCCGCATTTCAAAAGAACGCCTGGCCAAAGCGCTGGAGCAGGAAAAAATCATTTCGCCCGCTGCGCAGTTTCATTTTCAAAACGCCGGATGAATAGGGCATGGATTATCAAAGCCTGGTTATCCCGTCCGACGACGGCGTGCCGCTGAAAGCCCGGCATATCCCCGCCAAAAACCAAAGCGACAAACTCATCATTTTCAACCACGCCCTGCCCATGTGCCGCGCCGGCTTTCCCGGCCATTTCGGCCTTCCCTGGGCCGACTTCGATGCCGTGGAAATCGACTTTGTCATTCAATACAAACATTTGACAGACGCCGGCTACAACGTATTGACCTACGATTTTCGCAACCACGGCAACCGGGAATGGCGGGCCAGCTCTGGGCCGACGCGGTGAAAATGCCCACCCTCTCCGTTCAGGTGCACGACGACGAATGGACGCGCAACCCCGAAGACGGCCAGAAAACCTTTGAAATACTCGGCAGCGCCGAAAAAGAAATCTTCTGAATCAAGGGCGCGACCAAACGATTCAGAGACGGCTACAACTGGTTTGGCCGCGAGCCGAAAACCGTGCTGGATTTCTTTGCCAAATACATGAAATAATCCACTCCAATTCACACGCAACCGCCCGAAAACACCGGGCGGTTTTTTTATTCACCCCCAACGAAAGGAATCCAAAATGCAAGACGCAAAAACATGGCTGGCATAAAGGAAATACTGGCTCATTTTGGCCGCATTGATGTGACGGTGAATAACGCGGGCTACATTCTGGGGGCGCCATTGAGGAATTGAGTGACGCGGAAATACGCGCCAATTGAATTTCGGGCAATATCATCAATCCAGTCAAACAGCGCATCCAAATCATAATCGCCGCTATGCGGCACATCCCAGGGCAGGGCGTAATCGACGGATTTGCCGCTGTTTTGCAGCTTGGCGGCAAGAATGGCGCTGATGGCCAGCGAAGTATCGCGGTCTTGGGTTCCCACGCGAATGCGCCAATGCCGCGTGGGCGTTTGGGCCATATAGGGCACGGGATTCATCATTTTCACGATTTGCGCATCGGCCTTTTGCGCGCCCGGCACGGCGCTGTTTTGCGCGGAAAAATCGGTGAAATGGCGCTTGTCCTGGTTTTCGCTGCCGAAAAGCTGGTTTTCGCCCGTGCACAAATCCACGCCGTCAAAGGCGGGCGGGGTTTTTTGGCGGCCGGCGGCCGCGGCATATTGATCAAAATCAACGCTTACTACCTTGCCATTTTGAATGGTGAGCCAGTTTCGGCCTGACAAATCCTGACCCGCATCCAGCGCGGTTTGCGCCGATTGGGCCAAAAGCGCAGCCATGTGGTTTTTGAAACTGCCGTTGCCGTTTGAATTCAGCGTCAGCGCCCTGCCCTGCGCGTCCTTGAGTTTCAGGCTGTTGAGATAGGGGGCGAACAGGGGTTTCAGATTGTCTAAAAGTTTTTTCTCGGCTTCGGTGAGCGTGCCTTTGACCAATTTTCGCTCAACCTTGTAATCGAGCATGGTGATATTAATTTTCTGATAATCGTTGACGCCGTTGAATTGCCATTCATAGGCGGCGTCGGCATGGTCGAGTATGGAAATCGGGCAATAGGCCGAAACGGCGAATATGCTGTCATCGGCATCGGCTGCGCCCAGGGCTTTCAAACGGCTGGCGTAATCTTCCTGATTGGCAGATGCGCCCAGCAATACGGAAAATGCGCCGCCCGCGCTGATGCCGTTGGAAATGATTTTTTGCGCGTCGCCCGCCATGATTTTGTCGTTGATTTTCAGATAACGCACGGCGGCTTTCAAATCAACGATGGCCGCAGGCACTTTGCCGGAAGGCGAGGTGCGCCCGCGCGCGCCGGGGCTGGCCACCACCAGACCGCGCGAGAGGGCAACCTGCATGGCATCCGCGCCCGCGCTTGCGTCAACGCGCCCTTTCTGGCCGGGAACGCCCGCCCTGGCGGGCATATAGCCGCCGATTTTGTTGGGCAGGAAAATCGGCGCGGTTTCGGCGGTGTAGCCGTTGATGCTGCCGCCATGAAAATAGGCTTCGGGAATATAGATGTTGATGGTTTGATAATCGGATTCCACCGGGTTTTTCACGTAGGAAATATTTTTAAAGGCGCGGTATTGCACGGTTAGGCCGTTGATTTCCGCGCTTTGCGCGGTGTGGGTTTGCTTGGAAAAATCCAGATCGGCGGCCTGGGTTTGCGCGGCCAGCGCAGAAAAAATCGCAACGGAAATCGCAGCAGCAATAGGTTTCAGGGTAAAAAAAATCGGCAGGGCGTGATTTTTGCTTTTCAGCATCCGTTTAACTCTTGCAGCAACACGGCAATATGGCTGTGGGCGGGGTTTTTGGCGGCGGTGAGCAAAATCAGCGGGCGGGGCATGGCGCGCAGGCGTTGCAGCGCAGCTTGTGCGGCGGGGGTTTGCAGCTCTTGCCTGAATCGCCCGCAAAACTCGGCAAAACGCGCATCGGGGTTTTCATGAAACCAGCGGCGCAGTTCCGTGCTGGGGCTGGCGTCTTTTTCCCAGGCCACGTTTTCCAGTTGCGCCCGGCGGATGCCGCGCGGCCACAGGCGATCGAGCAATACGGCGTTTTTGTGCGGCGCGTGCACATATTCATAAACACGCTCGGCGGTGCAGGCAGGGGCGGTCATTTAAAAAATCCTTTCGGTTTTTGAAAAATATCCCGTTTTCATCAGGCTGGCAGGTTCGCGGGCAGGGGAAAAGGCAAGTTATCCACAGTTTTCTCTTGATTTGATAGCGCACTACGCAGCACTGGCGGGCGCTGCGGGCCTTTTGCTGATTTTTTCATCAAAATCAGGAAAGCAAATGTTTCCGTGCAGGGAAACGGGGGGATGCCGACAATTCGCGCTTTTCGTTTGTGCGGCCGGCCGGGCCGCGAAGAAGGAGATTGGGCTTATGAGTGAGCAGCAGGTGTTTGATTTGTTTGTGATTGGCGGCGGCTCGGGCGGGGTGCGGGCGGCGCGCATGGCGGCGCAGCGGGGCGCGCGCGTGGCGCTGGCCGAGAGCTGGGCGATGGGGGGCACTTGCGTGAATGTGGGCTGCATTCCGAAAAAGCTCTACAGCATGGCGGCGCACTATGGCGAGTCGTTCGAGCAGGCGCGCGGCTTTGGCTGGCGCTGGCCGCAAGAGGGCGCGCCCAGGCTGGACTGGGCGGCGCTGAAGGCGGCGCGCGCGGGCGAGATTGCCCGGCTCAATGGCGTTTACCGCCAGCTTTTGCAGCAGGCCGGGGTGCTTTTGGTGCAGGGGCGCGCCAGCCTGGCGGGGCCGCAGCGGGTGCGGGTGCAGCCTGAAGACGGGGGCGAGCGCGTGTTCGAGGCGCGCCGCATCCTGATTGCCACGGGGGGCACGCCGCGCCGCCCGGATGTGCCGGGGGAGCAGTGGGCAATTACGTCAAACGAGGTGTTTGATTTGCCCGTTTTCCCGCGCCGCCTGGTGGTGGTGGGCGGGGGCTATATCGGCTGCGAGATGGCGAGCATTTTTCACGGCCTGGGCGCGCAGGTGACGCTGGTGTATCGCGGCGAGCAGGTGCTGCGCGGCTTTGATGACGAGGTGCGCGCGTTTTTGGCGCAGCAGATGCAGCAGGCGGGGGTGCAGGTGCGCACGCGCTGCGATGTGGCGCGCATTGATTGCGACGGGCCGCAGGCGGCGCGCCGGGTGCTTTTGACCGACGGGCAAACGCTGGAGGCCGATGCGGTGCTGTATGCCACGGGGCGCGTGCCCAATACGCAGGGGCTGAATCTGGAGGCGGCGGGCGTGACGCTGGCGCGCGGCGGGCAGATTGAGGTGGATGAGGGCTTTGCCACGCGCGCGCCGGGGGTGTGGGCCGTGGGCGATGTGGTGGGCCGGCTGGCGCTCACGCCGGTGGCGCTGGCCGAGGCGGCGGCGCTGGTGGATGCGCTGTTTCCCCTGCCGGGGCAGTCGCCACAGCAGCCGCCGCGACCGGTGCCTTATGAATTGACGCCAACGGCGGTGTTCACGCATCCGCCCATAGGCACGGTGGGGCTGGGCGAGGAGCAGGCGCGCGCGCTGGGGCGGCGGCTGCGCATTTATCGCAGTGATTTCCGGCCGCTGCGGCACACGCTTTCGGGCAGCGCGGCGCGCACGCTGGTGAAGCTGGTGGTCGATGACGAGAGCGACCGCGTGCTGGGGCTGCACATGGTGGGCGACGATGCGCCGGAGATCGTGCAGGGCTTTGCGGTGGCGATGCAGTGCGGAGCGACGAAGGCGCAGTTCGATGCCACGCTGGGCATACACCCGACCAGCGCAGAGGAGCTGGTGACGCTGCGGCAGGTGAGCCGCAACTAACCCGGCCCTGAATCGGGCTTGCTTACCAAAGGAAAAACGCCGCATGACGCGGCGTTTTTTCATGGGCGGCGGCGTTTTCAGGCTTCTTCCAGCCCCATTTGCCAGAAGTCGGCCTCCAGCTCGCAGGCCCGGGCGAAGGTGGCGGCCAGCTGCTCAAAGCGCGCGGGGGTGAGCAGGGGCGTGGCCACTTCGTCCAGATGGCGGGCGCTGGCCTGGGCGGCCTGCTGGAAGGGCGCGCCGGCGTATTCGCTGATCCACTCGCGGTAGGGGTGATCGGGCCTGGCCGCCAGCGCCGGGGCCAGGCGCAGGCCGATTTCGGCATAGCCCGTCATGCACGGCAGCAGGGCGACGAGCAAGTCGAGCAAGTCGCCGCTGTAGCCGCAGTCCATCACGTAGCGGGTGTAGGCCACGGTGGCGCGGTGTTCGGCGGCGGTTTGCAAGGCGGCCTCGCTCACGCCCCAGCGGGCGCACAGGCGCACGTGCAGCTGCATCTCGTCCAGGATGGCGTTCAGCCCGCCGCGCGCCACGTTCATGTCGGCCAGGCGGCGGCTTTTGCAGATGGCCAGCGCCCAGGCGCGGGCGTATTGGATGAGAAAGAGATAGTCCTGCTCCAGATAGCGGCGAAAGGCCGCCTCGGGCAGCGTGCCCTGCTCCATTTGCTGCACAAAGGGGTGCGCCACGTAGCGCTGCCAGGCGGCGGGGGCGGCGGCGCGCAGGCGCTCGAACAGTGCGGGGGCGGGCGCGCTCATGCCTTGTAAGCCTCGTCGAAAAAGGCCAGCTCCAGCGCCACGGCGCGGCGGAAAAAGTCGTGCGCCCGGGCGCTGGCGGCGGCGCTGGCCGCGCCGGCGCGGTCGAGTTCGGCGCGCAAGAAGGCGACGAAGTCCCGGAAGAAGGGGTTGTCGTGCAGGGTGATCCACTCCGCGTGCTCAAAGCGCGCGGGCATGGGCCGGCCCGCATCCGTGCCGCGCGCGGCCCAGTCCAGATACAGCCACTCGGCCACGGTGAGCACGGCCAGCGCGGCGGCGTAGTCGCGCGTGGCGGCGGCCTCGCGCATCAGGGCCTGAAAGCCGGCGGTGGGGGCGGCATCCGGCTCGCGCAGGCGGCGCTGCTCGCTCACGCCCAGCGAGTCGAAGCAGCGCAGGAAATAGGTGTTTTCATCGCTGCTGATCATTCCGGCAAAGCGACCCAGGCGCAGGCGCGCCTCCAGCGTATCGGCGGTGGCGATGGCCGCGCCCAGCAGGGTGAGGAAGCTGTCCAGAAAGCGGTAGTCCTGCACCAGATAGTGCGCCATCACTTCATCGGGCACTTGGCCCGCCCATAGCTGCTGCACGAAGCGGTGGCCCACGGCCTGCTCCCACACATCGGCATTGGCCTGGCGCAGTTGGTCGGTAAATCGGGTGTCGCTCATGGGGCAAATCCTCCAAAACAAAAGGCTGAAAAAAAGCCCGCCCGGGCGTGGCGCGTGGCGGGCGGGCTGAATTTGCGAGCAAATCGCAAATGGATGATACGCAGCGGCTTGCGGCTCTCGGGTGCGGGTAAATGCGGGTGAATGCGAGTGAATGCGGGCATGGCAGCATTGCGCGCCCCTCGGCCTTCCCCCCGTTTTTTGCCCATGACTGAATCTGCTGCTGCCGCTGCCTGCTGGCTGTCCGTGCTGGTGCCCACGCCGGCTTACAGCGCCATTGGCGGCGCGCTCACTTACAGCCACAGCGCGCCGCTGCCTGCGGGCACGCTGGTGCGCGTGCCGCTGGGGCGGCGCGAGGTGCCGGGCGTGGTCTGGGGCATGGCCGATGCGCCCGGGGCCGATCTGGCCGGGCAGATCAGGCCGCTGGCGGGCGTGCTGCACGCGCTGGCGCCGCTGGATGCGCACTGGCGCGCCTTGATCGAATTTGCCGCCCGCTACTACCAGCGCGCCCTGGGCGAAGTGGCGCTGGCCGCGCTGCCGCCGCAGCTGCGCACGCTGGATGACGCCCAGCTTGCCCGCCGCCTGGCGCGGCTGCAAAAAACCGAAGCTGCCCCGGCCCCCGCCGCTCCCCCGGCCGCGCCCGCGCCCACCCGCGAGCAGGCCGCCGCCCTGGCCGCCATTGCCAGCGGGCGCGGCCCCTTTTTGCTGCACGGGGCCACCGGCAGCGGCAAAACCGAGGTCTATATGCAAGCCGCCCAGGCCGCGCTGGCGCAGGAGCCGGGCGCGCAAGTGCTGGTGCTGGCGCCAGAGATCAACCTCACCCCGCAGCTGCACGCGCGCTTTGCCGCCCGCTTTGCCCCGTGGCTGGGCGAGCAGGCCGTCGTCTTCATGCACAGCGGCCTCACCCCCGCGCAGCGCCTGGCCGCCTGGCTGGCCGCGCACACCGGGCGCGCGCGCATCGTGCTGGGCACGCGCATGGCGGCGCTGGCCTCGCTGCCCGGGCTGCGCCTGATCGTGGTCGATGAAGAGCACGACAGCAGCTACAAGCAGCAAGAAGGCGCGCGCTACTCCGCCCGCGATCTGGCCGTCTATCGCGCCAGCCTGCTGGCCGAAGCCGGCTGCAAAGTCGTGCTCGGCTCGGCCACGCCCTCGCTGGAGAGCTGGCACAACAGCCGCCCCGCCACAGCGGGCGACGCCGGCGGGCGCTACCAGCGCCTGTCCATGCCCGCGCGCGTGGGCGCAGGCGCGCTGCCGCTGGTGCGCCGGGTCGATATGAAGCGCCAGCCGCGCGGCACGCTCATCGCCGCCCCCCTGCTGGAAGCCATCGGCCAGCGCATCGCCCGTGGCGAGCAAAGCCTGCTGCTGCTCAACCGCCGTGGCTGGGCCCCCGTGCTGCACTGCGCCAACTGCGACTGGAAAAGCCAATGCCCCCATTGCAGCGCCTGGCGCGTTTTTCATAAAACCGACCGCAGCCTGCGCTGCCACCACTGCGGCCTGGCCCAAAGCGTGCCCCGCGCCTGCCCGACCTGCGGCAATGCCGACATCACCCCCATCGGCCAGGGCACCGAGCAGCTGGAAGAAGCCGCCATCGCCCTGCTGCAAAACGCCACCCGCCCCGACGGCAGCCGCGCGCGCATCGCCCGCATGGACGCCGACACCACCCGCCACAAAGGCCAGCTTGCCGGCCAACTGGCCCATGTGCACGAGGGCAGCGTGGATGTGCTCGTGGGCACCCAAATGATTGCCAAGGGGCACGACTTTCGCCGCGTCACCCTCGTGGCCGCGCTCAACCCCGACACCGCCTTGTTCAGCGAAGACTTTCGCGCCGCCGAGCGCCTGTTTGCCCTGCTCATGCAAGCTGCCGGGCGCGCCGGGCGCGACGCCGCCCACAGCCAGGGCAGCGAAATGTGGGTGCAAACCGAGCACCCCGCCCACCCCCTCTTTGCCGCCCTCAAGACGCACGACTACCCCGGCTTTGCCGCCGCCCAGCTGGGCGAGCGCCAGGCCGCCGGCCTGCCGCCCTACACCCACCTGGCCCTGCTGCGCGCCGAAAGCCGCCAGCAGCAAGCCGCGCTGGCCTTTTTGCACGACGCCGCCGCCGCCATCGCCACCCCAGCCCAGGCCGCCGCCGTCACCCTCTACCCGCCCGTGCCCGCCGCCATGCAGCGCCTGGCCGGCATGGAGCGCGCCCACATGCTGCTCGAAACCACCCACCGCCCCGCCCTGCAACAGCTTCTGGCCCACTGGCAGCCGCAACTGCACGCCCTCAAGGCCCGCCACAAAGCCCTCGCCCGCTGGGTCATCGACGTCGATCCGCTTTCATTTTGAAAACATTTTTTGCTTAACAAACAGGCAAAAGCCCCGCAGCGCCCGCCCATGCTGCGCAGCGCGCTATCAAATCAGGAAAAAGCTGTGGATAACTCACCTTTCCCCAAGGCGTTTTGAGGCCGAAAAGCAAGCCGATTTTTGAAAACCGGCTCGCTGGGCCGCATTCCCCCCGCCCGGCTTTCCCCTCTCGCCGATTGCGCGCCCGTTGTGTCATGCATTCAGATACAAAATTTTGATTACCAAATGGGCAGAAGGCCCACAGCACCCGTAAACACTGCGCAGTGCGCTATCAAATCAGGAGAAAACTGTGGATAACTTCGCCCCGCACCGGGTGCGGGGCGTGGGCCGGGCTTATTCGATGCGGGCCAGAGGCTGGCCCAGGGCGGCGGCCTGGCCGGCGGGGATGAGGTGGCGCAGCACGCCGGCCTTGTGGGCGGTCACTTGCATTTCCATCTTCATCGCTTCCATGATGGCCACGAGCTGGCCCGCTTGCACGCGCTGGCCGTCGGGCACTTTCCAGGCGTGCAGGTTGGCGGCGGCGGGGGCGGGCAGGGCGTTTTCGTCGGCAGGTTCGGGTGCCTTTGCCGCCTCGGCGGGCGCGGCGCTGCCGGGCAGGGCGGCCAGAAGGCGCGCGGGCAGGGCCAGCAGGTGGCGGCGGCCGTCGATTTCCAGGGGCAGGCGCAGCAGGGTTTCGTCTTGCGCGGCGGGGCGGGCGGCGGGGGTCAGGCGGGCCAGTTCGGCGGCGAAGTCGGTTTCGATCCAGCGGGTGTGGATGTGAAAGTCTTGCGCGCTGCGGGCGCAGAAGGCGGGCGCTTGCAGCACGGCGCGGTGAAAGGGCAGCACGCTGGGCACGCCTTCGATCTGGAATTCGGCCAGGGCGCGGCGCGCGCGCGCCAGGGCCTGTTCGCGGCTGGGGGCCCAGATGATGAGTTTGGCCATCATGGAGTCAAACTGCGGGGCGACGGCGCTGCCGTTTTGCACGCCGCTGTCCACGCGCACGCCGGGGCCGCCGGGGGGGTTGAAGGCGGTGATGGGGCCGGGCATGGGCAGAAAGCCGCGGGCGACGTCTTCGGCGTTGATGCGAAATTCGATGGCGTGGCCGTGGGGGGCGGGTTCGTCGGGCACGGAAAGCGGCAGGCCGTCGGCGATGCGCAGTTGCTCGATCACGAGGTCTTGCCCGGTGGTTTCTTCGGTGACGGGGTGCTCCACTTGCAGGCGGGTGTTGACTTCCAGAAAGGAAATCGCGCCGCTGCGGCTGACGAGGAATTCAACGGTGCCCGCGCCCACGTAGCCGGCGCGCTGGCACACATCGCGCGCGGCCTGGTGCAGGCGCTGGCGCTGGGCGTCGGTGAGGAAGGGGGCGGGGGCTTCTTCGACGAGTTTCTGGTTGCGCCGCTGTAGCGAACAGTCGCGCGTGCCCAGCACGGCCACGCGCCCGTGGGTGTCGGCCATGACCTGCACTTCCACATGGCGGGGCTGATCCAGATATTGCTCAACGAAGCATTCGCCCCGGCCGAAGGCGGCGCTGGCTTCGCGCACGGCGGAGTGATACAGCTCGGCCACTTCGTCCATGTGCCAGGCCACTTTCAGGCCGCGGCCGCCGCCGCCGAAGGCGGCCTTGATGGCGATGGGCAGGCCGTGCTGGCGGGCGAAGGCCAGCACTTCTTCGGCGCTGGCAACAGGCCCGGGGGTGCCGGCCACCAGGGGCGCGCCGGCCTGCTGGGCGAGCTGGCGGGCCGAAACCTTGTCGCCCAGCAGCGAGATGGCCGAAGGCGGCGGGCCGATCCAGATCAGGCCGGCGTCGATCACGGCCTGGGCGAAGGCGGCGTTTTCAGAAAGAAAGCCGTAGCCGGGGTGAACGGCATCCGCGCCGCTGGCGCGGGCGGCGGCGAGGATTTTTTCGACGTTCAGATAGGTGTCGGCCGGGCGCTGGCCGTGCAGCGCGTGGGCTTGGTCGGCCAGGCGGGTGTGCAGCGCGTCGATATCGGCGTCAGCGTAGAGGGCGACGCTTTGCACGCCGTAGTCGGCGCAGGCGCGGATGATGCGAACGGCGATTTCGCCGCGATTGGCAATCAGGACTTTTTTCATGGCTGGATTTCTTCAAAGGGTTGGTGGGCGCGAAAGCGCACGAGCGTGCCTGCGGGAAGCTGGGCGGCCAGATCGAGGTGATGCGGGGCCACGCAGGCGATGACGGGATAGCCGCCGGTGAGGGGGTGATCGGCCAGAAAGAGCACGGGCTGGCCGTTGGCGGGCACTTGCAATGCGCCCAGGGCCGTGCCTTCGCTGGGCAGCTCCTGGCCCTCGAAGGCGGCGGCCCGCGTTAAGGGCTGGCGGCCGGAAAGACGCAGGCCGACGCGGTTGGACTGGGCGGTGACTTGCCAGGGCTGCTCCAGCAGCAGGCGCACGGCTTCGGCGCTGAACCAGTCGGTGCGCGGGCCCAGGTGCAGATCAAGCCAGACGGTGTCGGCGCTGTGCCCGGTGCGCGGCAGGTGCGGCAGGGCGCTTTCGGCATGGGCGGCCACGCTGGCGGCATGCCAGCCGGGGTGCGCGTTTTCATGGTGGCCGACGCGCAAAAGCTGCCCGGCCGCCAGCGGCGCGGGGCCGACGCCGGAGAGGGTGTCGGTGGCGCAACTGCCCAGCACGGGGGCGACAGCCAGCCCGCCGCGCACGGCCAGATAGCTGCGCAGGCCCGCTTCGGGCGCGCCGAGGGTGAGGGTGTCGCCCGCTTCCAGCGCCAGCGGGGTGTGGCGGGCGGCGTTCATGGCCAGGCCGTCCATGCGGCGCAGGGTGAGCGGCCCTTCGGCCCCGGTGACGGCGACGACGGCGTGGCCGTGCACGCGCAGGCAAAAGCCGCCGTGCAGCAGCTCCAGCGCGGGGGCGTTGTGGTGGTTGCCCACCAGGCGGTTGGCCGCCAGAAAGGCCGCGCGATCGAGCGCGCCCGAGGCCGAAACGCCCTGCCCCGCATGGCCGCTGCGGCCCAGGTCTTGCACCAGCGCCTGCAAGCCGGGCTGCACGATTTCCAGGGTGTGCCCATCCACCGCGGCCGGGGCGCTGTTTGGGGCGCTGTTCGTGGCGCTTGCCGGGGCGGCGCTGCCGGCTTGCAGGCGCTCGCTCCACTGCTGCTGCAAAAGGCGGCCTTCGGGCGTGGCGACATCGACAAATTGCACGCTCTGGCCCGGCTGCAACAAGGCGGGCGGGCTGCGCTGCAAGTCCCACATGGGCACGTCGGTTTGCCCGATGAGCTGCCAGCCGCCGGGGCTGGCGCGCGGGTAGATGCCGGAAAAGCGCCCGGCCAGCGCCACCGCGCCGGGGGGAATGCGCGTGCGCGGGCTGGCGCGGCGCGGCACGTCAAACACCGCATCGCCATCGCTCAAATAGGCAAAGCCGGGAGCAAAGCCCACGAAGGCCACTTGCCAGGGGCGGGCGCAGTGGCGCTCGATGACCTGCTGCGCGCTCAGGCCCAGGTGGGCGGCCACTTCGGCCAAATCCTCGCCGTCGTAGCGCACGGGAATGCGCACGATTTCCTCGGCCTGGGTGAGCCAGCCGGCCTGCATTTGCGCGGCCAGCGCCCGCACTTGCGCGGCCAGCGGCGCGGGCTGCCAGCGCCAGGGTTCATAGCTGATGAGCAGGGTGCGCGCGGCGGGCACGATTTCGCTCACGCCTTCGATGGGCTGGCTTTGCAGCGCGTGCAGCAGCGCCAGGGTTTGAGGCAGATCGGGCAGCTCGACGAGCAGCGCGCCGGGGGTGACGGGGAGAAATCGCATGCAAAAGGGGCTTTCGTGACGGGAAGGAAAAGGGCGGCAGTGCGGGCTAGACGTGGTAGCGCTCATCGGGCACATCGGCAATGAACATGTGCCCCGGCGCGTGGGTGACGGCAAAGGGCACGCCCGAGGCCATGACGACCGCCTGCGGGGTCACGCCGCAGGCCCAGAACACGGGCACTTCGCCGGCGCGCACGGGCACGGGATCGCCAAAGTCGGGCTTTTGCAAATCAGCAATGCCGATGGCGGCCGGATCGCCCACATGCACGGGCGCGCCATGCACGCCGGGGTAACGCGCCGAAATGCGGCAGGCATCGGCCACGCGGCTGGCGGGGATGGGGCGCATGGAAACGACCATCGGCCCGTGCAGGCGGCCCGCCGGGCGGCAGGCGATGTTGGTTTTGAACATGGGCACGTTGCAGCCCAGCTCGATATGGCGCACGGCAATGCCGGCCTGGCGCAGCGGGGTTTCAAAGGTGAAGCTGCATCCGATCAAAAAGGTGACGAGATCGGGCTGCCCGGCCCAAAGCGGGCGGGCATCGGCCACTTCTTCGGCCAGCCGGCCCTGCCGCCAGACGCGGTAAAGGGGCAAGTCGGTGCGCACGTCCGCATCCGGGGCCAGCGCCGTTTGGTGACCGCCGGCTTCGATCACATCCAGCACGGGGCAGGGCTGCGGATTGCGCTGGGCAAAAAGCAGAAAGTCCCAGGCCCAATCGCCAGGCAGGGCAATCAAATTGGCCTGCACGCAGCCGGGGGCCACGCCCGCCGTGGGGGCGACGTGCCCGGCGCGGTAGCGCAGGCGGGCAGCAGAGGCGCTCAGGGGTTCGTCAGAACGGGGGGCGGCAGCGTGGGGCATGACGGCGCGTTTTTTTGAATAAAAAGAAAATCGGCGGGCGGTTTTGAATATAAAAAAATAATTTTCTGCCTTACCTGAATGATTAATATGGCGGGATTTTCATCAACCGTGGAGAAAATCATGCAGAAATTCATTTGCAAATCTGCTTCGGCCGCGCTGCGGCTGGGTTTGGGCGCTGCCGCGCTGGCGGGCGCTGCCGCCTGGGGCGCGGCAGAAGCGGGCCATGATCTGCTGGCGGTGGACATGACCGTGCACGTGGATGCGCACGAGATGGCGCACCACGCCGTGGTGGAGCCGGGCCGCGCCGTGACCATGACCAACCGGCCCCGCGATGAAAAACAGCCCGCGCTGCGCGTGAACTACACCGTTCGCAGCGCGCCGCCCGTGAACGGGCAGGCCACGGCGCAGGTGC
This sequence comes from Ottowia sp., assembly GCA_052170415.1. Lineage (GTDB taxonomy): Bacteria > Pseudomonadota > Gammaproteobacteria > Burkholderiales > Burkholderiaceae_C > Ottowia. The sequence goes on along the minus strand of JBQNAO010000001.1, from coordinate 96,424 downwards.
AGGGGCAGGTGCTGATGCAAAAGGAGGCCGATTGGACGGTGGTGAACGGCTTTGAGATGCAGGTGAAGGTGGGCCAGCCCGCCACTTTCGAGGCCAGAGGGCAGGATCACGCCACGCGCATCGAGCTGAAGGTGGACCCCGCCCCGGCCCGCCCGCCCGCTTGAGCAGGCCGAGGCCGGGCGCAAATGCCGAGGCAGGGCGGGCCTTGTCATGCCGAATCAGGCAAAGGGCTTGAGCGCCACGCCCGCTTCGCCCAGGGCGTGGCGCACCTGGCGGGCCATTTCCACGGCGTCGGGGCTGTCGCCATGCACGCAGATGGAATCGGCCTGCACGGGCACCAGGCTGCCGTCGGCCGCTTCCACCACGCCGTGCTGCACCAGTTGCACCATGCGGCGGGCCACCAGGGCCGCGTCGTGCAGCACGGCGCCCGGCTCGCGGCGGCTGACCAGCGTGCCCTGCGGGGTGTAGGCGCGGTCGGCAAAGGCTTCCTGCACCACGCGCAATCCCGCGTCCTGCGCCCACTGCACCAGGGGCGCGCCGGCCAGGGCCACCAGCGCCAGGCTGGCATCCACGGCGCGGATGGCGGCGATCACATCGGCGGCCTGGCGGCGGTCGTGCGCGATGGTGTTGTAGAGCGCGCCGTGCGGCTTGACGTAGCGCACCTGCGTGCCTGCCACGGCCGCCAGCGCTTGCAGCGCGCCGATCTGGTAGATCACATCGGCCTGCAAATCGGCGCTGGCCACGTCCATGTTGCGGCGGCCAAATCCGGCCAGATCGGGGTAGGCCACGTGCGCGCCCACGCTGACGCCGCGCGCGGCGGCCTGGCGCAGCGTGTGCAGGATGCCGGCCGCGTCGCCTGCGTGAAAGCCGCAGGCGACGTTGGCGCTGGTGACGATGTCCAGCATGGCCGCGTCGTCGCCCATGCGCCACGCGCCCAGGCTTTCGCCCAAATCGCTGTTGAGGTCGATCTTCAATTCCAGGGGGTTCATGCGCCGATTCCGATGAGTTTGAAGATGCCGCCAAAGGACTTGTAGCCCATGTACCAGGTCAGCAGGCACACCAGCGTGCCCAGCGCCAGCAGCGGGCGCGAGTAGGGCTTGCCGCCAAGCAGGTCGGGGCGCGCCCAGCCGATGTACATGAAGATGCTCATGCCCAGCGGCAGGATGAGGCCGTTAAAGCCGCCCGCAAACACCAGCAGCGCCGCCGGGGCCTGGCCCAGCCCCAGAAACACGGCCAGCGACACGAGGATGAACACCACGGTGGCCTTGTTGCGCGCGCCTTCCGAAATGCCGGGCCTGAAGGCCGAGAGAAAGGACATGGAGGTGTAGGCCGCGCCGATCACGCTGGTGATGGCCGCTGCCCACAAAACCAGGCCGAAAAAGCGCAAACCCAGCTCGCCGGCAGCGGCCTGGAAGGCTTGCGCAGCCGGGTTGGCGCCCTTGCCGGAGATATCAATCACCGTGCCGCTGCTGACCACGCCCAGGATGGCGAGAAACAGCACGTAACGCATGATGCCGGTGACGGTGATGCCGTTGAGCGCGCCGCTGGTGACGCTGCGCAGGTTTTCCTCGCCGGTCAGGCCGCGATCGAGCAGGCGGTGCGCGCCCGCGTAGGTGATGTAGCCGCCCACCGTGCCGCCGACGATGGTGGTGATGGTGACCCAGTCGATCACATCCGGCAGCACCGTCTGGCGCAGCGCCTCGCCCACGGGCGGGCCGGAGACGAAGGCCACATACAGCGTCAGCGCAATCATGAGCATGCCCAGCCAGATGATGAGCTTGTCCACCGCCATGCCTGCACGTTTGGAAGCAAAGATGCCCAGCGCCAGTGCGGCGCTGATGCCGCCGCCCCAGGCCGTGGGCAGCCCCAGCAGCGCATTCAGCCCCAGGCCCGCGCCGGCGATGTTGCCCACGTTGAACACCAGCCCGCCAAACATGACCAGCAGGGCCAGCAAGTAGCCGCTGCCGGGCAGCGCGGCATTGGCCAGCTCCGAGGCATTGCGCCTGCCCAGCGCCACCATGCGCCAGATGTTGAGCTGCACCACGAAGTCAATCAGGATGGACGCCAGGATGCCGAAGGCAAAGGCCGCGCCCAGCTTGACGGTGAAGGTGGCCGTCTGCGTGATGAAACCGGGGCCGATGGCCGAGGTGGCCATCAGGAATATGGCCGCGATGATGGATGCGCGGCGCGAGTGGGTTGTTTGACTCATGGACAAACGATCTCCAAAACAAAACGTGGGATGAAAACGCGGGGTGCGCGCGCCTGCGGCAAGTCCGCAAAAGGCAAGCCGGCCGGGCGCTGCGAAGGCGCAAATTGTTGAACAATGACCCTGCTTTTTCACTGGGGAATTACCCTGTAAAAGCGCCATTTCCGGGGCCTGGCGCGGGCGCGATCGGGCCATAGTCCGGCTCTAAAAATAGCTTTAATAAAATGAATCGACGCGGCCAATAGATTGAATACATAATCACGCATCGCCCGGCGCTTTTCACGCGCTGTTTGCCGATCCACGGAACTTCTTTTTCAACCCCTTCTGACTGGAGCAAACCATGTCCCTGATCAACACCAAAGTGCAACCCTTTACGGCCCAGGCCTTTCACAACGGCTCGTTTGAAACCATCACCGAGCAGAACCTCTCGGATGGCAAACGCTGGTCCGTGGTGATCTTTATGCCCGCCGCCTTCACCTTCAACTGCCCCACCGAAATTGAAGACGCCGCCGACAACTACGCCGACTTCCAGAAGGCCAACGCCGAGGTTTACATCGTCACCACCGACACGCACTTCTCGCACAAGGTGTGGCACGAAACCAGCGACGCCGTGGGCAAGGCCCGGTTCTATCTGGTGGGCGATCCCACGCACCAGCTCACCAACGCCTTTGGCGTGCACATTCCCGCCGAAGGTCTGGCCCTGCGCGGCACCTTCGTGATCGACCCCAGCGGCACCATCAAAACGATGGAAGTGCACTCCAACGAAATCGCCCGCGACGTGAAAGAAACCGTGCGCAAGCTCAAGGCCGCCCAATACACCGCCGCCCACCCCGGCGAGGTGTGCCCCGCCAAATGGAAAGAGGGCGAAAAAACCCTCAAGCCTTCCATCGACCTGGTGGGCAAGATTTAAGCGCTTTCCTCACCGCTTGACTCCTCCTGCCGGACGGCGGACTGCGCGCAAGAGTGCATGGCGCGCGGCCGTCCGGCTTTTTTTCGCCCCCACCCTGGCTGCGCCCCTTCAGCGCCCTTTTTGAAATCTGGAATTCACCATGCTCGACGCCGACATTTCCGCCCAATTGCAGCAATACATGACCATGCTGCGCCGCCCCATCACCCTGACTGCCACGCTGGGCAGCGACGCCAAATCCGCCGAAATGCGCGATTTGCTGCAAGAGGTGGCCGGCATGAGCGACAAGATCACCTTCAGCGCCGAAGGCAGCGATGCGCGCGCGCCCTCTTTCGCGCTGACCCGCCCCGACGGCGAGCAGCACCTGCGCTTTGCTGCCATTCCGCTGGGGCACGAGTTCACCAGCCTGGTGCTGGCGCTGCTTTGGACGGGCGGCCACCCGCCCAAGGTGAGCGAGGAAACGCTGGCGCAAATCAAGTCGCTGCGGCCGGCGCAGGAGATGAATTTCGAGGTGTACATGAGCCTGTCGTGCCACAACTGCCCGGACGTGGTGCAGGCGCTGACGCTGATGTCCATCTACAACCCGCTCATCAAGACCACCATCATTGACGGCGGCCTGTTCCAAAAGGAAATCGAAGAGCGCGAAATCATGGGCGTGCCCGCCATCTATCTGAACGGGCAGATGTTCGGCTCCGGCCGCATGACGCTGGAAGAAATCCTGCAAAAAGTGGACACCGGCGCGGCTGCGCGCGATGCCGAAAAGCTCAGCGCCAAAGAGCCTTTTGACGTGCTGGTCATCGGCGGCGGCCCGGCTGGCGCATCGGCGGCCATCTACACGGCCCGCAAGGGCATACGCACCGGCGTGGTGGCCGAGCGCTTTGGCGGCCAGGTCAATGACACCCTGGAAATTGCCAACTACCCCGGCGTGATCGAAACCAACGGCCCGGCCTACGCCGCCCAGCTGGAGCAGCACGTGCGCAGCTACGGTGTGGACATCATGACGGCCCAGCGCGTGGCCGCCATCGTGCCGCCGGAGAAAACGGGCGGGCTGATCACCGTGCAGCTGGAAAACGGCGGCACGCTGCAAAGCCGCACGCTCATCCTGGCTACCGGCGCGCGCTGGCGCAACGTGGGCGTGCCCGGCGAGCAGGAATACAAAACCCGGGGCGTGGCCTACTGCCCGCACTGCGACGGCCCCCTGTTCAAGGGCAAGGATGTGGCCGTGATCGGCGGCGGCAACTCGGGCGTGGAAGCGGCCATCGACCTGGCCGGCGTGGTGCGCCACGTCACGGTGCTGGAATACAACGCCGAAATGAAGGCCGACGCCGTGCTGGTGCAAAAACTGCGCAGCCTGCCCAATGTGACCATTCACGCCAACGCGCAAACCACCGAAATCACGGGCGCGGGCGGCAAGGTCAACGGCCTGAACTTCCGGCACCGGGGCAGCGGCAAGGACGAACATGTGCAGCTCGAAGGCGTGTTCGTGCAAATCGGCCTGGTGCCCAACACCGAATGGCTGGGCGATGCCGTCGAGCGCAACCGCTTTGGCGAAATCGTCGTCGATGCCAGGGGCGCGACCAACGTGCCCGGCATTTTTGCTGCCGGCGATTGCACGACCGCGCCCTACAAGCAAATCGTGGTGGCCGCAGGCAGTGGCGCCACCGCCGCGCTGGGGGCGTTTGACTACATCATTCGCTGCGGCGCTCATTGATTCGAGCCTTGCGCGCAGCCAGCAGGCCCGCCCCTTGAGGCGGGCTTTTTTGGGGCTAGGCTTTGCGCCATGTTTTCTCCTGCCTTGCTTCTGGCCCTGGGGGCCATCGTCATGTGGGCCTCGCTGGCGGCGCTGGGCGCGGCGCTGGCGCATGTGCCGCCTTTTTTGCTGACCGGGCTGGGCCTGCTGGCCGGCAGCGTGGTGGCGCTGCCGCTGGCGCGCTTTGATTTGCGCCAGCTCATCGTGCCCGGCCGCACGCTGGCGGTGGGCGTTTACGGCCTGTTTTGCTACCACTTTCTGGTTTTCACGGCCCTGCAACTGGCGCCGCCGGTGGAAGCCAATCTGATCAATTACCTCTGGCCGCTGGGCATCGTGCTGCTGGCGCCGGTGTTTTTGCCGGGCGTGCGCGTCACGCGCGCGCACGTGGCGGCGGCGCTGATGGGCTTTGCCGGGGCGGCGGTGGCCATCCTGGGGCGCGGCCGGGGCGGCGGCGCGTTCAGCATGGATGCGCGCACGCTCATCGGCTTTGCCTGCGCCCTGGCGGCGGCCTTCAACTGGGCCAGTTATTCGCTGCTGACCAAGCGCCTGGCCATGACCGGGCGCGGCTTCCCCACGGCGGCCATAGGCGGCTTCGGCCTGATTTCGGGGCTGCTTTCGCTGGCCTGCCATGCGCTGATGGAGCCGGCGGCCACGCTTTCGGCGCGCGACTGGGGGCTGATCGCGCTGCTGGGGCTGGGGCCGCTGGGCGGCTCTTTCTTCTTGTGGGATGCGGCGCTCAAGCGCGGCGATGCACGGCAAATCGGCGTGCTGGCCTATCTCACGCCGCTGCTGTCCACCTTCTTGCTGCTGTGGAGCACGCGGCAGGCCATGAACTGGAACGTGGCCCTGGCCACGGCGCTCATCCTGGCGGCGGCGGCGCTGGGCACGCGCAGCAAATAAAAAAAGGGCCTTTTCAAAAGGCCCTTTTGTTTGGCAAGCGCTTTACTCGGCGGTCGGCTCTGCGTCGGTCGGAGCAAAGCGCGGATCGACCTGCGGCGCTTCGATTTCCGTGCGCTGCGCCTGGTGCACATGCTCGTAAATGGCGTGGACGAGCGCCTGGCAGCCTTCGCGGGTGAGGGCGGAGATTTCATAAACCGGCCCCTGCCAGCCCAGGCGTTTGACGAAATCCGCGATCCGCGCGGCGCGCTCTTCGGGGGCGATCATGTCCAGCTTGTTGAGCACCAGCCAGCGCGGCTTGTCGTGCAGGGTCTGGTCGTACTTTTTCAGCTCGGCCACGATGGCCCGGGCCTGCTGCACCGGGTCGGTGGCCTCGTCGAACGGGGCCAGATCGACGATGTGCAGCAAAAGCCGCGTGCGCTGCAAGTGGCGCAAAAACTGATGGCCCAGGCCCGCGCCCTCGCTCGCGCCTTCGATGAGGCCGGGAATGTCGGCCACGACAAAGCTCTGCTCCGGCCCCACGCGCACCACGCCCAGATTGGGGTGCAAGGTGGTGAAGGGGTAATCGGCAATCTTGGGCCGCGCATTGCTCACGGCAGAAATGAAGGTGGACTTGCCCGCATTGGGCATGCCCAGCAGGCCCACGTCGGCCAGCACCTTCAGCTCCAGCTTCAGGCTTTTTTGCTCGCCGGGCTTGCCGGGCGTTTTCTGGCGCGGGGCGCGGTTGATGGCGCTTTTGAAGCGCAGGTTGCCGTGGCCGCCTTCGCCGCCTTTGGCGATCATGATTTTTTCGCCGGGCCGCAAAAGCTCGTGCAGCACTTCGCCCGTCTGTGCGTCGCAGATGAGGGTGCCGACGGGCATTTTCAGCGTCACGTCTTCGCCTGCCGCGCCAAAGCGGTCAGACCCCATGCCGTGCTGGCCGCGTTTGGCTTCGTGGCGGCGGGCGTAGCGGTAGTCCACCAGCGTGTTCAGGTTGGCATCGGCCACGGCGTAAACGTGGCCGCCGCGCCCGCCGTCGCCGCCATCGGGGCCGCCGAATTCCTTGTATTTCTCGTGGCGGAATGACACGCAGCCATTGCCGCCATCGCCTGCCGCCACATCGATCAGGGCTTCATCAACGAATTTCATGGAAATTGCTCCGGCTGCGAAAACAAAAAAGCCCCGCAGGCAGCGCTGCGGGGCCGGGCATTGTGCCTTTGGCGAAAGCCTGAACCGGCTCTTGGAACAGGTTTTCAGGCCGCCAGGGGCGTGACCACCACGGTGTGGCGGTTCAGCGCGCCTTTGGTCACGAAAGAGACTTTGCCATCCACCAGCGCGAACAGGGTGTGGTCCTTGCCCACGCCCACATTGGCGCCCGGATGGAATTTGGTGCCGCGCTGGCGCACGATGATGGAGCCGGCGGGAATGCTTTGGCCGCCAAACACCTTCACGCCCAGCATCTTCGGTTTGGAATCGCGGCCGTTGCGTGTGGAGCCGCCGCCTTTTTTGTGTGCCATGTCTGTTTCTCCTATTGGGTCAGAAAGACTGTGTATGCCTGTTTGCCTGAAGCGCAGCTCAGGCGGCGATGGCGCCGATTTCCAGCTCGGTAAACAGCTGGCGGTGGCCCTGGCGCTTTTGATAGTGCTTGCGGCGGCGCATCTTGAAGATGCGCACTTTGTCGTGCTTGCCGTGCGCCAGCACTTTGGCCTTGACGCTCGCGCCGGCCACCAGCGGCGTGCCGAGCTTGACGGTGTCGCCGTCGAACACGGCCACCACTTGCTCCAGCACGATTTCCTGGCCAACGTCCGCAGCAATCTGTTCTACCTTGATCTTGTCGCCGGCGGCCACGCGGTATTGCTTGCCTCCGGTTTTTACGACTGCGTACATGGAAAAAATCCTCTTGAGTGAAATGAAAAATTCCGTTTTTCAAAAAGCCGCCGCAAATGGCCGCCCGAAAAACGGAACCCGCGATTGTATCTGCGCCCCTGCATTCATGCCAAGTATTTGTTTCTGCAAGCGGATAATGCGCGGCCATGACTTACGCCGCATCTGCCCAATACCCCGCCATACGCCCGCGCCGCCTGCGCCGCGATGATTTCACCCGCCGTCTGGTGCGCGAGCACCACCTGCGCGCCGATGACCTGATCTACCCCGTTTTCGTGCTGGAAGGCCAGGGCCGCCGCGAGGCCGTGCCCTCCATGCCCGGCGTGGAGCGCCTCTCGCTCGATTTGCTGCTGCCCGTGGCCGAGGAATGCCTGGCGCTGGGCATCCCGGCGCTGGCCCTTTTCCCCGTGATTGACGCCAGCCTGAAAGACGCGCAAGGCAGCGAAGCCGCCAACCCCGAGGGCCTCATTCCCGCCGCCGTGCGCGGCCTGAAGGCGCGCTTTCCCGAGCTGGGCGTGATGACCGACGTGGCGTTAGACCCCTACACCAGCCACGGCCAGGACGGCCTGCTCGATGAAAGCGGCTACATCCTCAACGACCCCACCGTCGCCCAGCTCGTGAAGCAGGCCCTGGCGCATGCCGCAGCGGGCGCGGACATCGTTGCGCCCAGCGACATGATGGATGGCCGCATCGGCGCGGTGCGCCAGGCGCTGGAAGCCGCCGGCCACGTCCACACCCGCATCATGGCCTACAGCGCCAAATACGCCAGCGCCTTCTACGGCCCTTTTCGCGACGCCGTGGGCAGCGCCGCCAACCTGGGCCAGAGCGACAAAAAGGTCTATCAAATGGACCCTGCCAACGGCGACGAAGCCCTGCGCGAAGTGGCGCTGGACATCGCCGAAGGCGCAGACATGGTCATGGTCAAACCCGGCCTGCCCTATCTGGACGTCGTGCGCCGCGTGAAAGACCAGTTTCGCGTGCCCACCTTCGCCTACCAGGTCAGCGGCGAATACGCCATGCTCAAGGCCGCCGCGCAAAACGGCTGGCTGGCGCACGACGCCGTGATGATGGAAAGCCTGCTGGCCTTCAAGCGCGCCGGCACCGATGGCGTGCTCACCTACTTCGCCCGCGAAGCAGCCCGCCTGCTGGCCGCGCGCTGAAACCGCCGGAGCCTGCCGCCCATGAGCCTCACCCTGGCCGGACAACCCGCCGCGCGCGGCATCGCCATAGGCCGCGCCGTGCTGGCCGAATCGGGCACCGTCGAAGTCGCGCGCGAATTCATCGCCCCCGAGCACATCGAAGCCGAAATCGCCCGCCTGCACGCCGCCCGCCAGGCCGTCACCGCCCAATTGCAGCGCCTGCGCGAGCACATGCCCGCGCACACCCCCGCCGAGCTGGCCGCCATGCTGGACGTGCACCTCATGTTCCTGCAAGACGAAACCCTGGCCGCCGACACCGCCCGCTGGGTGCGCGAGCGCCACTACAACGCCGAATGGGCGCTGGCCACCCAGCTCGAAGCCCTCTCGCGCCAGTTCGACGAAATGGACGACGCCTACCTGCGCGAGCGCAAAACCGACCTCGCCCAGGTCGCCCGGCGCGTGCTGCGCCAGCTGCGCGGCGCGCCCGAGTCCCCCGTCTGGCCCGCCGCCGCCTCGGCAACAAGCCCTGCCGCCCCCGCCGACGACCCCGCCGCCCTGGTGCTCGTCGCCCCCGACCTCTCCCCGGCCGAGATGCTGCAATTCAACAAAAGCGTCTTTGCCGGCTTCGTCACCGACATCGGCAGCAGCGCCAGCCACACCGCCATCGCCGCGCGCAGCCTGGACATCCCCGCCGTCGTCGGCGTCGCCGGCGCCAGCCAGCGCGTGCGCCCCGACGACCTGCTCATCATCGACGGCGACGCCGGCCTGCTCATCATCAACCCCGCCCCCGCCGTCCTGGCCGACTACCGCTTTCGCCGCCAGCAAAGCGAACAGGCCCGCCAGCAACTGGCCCGCCTGCGCAGCACCCCCGCCATCACCCGCGACGGCCAGCCCATCGAACTGCTGGCCAACATCGAACAAGCCGCCGACACCGCCGCCGCCCTGGCCGTCGGCGCACAAGGCATCGGCCTGCTGCGCAGCGAATTTCTCTTCATGGGCCGCCAGGGCCAGCTGCCCGGCGAAGACGAGCAATACGCCGCCTACCGCGCCGCCGTCCAGGGCATGGGCGGCCTGCCCGTCACCATCCGCACCGTCGACGTCGGCGCCGACAAACCCCTGAACGAGCGCCAGCCCGCCGCCCACAACAACCCCGCCCTGGGCCTGCGCGCCATCCGCTGGTGCCTGAGCGAGCCGGCCATGTTCCTCACCCAGCTGCGCGCCATCTTCCGCGCCGCCGCCCACGGCCCCGTGCAACTGCTCATCCCCATGCTCGCCCAGCCCGGCGAAATCCGGCAAACCCTGGAACTCATCGCCAAAGCCCGCGCCCAGTTGCAAGCCAGCGGCCAGCCGCACGGCCCCTGCGCGCTTGGCGCCATGATCGAAATCCCCGCCGCCGCCCTCAGCATCCCCTTGTTTTTGCAGCACTTTGACTTCGTCTCCATAGGCACCAACGACCTCGTTCAATACACCCTCGCCATCGACCGCGGCAACCCCGCCGTCGCCCACCTCTACGACCCCCTCAACCCCGCCGTGCTGGGCCTGATCGCCAGCGTCATCGCCCAATGCCGCGCCCGGGGCAAACCCGTCAGCGTCTGCGGCGAAATGGCCGGCGACGCCGCCATGACCGCCCTGCTGCTGGGCCTGGGCCTGCGCAGCTTCTCCATGCCCGCCTCGCGCATCCTCGCCGTCAAACAGCAAATCCTGCAAGCCGACACCGCCTTGCTCACCCCCTGGGCGCAAACCGTCCTCGCCAGCGATCACCCCGCCGACTGCCTCGCCCACCCCCCATCGGCCCCGCCCGAAACCGACCACGAAATCGACCACGAAACCGGCAACATTCAGTAGCAAGATTTTGCTTAACCATTAAGCAAAAGCCCCGCAGCGCCCGTCAATACTGCGCAGTGTGCTATCAAATCAGGAAAAAATTGTGGATAACCAGCCTGAACCCAGCGCGAAAGCCGGGCGGCGCTACGCCAGGGCAAGCCAACGGCGACGGCAACGGCAGACGATGGAAGCGCCCGCTCCACCGCTCAAAGTCGAACGAGCGGCAGCGCGCCGAATTTGAAAAACCGGGCCTTGCAGCCATGCCGCCCGCCAGCGGGCAAGCGCCCCGCCCGGCCTTGCCTGCACTTCTCGCCCCCAACCGGCCTTTGTGCCGGCTGCGCCTGCGGCGCGGCCGCTGCCGGGGCGATGAAGGTGGCGGTCTGAACTGCGAAAGCTGCCGCCCGCGCAAAGTGGAAAAAGTCTGAAGCGCGCCCCCAACCCGCCAGCGGGCAATCCGCGCCCACTCCGCCCCACTCATGCGCCCACGCACCGCAAGCAGGCCGGGCTTTTGACGGTGCGGCTTGGCGCGGGCTGGGCGTGCGCCCACACACCGCAGGCAGGCCGCCATCCGGCCTTGTTTTTCCAACTTCCCACCCCTCCAGCCACTTCCCCGCGCCAGCCCGCCTTGCCCGATGCGGCGTGAAGGCCCACTCCCTGCTTGTGTTTGGATACAAGATTTTGCTTACCAAATAGGCAAAAGTTCCGTACCACCCGTAAACACTGCGTAGCGCGCTATCAAAACAGGAAAAATCTGTGGATAACCGGCCCTTGCGGGCCGGTTTTCAAGCTGCTTTGGGCTGGGTTTGGGACAAGTTCGGGGCGACTTGGGGTCGGAGTGGGTTCAGGGTGATTTCGGAGCGGTTTGGGGGCGGTTTCCAGACCCGTGCCCCAAGCGCCGCAGCCCACACCTTCCGTAATCCAGCGCGCGGGACAAATCTCAAACTCGGCCCACTCCGGCCCGACTTGCCAGTCCCCGATTTTTTGAAAGGCCGAAGCGGTTGAGGCGGCATCCGAGGCGCTTTCCCCGCCCGCGCCGCTGGCCCGGGCGGCCATCTGTTCATATTCAGATACAAGATTTTGCTTATCAAATATGCAAAAGCCCCGCATCGCCCGCCAGTGCTGCGCAGCGCGCTATCAAATCAGGAGAAATCTGTGGATAACTTGCTCCGCACCCCCCCCGGTTTTCGGGCATGAAAAACGCGCCCTGAAAGCGCGTGGGTGGGGGGATGTGGCGGGGGTTTATTTGGATTTGGGCTTGGCCGTGGATGCGTCGGGCAGCAGGGCCTGGGGGGGGTTGGGGTTTTCGCGCATGAGGACGGTGCCCTGGTAGCGCGCGCCGGGGTCCACTTGCAGGGTTTCGGCTTCGATGTTGCCCTGGATGTGCGCGCTGGCGTGCAGGTGCAGGCGGCGGGCGTGGACGTTGCCTTCCAGGCGGCCGAGCACGAGCAGGTCGGCTGCGTAGACGTCGCCTTTGACCAGGCCGGATTCGCCGATGACGGCGCAGCCTTCCACGCGCAGGGTGCCGTGGATGCGGCCGTCGAGCTTGATGGAGTTTTGCGTGTTCAGGTCGCCTTCGATGGTGCATTGCGCGGCGATGACGGTGTCGAGCTGACGGTTGGCGGTCAGGGGGGCTTCGGTTTTGTTTTTTCCAGAGCTGAACATGGCGCGCGGCGGGGGTAGTGAAAGAAAGAGGGGGGAGTGTCAGGGCACGGCGGTGGCGGAGCGGCTGTCGCCCAGGCTGGTGACGGGGGCGGTGAGGGTGAGGAACTGCTCGGGGTCGGTGCGCTGGGCCTTGTATTGCACTTCGTAGTGCAGGTGGGGGCCGGTGGAGCGGCCGGTGGAGCCGAGTTTGCCGACGATGCGGCCGGCGTCTATGTTTTGGCCCTGCTTGACTTCGATGGCCGAGAGGTGGGCGTAGACGGTGCGGTAGCCGTGGGCGTGTTCGACGATGACGACCTTGCCGTAGCCCGATTGCACGCCGGCGAAGCTGACTTTGCCGCGCGCGGTGGCGCGGATGGGGTCGCCCGTGGAGCCTTTGAAGTCCAGCCCGCCGTGAAATTCGTGGCCTTTGCCGGTAAAGGGGTTGGAGCGGCCGCCAAAGCGCGAGGAGATGGGGCCGCTGTGGGGCAGGCCCAGGGGCACGGATTGCAGCACGCTGAGCAAATCGCCCGCATCGCCGGCCATGCGGGTGGCGGCGTGCAGAGCTGCGCCGGCGCCTTTGACGAGCACGCCGGTCAGGGGGCCGCCGGCAGCGTCGTTGCGGCCTTTGGGGGTGGGCAGGGCGCTGGGTTTGACGTTGACGCCGCGGGCCTTGAGGTATTCGCGCAGGTCGGCCAGCATGCGTTCGGATTTTTTGAGTTCGGCCAGTTTGGCGTCCACTTCGGCGGATTTGGCTTGTTTGAGTTCGGTCAGTTGCTTGTTCAGTTCGTCGATTTGCTTTTGGCGCGCCTGCGCCTCCTGTTCCATTTGGGCTTGCTGCTCTTGCAGGCTGCTTTGCAGGCTGTGGCGCTGGCCCAGGTAGCCGGCGGTGGTGTAGGCGGCCACGCCAAACAGGACGGCGATGGCCGCGCCCATGCCCCACAAGAGGGGGCGCATGTTCAGCAGCAGGCGTGTGTTGACTTCGACCGAGCGCGTTTCCTCTGGCGTGACGATGAGTACGGTGGAGCGTGTATCGGACATGACCCTGAACGTTGAACCATGAAAAAGGCAACCTGGCGGTGGATTGCCCTGCGGGTTTTTGCGAATGGCTTTGAAAAAACTGGCCGAGTCTACTTGTGTGACAAAGAGTTAGCAAATACGCAAGCCTGCGTAGGGCCTGCCGGCCGCAGGGCAAGGGCGGCGGGCAGGCGGGCGGTCGGGATTCTTAAAATTTGCGCCTTGTTTCACCCACCTCTGCCCCCCGCCCCTGCATTGGGTCGGGGGGTTTTGTTGTTTCCCTGTGCGCCGGGCCGCCTCGGCGTGTTTTTTGGTTTTTGCCGCCCATGCTTTTGCCCACTCTCACTCCTGGCAGGCGCTATGCCATGCCTTGCCCGCCGGCTTCGGCCGATGCGCTGCTGCTGGCCCAACTGGCCCGGCGCGAGGCCGCTGACGGGCGGCGGCTGGCCGTGATTTGCGCCGATGCGGGCGACGCCAGGCGGCTGCTGGATGAGCTGCCTTTTTTCGCGCCGCAGTTGCGCTGCGCGCTGTTTCCGGATTGGGAAACGCTGCCCTACGACACTTTCAGCCCGCATCAGGACTTGATCAGCGAGCGCCTGGCCACGCTGTGGGCCATACGCCAGCGCCAGGTCGATGTGGTGCTCATGCCCGCCACGACGGCGCTCTACCGCCTGGCGCCGCCGTCGTTCATGGCGGGCTACACCTTTCATTTCCAGCAGGGGCAGCGGCTGGATGAGGCGGCGCTCAAAAGCCAGCTCACGCTGGCGGGCTATCAGCACGTCACGCAGGTGGGCAGCCCGGGCGAATACGCGGTGCGCGGCGGGCTGATCGACCTGTTTCCGATGGGCAGCAGCGAGCCGTATCGCGTGGATTTGTTCGACGACGAGATCGACTCCATCCGCGCTTTCGACCCCGACAGCCAGCGCAGCCTGCACACGGTGCAGGAGGTGCGCCTGCTGCCCGGGCGCGAATTTCCGATGGACGAGGCCGCGCGCGCCAAATTCCGCCACCGCTGGCGCGAGCTGCTGGAGGGCGATCCCACCAAAAGCCGCATCTACAAGGACATGGGCAACGGCCTGGCCACGGCGGGCATCGAGTACTACCTGCCGCTGTTTTTCGACGAGACGGCCACGGTGTTCGACTATCTGGCCGCCAGCGATGAAGGGGCAGGCTGCGCTCCGGCGCTGACGCTGGCGCTGCACGGCGATCTGGAAGGCGCTTTTCAGCACTTTTGGCAAGACACGCGCGAGCGCTGGCGGCTGGCGCAAGGCGATGCCGAGCGGCCCGTGCTGCCGCCCGAAAGCCTGTTTCTGGGCGCGCAGGACTTCTATGAAGCCGCCCGCCCCCATGCGCAACTGGCCCTGCGCGCCGGCACGCAAGACGCGCCCGACGCCGCCTTCGTGCAGGCGCTGCCTGATCTGACCGTGGTGCGCGGCGCCGAAGACCCCTTGCAAAAGCTCAAGCGCCATGTGCAGGCCGGGCGGGCGCGCACGCTGGTGCTGGCCGAAAGCGACGGCCGGCGCGAGAGCCTGCTGGACTTTCTGCGCGCCAGCGGCCTGCAACCGCCCGTGTTCGACAGCCTGGCCGAGTTCGAGCAGGCCGCCGAACCGCTGGGCATGGCCACGGCGGCGCTGGCGCGCGGCTTTGCCTGGGCGGAAGGCGGCATCGACTTCATCACCGAAACCGAGCTGTTTGCCACCAGCGCCGGGGCGCGCCGCCGCAAGCGGCAGGAGCAGGCCAGCGATGTGGACACCCTCATCCGCGACCTGGCCGAGCTGAACGTGGGCGACCCCGTGGTGCACGTGCAGCACGGCATAGGCCGCTACCGGGGGCTGGTGAACATGGACATGGGCGCCCAAAACCCCGACGGCACGCCCGCGCTGCAAGAGTTTCTGCACCTGGAATACGCCGGGCAGGCCGTGCTGTATGTGCCCGTGAGCCAGCTTCACCTGATTGGCCGCTACACCGGCGTGGGCAACGAAGAAGCGCCGCTGCACCGGCTGGGCAGCGGCCAGTGGGACAAGGCCAAACGCAAGGCCGCCGAGCAGGTGCGCGACGCCGCCGCCGAGCTGCTCAACATCTACGCCCGCCGCGCCGCGCGCCAGGGCCACGCCTTTCGCTACAGCGCGCAGGACTACGAGCAGTTCGCCGCCGACTTCGGCTTCGAGGAAACGGCCGACCAGCAGGCGGCCATACACGCCGTCATACAGGACATGATTTCGCCGCAGCCCATGGACCGCCTGGTGTGCGGCGACGTGGGCTTTGGCAAGACCGAAGTGGCCCTGCGCGCGGCCTTCGTGGCCGTCACCGGCGGCAAGCAAGTGGCCTTTCTGGCCCCCACCACGCTGCTGGCCGAGCAGCACTACCAGACCTTGAGCGACCGCTTTGCCAAGTGGCCCGTGAAAGTGGCCGAGATGAGCCGCTTTCGCAGCACCAAGGAAATCAACGCCGCCCTCAAGGGCGTGGCCGACGGCACGGTGGACATCGTCGTGGGCACGCACAAACTGCTGAGCGAAAAAACGCAGTTCAAAAACCTGGGCCTGCTCATCATCGACGAAGAACACCGCTTCGGCGTGCGCCACAAGGAGCAGATGAAGCAGTTGCGCGCTGAAGTGGACGTGCTCACCCTCACGGCCACGCCGATTCCGCGCACCCTGGGCATGGCGCTGGAGGGCCTGCGCGACTTGAGCGTGATCGCCACCGCCCCGCAGCGGCGGCTGGCCATCAAGACCTTCGTGCGCAACGAAGGCAGCGGCGTCATCCGCGAAGCCGTGCTGCGCGAACTCAAGCGCGGCGGGCAGGTTTACTTTCTGCACAACGAAGTGGACACCATCGAAAACCGCCGCGCCAAGCTGGAAGAAATCCTGCCCGAAGCGCGCATTGCCATCGCCCACGGCCAGATGCCCGAGCGCGAGCTGGAGCGCGTCATGCGCGACTTCGTCGCCCAGCGCCACAACCTGCTGCTGTGCTCGACCATCATCGAAACCGGCATCGACGTGCCCACGGCCAACACCATCGTCATCAGCCGCGCCGACAAATTCGGCCTGGCCCAGTTGCACCAGTTGCGCGGCCGCGTGGGCCGCAGCCACCATCAGGCTTACGCCTACCTGCTGGTGCCCGAAATCGAGGGGCTGACCAAGCAGGCCGCCCAGCGGCTGGACGCCATTCAGCAAATGCAAGAGCTGGGCAGCGGCTTTTACCTGGCCATGCACGATCTGGAAATCCGCGGCGCGGGCGAAGTGCTGGGCGAAAACCAGTCGGGCAACATGATGGAAATCGGCTTTCAGCTCTACAACGACATGCTGGCCGAAGCCGTCAAGCAGCTCAAGGCGGGCAAGGAGCCGGATTTGCTGGCCCCCATGCAAGCGGCCACCGACATCAACTTGCACACCCCCGCGCTGCTGCCGGACGACTACTGCGGCGACGTGCACCTGCGCCTTTCCTTCTACAAAAAACTCGCCACCGCCAAAACGGACGAGCAAATCGACGCGCTGCTCGAAGAAATCGTCGATCGCTTTGGCAAGTTGCCGCCGCAGGCGCAGGCGCTGATCGACGTGCATCGCCTGCGCGTGCTCTCGCAGCCCTGGGGCGTGCAGAAAGTGGACGCCGCGCCGGGCGTGATCACCATCAACTTCCGCCCCAACCCGCCCGTGGACCCCATGTCCATCATCCGGCTCATCCAGAAAAACCGCCACATCAAGCTGGCGGGCAACGACAAGCTGCGCATCGAGCGCGAGCTGCCCGAGGCCAAAGACCGCGCCCAGATGGTGCGTGACGTACTGCGCAGCCTGGGGCGGCCCACGGCTGCCGCCGAGTAAACACGCCCCTTTCACCCACCCTCCGCCCCTGCCCATGAACACTTTTTGGAGCCAATACGCCAGCCTGCCCGCCTCGCTGCGGGACATTTCCGTGAGCCTCGTGCCCGCGCTGCAAATCCTGCTGATCGCCGTGGCCGCCGTGCTGCTGCAACGCCTGCTGCGCCGCGTGGTGCAGCGCGTGGCCAGCCGCTACCGCCTGCCCGATGAATTCAACTTCGGCGCGCGCCGCCTGCTGGCCTTTGTGGTCTATGGCGGCGCCTGGCTGCTGGCGCTGGAGCGCCTGGGCGTGTCGGGCACCGTTCTCTGGAGCGCCTTCACCGGCTTTGCCGCCGTGGCCGCCGTGGCCTTTTTCGCGGCCTGGAGCGTGCTGTCCAACATCTTTTGCTCGCTGCTGATCTTCACCACCGGCATTTTTCGGCTGAACGACCGCATCGAAGTGCTGGAAAACGGCGAAAAAGCGGGCCTGAAGGGCCGCGTGATCGACATCAACCTGATCTACACCACGCTCGAAGAAAGCGGCAACGGCCGCGAAGGCACGCAACTGAAAATTCCCAACAGCCTGCTGTTTCAGCGCATCCTGCGCCAGTGGCGCGGCCCCATGCCCGCTACCGTCGGCGTGCCTGCGCGGCCCTTTTACGAAACGCCCGCCGCGGCTGCTGCAACCCCGGTTGCGGCCCCGGACAAACCAGCCGCCGCGCCCGAAAACCCGCCCGCCTGATGCGCCCCGGCGCGGCCTTTTTTCACCCCGTTTGCTTCAATATTTGTAGCGCGCTTCGCAGTATCCATGCGGGTTTCAGCCGCATCGGCTCTTTCGGCCCACCCTTTCCCGCCTCCCGACCCCACCATGTTTCCGCCCCAGCTCACCCCCGCCATGCTCAATTTGCTTGAGCGCATCGAACGCGCAGGCCAGCCGCCGCTGGAGAGCCTGGGCCCGGTGCAGGCGCGCGCGCACTACGAGCGCAACAGCGGCCTGATCGACCTAGCCAAAACCCCGCTGCCGCGCGTGCAGGCGCTGCACATTGCCGCCCGCGACGGCCACCTGCTGCCCGCCCGGCTCTACGCCCCGCGCCCCGCGCACGAAGGCCCGCCCCTGCCCTGCATGCTTTATCTGCATGGCGGCGGCTTCACCATAGGCAGCGTGGCCACGCACGACAGCCTGTGCCGCTCCCTGTGCGCGCAAAGCGGCGTTGCCATCGTTTCGCTGGACTACCGCCTCGCGCCCGAGCACCGCTTTCCCACCGCCGTGCACGACGCCTGGGACGCGCTGCACTGGCTGGCCGCCGAAGGCGCGGCGCTGGGGCTGGACACCACCCGCCTGGCCGTGGGCGGCGACTCGGCCGGCGGCACCCTGGCCGCCGCCTGCGCCCTGCATGCGCGCGATGCGGGCATCGCCCTGGCGCTGCAACTGCTCATCTACCCCGGCGCCACCGCCTACCAGGACACCGACTCGCACCACGCCCTGCGCGACGTGCCGCCGCTGAAAAAAAGCACCATCGACTGGATGTTTTCCCAATACATCGACCCGCCCCAGCGCAGCGACTGGCGCTTTGCCCCCCTGCTGCACGACGACGTCAGCGGCGTGGCCCCCGCCTGGCTGGCCCTGGCCGAGTGCGATCCCCTGCTCGACGAGGGTCTGGCCTATGCCGACAAGCTGCGCATGGCCGGCGTGCCCGTGCAAATGGAGCTGTATCGCGGCGTGGTGCACGGCTTCATCCAGTTCGGCCGCGTCATCGTCGAAGCCGCGCAGGCCCAGCAGCACGCCGCCCAGGCCCTGGCGCAAGCCCTGCTCTGAACCGCGCCCAAGCGCTGCAAAAGGGCCGCAAAAGCGCCGCAAGGCCCGTGGATGCTGCGTTGTTTGCCACAAATCAAATAGCAGACAAGCCACTCCGGTCTATCGGCTGAAACAACTGCTTTCACAGCCACAATCGGCCTTCTACGGCCGCGCACATTCTCAGAAGGCCATCTGCCAAGGCCCGGCGCGGTTTCCAGCTTTTGTCCTTGACCCAACCTGGAGGAAATTGCCCGCCATGACCCAGCCAACCAACGCCCTTTGGCCCTGGGCCGATCCGGCCCAGCTCTTTGCCCCCCTGATGCAACAAGCGCCCTGGCTGGCCGAGTGGGGCAACGCCATGCAGCAGGCCGCAGCCAGCGCCAGCCAGGCCCTGCCGGCCGCCCTGCCCGTGCTGCACTTCGACCCCGAAAAAATGCGCGCGCTGCAAACGGCCTACATCCAGGACGCCACCGCCTTGTGGAACAGCGCCTTGCAAGCGCCGCCCGAGCTCAAGGACCGGCGCTTCAAAAACGAAGCCTGGGCGCAAAACCCCCTGGCCGCCTGGACGGCCGCCGCCTACTTGCTCAACGCCCGCACCCTGCTGGCCCTGGCCGACGCCGCCGAGGGCGACGCCAAAACCCGCGCGCGCCTGCGCTTTGCCACCGAGCAATGGGTGGCCGCCGCCGCCCCCAGCAACTTCCTGGCCTTCAATGCCGAGGCCCAGCAAAAAGCCCTGCAAACCCAGGGCCAAAGCCTGGCCCAGGGCATGAGCAATCTGCTGCACGACATGCAGCAAGGCCACCTTTCCATGACCGACGAAAGCCAGTTTGAAGTGGGCCGCAACGTCGCCACCACCGAAGGCGCCGTGGTCTATGAAAACGAGCTGTTCCAACTGCTCGAATACAAGCCCCTCACGCCCGAAGTGCACGCCACCCCGCTGCTGCTGGTGCCCCCCTGCATCAACAAGTTCTACATCCTGGACTTGCAACCGTCCAACTCCTTCATCCGCTACGCCGTGGCCCAGGGCCACCGCACCTTCGTGGTGAGCTGGCGCAACCCCGACGAAAGCCTGGCGCGCAAAACCTGGGACGACTACATCGAGCATGCCGTGCTCCAGGCCATCAGCGAAGTGCGCGAAATCACCGGCGCAGAGCAAATCAACACCCTGGGCTTTTGCGTGGGCGGCACCATGCTCACCTGCGCGCTGGGCGTGCTGGCCGCGCGGCAGGCGCGCATCAAGGGCAAAAAGCCCCCCTTCCCGGTGGCCAGCGCCACGCTGCTGACCACGCTGGTGGATTTTTCCGATACCGGCGTGCTGGACATCTTCATCGACGAGCCCAACGTGCGCCTGCGCGAAATGCAAATGGGCGAAGGCGGCCTGATGAAAGGGCAGGACCTGGCCTGCACCTTCAGCTTCCTGCGCCCCAACGACCTGGTGTGGAACTACGTGGTCAACAACTACCTGAAGGGCGAAACGCCCCCGGCCTTTGACCTGCTCTACTGGAACAGCGACTCCACCAGCCTGCCCGGCCCCTACTACGCCTGGTATCTGCGCAACCTGTATCTGGAAAACCGCCTGGCGCAGCCCGGCCAGCTCACCGTCTGCGGCGAAAAAATCGACCTGCGCCAGCTCAAGCTGCCGCTGTATGTCTATGGCTCGCGCGAAGACCACATCGTGCCCATAGGCGGGGCCTACGCCAGCGCCCAGGCGCTGCCCGGGCAGGACTTGCGCTTTGTCATGGGCGCTTCCGGCCACATCGCGGGCGTCATCAACCCGCCGCAATCGGGCAAGCGCTGCTACTGGCTGCGCGACGACGGCCGCCTGCCCGCCACCCTGCACGAGTGGCAGCAAGACGCCAGCGAGCACCCGGGCAGCTGGTGGCCCGACTGGGCGCAATGGCTGGCGGCGCACGCAGGCAAGCAGGTGGCCGCGCCGCGCCGCTACGGGCGCAAGGCCATTGAGCCTGCGCCCGGCCGCTACGTCAAGGCCAAGGCCTGACCGCCAGCGCGGCCCGAAACTGTTTCCCCATAAAAAAAACCCAAGGAGATATCAACCATGAGCAAACAGAAAATTGCCTACGTCACCGGCGGCATGGGCGGCATTGGCACCGCCATTTGCCAGCGCCTGTACAAAGATGGCTTCAAGGTCATCGCCGGCTGCGGCCCCACGCGCGATCCCCAGCCCTGGCTGGACGAGCAAAAGGCCCTGGGCTACACCTTCCACGCCAGCGCGGGCAACGTGGCGGATTGGCAATCAACCGTGGACGCCTTCGCCAAGGCAAAGGCCGAACACGGCCCCATCGACGTGCTGGTGAATAACGCCGGCATCACGCGCGACCGCATGTTCCTGAAAATGACCCGCGAAGACTGGGATGCCGTCATCCACACCAACCTCACCAGCATGTTCAACGTAACCAAGCAGGTCATCCCCGACATGGTGGAAAAAGGCTGGGGCCGCGTCATCCAGATCAGCTCCGTCAATGGCGAAAAAGGCCAGGCCGGGCAAACCAACTACTCGGCCGCCAAGGCCGGCATGCACGGCTTCACCATGTCGCTGGCGCAGGAGCTGGCCAGCAAGGGCGTGACGGTCAACACCGTCAGCCCCGGCTACATAGGCACCAAGATGGTGCAGGCCATCCGCCCCGAAGTGCTGGAAAAAATCGTCTCCACCATCCCCGTCAAGCGACTGGGCACGCCCGATGAAATCGGCTCCATCGTCGCCTGGCTGGCCGGAGAAGATTCGGGCTTTACCACCGGCGCTGATTTTTCCTGCAACGGCGGCCTGCACATGGGCTGAAATTCCCTGACTCCAAATCAAAAAACCCGCCCGGCTCAAACACAAGCCGGGCGGGTTTTTTTGATGGAATTACGGCCAAACGCGGCCGAAAAACCGGATTTTTCAGCGCCTGCGCTTTCTGACAATGCGCTGGCCCAGCGCTTCCATATTGCGCTCGCGGCGCTCTTGCGCCTCGCGGTATTCGCGCTCCATCGCCTTGCGTTTGGTGTAACCCGTGGCGTCGGCCCAATGCCACCACAGCGCCGCACCGCCAAAGGGCGCAAAGATCCACCACCAGGACCAGCCCGCCACCGGGCCGATCTCGAAATACTTCATCAACATCAAGGCAATGCCCAAACCAAGCAGATACATTGCAAGGCACCTCGTGAAACGTCTGTTTTCAAACTTGTGACGCAGCGCCCGTGCCAGTTTGTCAACCCCGCTGTAAAGGCCCGCGTTAAACGCAGGTAGCTTAACTTCCCCCACGATCCTTCAGGAGGCTCAAAACATGAAACATTTCCTGCTTGCCCTCGCTTGCCTGGCCGCCTCGGCCCCCACTTTGGCCGATGAAGGCTTGGCCAAGGCCAAAAACTGCATGGCCTGCCACACAGTCGCCAAAAAAACGGTGGGCCCGGCGTTCAAGGATGTGGCCGCCAAATACGCCGGCGACGGCGGCAGCGCAGCCAAGCTGGCAGGCAGCATCAAAAACGGCAGCAAGGGCAGTTGGGGCCCGGTGCCCATGCCGCCCAATCAGGTGAGCGAAGACGAAGCCCAGAAACTCGCCGAATGGGTGCTCACCCTCAAATAAGGCCCCGGCTCTTTAATCGGCCTTTCAACCGCCCCCTTTTTTCAGCCCGCCCCGGCGGGCTTTTTCATGCCTTGTTCAGAGCGGAAACAATCAACCTGATAACACGAAACAGCCTCAAAAACACGCTTGAATTCCTCCGCCTGTTTTTTGCCTTGCGCCGCCATTTCCCGATAGGCTTCATTCGGTTTTATTTCGGCATTGTCTTCCGAATAAAACACCGGCCTGCCCTTGTCAAAATAAATCCGCTTTTCGGTTTTGTCTTCGCCATCCATTCGTTTTTTATAAACGAATGAAACCTTGCCGTTTTTATCGTACTTGAATTCCTGATAAATCCTGGGTTCGTTGTGGGCAACGACAAAAGATTCGGCAATCATGTTGAGCGCCGCATTATTTTCCTCATCCAGCTCGTAATAAAACCATAGCTCCCTGTAATAGGCGCCCATGCCCGGCGCGCTTGCGCTCATGGCGTTGTCCCTGATATGAATGACGAACATGCAGCCGCCAAATCCCGCATCGGATTCCTGGTTCAGCCGCCTGGCGATTTCGTGCAGCGATGCGATGCATTCCTTGTTTTTGCATATTGCTGGCGAATTTCGGCAACGGCTTTCGGAGGGGCCGCCATCGCCACAAGCGGCAACAATAATGCGAGGGATAAAACGGCTTTTTTCATGATTCATCTCCTGTCATCAAAAAATCATATTCATGCAAATCCCAAAACCAAACCCGGGCAAACCGCCTTTTCGCCGCAGAAAACACCCGGGCGCGCCCGTCTTTGCGGCTCTTGCGCAAATCACCCTCACAATCGCCCCCTTTTTGCACTGAAAGCGGCAACTTATGACACTGCTTGCACGCCTGCCTTATGAGTGGCGGCTGGGCTGGCGCTACACCCGCGCCGGGCGCGCTTCGCGGCGCAATGGCTTTATTTCCTTCATCTCGGCCGTGTCCATGCTGGGCATAGGGCTGGGCGTAGCGGCGCTGATCATCGTGCTGTCGGTGATGAACGGGTTTCAGAAAGACGTGCTGGGCCGCATGCTCAGCGTCATCCCGCACATAGAAATTTTCACGCCCGAGGGCCACGCCCTGCCCGATCCCGATCTCACCCTGGCCGAAGTGCGGCGGCATCCGGCCGTCTCCGGCGCAGCGCCCTTCATAGGCGAGCAGGGCCTGCTGGCGCGCGGCGATGCGATGAAAGGCGCGCTCATCCGCGGCATAGACCCCGCGCAGGAGCCGCAAGTGACCGAAGTGGCCGCCCGCCTGCAAGCCGAAGGCACGCTGCAAAAGCTGGAGCCGGGCCGCTTCGGCATCCTGCTGGGCAGCGATCTGGCGCGCACCCTGGGCGTGGCCGCGGGCGATGCCGTCACCCTCATCGCCCCCGGCGGGCAAGTCACCCCCGTGGGCACGGCCCCGCGCATGAAGCAGATGACCGTGGCGGGCGTTTTCAGCTCCGGCCACTATGAATACGACTCCACCCTGGCGCTGATGCATATCGACGACGCGCGGCGGCTGTTTCGCACCGAGGGGCCTACCGGCGTGCGCGTGCGCCTGCACGACATGCGCCAGGCCCCGCAAGTCACGCAGGAGCTGGCTGCCAGCCTCACCGGCCGCCTGCTGCTGCTGGACTGGCCGCGCCAGAACCGCACCTGGTATGCCGCCGTGCAAATCGAAAAACGCATGATGGGCATCATCCTCACGCTCATCGTGGCCGTGGCCGCGTTCAACCTGGTCAGCACCCTGGTGATGACTGTGCAGGACAAGCACTCGGACATCGCCATCTTGCGCACCCTGGGCGCCAGCCCGCGCAGCGTCATGTCCGTGTTCATCGTGCAAGGCGCGCTGGTAGGCGTGATCGGCACCCTGGCCGGGCTGGCGCTGGGGCTGCTGGTGGCCTTCAACATCGACGTCATCGTGCCCGCGCTGGAGCGCCTCTTCAACACCAGCTTCCTGCCCAAGGACATCTATCTGATCTCGCAGATGCCCAGCGACCCGCAGGCCGGCGACATCATCCCCATCAGCCTCATCTCCCTGTTGCTGGCCTTCGCCGCCACGCTCTACCCGAGCTGGCGCGCCAGCCGCGTCAATCCGGCGGAGGCCCTGCGCTATGAGTGAAACCGCCCCCATCGTCTTGCAAGCCAGCGGCCTGGGCCGCCGCTTTACCGAAGGCGCGCTGGATGTCAGCGTGCTCCGGCACATTGATCTGAACGTGCACGCGGGCCAGACCCTGGCCATCGTCGGCCAGTCCGGCAGCGGCAAAAGCACCCTGCTGCACCTGCTGGGCGGGCTGGATGCGCCCAGCGCCGGCAGCGTGCGCCTGATGGGCCAGGACTTTGCCGCCCTCAGCCCCGCCCGCCAGGGCGAGCTGCGCAACCGCCACCTGGGCTTTGTCTATCAGTTTCACCACCTGCTGCCCGAATTCAGCGCGCTGGAAAACGTCGCCATGCCCCTGCTCATCCGCCGCCAGCCGCTGCCCGAAGCGCACGAGCAGGCCGCCCGCATGCTGGAGCGCGTGGGCCTGGGCGAGCGCCTGCGCCACCGCCCCGCCGAGCTTTCCGGCGGCGAGCGCCAGCGCGTGGCCATCGCCCGCGCCCTCGTCACCCGGCCCGCCTGCGTGCTGGCCGACGAGCCCACCGGCAACCTCGACCGCGCCACCGCCGACGCCATCTTCGCCCTCATGCTGGAGCTGGCCCGCCAGCAGGGCACCGCCTTCGTGCTCGTCACCCACGACACCCAACTGGCCGCCCGCTGCTCGCGCCGCGTCACCCTCGTGCAAGGTCGCCTCATCGAAGGCTGAACCGCGCCCGGCCCCCGCCCCGCCCGCCTGCAAAAAAAACAGGCGTGCGGGGCTTTTTCTTGCCAAACAAGGGCTTGCGCGCCGCATACCGGCTTATCCCCGCCTTATTCACAGCCTTGCCCCCGCCGCCTGTGAATGAAAGGGCCGGGGCCCCTGCCCAAGCCCCCTCGGCCACCCCTTTACAACCCGTTTTTTCCCCGTTTGGCCCCCGATCACCCCGCCTGCCCATTTCATCAGCACCGCCATACAGCGCCTTGTGCAACAAGCACTTGCGCCACCCATACACACTTGCCCCCGCCTTATCCACAGGCTTGCCCTCACCGGCTGGGGACAAAACGCCCATCGCCCCACCCTATTTTTGCTTAACAAATAAGCAAAACGCCCGCAACGCCTGTAAATACTGCGTAGCGTGCTATCAAAATCAAAGCAAATTGTGGATAACTTTATCCACGCCCGGCTTGCGCAGCGCCCGATTCATGTCGCAAAAAGGCCGCAAGCCCTATAATCCGCCCCCTTTGAAACACACCCATTGCACGCCCTGCGCAAGCTGATTTCCCTCACTGCCGCTTCCCCTCAAAAGCCCGCCACGGGCTTTTTTTGAATCCGAAGCCGGGGCGTCGTGCGTGCCACCACACGATGGAGTTCCCCCCAGTGCTTGCCTCCCTTCAGACCCCCTTTGCGCCTGCCGTACTGGCGCTGGCCGACGGCACTGTTTTCACCGGCCAGGCCCCAGGCGCTGCCGGCCTGACCGTAGGCGAAGTGGTGTTCAACACCGCCATGACCGGCTATCAGGAAATCCTGACCGACCCCAGCTACTGCCAGCAAATCGTCACCCTCACCTACCCGCACATCGGCAACTACGGCGTCAACGCCGAAGACGTGGAAGCCGCCCGCGTGCATGCCGCCGGCCTGGTCATCAGGGACTTGCCCCTGCTGGCCAGCAACTGGCGCAGCAGCGAATCGCTCTCGCAATACCTGCGCCGCCAGGGCGCCATCGCCATCTGCGGGCTGGACACCCGCCGCCTCACCCGCCTGCTGCGCTCGGGCGGTGCGCAAAACGGCGCCATCCTGGCCCTGGCCCCGGGCCAGACCCTCACCGAAGAACATCAGCAGGCCGCCCTGGCCGCCGCGCGCAGCGCGCCCAGCATGGCCGGGCAGGACCTGGCCAAAGTCGTCAGCGCCAGCCAGCCGCACAAATGGACGCAAACCGAATGGCAGCCCGGCCGCGGCTATGGCGAGCAAACCGAGCCGCAATTTCACGTCGTCGCCTTTGACTTTGGCGTCAAGCACAACATCTTGCGCATGCTGGCCGAGCGCGGCTGCCGCGTCACCGTCGTGCCCGCGCAAACCAGCGCCGCCGACGTGCTGGCCATGCAGCCCGACGGCGTTTTCCTCTCCAACGGCCCGGGCGACCCCCAGCCCTGCGACTACGCCATCGAAGCCACCCGCGCCCTGATCGATGCAGGCGTGCCCACCTTCGGTATCTGCCTGGGCCACCAGCTCATGGCGCTGGCCAGCGGCGCGCGCACCTTCAAGATGAAATTCGGCCACCACGGTGCCAACCACCCCGTGAAAGACCTGGACAGCGGCCGCGTTTGCATCACCAGCCAGAACCACGGCTTTGCCGTCGATGCCGACACCCTGCCGGCCAACCTGCGCCCCACCCACATCAGCCTGTTTGACGGCACCTTGCAGGGGCTGGAGCGCACCGATCGCCCCGCCTTCTGCTTTCAGGGCCACCCCGAGGCCTCGCCCGGCCCGCATGACAGCGCCTACCTGTTCGACCGCTTCGTGCAGGCCATGCGGTCATCGGCCCGGTAAAAAGCTGGCGGCCTGGCAAATGAAGGGGCATGGACGGTGCAGTCGCGGTGCAGCTGGTGCGTGCGGCGCATGCGGACAAGGAACCACGAAAAGGAAATCACCATGAAATACAGCGCTTTGTTTGCCTGCGCTCTGCTGCTGAGCTCTGCCGCGTATGCCCAGGACCCCTACGACGCATGCACCGAACGTGCGGGCGCAATGAACAACAGCGTCGTGTATGAATGCTCCGCAGAAGCCTCTACCGTTTACAAAAAGGAGATCACCGCCGCCTACCGAAAAATCCATGCCGCTCTGCGCGAACGCTCCCAGGAATCGGCCCGCGTTTTTGAGCAGGCCCAGCAAGCATGGCCGGACTATCGCAACAAGCACTGCGATTTGATGACTCAATACGTCGGCGGGCCCATGGACGGCTACTGCCAGATGAACCTGAACAAGGCCCGCGCCGGAGAACTGAAAGAGCTTGCCAATACCATGTAAACCGGCGCAAACCCGCTGTCAGCCTGCCAGACTTCGCCACTTCGTCAATACACAGGACATATAAAAGACCGCTTATGAAACTCTATCCCTTCCCCCAGGCCCCGCTTGAAAAAGCCATCGCCAAACGCATGCTCACCCTGGCCTCGCCACACAAGGAATGGTTTGCCGACCGCTGGGCGCAAAAGCCCTACAAGAAATCCTTCATCGAGCACAAGGCCATGCCTCTGATCACCCTGCTGGCCAAGGGCAAAAGCTGGACAGACGAGGAATTCAACACCGAGCTGGCCGCCTGGACGGTCAAGTTCTACCCCGCCGAAGTCCAGGTGCTGCGCCCGCTGGTCGAAGGCGACGGCCTGCTGCAACTGATGCAGAAAAACCTGCCCGCCGAGCGCGCCCAGGCCCTGCTGGAAAAACTCCAGCGCGACGTGCACGAATAAAGCCCGCCCAAGGCCTGTTCCGGCCGGCCCCATGCCGCCGCCCGCCGCGGCGGCATTTTTTTGAGCCCGCCCCGGCCGCACGCCCGTTTTTCGCCCCTCTTTCGCCCCATCCCTTCACGAAGTCCCCATGCCCAAAAGAACCGACCTCAAAAGCATCCTCATCATCGGCGCCGGCCCCATCGTCATCGGCCAGGCGTGCGAGTTCGACTACTCCGGCGTGCAGGCGTGCAAGGCGCTGCGCGAGGAGGGCTACCGCGTCATCCTCATCAACAGCAACCCCGCCACCATCATGACCGACCCGGCC
Source organism: Ottowia sp. (assembly GCA_052170415.1). GTDB lineage: Bacteria > Pseudomonadota > Gammaproteobacteria > Burkholderiales > Burkholderiaceae_C > Ottowia. The sequence continues at coordinate 68,183 of JBQNAO010000001.1, read as the reverse complement.
ACGGCCGATGTGACCTACATCGAGCCGATTACCTGGCAGACGGTGGAAAAAATCATCGACAAGGAGCGCCCCGACGCCATCCTGCCCACGATGGGCGGGCAAACGGCGCTCAACTGCGCGCTGGATTTGTGGCGCAACGGCGTGCTGCACAAATACAAGTGCGAGCTGATCGGCGCCACGCCCGAGGCCATCGACAAGGCCGAAGACCGCCTGAAATTCAAGGACGCCATGACCCGCATCGGCCTGGGCAGCGCGCGCAGCGGCATCGCCCACAGCATGAGCGAGGCGTGGGAAGTGCAAAAGCACGTGGGTTTTCCCACCGTCATCCGCCCCAGCTTCACCCTGGGCGGCACCGGCGGCGGCATTGCCTACAACCCCGAGGAGTTTGAAATCATCTGCAAGCGCGGCCTGGAAGCCTCGCCCACCAGCGAGCTGCTGATCGAAGAATCGCTGCTGGGCTGGAAAGAGTTCGAGATGGAAGTGGTGCGCGACAAGGCCGACAACTGCATCATCATCTGCTCCATCGAAAACCTCGACCCCATGGGCGTGCACACGGGCGACAGCATCACCGTCGCCCCCGCGCAGACGCTCACCGACAAGGAATACCAGCTCATGCGCGACGCCAGCATCGCCGTGCTGCGCGAAATCGGCGTCGATACGGGCGGCTCCAACGTGCAATTTGCCGTCAACCCCAAAGACGGCCGCATGATCGTCATCGAGATGAACCCGCGCGTGTCGCGCTCCTCGGCGCTGGCGTCCAAGGCCACGGGCTTTCCCATCGCCAAAGTGGCCGCCAAGCTGGCCGTGGGCTACACGCTGGACGAGCTGAAAAACGAAATCACCGGCGGTGCCACGCCCGCCAGCTTCGAGCCCACCATCGACTACGTCGTCACCAAGATTCCGCGCTTTGCCTTCGAGAAATTCCCCGCCGCCGACCGCCACCTGACCACGCAGATGAAAAGCGTGGGCGAAGTCATGGCCATGGGCCGCACCTTCCAGGAGTCCTTCCAGAAAGCCCTGCGCGGCCTGGAAGTGGGCGTGGACGGCATGAACGAAAAAACCCAGGACCGCGAATGGCTGGAAAAGGAACTGGGCGAGCCCGGCCCCGAGCGCATCTGGTTCGTCGGCGACGCCTTTGCCGCCGGCTGGAGCCTGGACGAAGTGCACCAGCTCACCAAAATCGACAAGTGGTTTCTCGTGCAGATCGAGCAAATCGTGCAAATCGAGCTGGACATAGACAAACACACCGCCGCCCACGGCGACAAGGCGCTCGAGTCGCTCAGCGCCGACGAACTGCGCGCCCTCAAGAAAAAAGGCTTTTCCGACCGCCGCCTGGCCAAGCTGCTCAAAACCGACGAACACGCCGTGCGCGCGCGCCGCCACGCGCTGGGCGTGCGCCCCGTTTACAAGCGCGTGGACACCTGCGCCGCCGAATTCGCCACCGACACCGCATACATGTATTCCACCTACGAAGAAGAATGCGAGGCCGAACCCACCGACAAGAAAAAAATCATGGTGCTCGGCGGCGGCCCCAACCGCATCGGCCAGGGCATCGAATTCGACTACTGCTGCGTGCACGCCGCGCTGGCCATGCGCGAAGACGGCTACGAAACCATCATGGTCAATTGCAACCCCGAAACCGTCTCCACCGACTACGACACCTCCGACCGCCTCTACTTCGAGCCGCTCACGCTCGAAGACGTGCTGGAAATCGTGGACAAGGAAAAACCCGCCGGCGTCATCGTGCAATACGGCGGACAAACCCCGCTCAAACTGGCGCTGGGCCTGGAAAAAGCGGGCGTGCCCATCATCGGCACCACGCCCGACATGATCGACGCCGCCGAAGACCGCGAACGCTTCCAGAAACTGCTGGGCGAGCTGGGCCTGCGCCAGCCGCCCAACGCCACCGCCCGCACCGAAGCCCAAGCCCTGCAAAAAGCCGAAACCCTGGGCTACCCCCTGGTCGTGCGCCCCAGCTACGTGCTGGGCGGGCGCGCCATGGAAATCGTGCACGAGCAGCGCGATCTGGAGCGCTACATGCGCGAAGCCGTCAAGGTCAGCAACGACTCGCCCGTGCTGCTCGACCGCTTCCTGTCTGATGCCATCGAATGCGACGTCGATGCCGTGCGCGATGCCAGCGGCCAGGTCTTCATCGGCGGCGTCATGGAACACATCGAGCAAGCCGGCGTGCACTCGGGCGACTCCGCCTGCTCCCTGCCGCCCTACTACCTCAAGCCCGCCACCGTCGAAGAACTCAAGCGCCAAACCCGCGCCCTGGCCCAGGGCCTGAGCGTGGTCGGCCTCATGAACGTGCAATTTGCCATTCAGGAAAGCGAAAGCGGCGACGTCATCTACGTGCTCGAAGTCAACCCCCGCGCCAGCCGCACCGTGCCCTTTGTCAGCAAAGCCACCGGCGTCTCCCTGGCCAAAGTGGCCGCCCGCTGCATGGCCGGACAAAGCCTGGCGCAGCAGGGCCTGACGCGCGAAATCACGCCGCCCTACTTCAGCGTCAAGGAAGCCGTCTTCCCCTTCGCCAAATTCCCCGGCGTCGATCCCATCCTCGGCCCCGAAATGAAATCCACCGGCGAAGTCATGGGCGTGGGCAAAACCTTTGGCGAGGCCTACGTCAAGGCCCAAATCGGCGCCGGCGAGCGCCTGCCGCGCCCCCTCAAGGCCGACGGCACGCCCTCGGGCAAAGTCTTCCTCACTGTCAAAAACAGCGACAAACCCACCGCCGTAAAAATCGCGCGCGACCTGCACGCCCTGGGCTTTGCCCTCGTGGCCACGCGCGGCACCGCCGCCGCCATCGAAGCCGCTGGCGTGCCCGTGCAAGTCATCAACAAAGTCACCGAAGGCCGCCCGCACATCGCCGACGCCATCAAAAACGGCGACATCTGCATGGTCATCAACACCGTCGAAGAGCGCCGCAACGCCATCGCCGACAGCCGCGTCATCCGCACCAGCGCCCTGCTCGCGCGCGTGAGCACCTTCACCACCATCGCCGGCGCCGAAGCCGCTGTCGAAGGCATGAAATGCATGGACGCGCTCGGCGTCATCTCCGTGCAGGAAATGCACGCGCAACTGCAATCCTGATTTGCAATCCTGATCCGCAAATCTGACTCACGAACTTGATTTGCGGGCCTGATTCGCCCCCCACCGCCGCCATCCCGCCCCGGGCTGGCGGCTTTTTCATGCCCGCTTTCCGCAGGTTATCCACAGAAAACTCATTTTTTGATAGCTGCTATCGCAGTGTTTACGGGCGCTGCGGGCCTTCTGCCTATTTGGTAAGCAAAATCTTGTATCTGAATATGAACAGATGGCCGCCCGGGCCAGCGGCGCGGGCGGAGTCGGGAAAGCGGAGAAATACAGGAAGCAGGAAAAGCGCCCCGGATGCCGCCTCAACCGCTTCGGCCTTTCAAAAAACCGGGGGCTGGCAAGTCGCGCCGGAGTGGGCCGGGTTTGAGACTTGCCCCGGCGCACTGAATCACGCCGAATCACGGTGGGCAGGCGGCGGCGCTTGGGGCGCAAGCCTGAAAACCGCCCCGAACTCGCCTCCAATCCAGCCAGAAGCGGCTTGAAAACCGCCCCGCAAGGGCAAGTTATCCACAATTTTTTCCTGTTTTGATAGCACGCTGCGCAGCATTGACGGGCGCTGCGCGTTTTCTGCCTATTTGATAGGCAAAATCAAGCAAGCAAATGTTTCACCCCGGGGCGGGGCGGTCAGGGGTAGAGCAGGTGGGGCGCTCTTTGCTTTTGCCAGTCGGCTTCATCGGGCAGGGCCAGGGCGTCCAGGTCGGCGCAGGTGGCGGCGGGGTCGTCCACCCACTCGCGCAGCAGGGGGCTGCCGTTGATGAGGTCGATGGCCAGGCGCTCGCGCTCGTATTCGTAGGGGAAGTCGCGCCAGAGGGGGTAGTCGGGCGCTTGCTGGCGCAGGGCCTTGAAGGCCAGGGCCATGAGCCGCCAGGGTTTGAAGTTCTGGTGCTGGTAGCTGGCGGGGTCGTCGGTGTGGATTTGCAGTCCGGCGCATAGCTGGCCGGCGTGTTTGTGGAAGGTGGGCTCGAACCAGCAGGGGCGCAGTCGGCAGCCGGCCAGCCAGTGTTCGGCCCGCTGGCTTTGGGCGATGTGGCGCATGTCGGCCAGCAGGCGTTCGGCGTCGATGTCGGGCGCGCCCAGCAGCTCCAGCGGGCGGGTGGTGCCGCGGCCTTCGCTGAGGGTGCTGCCTTCGAGCATGACGGTGCCGGCGTAGGCGCGGGCCATATTGAGCGTGGCGGCGTTGGGGCTGGGGTTGATCCAGCTGCGCCAGTGCTGCGGGCCTTGCGGCCAGCCGTGGCCGGGGGCGGCGTGGGGCTGCCAGCCTTGCATGGCGATGACGCGGTATTCCAGCTCAAGACCGTGGCTGGCGATGAACCAGTGGCCCAGTTCGCCCAGGGTGAGGCCGTGGCGCATGGGCAGGCGGGGGGCCGCGCCGACGAAGCTTTCCCAGCCGGGGCGCAGGCCCAGTCCTTCCACGGGCCGGCCGGCGGGGTTGGGGCGGTCGAGCACCCACACGGCCTTGCCGCTGGCGGCGGCCGCTTGCAGCACGTAGAGCAAGGTGGTGATGAAGGTGTAGATGCGGCAGCCCAGGTCTTGCAGATCGACCAGCAGCACGTCAAAGCTCTCGAGCATGGCGGCGGTGGGGCGGCGCACCTGGCCGTAGAGGCTGTAGACGGGGATGCCCAGGCGCGGGTCGCGGTAGTCGGGCGACTCGATCATGTTGTCCTGCTTGTCGCCGCGCAGGCCGTGCTGGGGGCCGAAGGCGGCGCTCAGGCGCACGTCGGGCAGGGCGGCGATGGCGTCGAGCGCGTGGGTGAGTTCGTGGGTGACGGAGGCCGGGTGCGCCAGCAGGGCGACGCGGCGGCCGACCAGGGGGGCGCGCAGGGCGGGGTCTTGCAAAAAGCGTTCGAGGCCGGTTTGCATGGGGGGCAGTCCTTGAAAACGGGCCTTCAGGCGGGCGCTTGCCCGGCCAGATCGAGCAGGGCCTGGCCGCTCAGGCGGTAGCGCACCCATTCGCTTTGCGGCTGCGCGCCCAGGTTTTCGTAGAAGGCGATGGCCGGGGCGTTCCAGTCCAGCACGCTCCACTCGAAGCGGCCGCAGTCGTTTTCCACGGCGATTTGCGCCAGGCGCTGCAAAAGCTGCCGGCCCGCGCCTGCGCCCCGGCTTTGGGGCGAGACGTAGAGGTCTTCCAGATACAGCCCGTGGCGGCCCTGCCAGGTGGAGTAGTTGAAAAAGTAGATGGCAAAGCCCACCGGCTCATCGCCCGCCAGCGCCAGCAGGCCGAACACGCGCGGCTGCGCGGCAAAGAGGGTGCGCGCCAGGTGCTCGCGGGTGGCCTGCGCTTCGTGCTCGGCTTTTTCATAGATGGCCAGCTCGCGCACGAAGCGCAGGATGGCGGCGCTGTCTTGTGGCGTGACGGGGCGGATGGTGAGTTCGGGCATGGGGAAAAACTCCAGGGGGGATGTTCAAAAAGGGATGGCTGGCGGCAGGGCTAGCGGCCAGCCGCGCCGGTCGTGAAAGTCGGGCACGGGGCGCGGGTGGCGCAAGGCCCAGTAGCTCAGGCGCTCATCGGCGGCCTGCAACACGGCGCACAGCCCCACTTGCCAGACGGCTTGCGCGGGTAGGCCGACATCGGCAATGAAGGCGTGCAGGGTGAGCGTCTGGCCAGCGGCGGCGCGAGCCGGGTTTTCAATGGTTTTTTCGATGGGTTCTTGCCACTCGCAGCGCCACTGCGCGGGCGCGGCGCGCAATTCCCACTCGCGCCAGCCGGCGTCGCGCTGGCGCGGCGCGCAAAAGGCGTAGCCGGCCCAGCGGCCATCGGGGGAAAAGTTGAATTCGCGGTAATCGAATTCGTCGGGATCGCCGGGATCGCCGGGGTCGCCGGATTGGCCCGGCTCGCGGGCGCAAACGAAGGCTTCCAGGCAGGTGCGCCGCCACAGCCCGTCTTGCGGCGCGGCGGCGCAGTGAGCGGCGGGCGGCGGGCAGCGCAGCGCCTGCGGCGGGCAGTGCACGGCATAGCGCAAATGCAGCCCGGCCGCGCCCGCACGCCAGGCGCTGGCCTGCACCTGGATGAAGGCGGCGGGGGCGGCATCAAGGGTGGCTGGGTGACAGGCAAGCGCAGGCATGGGGCGCGATTGTCAGGGGGCGCGCCGCCTGCAAAAAGCCGCCCCGGATAATTCGCCGCCATGCGAATTTCCTTCACCAAGATGCAAGGCGCGGGCAACGATTTCGTCGTGCTGGACGAAACCGCCGCCCCGCTGAACTTGAGCGCGGCGCACTACCGCCGCCTGGCCGATCGCCACTTCGGCGTGGGGGCCGATCAAATCCTGAGCGTGCACCCCGCGCCCACGCCGGATGTGGACTTTGAATACCGCATCCACAACGCCGACGGCGGCGAAGTGGAGCACTGCGGCAACGGCGCGCGCTGCTTCGTGCGCTATGTGCGCGAGCGCGGGCTGACGCAGAAAAACCCCGTGCGCGTGAAAGTGCGCCACGGCGTGATCGAGCTGGCCGAGCAGCCCGACGGCCGCGTGCGCGTGAACATGGGCGCGCCCGCATTCGAGCCGGCGCGCCTGCCCTTTGCCCCTGGCGATCTGCGCCCTGTGCCGCAAGGCGACTGGCAGCTTTGGCCGCTGCCGCTGGGCGCAGGCCAAAGCGCGCTGCTGGCGCTGGTTTCCATGGGCAACCCGCACGCCGTGCAAATCGTGGCCGATCTGCCCGCCGCCCCCGTGCGCGAGCAAGGCCCGCTCATCGAGCGCCACCCGGCCTTTGCGCGCGGTGTCAACGCCGGCTTCATGCAAATCCTCTCGCCCGGCGAAATCGCCCTGCGCGTGTGGGAGCGCGGCGCGGGCGAAACCCTGGCCTGCGGCACCGGCGCGTGCGCGGCCGTCGTCGCCGGCCGCCGCCTGCAAAAGCTGGATGAAAAAGTCAACGTGCAAACCGCAGGCGGCACGCTCACCATCGAATGGACAGGCCGCCCGCAAGACCCCGTTTACATGACCGGCCCGGCCCAAACCGTCTTTCACGGCCAGATCGATTTGCCCGACACCCTCTGATCCGCGTTTTTTCCCCTTTTTCCCGCCATGAGCGAACACGCCCCTCACCCTGCCCCTGTGCCCGCCCCGGATGAAACCCGGCTGGCCCAATACCTGCTGGCCCACCCCGACTTTTTCGAGCGCCACGCCGACGTGCTCGCCCGCGTGCAACTGGCCAGCCCCAACGGCGGGCGCACCATCAGCCTGCAAGAGCGCCAGGCCCAGGCCCTGCGCGAAAAAATCGAACAACTCGAACACACCCTCATGAGCCTGATGCGCCACGGCAACGACAACATGCGCATCGCCAACCGCCTGCTGCGCTGGGCGCAGCAGCTCTTTCTCACCCACCGCCCGGCCGATCTGCCCGAGTCCATCACCGGCGGGCTGATCAGCGAATTTGCCGTGCCCCAGGCCGCCATCAAGGTGTGGGACGTGGCCGAGGTCTATGCCGACCAGCCCTTCGCCCAGGGCGCCAGCGCCGACATCCGCAGCCTGGCCGCATCGCTGACCGCGCCCTACTGCGGCGTTAACGCCGGCTTCGACGCCGTGCAATGGCTGCCCCAGCCCGAAGCGGCCGCCTCGCTCGCCCTGCTGCCCCTGCGCAAGCCGGGCGCGGCCCAGGGCGCATTCGGCCTGCTCGTGCTCGCCTCGCCCGACGCCCAGCGCTTTGAAGCCGGCATGGCCACCGACTTTCTCGAACGCATCGCCGAACTCGCCAGCGCCGCCCTCTCGCGCGTGCGCGACGAAGACTGAACCGCCCCACCCCGCACAGCGCCCCGCCCCCGCCATGCCCAGCGCCAGCGACCAGGCCCTCATCGCGCGCTACCTGGCCCACGCCCGCCACGAAAAACGCCTGGCCGAACGCAGCCTGGCCCTCTACGCCCGCGCCCTGGCCCAACTCACCCGCCTGGCCGACGCCAGCGCCCCGCCCACGGCGCTGACTGCCGTGCGCGCCGACCAGGTGCGCCACTGGATGAGCCGCATGCACGCCGCAGGCGCGGCCCCGCGCAGCCTGGCTCTGACCCTCTCCGGCTGGCGCGGCTTCTACACCTGGCTGGGCCGCCAGCGCCTGGTGCCCAGCAACCCCGTGCAAGGCATCCGCCCCCCGCGCAGCCCCAGGCGTCTGCCCAAGGCCCTGCCCGTCGATGAAACCGTGCGCCTGGCCGAAGCCGTCATCGAAAGCGACAGCCCCTGGCAGCAGGCGCGCGACGCCGCCCTTTTCGAGCTGCTCTACGGCTGCGGCCTGCGCGTGAGCGAGCTGGCCGGCCTAAACCTGGCCGCCAGCGACCGGGCCTGGCAAAGCGGCCAGGGCTGGATCGACCTGGCCGAAGCCCAGGCCCACGTTTACGGCAAAGGCAGCAAGCGCCGCAGCGTGCCCCTGGGTCGGCCTACCCTTGCCGCGCTGCGCGCCTGGCTCAAAGAGCGCGCCAGCGTCGCCCCCGCCGACGAAGACGCCGCCTGCGCCCTGTTCATCAGCACGCGCGGCCGGCGCATGAGCGTGCGCAGCGTGCAGCAGCGCATCAAGCGCCGCGGCCAGCTGCTGGGCGCCAGCATGAGCCTGCACCCGCACATGCTGCGCCACAGCTTCGCCAGCCACCTGCTGCAATCCAGCCAGGACCTGCGCGGCGTGCAAGAACTCATGGGCCACGCCAGCATCAAGGCCACGCAGGTCTATACCCACCTGGACTTCCAGCACCTGGCCGCCGTTTACGACCAGACCCACCCCCGAGGCAAACGCCGCGCGCGCTGAAATTCACGCCCTGCCCGCCTTCACTCGCCATTGGCCGGGAAAAACGTGGGCCGCGCGCGCCCGGAAATTCCCGTGCGCCCAAGGCCGAAAAAGCGGTTTTCCAGCGCCCTGCCCGCCGTTTGCACAACCAGCCCCGCCCGCGCGCTAACGCAAGGCCAGGCCGCCGTTTGCGCCAACCGCCCCCATCCGCGCGCCCAAGCACGGCAAGGCTGCCGCAAGGGCCGGGCAGCGCGCTTTTGCCGTCGTGCCTTTGCCCGCCTTCATGCGTGCGTGCCCGGGCGAAGCAGGTGCGCCCGGGCAATCCGCAGCAGGCCCATGCACACACGCGGGGCGGCGGCGGGCCTCGCGTGCGGCTCGTCTGGCGGGCTGCTGACGGGCTATTCCTGCTTGCGGGGTATCAGGCGGCGGCTTGCGATGCGGGGTGCGGCGGCGCGTGCCTTTGCATGGCGATTTTGTTCATATCTGGATACAAAATTTTGCTTATCAATTAGGCATACATGCCGCAGCGCCCGTAAACACTGCGAAGAGTGCTATGTTTTTCAGAGTAATCTGTGGATAACTTTGCTCCATGCGGGCGCAAAAAAGCCGCCGGGCACGGGGCGCGGCGGCTTTTGCAGGGGGCGTGCGGCGCTTCAGCTTTGGGGCACGGGGTCGGCCAGGGTGGCCGCGTCTGTTGGCGCGATGTCCAGCACGGCCTGGCCGTTTTCGTCCAGATCGACGCTCAGGCGGCCGCCTTGCGCCAGGCGGCCAAAGAGCAGCTCGTCGGCCAGGGCCTTGCGTATGGTGTCCTGGATGAGCCGCTGCATGGGGCGCGCGCCCATGAGGGGGTCGAAGCCTTTTTTGGCCAGGGTGTGGCGCAGGCGGTCGGTGAAGCTGACTTCGACTTTTTTCTCGGTGAGCTGCTGTTCGAGCTGGAGCAGGAATTTGTCCACCACGCGCAGGATGACCGGTTCGGTGAGGGGCCTGAAGCTGACGATGGCATCCAGCCGGTTGCGGAATTCGGGGGTGAACTGGCGCTTGATGTCGGCCATTTCGTCGCCGGCCTGGCGCTGGTTGGTAAAGCCCATGACGGCCTTGTTCATGGTTTCGGCGCCCGCGTTGGTGGTCATGATGATGATGACGTTGCGGAAGTCGGTTTTGCGGCCGTTGTTGTCGGTGAGGGTGCCGTGGTCCATGACTTGCAGCAGGACGTTGAAGATGTCCGGGTGGGCTTTTTCGATTTCGTCGAGCAGCAGCACGCAGTGGGGCTTTTTGGTGACGGCTTCGGTGAGCAGGCCGCCCTGGTCGAAGCCCACGTAGCCCGGCGGCGCGCCGATGAGGCGGCTGACGGCGTGGCGCTCCATGTATTCGCTCATGTCAAAGCGCACCAGTTCCACGCCCATGATGTAGGCAAGCTGGCGCGCGGCCTCGGTTTTGCCCACGCCGGTGGGGCCGGAAAAGAGAAAGCTGCCTATGGGCTTGTCGGTTTTGCCCAGGCCCGAGCGGGCGACCTTGACAGCGGTGGCCAGGGTTTCCAGGGCCAGGTCTTGCCCGAAGACGACGGCTTTGAGGTCGCGCTCGAGCGTTTGCAGCTTGCTGCGGTCGTCGTGGCTGACGCTGGCCGGGGGGATGCGGGCGATCTTGGCGACGATGGCCTCGATTTCGGCCTGGTCGATGGTGGCCTTGCGCTCGGCTTCGGGGCGTATGCGCTGGGCCGCGCCGGCTTCGTCGATGACGTCTATGGCCTTGTCGGGCAGGTGGCGATCGGTGATGTAGCGCGCCGAGAGTTCGGCGGCCGCCTGCATGGCTTCGGGGGCGTAGCGGATGCCGTGGTGCTGCTCAAAGCGCGGGCGCAGGCCATTGAGGATTTCCACGGTTTCGGCCACGGATGGCTCGGGCACGTCCACTTTCTGAAAGCGCCGCGACAGCGCCGCGTCTTTTTCAAAGATGCCGCGAAATTCGGTGAAGGTGGTGGCGCCTATGCACTTGAGGCTGCCGCTGGACAGGGCCGGCTTGAGCAGGTTGGAGGCATCCAGCGTGCCGCCGGAGGCCGCGCCCGCGCCGATGAGGGTGTGGATTTCGTCGATGAACAAGATGGCGTGGGGCTTGTCCTTGAGGCTTTTGAGCACGCCCTTGAGGCGCTGCTCGAAGTCGCCCCGGTATTTGGTGCCGGCCAGCAGCGCGCCCATGTCCAGCGAGTAGACGATGGCGCTTTCGAGCACCTGGGGCACCTTGCCTTCGGTGATGCGCCAGGCCAGCCCTTCGGCGATGGCGGTTTTGCCCACGCCCGCTTCGCCCACGAGCAGGGGATTGTTCTTGCGGCGGCGGCAGAGGATCTGGATGGTGCGCTCCAGCTCGTGATCGCGGCCGATGAGCGGGTCGATCTTGCCTTCGCGCGCCTGCTGGTTGAGGTTGACGGTGAATTGCTCCAGCGGGCTTTGCTTTTCGCTTTTTTCGCTGCGGTTGCCGGCGGTTTCGGCGTTGGCAGGCTCGGTTTCGTCGGAGGCGGCCAGGCCATCCTTGCGCACGCCGTGGGCGATGTAGTTGACGGCGTCGAGCCGGGTCATGCCCTGCTGGTGCAAAAAGTAAACGGCGTGCGAGTCGCGCTCGCCAAAGATGGCCACGAGCACGTTCGCGCCGGTGACTTCCTGCTTGCCGTTGGCCGTTGATTGCACATGCATGATGGCGCGGTCGATCACGCGGCGAAAGCCCAGGGTGGGCTGGGTGTTGAGCTCGTCGCTGCCGGCAGTCTGGGGCGTGTTGTCGTGCACGAAGGCGGTGAGGGTGACGTAAAGCTCGTCCAGATTGACGGCGCAGGCGCTCATCACTTCGGCGGCGCTGGCGTTGTCCAGCAGCGCCAGCAGCAGGTGCTCGACCGTGATGAATTCATGGCGCTGCTTGCGCGCCTCGTCAAAAGCCATGTTCAGTGTGGCTTCCAGTTCCTTGGAGATCACGGATGAGTCCTTTCTTCGCTTGTGCCTTGCGGCAGGAAAGAGGGCGGCCTGCGCCTTGCGGCGGCGGGCCAACAGGCGCTGCACATGGGGCCTGGCGGCAGCGCTTTCAATCGGGGCCGACCGGCTCGGTCACGCACTGCAAGGGGTGGCCCGCCTGGCGCGCGGCCTCCAGCACCAGCTCGGCCTTGGTCATGGCCACATCGCGCGTGTAAACGCCGCAGATGCCTCGGCCCTCGAAATGGATTTTTTGCATGATGGCCGTGGCCGTGGCCAGGTCCTTGCCGAAAAACTCTTGCAGGATGACCACCACGAATTCCATGGGCGTGTAATCGTCATTGAGCATCACCACCTGGTGCATGGGCGGCGGCGCCTGCCGCAGGGCCGCCCGCTCCAGCACGGCCTGGCCGCCTTCTTCCGGCGCGGGCGCAGCAGGGCGGGAAGGGGGCAAATGGGGGGTTTGCATCAACATGTGACGGATTTTAGGGGCTGCCACCCGGGCGCAGAAATCGCACTGGAATCACGCCGAAATCGCATCGAAATGGCGCAAAGATGCCGCTTTTTGCATACTTTTTCACGGAATATCCGTCAAAGTGCGCACTTTATTAACATAAACTCACATATTCAATATTCTTGAAAACCCGATTTTTAAATAAGGAGATTTTCTTATGTCTGACTCCAGCGCGGAGATCAAGGGCACGGTCAAGTGGTTCAACACGCAAAAGGGCTTTGGCTTCATTCAGCCTGACCAGGGCGGGCCGGAAGCCTTTGCGCACTTTTCTTCCATCGAAATGGAAGGCTTCAAAACCCTGCGCGACGGCGATCGCGTGGTGTTCACGCTGGAAAACGGCCCCAAAGGCCCGCTGGCCGCGCGCATTCGCCGCCTGCCGGCCTGAAAAACCCTGATCGCTGGCAGGGGCGTGGGCGAAAATCGCCCCTTTTTTTGTTTTTTTGCCCTGAAATCTGGGCGACAATTGACGCTTTTCGTCTTGGCTTTGTGCCCATGACCGACTCCAGCCCCCCTCTGCCCACCGCTACGGCCACGCGCAGCACCTATGAAGACTTCATGCGCCACGTTTACACGCATGGCGCGAGCAAGTCTGACCGCACCGGCACGGGCACGCGCAGCGTATTCGGCTATCAGATGCGCTTTGACTTGCGCGAGGGTTTTCCGCTGGTCACCACCAAGAAAGTTCACTTCAAAAGCATCGTCTGCGAGCTGCTTTGGTTTTTGCGCGGCGACAGCAATGTGCGCTGGCTGCAAGAGCAGGGCGTCACCATCTGGGACGAATGGGCCGACCCCGCCACGGGCGACCTGGGCCCTATCTACGGCGTGCAGTGGCGCAGCTGGCCCACGCCGGGCGGCGGCCACATCGACCAGATGGCGCAGGTGATCGACCAAATCCGCCAGACGCCCGACAGCCGCCGCATGCTGGTGAGCGCCTGGAACGTGGCCGATCTCGACCAAATGGCCCTCATGCCCTGCCACGCGCTGTTTCAGTTCTACGTGGCCGAAGGGCGGCTGAGCTGCCAGCTTTATCAGCGCAGCGCCGACATCTTTTTGGGCGTGCCCTTCAACATCGCCAGCTACGCGCTGCTCACCCACATGCTGGCGCAGCAGTGCGACTTGCAGCCGGGCGAATTCATCTGGACGGGCGGCGACTGCCACATCTACAACAACCACCTGGAGCAAGTGCAGCAGCAACTGGAGCGCACCCCCTTTGCCTGGCCCACGCTGCACCTGCGCCGCCGCCCGCCCTCGCTTTTTGATTACGAGCTGCAAGACTTTGAAGTGCTGAACTACCAGCACCACCCGGCCATCAAGGCCCCCGTGGCCGTATGAGCGCCACCCGGCCCGCGCCGCTGGGCCTGATCTGGGCGCAATCGCGCGGCGGCGTGATCGGGCAGCAGGGCCGCATGCCCTGGCACCTGCCCGAAGACCTGGCGCACTTTCGCCGCATCACGGCCGATCGGCCCGTCATCATGGGCCGCAAAACCTGGGATTCGCTGTCCCCCCGCTTTCGCCCCCTGCCCGGGCGGCAAAACATCGTGCTCACGCGCCAGACCGGCGCAGCGCTGCCCGGCGCTTTTCTGGCCAGCGATTTGCCGCAGGCGCTGGCGCTTTGCCCGGCGGGCGAGCCGGCCTGGGTGGTCGGCGGCGCGCAAATCTATGCCCAGGCCCTGCCCCTGGCGCAGCAAGTCTGGGTCACTGAAATCGACGCCGACTTCCCCGGCGATGCCTACGCTCCCGCCCTCGGACCCGACTGGCAGCGCGCGCAAATCGGCCCCTGGCAGCGCGCCGCCTGCGGTCTGAACTACCGCTTCGTGCATTACCTGCGGCCATGAACCGCAACCGTGCGCTTGCGCCAGCGGCGAAAACGGCAAAACGCCCGCAGCGCCCGTAAACACTGCGTTCGTTGCTACAAATCCAATCGCTTTCCCGCCCTTCCGGCCTCTTTTTTCCCCTTTCGCACGCCATGCCCATCGCCGCCGCCCTGTCCCTGCCCGATCCGCGCCAGTGCCTGCCCGCCGCCTGGCAGCCCTATGCACTATGGCTGGCCGCGCAGGCCGCGCCGCCGCTGGACTGGCGCGAGCACCCCTTTGCCAATGAAGACGAGCAACAGGCCGCCCGGCAAGCCTTCGCGCAGCACGCGGGCCTGCCGCTGGATCAATACGTGCGCCTGGCCCGGCTGGCGCATCTGCTGGGCAGCGACCACGCAGACGGCGCGCGCGGCGAAATGGGCGTCTTCACCCTGAACACCCCGCTGGGCCTCATGCTGGCCGTCTTCAGCCCGGCCGGGCTGGGCCTGCTCGAATTTCCCGAATGCAAAGGCGTGGAAGCCGAGCTGCGCGCGGTGCAAGCCTCCTGGCGCGCTCGCTTTGCCTGGGGCCTGCCCGCGCAAGCTGCCGCCGCCCAAGCCTTGCAGCAAGAGCTGGATGCCTACTTCGCCGGCGCACTGCGCCAGTTCAGCACCCCCCTGGCGCCCGTGGGCACGCCCTTTCAGAAAAAGGTCTGGCACACGCTGCAAACCATCCCCTACGGCGCCACTTGCAGCTACAAAACCCAGGCCCGCCGCATGGGCCATCCCGCCGCCGTGCGCGCCGTGGCCGCTGCCAACGGGCGCAACAAAATCTCCATCCTCATCCCCTGCCACCGCGTCATCGGCAGCGACGGCAGCCTCACCGGCTATGGCGGCGGGCTGGCGCGCAAACGCGCCCTGCTGGCGCTGGAGCAAGCCCGCGCCGCCTGAAAACCCCGGCCCCGCACTGCCCCTACTTGCGCGCCGAAATCACGATCCCCGCCACGATCAGCGCAAACGCCAGCGCGTGATAGCCCTGCGGCATCTCGCCCAGCAGCAGCGCCGACAGCAGCGCCGCAAACAGCGGAATCAGATTGGAAAAAAACGCCGCCACCGTCGGCCCCGCCATCTGCACCCCCAGCCCCCAGCAGCAATACGCCGCCACCGCCGGCCCCAGCGCCACGAAAACCAGCCCCGCCGCCAGCGGCGCGCTCCACTGCATGGGCGCGCGCGCCCACGGCGCCCAGGCCTGCTCGGCCGCCGCCCCCAGCGCCGCCCAGCCCAGCCCCAGGCTGATTTGCACCAGCAAAAGCGCCGCCCAGCCGCCGCGCACATGGGGCAGGGCCGCCTTCAGCGCCGCCCCGCCCGGCATCCGCAGCAGCAGCCAGCTATAGCCCGCCCAGCACAGCGTCGCCACCAGCATGAACACATCCCCCGGCACCAATTGCAAATGCGCCCACTGCTGCCACTGCCCGCGCAGCATCACCACCAGCACCCCCAGCAGCGAACACAGCGCCGCCCCCGCCTGCCGCCAGCTCGCCGGCGTTTTGAAAAACAGCGCCCCCATCAGCATCATCCAAATCGGCAAGCTGGCCCCCACCAGCGTCACATTCACCGGCGAAGACGTCTGCAACGCCAGATAAAGCAGCGCGTTGTAGCAGGCAATGCCCAGCAGCCCCATCAGCGCCAGCGGCCGCCACGCCGCCCGCACCGCCTGCCTCAAAGCCGGCTCGCGCAGCGCCCCCCAGGCCAGCGGCAGCAGCACCAGCGCCGCCAGCGCCCAACGCAAAAAATTCAGCGTCACCGGCGCCACCCAGCCCGCCAGCCAGCGCCCCGCCACCGCATTGCCCGCCCACAGCAGCGGAGCCAGCGTCAAAAACAAGGCCGAAGCCGCAGACAAACGATGAGCCGACATAAACCCTCCTCTCAAAAAAAACCGGCCCGGCCTGCCAGCCGCGCCACTGCAAAATCACCGCACCCATTGTCACGAAAGCACACACCCGCCATGAAAAACAAAACCGCCCTGCCCCCGCTGGCCTGGGTCATCGTCACCCTGCTCATCGTCACCCTCGCCCTGCTCGCATACGACCGCCTGCGCATGCGAAAAAACCTCCGGGCCATGCAAGACACCGTTCGCCAAACCACCCGGCAAATCGAAACCGAACACCTGAAAAAACAAGACGCCGCCGTGCAACAAGCCGTCACCCAGGCCCTGCGCATCAACCGGCTGCACCAGGGCATCACCGCCGCCATGGCCCTGACCGTCGCCGTCGCCGAACACCAGGCCGCCACCGGCGAGCTGCCCGGCCAACTCAAACAAATCGGCCACGACGGCGCCCCGCCCAGCGACGCCCTCGCCGCCGTCGCCCTGCACCCGGGCGGCGTCATCGAAATCGAATTCGACCCCGCCCGCGGCGCACAAGGCCGCGTGCGCCTGGCCCCCAACCTCAGCCCCGACCGCAGCTTCATCACCGGCTGGAACTGCACCAGCGCCGACATCCCCGACATCGCCCAGGCCGTCGCCACATGCAGCTACGCCCCACGCGGCTAATCCCCCGCCGCATTGCGTTCACATTTGAATACAGGATTTTGCTTATCAAACAGGCAAAAGGCCCGCAGCGCCCGTGAATACTGCGCAGCGCGCTATCAAAACAGGAAAAATCTGTGGATAACCTGCCCTTGCAGACCGGTTTTCAAGCCGCTTCGGACTGGATTTGGGGCAAGTTCGGGGCGAGTTCGGGGCAACTTGGGGGCGGGGTCGGAGTGGGTTCAGGGTGATTTCGGGGCAGTTTCCAGACTCGCGCCCCAAGCGTTGCAGCCCGCCCGGTGCAATCCGGCGCGCCGGGGCAAGCCTCAAACCCGGCCCGCTCCGGCCCGACTTGCAAGCCCCCGGTTTTTTGAAAGGCCGAAGCGGTTGAGGCGGCACCCGGGACGCTTTCCCCGCTTCCGCCACTTCCCCGCCCCGCTCGCGCCGCTGGTCTTGGCTGCCATTCGTTCGCATTCAGATACAAGATTTTGCTCACCAAATAGGCAAAAGGCCCGCAGCGCCCGCCAATGCTGCGCAGTGCGCTATCAATTCAGGAAAAAGTTGTGGATAACTTTTTCCTTTCTGGCGGGTTTTCAGGCTGGTTCGGGCCGGTCAGAAGCGCCATTGCAGGCCGGCGGTGATTTGGCGGCCCGGGCCGGGGATGACGGCGAGGTTGCCAAAGGAGGCCGTGGCGTGGTGTTTGTCGAACAGGTTGTTCACGTCCAGCGTCAGGCGCATGGCGGGGTTGATTTGCAGGTAGGCGCTGATGCGCGCCAGGGTGTAGGCGGGCAGGCGGTAGGTGTCGGTGGCGGTGCCGCTGCGCTCGCCGGTGTGGGTGAGGCCGCCGCCCAGGCCGTAGCGCATGCCGCCGGCCAGTTCGTTTTCATACATGGCAAACAGGCCGCCGCTGATGCGCGGGATGCCGGCCAGGCGCTTGCCGCGCAGGGCGGCGTTGTTGTCGCGCGTGACTTCGGTGTCCAGCAGGGCCAGGTTGGCGCTGATGCGCCAGTGGGGGGTGATTTGCCCGGCCAGGTCGGCTTCCAGGCCGCGGCTGCGCACTTTGCCGGCGGCGATGCTGAAGCCGGGGTTGGCCGCATCGGCAGTGAGGACGTTGGTTTTGTCGATGTTGAAAAGCGCAGCGGAGGCGGTGAGGCGCTGGTCGGCGCTTTGCCATTTGAGGCCCGCTTCCCAGGCGCGGCCGTGCTGGGGGGCGAAGGCGTGGCCCTGGGCGTTGACGCCGGTGTTGGGGCGAAAGGAGCGGCTGTGGTTGAGGTAGAGGGCGCTGCCGGGGGTGAGCATGTAGCTCAGGCCGATGCGGGGGCTGGCCGTGTTGTGGCGCTGGGACTGGCGGGTGTGGCGCAGCTGGTCGATGCTGGCCTGGCACACGCGGTCCAGGCGCAGGCCGGCGAGGAGTTTCCAGCGTTCGCTCAAATCAATCTGGTCTTGCATAAAGAGGCCGAGGCTGCGCTGGCGGTCGCGCTGGGCGAAGTTGGGGGCCACGGGCGGGGGGGTTTGGCCGTATCGGGGGGCGTGGATGTCCACGGCCCAGGGCCAGCGGGTGGGGCTGGAGTCGTTCAGGTGCATTTCGGTGTTCAGGCGCGCGGCTTCCAGGCCGGCCAGCAGGGTGTGGCGGATGGGGCCGGTGTGCAGCTTGCCGTGCAGCTCGGCTTGCGCGCTGGTGTCGCGCGCAGGCAGCAGACGCCAGCGGTTGCGCCGGCGCAGGGTGCGGGCGTCGTTTTCCAGGCTCATGAGTTCGGTGGCCCAGCCGGTGAGCAGGGTGCTGCGGTAGGACAGCCCGGCGCGCACGCGCCAGTGGGCGTTCAGGCCATGGTCCAGGGTGAGTTGGTGGGTGTGGCCGCTTTGGCGCACGCGCTGGGCAGGCTCGCCCAGGTAGCGGTCGCGCGGCAGGGCCAGGGCGTTGCCGCCGATGCGCACGAGGCCGCGGTCCAGCGGGGTGCGCACGCGGATGAGTTCGGATTCAAAGGTGATGAGGGTGTCGCTGCCGGGGGTCCAGCTCAGCGCGGGGGCGACGACGGTTTTGCGGCTGTCCACGAGCTTGCTGCGGCTGGCGCCGTCTTCGGCGGCGGCGTTGATTCGATAGGCCAGGGTGGAGGAAAGCGGGCCGGTGGCGTCCAGCGTGGCGCGGGCAAAGCCGAGCGTGCCCGCTTGCAGGCTGGCGTGGCGGGCGGGTTTGAACTGCGGCTTTTTGGTGACGACGTTGAGCATGCCGCCCGGCTCGCCGCTGCCATACAGCGCGGCGGCGGGGCCTTTGAGAAATTCCACGCGCTCGATGGTGGCGGCGTCGCGCCGGGGGCCGTAGCCGCGCGAGGAGGCAAAGCCGTTGAGCAGCGAGCCGCCGTCGGTCTGGCTGAAGCCCCGGATGGCGTAGTTGTCCCAGGTGCCGCCGAAGTCGTTTTGCCGGGTGACGGCGCTGACGTAATCGACCACATCGCCCAGCTGGCGCGCGCCGGTGTCTTGCAAAAGCTGCTGGCTGATGACTTGCACGGATTGGGGCGTTTCGATCAGCGGCACTTCGCTGCGGGTGGCGGCGGTGGAGCCGCGCACGCCTGCGGCATAGCCGCCGCCCGGGGACTGATCGCCAGCGGCGCGCACGCGCACTTCGGCCAGGGTGCCGCCTTCTGCGGCGGGGGCGGGGGATGGAGAAGCGGATGGCGAATCGGCCTGCGCCTGGGCGGCGCTGGCAGCGAGGAAAAACAGGGTTTGCAAAGCCGCCTGCGCGCAGGCCGTGAAGCGAAATTTCATGGTGCGAAAGTGGGAATGAAAGGGGTTGATTTACGCGTTATAGATTAACAAACATTGAAGCCCAAAACGGCTGAAACGCCCGTGGATACTGCGCAGGCAGCTACAAATTCAGTAGCAAAAATTGCCCCTTTCGGCCTTGCGGTCTGCCCGGGAAATTTGGCAAACGGGGGCCGGCTGCGCAGAATTTGCGGTTTTCGTTACACGCAGTTTTTTGGAAAGAAGGATTTCCGTCATGCACACCGAAGACCTCTCGCGCTGGGCGCACCCGCACCAGTTCAATCCACAAGGCAGCGCCGCGCGCCAGGCCGAGCGCGGCGCGCGCTGGGTGCTGGCGCTGACGGTGGCGGCGATGCTGCTGGAGATCGGGGCGGGCTGGTGGTCAGGCTCGATGGCGCTGCTGGCCGATGGCTGGCACATGAGCTCGCACGTGCTGGCCATCGGCCTGTCGGCCTTCGCCTACGCCGCCTCGCGCCGCCTGGCCAGCGATGCGCGCTTTGCCTTCGGCACCTGGAAGATCGAGGTGCTGGCCGGCTTTGCCAGCGCCTTGCTGCTGGCGGGCGTGGCCGCGCTGATGGTGGTCGGCTCCGTCGAGCGCCTGCTGCAACCGCAGCCCATTCACTACGCCGAAGCCATCACCGTGGCCCTGCTGGGCCTGGGGGTGAACCTGATCAGCGCCTTCATCCTGGGCGGCGCGCACCACGGGCACGGGCACGGGCACGATCACCATCACCACGGCCACGGGCATTCACATTCACATTCGCACGGACACGCGCACGGGCATGCACACGGGCACGGCCATGAAGACCTGAACCTGAAGGCCGCCTATCTGCATGTGCTGGCCGATGCGGCCACTTCGGTGCTTGCCATCGTGGCGCTGGCGGCGGGCTGGGCCTGGGGCTGGAGCTGGCTGGACCCGCTCATGGGCATCGTGGGCGCGGCGCTGGTGGCCGTGTGGGCCAAGGGCCTGCTGCAAGAAACGGGAAAAGTGCTGCTGGACCGCGAAATGGATGCGCCCGTGGTGGCCGAAATCCGCCAGGCCATTGAGGAACCCGAAGACGCCGGCCACACGCGGGTGACGGATTTGCACGTCTGGCGCGTGAGCCAGGGCAGCTACGCCTGCGCCATCACCGTGGTCACGCACGATCGCCAACTCACGCCCGACGCCCTGCGCCAGCGCCTGGCCGTGCATGAAGAAGTGGTGCACAGCACGATCGAAATTCAGCTTTGCCCCAGCGTGGCGTAAAGCGGGGAAGGCGGCCAGTTGGGCAAAAAAAGCGGGCATTGAAGGCCCGCTTTCTTTTTTCAGCTCTTGCGCCTGCGCCGCCGCGCGGCCACTGCGCCCGCCAGCGCCAGGCCGGCCGAAAGCGCCGCCAGCGCGCCTGCCGATGTGGCGGGCACGGGGGCAGGCGGGGGCGCGGGGGGCAGGCTGACATCCAGCGTATCCAGCGCGAAGATGCGGCCCACAAACGACATGGCCGGGGGGACTCTGAAATACGGCAGGTGGGGCGTACCGCTATTGGCGCGCGACTGGAATTCGACCCGATCCACATCGGTGAATTGCAGGTTCAAAAACGTGGGGCTGCCCGCGCGGAGCGTGACGATGCGCGTGTGGGCCACGGCCCCATTGCGCAAGCCGCGGATGGTGACGACAAGGTTGTCATGCCACACCGGGGTGATGTAGAGACTGTTGAGCGCAAAGCGTGCGCCCCAGCTCAGGCGCAAGGCGGCGCTCAAGCCATCGGTGGGCGAAAACGGCGGGGTGAAGGGCACGGAAACCAGATTGCGCGGCGTGTGCACGCCATCGACATAGCCCGAGCTGTGATAAAGCGGGCTGCCCGAGTCGGTGAAGGTGGCGTTGGTGCAGGAAAAGTTTTCCCACACCAGGCCGCCGCCATATCCGGCGGGCACGGCGTAGTCGGTATCGGGCCGGGCGGGGTCGTAATCGCATTGCAGATCGTCAAAGTGGATCACGCTGGCTTGCGCCGCACAGGAAGCGGCCAGCAGGGCCGCGCAGGCCAGCCACGAACGCGAGCGCCGCAAGGCGGCGCGAGAAACATGAAACGGGGAAGAAATGCCGGGAAAATTCATTCAAAATGTTTTTGAAACGAACGGGTTTTGGATTATTTCAATAAACCGCCCTGGCTGTCAGAGCCGCCGCCGAACAGGCCCTTTTTTTGGAAAGTAATGAAATGAGCATCAAAAGCGACAAATGGATTCGTCGTATGGCCGAGCAGCACGGCATGATTGATCCCTTCGAGCCTGGCCAGGTGCGCCAGGTGGACGGCCGCAAGATCGTCAGCTACGGCACTTCCAGCTACGGCTACGACATCCGCTGCGCGCCCGAATTCAAAATCTTCACCAATATCCACAGCACGGTGGTCGACCCCAAGAATTTCGACGAGAAAAGCTTTGTCGATTTCGAAGGCGAGGTTTGCATCATTCCGCCCAACAGCTTTGCGCTGGCGCGCACAGTCGAATACTTCCGCATCCCGCGCAATGTGCTGACCATCTGCCTAGGCAAGAGCACGTATGCGCGCTGCGGAATCATCGTGAACGTAACGCCCTTCGAGCCGGAGTGGGAAGGCTATGTGACGCTGGAGTTTTCCAACACCACGCCGCTGCCGGCCAAGATTTACGCGGGCGAGGGCTGCGCCCAGGTGCTGTTTTTTGAAAGCGATGAGGTGTGCGAAACCAGCTACAAGGATCGCGGCGGCAAATACCAGGGCCAAGTCGGCGTGACGCTGCCGAAAACCTGAAAAACCACCCGGCGCTGCCAACCAAAAGGGCCTGCCCGCATACGTTTGCGGAGCAGGCCCTTTTTTACGGTCTGAGGCGGTGGCGAGCGCCTTGCGGCTTCAGGTCTTGGCGGCGGCTTCTTCGGCTGCGGCGCCGGCCTGCTGGGCGGCGTAGTCCTTGATGAGCTGCAAAAGCTCGTCTTCCGAATAGGGCTTGCCCAGATAGTGGCTCACGCCCAGCTCGTGCGCGTGGTCGCGGTGTTTCTCGGCGATGCGCGAGGTGATCATGATGACGGGCAGATCGCGCATGGTTTCGTCGGCGCGGATGTTGCGCACGAAGTCGAAGCCGTCCATGCGCGGCATTTCGATGTCGGAGAGCACCACGGTCGGGCGCTCTTCGCGCAGGCGCTCCAGCCCCTGCAAGCCATCGGCGGCCAGCGCCACGCGATAACCCTCGCGCTGCAAAAGGCGCTGGGTGACGCGACGCACGGTGATCGAGTCGTCCACCACCAGCACCAGCGGGATGGAGGACTTGGCCGCTGCGGCGGCCAGTCGGTCGGCCTCGCCCTTGGAGATGGCAAAGGCCCGCGCCCTGGCTCCATACACCGTAGCCAGCGCCACCAGGTTGTAGATCAGCGCCACCGCGCCCGAGGCCAGCGCCGTGACGGCCACCAGCCCCGGCAGGCGGGCCAGCTGCTGGCCCAGGCCCTTGACCACCACTTCCTGGTTGCCCAGCACTTCATCCACGTGCACGGCGATGCGCTGGTCGGCGCTTCGGAAGATGACCACGGGCGTGCCGCGCGTGGGCGGCTCGGCGCTGGCGGCCGAGTTCTGCAAGAGCGCCCCCACCCAGAAGAAGGGCAGCGCCTTGCCTTCATGCATGAACACGCCGGTTTCGTAGGCCTTGGTCAGCGCTTCCGGCAGGGTGCGGTGCACCACATCCACTTGCGTGGAGGGCACGCCGATCGACAGGTTGCCCGCGCGCACCATGACCACGTGGGTGACGGCGGTGGTCATGGGCATCACCAGACGGAAGGAGGAGCCCTGGCCGGTGACGAACGAGGTTTCGATGCGGCCGCCCAGCGCCTGGATTTCGGTGCGCACCACATCCATGCCCACACCGCGGCCGGCCAGCTCGGTCACGGCGGTCATGGTGGTGAAGCCGGGCGCGAAGATCAGGCTGGCAATTTCGTCGTTGCTCAACTTCTGGTCAGGCTGGATCAGGCCGCGCTCGATGGCGCGCTCACGGATGCGCTGGGCATCCAGCCCGGCGCCGTCGTCGCGGAAAGTGACTGCCACGTCGTTGCCCGTCTGGCTGACGTCAATCGAGATGAGGCCGGTGGAGCTTTTCCTGCGGGCGGCGCGCACATCGGCCGCCTCGATGCCGTGCACCACGCAGTTGCGCAGCAGGTGTTCGAAGGCAGGCGTCATGCGATCCAGAATGCCGCGATCCATTTCAATGGAGCCGCCGGTGATTTCGAGTTTGACGGACTTGCCGGTTTCCTTGGCGGCCTGGCGCACCACGCGGTACAGGCGCTCGGAGATGCCTTCGAACTCCACCATGCGCGTGCGCAGCAGATCGCGCTGGAGTTCGCGCGACTGGCGCGCCTGCGCCACAAGATCGTCTTCGCTGGCGTCGAGCGCGCGCTGCAAGGTGCGCTGCACGGTGGCCACGTCGTTCACGGACTCGGCCATCATGCGCGTGAGCTCCTGCATGCGCGTGAAGCGGTCGAATTCCAGCGGGTCGAAGTTCTGGCGCACGTCCTTGGTCAGCGCCAAGCGCGATTGCATCTGCGTTTCGGCCTGCAATTCCACATTGCGCAGCTGCTGGCGCAGGCGATCCAGGTTGCTGGTCATGTCGCCCAGCGAGCTGCGCAGGCGGCCCAGCGCGGCTTCGAGTCGCACGCGCGATGTCATGACCTCGCCCGCCTGATTCAGCAGGCGATCCAGCAGTTGCGAGCGCACGCGCACCGTCTGGTTGGCCGTTGTGCGCGATGTGCTGAGCGACAGGGCTGCGGGCGGAGCAATATGGCCGCGCGCGATCGGCTGGGCCGCCGGTTTTTCAGCCTCCGGTGCGGGTGCAGGCGCGGGGGCAGACACAGCCGCAACGGGCGCGGCTTCGGCAACCGGTGCAGGCGCAGCGGCGGGGGCGGCGGGCGCTGCCACGACGGGGGCCGCCTCGATCGGCTGGGCCGCAGGCAACGCGGGCATTTGCTGCTGCTGCGCCTCGTCATAAATCTCGCCAGTGAAGTAGGCCTTCAACTGATTGAAGATGTGCCACATCGCATCCATGAAATCCAGCAGGGGCTGGACGTCGCTCGTTTGCAGCTGATCCACATCGCTCATGGATTCGATGGCCGACTCTGCGCGGTGCGCAATTTCACCCAGCACGAAAGCGCCCGAAAGGCGTGCGCTGCCCTTGAGCGTGTGCAGGCCGCGCAGCACCTGGGCGCGGGCGCTGGTGTTGGAAGGCTGCTCCGACCACTGTCGCAGCGCGGCATCCAGCTGGGGCATCAACTCGTCCGCCTCTTCCTCAAAGATGGGGAAAAGGTCTTCATCGATGGCGTCTTTGGCGTCTATATCGCGCAGGGCCGGGGTATCTGCCACGAAGGACAGATCAGGCACGGCAGCCGGGACGAACACGGGAACGGGTAGCGCCGGCGCGGCCTCGGCCACCGGAGCCGGGGGCGCTTCCACCGCCGGCACTGGCTCCGCCGGAGCGTACGCGGCAGTCGTTTCTGCAGGCGGCAGCTCTTGCACAGGTTGCAGCGGCGTTTCAACTGGCGCTGCTTGCGGCTCGGGCGTCGGCGCTGCGGTCGGGGCAGGAGCCGACTCGGCCACCAGGGCCGACTGCGACAAGGCAGCGGGCAGCGAATCGGTCGGCAAGCCGTTGTGCACCTGGTTTTGCAGGCGCGTGAAGGCCGATTCGAGCGCGTCGATCTGCTCCTGCATGGCGAGCACATCGGCCTGCGTCAGCGTTTCGACAGCGCCCAATTGCTCAATGGCCGATTCGGTGCGGTGCGCCATTTCACCCAGCACCAGCGCGCCGGCCAGGCGGGCGCTGCCCTTGAGCGTGTGCAGCCCGCGCAGCACTTTCGCCCGGCTGCTGTCACTGCCTGGCTGATCCACCCAGCCACGCATGGCCTCGTTCAATGAAGGCAGAAGGTCTTGCGCTTCTTCCTCGAACAGCTCGAACAGCTCCTTGTCGATGGCGTCGTGCACCTGCGTGCCGTCGTCGTCGGCCGGAGCAGGCGATGCGGGCGCTTGCTCGGCGTGCGCCTGGGCGGGTGCGGCTTCAGCTTCGGAAACGGGCGTTTCGGCAGGCAGCGCCTCATCACTTCCCTGCTGCATGGCAAATGCCAAAAATGCATCTGCCTCCGCATCGGCGGCCGGGTCCGTTTGCTCGCTTGCGGCCAGCGGCGGCAATGCGGCAGGCTCCTGCGGGAATTCCGCCAGGGAAGCCGGTTGCGTTTCGCCCATCAGCGGCGCGGCCACGGTGTAGCCCTCCGGCTCCAGCCCGTTGATCGCGGCCAGCAAATCGGCTTGCGGCTCTTGCAAGGCACCGGCTTCAAACTGGCTCAAAACGCGCTGAATTTCCTCGCTGGCCGATTGCAGGATTTCGATTTGCCCGGGCGTGCCCTGGAATTGGCCATGCAAACGCTGCATGGCGTTTTCGGCAGCGCGCGCAAACCCGGAAAGCGACTCGAATCCAACCGTGGCCGAAGCGCCCGCCAGGGAATGCGCATAGGCAATGGCTCTTTCAGGAACGGTCTGCTGCGGATCAGCCGCCCAGTCATTCAGCTCCTTGCCAAGCTGGCGCGCCCACTCGCGCGCCTCGCCAACGTAAACGGTGTAAAGCGGCTTGCTGATGCTCAGGGGGCCGATGATTTGCTGGGAATCGTCGGCATCAGGGGCGCTCGCGCCCTTTTGGCTCGCATCTTCAGTCGCAGCAACCTGCGGCTCCTGTGCATCGGTGAGCGGCAGCAGGTCCAGATCGGGCAGCTCCACAACATCGGCAATTTCTTTGGGCGCGGGCGGGCTGCCTGCATCTTCTGCTTCCAAAGCAATGCTGGTGTCGAAATCGAAGTCCGACAAATCCAGATCATCCGGCGCGGCGCTGACGCTAATTGACAAGTCTTCAGTCGGCTGAACAGGCTCTGATCCCAAATCCAGCGAAATGACCTCCTGATTTGCCTCGTGCGCTGCATCAGGCCAGGAAAGGACTGCCGTTTCTGCCGACGGGGTTTCCGTCTCGTCGGTCAAGGCCGGTTCCGAAGGCGCTTGCAGCGTCGGCTCGTCGCTTGTCTGGGCAGGCTCTGGTTCCAAAGCGCCGCCATCCGCCTCCACCTTCTCTTCAGAAGCCTCCGTGGGCGCTTCCTGTTGCTGAATCTCCGGGGACGCTGCCACTGGCGGCTGCGCGGGCAACGGAATGTGCTCCCCGGCCGTGCGCATGGCTTTTGCGCTGGCCTGAAAAGGCGCGGCGCGCCAGCTTCCGGCCGATTTGTCCGCAATGGCCTGCACCCAGTTTTCAAACGCCAGCATCGACTCCGCAGCCAACGCCAGCAACTCCGCACGAGCCGGTTTTTGCTCTGCCAGCCAGGTGTTCATGAGCTGCTCCATGGCCCAAGCCGCTTCGCCAAACTCATTCAGGCCCACCATGCGCGAGCTGCCCTTGAGGGTGTGATAGGCACGCCGCAGGGTGGTTTGCTGATCCATGTCATCACTGCGCTTTTCAAGCGCCTGGATGGCTTGCCGGCCGTTCTGGATCACTTCCCGCGCTTCTTCCAGGAAGATTTCAAGCAAGTCGTCATCCAGCGCCTCTTCCTGCGCAGGCGCGGCGGGCGCAGGTGCGGGCGCAGCGCTGCCCACCAAAGTGGAGAGGTTGTCCATCGCCCCTTTCAGGGTCTGCTCGTCGTTGTTGCGCGCCGCCTGGGCCGCCTCTTTCGCCGCCTGGGCCAGCGCCGCCTTGTCATCCAGGGCAGCAGTCAGCGCAATCTGCTCCAGATGATCGGGCGAAATCTGCCCATCTTCTCCCGTCAGGCTCAAGGCCCCATCCAGCAGCGCGGGCGGATGGGTAGCAAGGCCACCTTCCTGCTCATCAAGAGCAGCATGCACATCAGCCGACGCACTTGTGTTTGAGACCCGCCCCATCACAGGCGTCAACACGCCCTTGTCTTCATCAAAAACAAACAGCTTTTTCGCCAGCACGGGCTGGTAGCCCAGCATGTCGATCAAAAAGCCGAGCGCCCCCAGGCTGTTGCCCAGCTTCTCGAAGTCATCCGCATGGGCTTGCTGAAGGTCTTCGCCCTCGTAATGCAGGATGGCTTCCACCCGCTCGCACATGTGCATAACGGCGTGCGAAGCCTGTTCCAGCCCCAGCACGGTCAAAACCCCGCGCATTTGCAGCATCAAACTGGCCGCTTCATTCAGCGGCGTCCTGTCTTCCGTCTTGCGGAAGAACTGATCCAGCTGCTGCTCGACTTCGCCCAGAGTGACCCTCAGTTCACTAACCACCGTGCCCCAGGTCTGCTTGTCGCTGGTGCGGCGATACAAGTCTTCCATCCAGGCATCCAGTGGCTGCTGCTCACCGCCTTGCAGAATGGCATCCAGGCGTTCGGCCAGCTGCTTGGCCCTCTCGGCAAAGACTGCATCGCCCGGGCGGAAATCCACAAATGACGCCTCAAGAAACAAAACGGCTGTTGCCGCTTCCATCGCCAGGTCAGGAGAAGGCGGCTTGGATGCCTGGGAAACATGACGTGCCAGCTGCACAAATGCATCGGCCAGCGGCTTTCCATTGCCATGCAAGCGCCGCAACGAATCGGCCACCAGCCCGAACTGATCCACGCTGCTTTTCTGGCGAGCCATATCCCCGCCCGCCAGCCCTGACCAGGCCTCTTTCAGCGTATCAATACGCCGACGCGCCTGCGCCAGTATGGAAGGATCAAAAAGGCCGAAAACAGGAGTCTGATAATCAATTGCCTGATATTTTTCAAGCCCCCATGCCGCACGAATCGATTGCAATATTGGTGTCGCCTCATCCACTGGAAACGACTGTGCACAGAAAAACAACAAATCATGCACCAGGCGCTCGGAGACACTCTTGTCTCCTTTGGCCAGGGCCGCATATTGCATCAAAATCCGAGAAATCAGCCTTTTTATATATAAATCAGCTTTCAGGCGGCTTTCTTTCAAGCCCTCGAAAAACCCTGCCGCCAACTTCCAGAAAATTGCCGGCTGCTGCGCCGTTTCTCCATCGGCCAGCCCCAGACAAACTTCACTCAAGTCCGAGGCCGCCTGAGGATCGGCCGTCTTGATGATTTTCAAGACATTCTGATCAATCCTCCTGCGAATTACCGCCTCGTACGAATATTTTTGTGGCGCCGCCGGCGTGACCGGGTTGACCCAGCGCCATGAAATAGTCCACAAATCAGCCGGGTGAATACGATCTGCACCCACCCATTTTTGCAGCTCCTGAAATTGAGGAAACAGACCAAGCGCCGGGCGCGGATGCTCGCCCAATTGCTCTTCCAGATATTCCATCAGGGCAAAACCGGCACGCTCCAACACAGAGGCTGCTTTTTCCGTGCATTTTTCAGGATGCTGCACAAATTGCTGAGCCAATCCCTCCATGCCTCGCACCAATTGCGCCGCCGCATCCTGGCCCACCATTTCCAGCGCACCCACAATCTGGTGCAACTGCTGGCGCACCACGCGCAAAGGCCCGCTATCAATCGTGGATAAATCCACCCCGCGCGCCGACTCCGCCTCCCCCACAAACCTCTTGAGAGATTTGATAACGGTTTCCAGCGACTTGCGTGTTTCATCCAGCACCCAAACCAAAGGTCCGAGATCGCCCGTATTGATATTGGTCTCTGAATCGACCTCAGTCTGGTTCATTGCCATGACAGTGTGAACTCCCAAATTTTTTCAGCCAACAAGTGCGCATTGACAAAACAGATGTCCATCCAGACTTTCGTCTCCACGAATGCCCAAGTGGCCCTCATTCATACATGGCGCAATAATGAATAATCACCGCCAATCAAGAAAATAATCAGGCGATTTTGAATCGCGCCACCGATTGGCGCAATTCATCGGCCATGCGTGTCAAGTCACGAACCTGAGCCACCGTCGAACGCGTGCCTTCTTCGGTTTGTTCAGTCACTTTAAAAATGTGCTGAATATTTTGTGCCACTTCGTTGGCCTGTTTGGCTTCTTGCGACGCCGTCGCAGAAATACGCTCAATCAGTTCAGCCAAACGCCGCGACACATTATCGATTTCAGAAAGCGCCGCTCCTGCGTTATCAGAAAGGCGGGCTCCTTCCACCACGCCCTGGGTTGATCGCTCCATGGCGGCCACCGCGTCTTGCGTATCGGTCTGAATGGCTTTCACCAGAGACGAAATCTGGCGCGTGGCATCTGCCGAACGCTCAGCCAGCCGCTGAACCTCTTCCGCCACCACCGAAAAGCCCCGTCCAGCCTCACCGGCCGAAGCCGCCTGAATGGCCGCATTCAAGGCCAGCACGTTGGTTTGCTCGGTAATGTCTGCAATCAGTTCGGTAATTTCACCAATTTCTTGCGAAGATTCACCCAGCCGCTTGATTCGTTTGGATGTTTCCTGAATCTGATCGCGAATGGTATTCATGCCGCCAATCGTATTTTGCACAGCCGTCAAGCCCGATTCAGCCGCCTGCCGAGACTGGCGTGCCACAGCGGCAGATTCCTGCGCCTGCGTTGATACGCCATTAATTCGCGCAGCCATATCCAAAACCGATTGACCTGTTTCACGAATCTGGCGCAATTGTTTGGTTGAAGCCGTCAACAAATCATTTGAAGTGTTTTCCACCTTGCCGGTAGTTTGCGCCACACGAGTTGCCGTGCTTTGCACGTTACCCACCAAGGCACGCAACTCCTCCACCGTATAGTTAACCGAGTCCGCAATCGCACCCGTAATATCTTCCGTCACGGTGGCTTCCTGCGTCAAATCACCCTCGGCCACAGTTTGCAACTCATTCATCAAACGCAAAATGGCCGCCTGGTTTGCGTCATTCACACGTTTGGCTTCCTGCTGTTGAAGTTCAGCCAAATGACGCTGTTCTTCGGCTAGCGATTGACGATACTGGCTTTCGCGCAATTGAACAAAACCCAAACCGGCAACCGACGCCAAGGCCAGCAAGCCCGACAAAACCACACCCAGCAAATGCTCAGGCCGCAAACCGGCCGCTGAAGACAGCTGGCTTTCCAGCGCCTCCAGGTTTTTGCGCAAAGGCTCGTTATCCGCCGCAATGCTGTTTTCGGCTTCGCGAACTGCCACTAGTCCCTGCAAATTGCCCAGCAGACCGCTGGCATTTTCACGCGTTTTTTCGTAAGCCTTTAACAAATCCTGCAAACCAATGCGCACCCGATCATCACGGGCCGGGCTCAGGCGCAAATCCACATTGCCGTTGAGCAATCCTTCTGTCAATTCCTTAAAGCTATTCAAATCCTTGCCCAGCAAAAAGATCGCTTCAGGATTCACCCCGTCGAACGTCAATGATTCATTGGCTGATTTGCTGATCCTTTGCGTCAGCATCACCAAATTCCCAACGACAGACATTTCGACAGCCGGCGCATTGGCCTGCAATTTCAGGGAAGCCAGATTTTCTGCAATGGTGAGTAATTCTGCCGAATTGACGTTAATGTCATGCAAAGAGGTGCTGACTTGTGCAAGGATCGGTTCATGCTCCAGAATGGTTTGCGTATTTTTATTTGTCCGATCAACCAGGGGCAGAATTTGCGCAAGACCATCCAACGCCCTGTGTCCTACCGCAGAAAAAGTTCCCGAGTTTCTTTGCTTCAAGCTATCAATTGCAGATTTCAAATCGTTAGAGCTTTCCTTGATTTCTGCAAAAGCCTTGGTATCGCCCAGCACCGCCCGGGAAACTGATTTGGCCAACCTTTGCGACTGCATCATGGCGCGACCTGTCGCCGCCACCTGCTGGGCCACATCGTTTGTCCCCCTCATCACCCAGAAAATCACGCCGGCCAGAAATGCCAAACCCAAAATCAGTAAAATAGATAAAATTCTTTGATGCCGTTCGGCCGTTCCTCTTCCCAGCAGTGGCACGCGAAAGGAATTCACTTCATAGCCCACACCCCCATGATTGGCCGAACCGTCTGCATCCGGGGAAATGTTTTCAAGCATGGTCGTAACCGATACACCCAGACTACTCACTCCGCCAGTGGAGGAATGGTTGCTTTGCACAACCGTTTCTTTATTGTCTTTTTTAAACCAATTCATGACTGACACAATCCATTTTCAAAACATCAAACGCCTACATTCAAAAATACGGCATCGTTGGTGATTGCCTGCAAATTGATTTCCTGCCACTCAATGCCTTGCTCATCAATATATACATGCCCAAAATAAGCGGGCGAGCCTTGCGCCGGCGCTGCGGAAGCGGTAAACATGGCCGTGGTGCGCAGACCCGCAAGACGATCGACCAATAAAGCGCTGTTTGTTTCCAGCAAGGGATTGAACGCCACCAACCAGCATTGACTCAGCATCAGCTCCGTGCGCGGTTTTTCCATGGAGCGGCCCATAAAGGCGGCCAGGTCCACCACACCGCACAAATTGCCACGTAGATTGGCCACCCCCATAAACCAGGGCTGTACATAAGGGATGGATTGAATGGCCGTCCAGGGAAAAATTTGTCCTGCGTGATCCAGGGGAAAAAGCAGCTTGGCGGTTCCCGCTTCGACAGCCAACCACGAAGCTTCCGTGCCCGGTGTCTGGCTGGCCGTGCGCAGGCGTTGCGCCAGACGCTCCTGAAATTCCTTTAACGCTTCTTGATTGGCCATCGTTTATCCAAGCGCCTTGATCTTGGCCATCAGTTCAGCCTGATTCACGGGTTTTGTGATGTAGTCGCAGGCGCCTTGACGCATACCCCAGACCCGATCGGTTTCCTGGTTTTTGCTGGTGCACATCATGATGGGAACGTGTGAATATTTCGGATCACGACTGATGGCGCGAGTCAGCTGGAAACCGTTTTGCCCCGGCATTACCACATCCATCAAAATCAAATCGGGCACTTGCTCTGCCAGACGTTTGTAGGCATCCTCGGCGTTTTCTGCCGTCATTACCGAAAAACCCTGCTTTTTCAGCATTTCGCTCAAAAAGAGCAACTCGGTTTTTGAATCATCGACAATAAGCACATTTCGGATTGTCATTTCAGCACCTTTTTATTCATTTGCCAGCAAATGTACGGACAGTTTCAAGCAACTGATCCTTGGTGAACGGTTTGGTCAAATATTCCTGCGAACCCACCATGCGCCCTCTGGCCTTGTCAAAAACCCCATCCTTTGACGAAAGCATTACCACCGGCGTGGAAGCGAATTTTTCATTTCGCTTGATAATGGCGCAGGTTTGATAGCCATCCAGACGCGGCATCAAAATATCGCAAAAAATCAAATCCGGGTGAAAATCACTGATTTTTGCCAGGGCATCAAATCCATCCTCCGCAAGCATGATTTCATGACCGCCCTGCTTCAAAAAAATCTCGGCGCTTCGGCGAATGGTGTTGCTATCATCAATAATCAGTACTTTCATGAGCGCCTCTTTTTAAAAAGCATTTGATTCGGGGAGATTAAATTCAATTCATTCTGCAAGATCGCCTCAAGCGATACGCAATCAATACAAAAGACCGCATCCACCCACCCTTGCAGCGAACCTGTAAACGCGCCGATTGTATCTGGATGTATACATATTGACCATGCAAACCGGCTCGGGCGGTCTCTTGTGCGTCCTCTGGCAGAATGAAGAAGACGATTTCTGTCAAATCGTAACGCAAGCCCGTCATAAAGACCACGTCAGACAAGAATGCCAGGCGGGAATATTTCACTAGCTTATGACAAATTTTGAAACCAACTCAACGAATGAGCAGCTGATGGATCGCGCTCGCCGCGTCATCCCGGGGGGCGTGAATTCGCCCGTGAGAGCGTTTCGCGCCGTGGGCGGCACGCCGCGTTTTGTGAAGCGTGCGCAGGGCGCTTATTTCTGGGATGCGCAGGGCGATCGCTATATTGATTACATCGGCTCCTGGGGCCCCATGATCCTGGGGCACGGGCACCCGGCCGTGCTGGAGGCCGTTCAGCGCGCCGTGCAGGATGGTTTCTCGTTCGGCGCGCCCACCGAGCGCGAAATCGAGCTGGCCGAGGAAATCATCCGCCTGCTGCCGGGCATGGACATGGTGCGTCTGGTCAGCAGCGGCACGGAGGCGGGCATGAGCGCCATCCGCCTGGCCCGTGGCGCCACGGGGCGCAAAAAAATCATCAAATTTGAAGGCTGCTACCACGGCCATGCAGATTCGCTTCTGGTCAAGGCCGGCTCGGGCCTGGCCACTTTTGGCAATCCCACCAGCGCGGGCGTGCCGCCCGAAGTGGTTCAGCACACGCTGGTGCTGGAATACAACCACCCGGGGCAACTGGAAGAAGCCTTTTCCCTGCATGGCGATGACATTGCCTGCGTCATCATCGAACCCATCGCGGGCAACATGAACTTTGTGCGCGCCCGCACGGATTTCGTCCAGCTTTGTCGCCAGTTGTGCACGCGGCATGGCGCGTTGCTGATTTACGACGAAGTGATGACGGGCTTTCGCACGGCGCTCGCTTGTGTGCAGGGGCTGCACCGGCAGGCGCTGGCAGACAGCCTGCCCGGCTTCGTGCCGGATTTGACGGTGCTGGGCAAGGTCATCGGCGGGGGCATGCCGCTGGCGGCCTTTGGCGGGCGGCGCGATGTGATGGAGCAGCTTGCCCCGCTGGGGCCGGTATATCAGGCGGGCACGCTGTCTGGCAATCCCGTCGCCACGGCCTGCGGCCTGGCCACGCTGCGGGAAATTCGCAAACCGGGCTTTTTCGAGGCGCTTTCGGCCCGCACCCGCGCCCTGGTCGATGGCCTGCAAAGCCTAGCGCATGAGGCAGGCGTGCCTTTTTCAGCCGATTGCGAAGGCGGCATGTTCGGCTTTTTCCTGCTGCCCGAGCTGCCGCAGAACTACGCCCAAGTCATGCAAAGCGATGCGCAGCGTTTCAACCGCTTTTTCCACGGCCTGCTCTCGCGCGGCATTTACACCGCACCGGCGCTGTATGAAGCCTGCTTTGTCAGCGCCGCCCATACTGATGAAGACGTGCAGGCCACGCTGGAAGCGGCCCGCGCCTGTTTCAAGGAACTGATTTGAAGGAAAACCGCCATGCTGCTTGATGCCGACGACTGCCAACTCGTGCTCATTGACTACCAAACCCGGCTGATGCCCAGCATTCACGAAGGCGCGGCGGCGCTGGCCAATGGCGTGCGCCTGGCCAAGGTGGCCCGCATGGTGGGCGTGCCGGTGTGGGCAACCGAGCAGTGCCCGGACAAGCTGGGCCCCAATGCGCCCGAAATCGCCGCGCTGGCCGACAAGACGGTGAGCAAATCCGCCTTTGGCGCAGGAGCCGAGCTGGTGCCCCTGCTCAACCCGCCGCGCCCGCCTGCACCGCGCGGCGGCAATGCCCGCAGCCTGCCGCGCCACCTGCAAAAGCCCGCAGCGCCGGCCGAGCCGGAGCGCGGCACCCTTGTGCTGGCCGGCTGCGAAACGCACGTCTGCCTGCTGCAAACGGCCATGATGCTGCTGGACGATGAGTGGGACGTGTGGGTGGTCACGGACGCATGCAGCTCGCGCACCGAGCGCAACCGTGACGCCGCCTTCGACCGCCTGGCCGCAGCCGGGGCCGAGTTGGTCAGCACGGAAATGGTGGGCTTCGAGTGGCTGCGCACGGCCGAGCACCCCCACTTTCGTGACTGGCAGGCGCTGATCAAGTAAACCGCCCCTCACCGCCGCCCTCAGACGATAGGGGCAAAGCCGCAGCGCTTACGACTCCTGCCCCTGCCCCGGCGCTTGCCCCGCAGCAGGCGCGGGCAACAAATCGGCCACGCCATAAAGCGCGGCCAACTCGGCCAGGCGGGCGGGCATGCCATGCACCGCAAAGCCCTTGCGCTCTCGCAAACAGGCGCGGCGGCACTCCAGCAGCACGGCCAGCGCGCTGGAATCGAACTGCGTCAGCGCCGATGCATCGGCAATCACAGTCTCCTCCTGGGCCGTGTGCGTGGCCTGACGCAGCATGAGCAGGCAGGCCGCAGCCTGCTTGTGGGTGAGTTCGGCGGGCAAAACCAGCATGGCGGGGCGCTTTTTTCTTCAGATTCAGCGGGCGGCGTTGCTCTTGTTGCGCTCGGTCAGCGAGGCAATCAAACCGTTGATGCCGTTTTGGTTCACCTGCTGCGAAAACTGCGGCCGGTAATTGGCAATCAGCCACACGCCCATCACGTTCAAGTCATAAATACGCCAGCCCGCGCCGCTGCCGGCTTTTTCCAGGCGGTAATCCAGCTGCACCGGCTCGCCGCTGCCGCTTTTGACCAGCGTGCGCACAGTCAGCTCGCTGTCTTGCGCCGCGCTGGCGGGCAGGGGGCGCACCTCGATGCGCTGGTCTTTCACCTGCTTGAGCGCGCCCGCATAGGTGCGAATCAGCAAAAGCTTGAACTGCTGCTCCAGCTGCGTGCGCTGCTCGGCGCTGGCCTGCCGCCAGCCCGGCCCCACGGCCGAAGCCGTCATGCGGCGGAAATTGACGTTGGGCATGATTTTTTCGTCCACCAACTGCATGATGCGATCGATGTTGCCCGCCTGCACGGACTTGTCGTTCTTGATGCTTTGCAGCACATCGTTGGAGAGGCGATTCACCCAGGCATCGGGCGTTTCGCTGGCGCGGGCGGCGGGGGCGGCCAGCAAGGCAGCGGCCAGAGCGGCCCCGCCCAGCAGGGCAAACAGGGCGCGGCGGCTGAAGGCGGGAACGAGCGTGCGGGCAGTGAGGTGCATGGCGATGAGCTTTCCTGAAGGCGGGCAGGGCCCGTTTCATCAAAAAAGCCTGCTTTCGCTTGGGCGGGCCAGAGTGGCAGGCCAAAGGCGATGCAGCAGGCGGGGCGCATTTATAGGGCATGGCAGCGCACGCGAGCCGGATTTTTGGTTTCAGGCTGTTTTTCCGTTTCGCTCGATCCACGGAAAGTTATCCACAGGAAACTCATTTTTTGATAGCTGCCAGCGCAATGTTTACGGGCGCTACGGAACTGCCGCCTGATTTTTCATCAAAATTTTGTATCCAAATACAAGCAACGCGGCCTTGTGCTCAAGCGGATTCGAGGGGGAAGCAGGAAAAATGGAGACGGCACAACGCGGGGGCGGATGGGGCAGATCAGGCGAAGGCTTGCCAGCCAGTCGCAGCCGCTTTCGCAGCTTGCGGGGGCGTTGCGGATATGAGTCGTGAATCGGGCCTGAACACCCGCGCCCCGCATTCAAAAACCGCCCCAAAACCAAGCCGACAAGGAAAGTTATCCACAAGTTTTTCCTGATTTGATAGCGCACTGCGCAGCATTGACGGGCGCTGCGGGTGGTTTGCCCAATAGTTAGGCAAAATCTTGTATCGAAATGCGTGCAGGGAACGGGTGGGGCGGGCGCGGGTTTTTCGATGTGCGCGGTTTCAGTTTTCGCCCGGCCGCTTGTGTAGGCGGGGCGGGGCGGCTGCCCGGCTGTGCGCGGGGAAGGCGGGCTCGCACATGAAAAAGCGCGCCGGCGGGGCTGATGGGGCCATGCGTGCAGGGCAAGTTATCCACAAATTGCTCTGAAAACCATAGCTGTGATCGCAGTATCCACGGGCGTTTTGGGCGGTTTGCCGGTTTTTTAGGCAAATTCAGACCAATGCCGCGTTACGGCGCTGCTGCCACAAGGTGCGGATGAGCGCTGCGACGAAGGCCAGGCCCAGGGTGAGCACGATGGTGGGGGCCGGGGCGCTGTCGATGAAAAAGCTCAGGTACACGCCCAGCACGGCCGATGTGACGGCCACGGCGACGGCCGCCAGCAGCATGCGGCCAAAGGTGCGCACCAGCAAAAAGGCCGTGGCCCCCGGCGTGATGAGCAGCGCCAGCGCCAGCACCAGGCCCACGGCTTGCAGCAGGGCCACCACGGTCAGCGCCACGGCTATCAGCAGGCCGTAGTGCAGCGCACCGGTGTGCAGGCCGCTGACGCGCGCCTGCACGGGGTCGAAGGCGTGCAGCAGCCAGTCGCGCCACTTCAGCAGCAGCGCCAGCGTCACCAGCACGGCCAGCGCGGCGCTTTGCAGCAGGTCGGCGCGGTCTGCGCCCAGCAGGTCGCCTTGCAGGATGTGGTCCAGGTGCACTTCGCTGCGTATCCACACATGCAGCAGCAGCCCCAGGGCGAACAGGCTGGAGAAGACCACGCCCATGAGGGTGTCCTGCCCGATGCGGCTGCGCGCGCGCAGGTAGCCGGTGAGGGTGGAGCAAAGCAGCGCGGCGGCAAATGCGCCGGCAGCCAGCGGCAGGCCCAGCATGTAGGCCAGCACGACGCCGGGGAACACGGCGTGCGCGACGGCGTCGCCCAGCAGGGCGTAGCCCTTGACGACCAGCAGGCACGACAGCAGCGCGGCCGGCACGGCCACCAGGGCGGCCAGCAGCAGGGCGTGCTGCATGAATTCGTGCTGCAAGGGCGCCAGCAGGGTGTGCAGCCAGGCGTTCATGGCGTTTCGGGCGTTTCGGGCGTTTCGGATGTTTGGGCTGCGGCCCGCGCGCGGCGGCGGGCGGCCAGCAGCCCGTGGCGGGGGGCGAAGAGGAAGGCCAGCGCAAACAGCGCCGCTTGCAGCAGCACGATGAGCGCGCCGGTGGCACCGTCCAGAAAATAGCTGCCCCACGCGCCGGCCCAGCCGCTGAGCGTGCCTATGGCGGTGGCGATAAGGGCGATGTGGCTGAAGCGGTCGCTCAGCAGCCAGGCGGTGGCGCCGGGAGTGATGATGAGCGCGATGACCAAAAACGCGCCCACCGCCTGCATGGCGGCCACGGCGCAGGCGGCCAGCATGGCGAAAAAGCCCGCTTTCAGCGCCCGCACGGGCAGGCCCACGCTGCGGGCGTGGCCTTCGTCGAAGAACACGGCCAGCCAGTCGCGCCACTTCAGCAGCAGCGCCAGCAGGGTGACGGCGCTGATGAGCACGAGCTGGGCCAGATCGCCCGGCGCAATGGCCAGCACGTTGCCCAGCGCGATGGTTTGCACGCTGATGCCCGCCGGCGCGAGCGAAACCATGAACAGCCCCAGGCCGAAGAAGGTGCTGAAGGTCACGCCGATCACCACATCCTGCTTGAGCTGCGTGCGCGCGCCCAGCGCCAGCATGGCGGCCGCGGCCAGCAGCGCCGCAAAAAACGCCCCCAGCGCAAAGGGCAGGCCCAGCAGGTGCGCGCCGGCCACGCCGGGCACGATGGCGTGCGAGATGGCGTCGCCCATCAGCGACCAGCCGCGCAGCATGAGAAAGCACGAGAGAAACGCGCACACGCCCCCGGCCAGGGCCGAGGCCAGCATGGCGTGGCGCATGTAGGCGTAGCCGAATGGCTCGGCCAGCAGGGTCAGCAAGTCAGGGGCGGCGGCCGTCATGCCGCGCCCTCCGGCGGCGGCGATGCGCTCTCGGCGGGCTGCCCGCGCACCGATGAGCGCCCGTGCAGCAGCACCAGCGGCCGCTCGTCGTCGGTGACGATGCCCACGCCATGCGCCTGCGGCAAATCGAAGTGGCGCAGCACGCCGCCGAAGGCCGCTTCCAGATTGGCGCGGGTGAACACTTCCTCAGTCGGCCCGCTGGCCAGCACCGTGCCTTTGACCAGCACCGTGCGGTCGCAGAACTCGGGCACGCTGCCCAGGTTGTGCGTGGACACCAGCATCACGCAGCCTTCGCTACGCAGCTGGCGCAGCAGCTCGATGATGGCGGTTTCGGTTTTCACATCCACCCCGGTAAACGGCTCGTCCAGCAAGATCACGCGGGCGGCCTGGGCCAGCGCGCGCGCCAGAAACACGCGCTTTTTCTGCCCGC
Source organism: Ottowia sp. (assembly GCA_052170415.1). Taxonomy (GTDB): domain Bacteria; phylum Pseudomonadota; class Gammaproteobacteria; order Burkholderiales; family Burkholderiaceae_C; genus Ottowia. The sequence goes on along the minus strand of JBQNAO010000001.1, from coordinate 29,191 downwards.
CCGAGAGCTCGCCAATCTGCCGCTCGGCCAGCGCCAGCATGTTCACGCGCTCCAGCGCCTGGCCTACAGCAGCGCGGTCAGCCGGGCGCGGCAGGCGCATGAAGCCCATGTGGCCGTAGCGGCCCATCATCACCACGTCTTGCACGCGCACGGGAAAGTTCCAGTCCACTTCCTCGCTTTGCGGCACATAGGCCAGCAGGCGCTGGCGCATGGCCTGCACAACCGGCATGCCCAGCACGCGCACCTGCCCGGCTGCCAGCGGCGCCAGGCCCATGATGGATTTGAACAGGGTGGATTTGCCGCTGCCATTGATGCCCACCAGCGCCGTAATGCTGCCGGTGGGCATCTCGAAACTGGCATCGCGCAAGGCGGTGTGGCCGTTGGCATAAGTCACCGTCACGCCCTGCACCTGAATGCCGGGGCCGGGCGCGCCTGCCGCCGCCGTCATGCGCGCGCCGCAGCCTGTTGCAGGCGCACGCCTTCTTGCAGGCCGCGCACGATGGTTTCGCAGGTCACGCGCAGCAAATCCAGATAGGTGGGCGCAGGGCCGTCGGCCGCGGTGAGCGAGTCCACATACAGCACCCCGCCGTAGTGAATGCCCGCCTCGCGCGCCACTTGCTGCGCCGGCTTGGGCGAGACCGTGCTTTCGCTGAAGATGGCGGGCACGCGGCGCTGGCGCGCTGTCTCGATCACGCGGCGCACCTGCTGGGGCGTGCCCTGCTGGTCGGCATTGATGGGCCACAAATACAGCTCTTTCAGGCCCAGATCGCGCGCCAGATAGCTGAACGCGCCCTCGCTCGTGGCCAGCCAGCGCGCCTCGGGCGGCAGCTGCTCTATGGCCTGGCGCACGGGCGTCAATGCCTGCTCAATGCGCTGCTTGTAGGCCGCCGCGTTCGCCAAATAGGTTTGCGCATGGGCGCTGTCGTGCGCGGCCAGGGTGCGGGCGATGTTGTCCACATAAATCTGCGCCGCAGCGGGCGACATCCACGCATGGGGATTGGGCTTGCCCTCATAAGGCCCCTCGCCTATGCCCATGGGGGCCACTCCCTGCGAAACCACCGCCTCGGGCACGCCCTTGAGGCGGCGGAAAAAGCGCTCGAACCAGCGCTCCAGATTCAGCCCGTTCCACAAAACCAGTTGCGCCCCTTGCGCGCGCAGCAAGTCGCCCGGCGTGGGCTGGTATTCGTGAATTTCCGCGCCGGGGCGGGTGATGGACTCCACCTGCGCCGCATCGCCCGCCACGTTGCGCGCCATATCGGCAATCACGGTAAACGTCGTCACCACCTTGAACGCGCCCCTGGCCGCGTCATTGGTCGCCCCCTGCGCACGCGCCTGCGGCAGCGCCCAGGCCAGCGCCGCCGCCCCGGCCGCGCCCAGCGCCGCCCGCCTGTTGACTTTGAACATGTTTTTTCTCCTTCCGACAAAGGCATGCGCGCCGCCAAACCTCACGCGGCCAGCCTTTCAAATGCGAACGAATCGCAATATATCGCAACACCCAGACCGCCCCGGGCGCATCCCGAACACGCCCCAAACGCAACCCACACGGGGCTTTTCAACTATGAGTTTAGTAGTGAGAAAAACCTGCCGCGGCCCGCGCCCGCCCTGCGCGCCAGAGTGGGCGCGGGCGGCCCAAGTCCTAAAATCCACCCCTTTCGCAACGCCCGTTTCCACCCCTTTTTTTCTGATCTGGAGCCAGCTTATGGCAGACCCCACCCTCATGGCCAATGCCATCCGCACCCTGGCCATGGACGCCGTTCAACAAGCCAAATCGGGCCACCCCGGCGCGCCCCTGGGCATGGCCGACATGGCCGTGGCCCTGTGGAGCCGCCACCTGCGCCACAACCCCGCCAACCCGCAGTGGCCCGGGCGCGATCGCTTCGTGCTCTCCAACGGCCACGCCTCCATGCTGCTGTATGCCCTGCTGCACCTGACGGGCTATGAGCTGCCCATGCAGGAGCTGAAAAACTTCCGCCAGCTGCACAGCAAAACCGCCGGCCACCCCGAGCACGGCCTCACCCCCGGCGTGGAAACCACCACCGGCCCGCTGGGGCAGGGCCTGGCCAATGCCGTGGGCATGGCGCTGGCCGAAAAACTGCTGGCCGCCGAGTTCAACCGCCCCGGCCACACCATCGTCGATCACCACACCTACGTCTTTCTGGGCGACGGCTGCCTGATGGAAGGCATCAGCCACGAGGCATGCAGCCTGGCCGGCGCGTGGAAGCTGGGCAAGCTCATCGCCCTGTATGACGACAACGGCATCAGCATCGACGGGCAGGTGCAGCCCTGGTTTGCCGACGACACCGCCGCGCGCTTTGCCGCCTACGGCTGGAACGTCATCGGCCCCGTGGACGGGCACGACGTCGCCGCCATCGACAAGGCCATCGCCAGCGCCCGCCAAAGCGCCGACAAACCCAGCCTCATCCTCTGCAAAACCCACATCGGCAAGGGCAGCCCCAACCGGCAGGGCACCGCCAAGGCCCACGGCGAGCCGCTGGGCGCTGAAGAAATCGCCCTCACGCGCGAAGCGCTGGGCTGGCCGCACGCGCCCTTTGAAATTCCCGACGAGGTCTATGCCGCCTGGAGCGCCAGGGCCATAGGCGCCAAGGCCGAGGCGCAGTGGAACGAAGCCTTTGCCGCCTACGCCCAGGCGCATCCCGAGCTGGCCGCCGAATTCACCCGCCGCATGGCCGGCGAGCTGCCCGCCAGCTTTGCCCAGGCCGCCGTCGATCTGGCCAGCCAGGCGCACGAAAAAGCCGAAACCGTCGCCAGCCGCAAGGCCAGCCAACAGGCGCTGCAAGCCTTCACCGCCGCGCTGCCCGAGCTGCTGGGCGGCAGCGCCGACCTCACCGGCTCCAACCTCACCCAAACCCCATCCACCCCCGCCCTGCGCTTCAGCGCCAGCGGCGAAGTGGAAAAAACCGGAAACGGCCAAATCGGCCGCCACATCAACTACGGCGTGCGCGAATTCGGCATGGCCGCCATCATGAACGGCGTGGCGCTGCACGGCGGCTTCATCCCCTACGGCGGCACCTTCCTCACCTTCAGCGACTACAGCCGCAACGCCATCCGCATGGCCGCGCTCATGAAGCAGCGCGTCATTCACGTGTTCACGCACGACAGCATCGGCCTGGGCGAAGACGGCCCCACGCACCAAAGCATCGAGCACGCCGCAAGCCTGCGCCTCATTCCCAACCTGGATGTCTGGCGCCCGGCCGACGCCGTGGAAACCGCCATCGCCTGGGCTGCGGCGCTGACGAGCAAAGACCGGCCCACCGCCTTGCTGCTCTCGCGCCAGAACCTGCCCGCGCTGCCCAAGGGCGACATGGGCAACATCAGCCGTGGCGCCTACGTGCTCAGCGAACCGGCGGACGCGGGCCTGGACAAGCCCGCGCAAATCGTGCTGATTGCCACCGGCTCGGAAGTCGATCTGGCCCTGAAAGCGCAGGCGCTGCTGGCGCAAAGGAAAGTGGCTGCCCGCGTCGTCTCCATGCCCAGCGCCACCACGTTTGACCGGCAGGGCGACGCCTACAAGCGCGCCGTGCTGCTGCCGCGCAAACCCCGCGTGGCCGTGGAAATGGCCAGCACCGCCCCGTGGTGGAAATATGGCGTCAGCGCCGTCATCGGCATCGACACCTTTGGCGAATCCGCCCCCGCCCCCGTGCTGTTCAGGCACTTTGGCTTCACGCCCGAAAACGTGGCGGCGCAAGCGCTGGCCGTGCTCAAAAAACGCTAATTTCCCTTTTCGACGCTTCAATTTCAGGAGAACGCAATGACCATCAGAATCGGCATCAACGGCTTTGGCCGCATCGGGCGCATGGTGTTCAGGGCGGCCGTCAAAAGCTGCCCCGACATCGAAATCGTCGGCATCAACGACCTGCTCGAGCCTGACTACCTGGCCTACATGCTCAAGTACGACAGCGTGCAAGGCCGCTTTGACGCCGACGTGCGCGCCGAAGGCAACACGCTCATCGTCAATGGCAAAAAAATCCGCCTCAGCGCCGAAAAAGACCCCGCCGATCTCAAATGGGGCGATGTGGGCGCGCAAATCGTCATCGAATCCACCGGCCTGTTCCTGACCCAGGAAGCTGCGCAAAAACACCTGGACGCCGGCGCCGGCAAAGTCATGATGTCCGCCCCTTCCAAAGACGACACGCCCATGTTCGTCTACGGCGTCAATAGCGACGCCTACGCGGGCCAGCGCATCATCAGCAACGCCAGCTGCACCACCAACTGCCTCTCGCCCGTGGCCAAGGTGCTGCACGACAAATGGGGCATCAAACGCGGCCTGATGACCACCGTGCACGCTGCCACCGCCACGCAGAAAACCGTGGACGGCCCCAGCAACAAGGACTGGCGCGGCGGCCGCGGCATCCTGGAAAACATCATCCCCAGCTCCACCGGCGCGGCCAAGGCCGTGGGCGTCGTGCTGCCCGCGCTCAAGGGCAAGCTCACCGGCATGTCCTTCCGCGTGCCCACCTCTGACGTCTCCGTCGTCGATCTGACCGTCGAGCTGGAAAAACCCGCCAGCTACGCCGAAATCTGCGCCGAAATGAAAGCCCAGAGCGAAGGCGCGCTCAAAGGCATCCTGGGCTACACCGACGAAAAAGTCGTCGCCACCGACTTCCGCGGCGACGCCCACAGCTCCATCTTCGACGCCGACGCCGGCATCGCCCTGGACGGCACCTTCGTCAAACTCGTGGCCTGGTACGACAACGAATGGGGCTACTCCAACCGCTGCCTGGACATGGTGCGCGTCGTCGCCGGCAAATAAGCCCGCCGCAAGCGCCCTGCCCCGCCGCCCCCGCGCCCCCAAGGCCCGGGGGCTTTTTCATGCCCGGAAAACTGCCTGAAAAACCTCCTGAAAACGCCCCGGACAAGGCAAGTTATCCACAGATAACTTGAATTTTGATAGCGCCTTTCGCAGTGTTTACGGGCGTTACAGAACATTTGCCTGTTTGATAAGCAAAATCTTGTATCTAATTGCGAACAGCGCAGCCCACCGCTCCGGATGATGCACCCGGACTGCTCTGCCCAAGCCGCTTCCCCGACCATTCAGCCTCCCGCCAGCCCCGGGCGGCGGGTCGTTCGGCCTTGCGGCGCATCGCCGCAAAGCCGATCGCATGAGCCATGCCGGAAAGCGCAACCAGCGCCGCTTCATCCCATCAGAAATCCGGGCGCCGGGGCTGGATGGAGGCTTGCCCATCCCGCCAAATCGCCGCCGGTTTGCGCCGATGTTTCGCCTCGAAACCGGCATGAGCAAGGCTAGTTATCCACAGATTTTTCCCAAATTGATAGCGGCCTTCGCAGTGTTTACGGGCGATGTGGATTTGTTGCCTGTTTGATGAGCAAATTTGGGTTACGGAATGCAAGCAGCGGACGGGCAGCTAGCCAAGGAACCGGCTGGGAGGCGGGCCTGGCGGCCTGCATCTGCCCGGGGGCTGCGCCGCTTGTATTTGGATACAAGATTTTGTTCAAGTTTTAAGCAAATGGCCCGCAGCGCCCGTCAATACTGCGAGGGACGCTATGCTTTTTCAAGCAAACTGTGGATAACTTGCTTGCCACAAGGACTTCAGGCCAGGCGGGACAGGCGCTGGAGCAGGGGCGCGGGGTGGATGTCGATGTCGATCTGGGACGGCAGGCTGGCGTGCATGAAGCCGGCGTTTTCCGCGTGGCGCAGGAAGGTGAGCAGGGGGTCGTAAAAGCCGGCGTGGTTGAGCAGGCCGATGGGCTTGGCGTGGTAGCCCAGTTGCCGCCAGGTCCAGGTTTCAAAAAATTCCTCGAAGGTGCCTATGCCGCCGGGCAGGGCCACAAAGGCGCTGGCGCGCTCGGCCATGAGGTGTTTGCGCTGGTGCATGGTTTGCACGATGTGCAATTCGGTGCAGCCGGGGTGGGCGTGTTCGCGCTCGACCAGCGTTTGCGGGATGACGCCAATCACGCGCGCGCCGGCTTGCAGAGCGGCATCGGCGACCTGGCCCATGAGGCCGTTTTTGCCGCCGCCGTAAACCAGCTGGCCGCCGTTTCGGCCTATCCAGCGCCCCACTTGCCGGGCCAGGTCGGCATAGGCCGCGTCGTGGCCGGGGCGCGATCCGCAGTAAACGCAGATGGAAAAGGGCGGCGGGTTCTGGGCGGGGGCGGGGTTCATGCGAGAAAACGTGCGAAACGCGCGCAAAGGGCGGCCAGCCACACGCCGGCGGCCAGCAGCAGGCTGAGCAAGACGGCGGCGCTGCCCAGGTCTTTGGCCTGGGCGGAGAGGGGGTGGATTTCGGAGCCGATGCGGTCGATGGCGGCTTCGATGCCGCTGTTGAGCAGCTCGGCAATCAGCACGATGAGGCATGCGCCGGCAAGCAGGGCGGTTTCCACCCAGCTTTGCCCGATCCAAAAGGCCAGGGGGATAAGCAAGAGGCTGATTAACGCTTCCTGCCGGAAGGCGGGCTGCCGCCAGCCGGTGCGCAGGCCGGCGAGGGAGTAGCCCAGGGCATGCCAGATGCGCTGCAGGCCGTGGCGGCGCTTTTGCGGGTGCGCCGGGGTGGGCTGGCGGCTCATGGGGCGCTGCTGTCTGCGCTGGCGGGCTGGGGGCGGGCGTCGATCAGGCGGGTGCCGGCGAGCATGTCGTGCCAGAACTGGCCCTGGGGCTGAAGGCGCGAGAGCAAGGCCCAGACGAGCACCCAGCCCAGGGCCAGCACATAGACCTCGGCGCGGCCGGTTTTGCCCAGCCCCAGCCAGGCGGAAAGGCCCAGCGGCGGCAGAAACCAGACCCAGCACAGCAGGTAACGCCAGAGGGCGCGGCCGTAGCCCAGGGGGCGACCGTGGCGGTCGGTGATGCGGATGTGCCAGGTTTTCATGGCGAGGGTGTGGCCCCTGACCCAGAACCAGACGAAGTAAACGCCGCAGACGACAAAGAGAAAGGCCTGCATGGCGTGGCGGTGCTCCAGGGCATGACGCATTTGCATGGCGATGCTGAAGATGAGGCCGGAGATGACCAGCACGCCGAACATGAGCACGCCTTCATACAGCCAGCAGGCCATGCGGCGACGCAAGGGGGGGGTAAGCATGGGGGCGATTATCCAGACCGCAGCAGGGGCACAAGGCTGCCGAGGCCGGGGGGCGTCGCCCGCTGCGCGCGCGGGAATGGCGCGTGCCCGTTGCGGGGCGGGCGGGATGGGGTGATCCGAACCGGGATGGGGCGCGGGGCTAGTCGGCCGGCTGGGGGATGGCGGGGGCGGCCTCGCGCGCCAGGCGCTCGCGCTCCTGGCGGGGAAGGTGCTGGTAGGCCTCCCAGCGGGCCTTGCGCTCTGGCGCGGGCACTTGCTGCATTTCGTCAAAGCTCTGGCGGGCCTGGGCGCGCTGCTGGGGCGTGAGGGCTACCCATTCGCGCATGCGCTGGTGCAGCACGAGCTGGTCGGGCGCATCCATGTAGGGATAGCTCTGCGAGAGGGCCAGCCAGTAGCGCTTCTGGTCGGCGCTGAGGGTGGGCCAGGGTGCGGCCAGCGGGGCCAGGGCTTCGCGCTGGGCAGGGGTGAGGGCGGCCCAGTCCTGCGCATGAGAGGGAAAAGCCGCGAAAGCGGCGGCGGCCAGGGCCAGCGCGGCGGCAAGGCCGGGCTTCATCACGCGCCCCCTTCGGGCAGCGCGGCGCGCGGCGCGCCCGCAGAAGCAGCGCCGTCGTGGGTGAGCCGCAAATAGTGCAAAAAGCCAGGATCGGCATAGGCCGAAGGGGGCAGCTCATCAATGACCAGCGCCGGTTCAACCTGCGCCAGACGCAGGCCGCGCACACCCGTGTCTTGCGGCTGCAAGGCCCACAGCCCGGCCAGCAGCAGCGCCAAAGTGAGCGGGGCGGGCAGCCAGGCCCAGAAGCCGCCGCCGAGCGTGAGCGCAGGGCCGCCTTGCGCCTGCATGGCGGGGCTGAACTGGGCAACGGCGGCGCGGGGGCGGGCGGCCAGGGCGTGCAGGCGGGCCACGCGCAGGCGCTCGCTGATGTCGTGCGGCAGGGGCGCTTCATCCAGCCGGGCAGCCAGGCGGGCGCCAAATTGGGCAGCCTGGCGGTCGGCAAGGCGGTCAATATCAGCCGGATGGGTTGGTTTCATAGCGTGATTCCCTGAACGTGCAGCAAGCGGGCCAGCGCCTGAACGGCGCGTGAGCAGTGGGTTTTGACGCTGCCGGGCGAGCACCCCATGACGGCGGCAGTTTCGGCAACGTCCATTTCTTCCCAGTAACGCAACAGGAAGGCTTCGCGTTGACGCGCGGGCAGCGCTTGCAAGGCGTTTTCGATGTGCTGCAAAACCTCGGCGCGGCTCATCGCCTGCTCGGCGCTTTCGGCCAGGGCGTCGCCACTGGCGGCCAGCGATTGCAGTATTTCCAGCGCATCGGGGCCGCCGTCTTCATCGGCCGCGCCATCCAGCAAATCGTGGGCATTGGCGAAATGCGCATCGCGCGTTTTCTGGCGGCGAAACCAGTCCAGCGTCTGGTTGCCCAGGATGCGCTGAAACAGCAGAGGCAGCTCGACTGCGGGCTTGTCGCCATAGTGGGTGACGAGCTTGAGCATGCTGTCTTGCACGATGTCGAGCGCGGCCTCGTCATCGCGTGTTTGCCAGGCGGCGCGCTTGAAGGCGCGCTTTTCCACGCTTTTCAAAAAATCGGATAGTTCTTGTTCGCTGGCCAATGCGTCTGCTCGCGGCCCGTGGGCACAAAAAAAGAAAGGGGCGGGAGAGGGAAAAACGAAAAAACGCGCCCCGCCTGCCAGGCAAGCGGGGCGCGCTTTCAGATGGCGTGCGAGAGCCGGGCGAAGCCGGCCGGCGCCTGGCTGGCGTCTTCAAAGCTGACGATTTCGTAAGCATCGGGCGCGGCCAGCAAAGCGCGCAGAAGCTGGTTGTTCAGCCCGTGACCGGATCGGTAGGCCGAGTAGCTGGCCAACAGCGGATGGCCTATGCAGTAGAGGTCACCAATGGCGTCCAGGATTTTGTGCTTGGCAAATTCTTCTTCGTAGCGCAGGCCGTCGGGGTTGAGCACCTTGACGTCGTCCATGACAATGGCGTTATCCAGCCCGCCGCCCAGGGCCAGGCCATGCGAGCGCATGGCTTCCACGTCGCGGCTGAAGGCGAAGGTGCGCGCGCGGGCAATGTCGCGGCTATAGCGGCCGGAGCCGAGATCGAACACCACGCGCTGCTCGGTGGCATCCACGGCCGGGTGGCGAAAGTCGATCTCAAAGCTGAGGGTGAAGCCGTGCAGGGGCTCCAGCCGCGCCCATTTGACTTGCCCGCTGGCGTCTTCCTCGCGCACTTCAACGGCTCGTTTGACCTTGATGAAACGCTTGGCCGCGTTTTGCGTCTGGATGCCCGCGCTTTGCAGCAAATAGACGAAGGCGGAGGAGGAGCCATCCAGGATGGGGACTTCTTCTGCCGTGATGTCCACGTAAAGGTTGTCGATGCCCAGCCCGGCGCAGGCGGACATGAGGTGCTCGATGGTGCGCACGCGGGCCTCGCCGCTGGTGAGGGTGGTGGCCAGGCGCGTGTCATTGACCGACTGCGCCCGCACGGGAATGGAAACGGGCGTGGGCAGATCGGTGCGCGTGAAGACGATGCCGGTGTTCTCGGGGGCGGGACGCAGGGACAGCTCGACACGCCGGCCGCTATGCAGGCCAACGCCAGCGGCCTTGGCAATGGTCTTGAGGGTGCGTTGCGCAAGCATGGGTCAGATCAGAAAAGAAAGCCGAAGGAATGCAAAAAAAGGCTGGCAAGACCGTTCTCAGGGTCAGCCAGCCTTCGGGGCCGCAAGGGTGCGGGGGTTCAGTCCGCCTGTTTGCGCAGGAAGGCGGGAACGTCGTAGTTGCTGTCCATCGCGTTGGGGCCCACCGGGCGGGCAGGAGCCGCTGCGGGGCGGGGCGCCGTTGCGCTGCGGGCCGGAGAGGCGCGGAACGCGGGTGAGGCCAGGCCCAGATGGCCGAAGTCGGAGGGCTGGAAATTGCTTGCGCCGGCCCCGGGGGCGGTGAACATGGCGGCGTTATCAGTGCCGGTACGCAGGCCGCCTTGCATCACGGCCATGGGCTGGCGCTGTGCATCGGCGTTGGCGTCAGACAAGCCGGTGGCAACCACGGTCACGCGCAGTTCGTCGCCCATGGCATCGTCAAAGGCAGCGCCGTAGATGACTTCCACTTCGGGCGCTGCATATTTGCGAACCGTTTCCACGGCCGAGCGCGATTCGTTCAGCTTGAGGGAGTCATGCGAAGCGGTCAGCAGCACCAGCACGCCACGCGCACCGGACAGATCGATGCCTTCGAGCAGGGGGCATGCCACGGCCTGCTCGGCTGCGAGGCGGGCGCGGTCGGGGCCGCTGGCGGTGGCCGTGCCCATCATGGCCTTGCCCGGCTCGCTCATCACGGTGCGCACGTCTTCAAAGTCCACGTTCACGAAACCATATTTGTTGATGATTTCGGCAATCCCCCCCACGGCGTTTTTCAGCACGTCATTGGCCTCTGCAAAGGCATCGGCTTGCGTCACGTCGTCGCCCAGCACTTCCAGCAGCTTCTCGTTGAGAACCACCACCAGAGCATCCACATTTGCTTCCAGCTCTTGCAAACCGGCTTCCGCATTCTTCATGCGGCGCGAGCCTTCCCAGGCGAAGGGCTTGGTGACCACGGCCACGGTCAGGATGCCCATGTCCTTGGCGATGCGGGCGATGACGGGGGCTGCGCCGGTGCCGGTGCCGCCGCCCATGCCGGCGGTGATGTAGAGCATGTTCGCGCCGCGAATGGCCTGGCGGATGTCGTCAGCCGCAGCTTCGGCGGCTTCGCGGCCCTTGTCGGGCTTGCTGCCGGCGCCCAGACCGCCCGAGCCCAGCTGGATGACCATGGCGGCCTTGGATTGGCTCAGGGCCTGCGCGTCCGTGTTGGCGCTAATGAATTCAACGCCTTGCACCTGGCGATTGACCATGTGATCGACGGCATTGCCGCCGCCGCCGCCCACGCCAATGACTTTGATGCAGATCGGGCCGTGGCCGGCATTGCCGGAGTTGTTATCCATCATTTCAATAGACATATGAGTCCTTTGGAGGGTTCTGCACCAGGCAGAGAAGAAAACAAGTAAGGGGGAATACGGGGGCTGAAACGGGTCGCCGGATAAGCTATTTATTTTGCAGCAAATGTCAATTGCGCGCTCATAAACCTTCGGTAAAAAAGTCTCTGATTCGCCCCATCCACGATTTCAGGCGACCCGCTTCCTGGGCCGCCTTGTAGCGATGCAGGCGATCTTCGCGGGCCGCTTCCAGCAGGCCCATGACGGTGGCCACACGCGGATGAACCAGGATAGAAGACATTTTCTGCGCGGTTTTGGGAATACCGACTCTCACGGGTTTGAGAAACATTTCCTCACCCAAATCAATCAGCCCATTCATCGAGGCGCTGCCGCCCGTGAGCACGATGCCGGCCGATTGCAATTGATTTTCCAGCCCGGATTCATGAATGACTTGCAGCACCAGGGTGAAGATTTCCATCACGCGCGGCTCGATCACCCCGGCCAGGGCCTGTTTGCTGATTTGGCGCAAATCGTGCTCGCCCATGCCGCTGATGTCCACATCCACCTCGCGCGGGGCCAGCAGCTGCTTGGCGACGCCGTGCTCCACCTTGATGTGTTCGGCGTTTTCAATGGATGTGTGCAGGCCGATGGCGATGTCGCTGGTGATGAGGTCGCCCGCAATGGGGATGACGGCCGAATGGCGGATGGCGTCGTTCAGGAAGATGGCAATGTCTGTGGCACCCGCGCCGATGTCCACGCAAATGGCGCCCAGTTTTCGCTCGTCGGGGGTCAGCACGGCCTGCGCGGAAGCCATGGGGTTAAGCAGGATTTGCTCCACTTCCAGTCCGCAGCGGCGCACGCATTTGAGGATGTTTTCAGCCGCGCTTTGCGCGCCGGTGACGATGTGCGCGCGCGTTTCCAGGCGTTTTCCGCTCATGCCCACGGGTTGCTTGACCTGGCTGCCGTCGATGATGAATTCCTGCGGCTCAACCAGCAGCAGGCGCTGATCAACGCCGGTATTGACGATCTTGGCTGAATCAATGACGCGGGCCATGTCCTGCGCGGTCACTTCCTTGCCCTTGATCATGACCATGCCGCTGGTGTTGATGCTGCGGATGTGGCTACCCGTGAGGCCCGTGTAAACGGGTTTGATCTTGCATTCGGCGGTTTGCTCGGCTTCCTTGACGGCCTGGTTGATGCTGGCGGTTGCCGCTTCCATGTCCACCACAACGCCGCGTTTGATGCCCTTGCTGTCTGCCGTGCCCAGCCCCACCAGACGCAAATCGCCCGCCGGCAGGACTTCGCAGGTGACGGCCTTGACCTTGGCCGTGCCAATGTCCAGTCCCGTAACAAGGTTCTTGAATTCTTTTGCCATGCCTAATCCTGGTTTTCGTTTTGTTTATTCCTGTTTCTGGGGCGGGATGCCATGCAGGCGCAAGGCGTAGCCGTCCGCATGGCGCAGATCAGCCGAAACGATGTCGCCCGGCTGCTTGTGATACCCATGAGCCACGGCCGCAGCCGTGTGCGCAAACTGCGACAGGCGCGCGGCCAGCTCATCCGGCGTGCCGCTGCCCAGCTCGATAACGCCGCCCTGGCTCAACACGCCGCGCCAGTTGCCGCGCTCCAGCAAAGACAGCCCTTGCAACTGCAAACCCAGGGGCTTGAGCAGCGGAGCCAGGCGCTGATAAACGCGCAGCACTTGCGCCGATTGGCTGGAAGGCCCGTCCAGCCGGGGCATGAGGGGAGAAGGCGCTTTGGCGCTTTCGGTGTTTCCGGCGCTCTCGGCGCTTTCGCCGGAGTCGCCCGGATCGGGGTCGCCCTGGTTGTCCTGATCGTTCTGGCCGTCGAAGATTTCCCCTTGCGTGTTCACCAATTGGCGCTCGTCCTCGCCCCAGTAGGCAACCGGCACATGCTCTTGCAAGGTGACGTGCAGCAGATTGGGAAACTCGCGCCGCACCACGGCCCGCCTGACCCAGGGGGCCGATTCAAAGGCCGTGCGCGCCTGCGTCATGTTGAGCGTGATGAAGTTGCCTTGCAGCAAGGGAACGACGTTGGCCTGCAAGCTGGCGGCGCTGTTGTGCTCCACATCGCCGCTGACGTCAATGCGCCCGATGGCAAACACGGGAAGCTGAAACACCCACCAGGCGGAGGCGATGAGGCACACCAGAACTGCGCCGCCAACCATGACGGCCGTGGCGTAGTCCATCAGGCGCACATCCCAGGGCGCGGCGGGCGCATCGCTCATGCGGGGCTGCCTTGCAAAGTGGCCGGGATGTCCAGCGCGGCGTCCTGAAGCAGACGCAGGCACAACTGCTCGTAGCTGATGCCCGCCGCGCGCGCGGCCATGGGCGCCAGCGAGTGGCTGGTCATGCCGGGCGAAGTGTTGATTTCCAGCAGATAGGGCTGGCGCGTGCGCTGCTCGATCATGATGTCCAGCCGCCCCCAGCCACGGCAGCCAATGAGGCGGTAAGCGCGCTCGGCCAGGGTGCGCAAGGCGGCTTCTTCCCCGGCCGGCAAGCCGCTGGGCACGTGATAGCGCGTGCCTTCGTTCAGATATTTGTTGGCGAAGTCGTAATTGCCGCCCGGCGCTTCGATGCGAATCACGGGCATGGCCTGCGCAGCCGCGCCGCTGCCCAGCACCAGGCAGCTCACCTCATCGCCCTGGATGAACTGCTCGCACAACACATCGGCATCCAGCCGGGCGGCGGCCTCGATGGCGGCGGGCAGTTGCCCGGCCTGCGTGACTTTGGTCAGCCCCAGCGAAGAGCCGTCGTGCGCCGGCTTGACGATGAGGGGCAGACCCAGCGCATGAAGCAGCTCCTGCTGCACGTCTGCGCCCGTTTGACCCTGGCGCAACACCTGGTAGCGCGGCGTGGGCAGCCCCTCGGCCAGCCAGACGCGCTTGCTCATGACCTTGTCCATGGCGATGCTGGAAGCCATGACGCCCGCGCCGGTGTAGGCAATGCCCAGCAGCTCCAGCGCGCCTTGCACGGTGCCGTCTTCGCCGCAGCGGCCGTGCAGGGCGATGAAGCAACGCTCAAAGCCCAGGCGCTTGAGTTCTCCCAAATCGCGCTCGGCCGGGTCAAAGGCATGCGCATCCACGCCGCAGTCTTGCAGGGCCTGCAACACGCCCTGCCCCGATTGCAGGGAAATGGCGCGCTCGGCCGAGCGCCCGCCCATCAAAACAGCCACCTTGCCCAGCGCGCGGGCGGCCTGCCCCTGGTTCTCCGTCATTTGCTTTTCCGTGCCTTGTTTTGTTGTTTACGCTATTGAATTTGTAGCTGCCGACGCAGTCTCCACAAGCCTTGCGGGCACCTGGCCTATGGAGCCGGCGCCCATGCACATGACCACATCGCCCGCCCGTGCGTGCTGCAAGATGGCCTCGGGCATGGCGGCCATGTCATCGATGAAAACCGGGTCCACCTGCCCGGCCAGGCGCAGGGCGCGGGCCAGGCTGCGGCTGTCGGCCTGAACGATGGGCTCTTCCCCGGCGGCATAGACCTCGGCCAGCAAGACGGCGTCGGCGCTGCCGATGATTTTGACGAAATCCTCAAAGCAGTCGCGCGTGCGGCTGTAGCGGTGCGGCTGAAAAACCAGCACCAGCCGCCGCCCCGGAAACGCGCCGCGCGCCGCCGCCAGCGTGGCGGCCATTTCCACGGGGTGATGGCCGTAGTCGTCGATGAGGGTGAAGTGGCCGCTGCCGTCTTTCGTGGCGATTTCGCCGTAGCGCTGAAAGCGCCGCCCCACGCCGCGGAACTCGGCCAGGGCTTTTTGCACGGCGGCATCGGGCAGCCCCAGCTCGGTAGCGATGGCGACGGCCGCCAGCGCGTTGAGCACGTTGTGCTCGCCCGCCAGGTTGAGCGTGATGGGCAGATCGGGCAAGCGCGTGCCATTGGCGCGCTGCACCACAAACTGCATCTGCCCCACATTGGCGCGCACCTGGGTGGCGCGCACCTGCACGCCTTCGGCAAAGCCGTAGGTGATGACCGGGCAGGTCACGTCCTGCATGATGTCGCGCACGGCCTGGCTTTCGGCGCACAGCACGGCCACGCCGTAAAAAGGCATGCGATGCAGGAAATCGACAAACGCCTTTTTCAGCCGCGAGAAATCGTGCCCGTAGGTTTCCATGTGATCGGCGTCGATATTGGTCACCACGGCCATCACGGGCAGCAGGTTGAGAAAGGACGCGTCCGATTCATCGGCCTCGGCCACGATGTATTCGCCCGCGCCCAGGCGCGCGTTGGCCCCGGCGCTGTTGAGCCGCCCGCCGATGACGAACGTGGGGTCCAGCCCCGCTTCGGCCAGCACGCTGGCCACCAGGCTGGTTGTCGTCGTCTTGCCGTGTGTGCCCGCAATGGCAATGCCTTTGCGCAGGCGCATCAGCTCGGCCAGCATCACCGCGCGCGGCACCACGGGGATGCGCTTTTCCCGCGCAGCCAGCACCTCGGGGTTGTCGGCTTTCACGGCGGTGGAAGTCACCACGGCATCGGCCCCCTCGATGTTGGCTGCGGCGTGGCCGATGAAGGCGTGTATGCCCAGCGCCTGCAATCGGCGCAAGGCCGCGCTCGGCGCAAGGTCGGAGCCGCTGATTTGATAGCCCAGGTTGTGCAGCACTTCGGCGATGCCGCTCATGCCCGAGCCGCCCATGCCGACGAAGTGAATGTGACGAATGGCGTGTTTCATGGTGAAAGCAGGGTTTCGCAAGCCTCGGCCACGGCCTGGGCCGCGCCGGTGCGTTGCATTTTTTTGGCAGCCCGGGCGCAGGCCAGCAGCGTGGGGCGGTCGATTTCCTGAAGAAGCCCGGCCAGCCGGGCCGGTGTGAGTTCGGACTGGGGCAGCAGCCAGCCGCCGCCCTGATCCGTCAAAAAGCGTGCATTGACCGTCTGGTGGTCATCCACGGCGTGCGGGAAAGGCACGAACAGCGCGGCCGCGCCCACGGCGGCCAGCTCGGTCACGGTGCTGGCGCCGGCGCGGCAGATCACCAGATCAGCGGCGGCATAGGCGCTGGCCATGTCTTCGATGAAGGGCAAAAGCTGCGCCTGCACGCCGGCGGCGGCATAGGCCGCTTGCAGCGCCTGCATGTGTTTGGCCCCGCTTTGGTGCGTGACCACGGGGCGCGCGCCCTCGGGCAGCAGCGCCAGAGCCTGGGGCACGGTTTCATTGAGCGCCTGCGCCCCCAGGCTGCCGCCCACCACCAGCACACGCAGCGCGCCGGTGCGCCCGGCCCAGCGCTGATCCGGCGGCGGCACGTCGGCAAACGCGGCGCGCAGCGGGTTGCCCACCCATTCGCCGCCCGGCAGCGCGGCCGGGTAAGCGGTAAACACGCGCCGCGCCAGCCGCGCCAGCAGCTTGTTGGACAGGCCCGCAACCGAGTTCTGCTCGTGCAGCACCAGCGGCTTGCCGCAACTGCGCCCTGCCAATGCGCCGGGCACGGTGATGTATCCGCCCATGCCGATCAGCACATCCGGCTGCACGCGCCGCACCACGGCCCGCGCCTGCCAAAACGCACGCCACAGGCGCAGAGGCAGGTGCAGCAACGTGCGCCAGCCCTTGCCGCGCACGCCGCTGAAGTCAATGGCCTCAAACGCCATGCCCGCAGCCGGCGCCAGCTCGGCTTCCATGCTGCCGGGCGCGCCCAGCCAGTGCACGCGCCAGCCGTTTTCGCGCAGCACCTGGGCCACGGCCAGACCGGGAAAGATGTGCCCGCCCGTGCCCCCGGCCATCACCAGTGCACAGGGCTGGCTGCTTTGCGTGTCCTTTTGCGTTTGGTTTCGAGTCACGCGCGCCCCCTGTAGCTCAACTGGCGGTTTTCGGCGTCGATGCGCAGCACGATGGCAATCGCCACCAGATTGACCACCAGAGCCGAGCCGCCGTAGCTCATCAAGGGCAGCGTCAGCCCCTTGGTAGGCAGCGCGCCCAGATTCACGCCGATGTGAATGAAAGCCTGAAAGCCCAGCCACAGGGCCACGCCCTGCGCCACCAGGCCGGAATAGAGGCGATCCACCACGATGGCTTCCCGGCCGATGAGCATGATGCGGCGCGTCAGCCACATGAAAGACAGGGCCACGCACACCACGCCCACCAGGCCCATCTCCTCGCCGATGACGGCCAGCAGAAAGTCGGTATAGGGCTCGGGCAGCCAGTGCAGCTTTTCCACGCTGGCGCCCAGCCCCACGCCCCACACCTCGCCCCGGCTCAGCGCGATCAGGGCCTGAGTGAGTTGATAGCCCTTGTTTTTCGCAATTTCCGGGTCCCACGGGTTCATGAAAGCCAGCAGGCGCGCGCGGCGCATGTCGGAGAAATACAGGATGGCGATCATCACCAGCACCACCAGCGCCACCACGATGCTGAAGATGCGCCCGCTCACCCCTCCCAGCCACAGGATGCCCAGCGCAATCATGGAAACGACGATGAGCGTGCCCATGTCGGGCTGGGCCATCAGCAGCACCCCCAGCAAGCCCACGATGCCCACCAGCGGGAACACCGTGCGCATGAAACCGTCGCCGTTTTCGATGCGGCGCACCATGTAGCCGGCCACATAAAGCGGCGTGACGATCTTCAGCAGCTCGGCCGGCTGGAAGGTGAAAACGCCAAAGTTGATCCAGCGCCTGGCCTTGTTGTAGACCACGCCCACGCCCGGCACCAGCACGGCCACCAGCATCGCCAGCATGATCACGAAGATCCACGGCGAAAAGCGCTCCCACCACCCCATCGGCACATGAAAGGCAACCGTGGCCGCAACCATGCCTATGGCCAGCCACTTGAGCTGCCCCAGCAGGAAGTTGTATTGCGTCAGGTGCGCAAAGCGCGGGCTGTCGGGCAAGGCGATGGTGGCCGAATAGACCATGACCACGCCAAACGAAAGCAGGCAGGCCACCACCCAGATCAGCGTCTGATCCATCTCCGGCACGCGCAGGGGCGCGCTTTTGATGCGCACGTATTCGCTGCCGCCAATGCGCACAGGCAGGTCATCGACCGTGCCGCGCGAGTTTTTCCAGGGCCGCTTCCAGGCCTGGCCCTGAAGCAAGGTGGCAAGCAGCTCTCTCATGCCGAAAGCTCCAGCGTCTGCCCTGCTTCTTCTGCCAGCGTTTGCACGCTTTGCACGAAAACCCGGGCGCGGTGCGCGTAGTCGCGGAACATGTCCAGACTGGCGCAGGCAGGCGAGAGCAGCACGGCATCGCCCGATTGCGCCGCCTGGCGGGCCAGCGCCACGGCTTGCAGCATGTCGGCGGCGTCAAGCAGCGGCACGCCGCACGATGCCAGCGCGGCGCGGATGAGCGGAGCGTCGCGCCCAAACAGCACGGCCGCCCGTGCGTATTGCGCCAGGGGCTGCGCCAGGGGCGCGAAGTCCTGCCCCTTGCCGTCGCCGCCCAGCAGCACAACTACACGGCGATCGGCCCCCAGCCCTTGCAGCGCGGCCACCGTGGCGCCCACGTTGGTGCCCTTGCTGTCGTCGAAATACTCCACGCCTTCAACGACCCCGATGGGCTGCATGCGATGGGGCTCGCCCCGGTATTCGCGCAGGCCGTAGAGCATGGCCGCCAGCGGGCAGCCTGCCGCCTGCCCCAGCGCCAGCGCCGCCAGCGCGTTGAGCGCGTTGTGGCGACCGCGAATGCGCAAGGCGTCGGCGGGCATCAGACGTTGCAGGTGAATTTCCTCCGCCGCGAGCGTCTTTTTCGGGCGCGCCTCGTCTGCCTCGTGCGCACGCACAAGCCAGTTCATGCCATTGACGCTTTCCATCCCGAAATCGCCCGGCCGGCGGGGCAAATCCGCGCCGAAAGTCACCCACGGGCGCGGGGCCGCACGGGCTGCGCCCCTGCCCGTCGCAGGCTCGGCGGGCGGTTGCATGGCCATGACTTGCGCGTCGTCGCGGCTCAGCACCATGACTTCGGCGCGTTCCAGAATGCGCCGTTTGGCGGCGGCGTAGGCGGCCATGTCGCCATGCCAGTCCAGATGGTCTTGCGTGATGTTGAGCACCGTGGCGGCCCGGGCCTGAAAGGCGTGCGCCGCATCCAGCTGAAAACTCGACAGCTCCAGCACCCACACCTGCGGCAGCGCGTCGGCCTGGAGCTTTTCGTGCAGGGTGTCGAGCAAGGTGGGGCCGATATTGCCCGCCACCGTCACGCTTTGGCCCGCGCGCTGCACCAGGTGCGCCGTCAGGCTGGTGACGGTGGTTTTGCCATTGGTGCCGGTGATCGCCAGCACGGCGGGGGCGTATTGGCGCTGCTCTTTGAGTTCGGCCAGCGCCTGCGTGAACAAATCCAGCTCGCCGCACACGCGCACATTGCGCCGCTGCGCCTCTTGCAGCACGGCTTGCAGCGTGGCGGGCGCCAGGCCGGGGCTGCGCAGCACGCATGTGGTGTCCGCTTCCACCAGGCTTGCCGCAAAGGGGCCGCTTTTGAAGCGCACCCCTTCAGGCAGGGCGGCGCGCTGCGGCGGCTCGTCGCGGGTGTCGGCCACCGTGACCTGCGCGCCTTGCCGCAGGCACCAGCGCGTCATGGCCAGGCCCGATGCGCCCAGCCCCAAAACCAGCACATGCTGTCCCTTCATCGCGCCTTACCTCAACTTCAGCGTTGCCAGCCCGGCCAGGCACAGCAGCATGGTGATGATCCAAAAGCGCACCACCACCTGGGTTTCGGCCCAGCCGCTTTTTTCAAAGTGGTGATGCAACGGGGCCATCTTGAGCAGCCGCCGGCCCTCGCCGTAACGGCGCTTGGTGTATTTGAAATAGGCCACCTGCGCGATCACCGAAAGCACCTCGGCCACGAACACGCCGCCCATGATGGCCAGCACGATTTCCTGCCGCACCACCACGGCCACCGTGCCCAGCGCCCCGCCCAGCGCCAGCGCGCCCACGTCGCCCATGAACACGCGCGCCGGCGGCGCGTTGAACCACAAAAAGGCCAGCCCCGCGCCTGCCATGGCCGCGCAAAACACCAGCACCTCCCCCGCGCCCGGAATGAAGGGAAACAGCAGGTATTTGGAAAACACCGCGCTGCCGCTCACGTAGGCAAAGATGCCCAGCGAGGAGCCGACCATGATGACCGGCATGATGGCCAGCCCGTCCAGTCCGTCGGTGAAGTTGACGGCGTTGCTCGTGCCCACAACCACGCAAAAGCTCAGCACAACAAAGCCCAGCACGCCCGCCGGATAGCCGATCTCCTTGAAAAACGGCACCAGCAGCGTCAGCCGTTGCGCGTTTTCCGGCGCGAAATCCGGCGGCAGGCCCGCCGCCACCCACTGCACAAACAGCGCCCACGCCTCGCCGGCGGAGTTGCCCAGCAGGCTGAAAGCCAGCATGAGCACGGCCAGCAGCCCCACGAGCGTTTGCCACATGAACTTCTCGCGCGAGCGCATGCCCTCGGGGTCCTTGCGCACCACCTTGCGCCAGTCGTCCACCCAGCCGATGGCGCCAAAACCGAAAGTCACCAGCAGCACGATCCAGACGAAGCGGTTCGACAAATCGAACCACAGCAGCGTGGCCACGGCAATGGCCAGCAGAACCAGCGCGCCGCCCATGGTGGGCGTGCCGTTTTTGACCAGATGCGTTTGCATGGCGTAGCTGCGCACGGGCTGGCCGATCTTCAGCTCGGTCAGGCGGCGGATCACCCACGGCCCCAGCGCAATGCCGATGAGCAGCGCCGTCATGGCAGCCATCACCGCACGAAAGGTGATGTACTGAAAGACGCGCAAAAAGCCCCATTCGGGCATCACGGTTTGCAACCATGCAGCCAGGTTAAGCAGCACAGCGTTCTCCTTCTTGTTCTTCAATGCTCTGCACCAGGCGCTCCATGCGCATGGAGCGCGAGCCCTTGACGGCCATGCTGCGCGCTGCGGGCAGCAATGCGTGCGCCGCCGCTTGCAGGGCATCCATGTTTTCAAAATGCCGCGCCCCTTTGCCAAAGGCCGCCACGGCATGCACGCTCAACTCGCCCAGGGCCAGCAAATGCTCGATACCGCGCTCGCGCGCATGGCAGCCCGCCTCGGCGTGAAAGGCCGCCCCCTGCGCACCCACCTCGGCCATGTCGCCCAGTGCCAGCACGCGCGGGCCGGGTAGCTCGGCCAGCACGTCGATCAGCGCCAGCACGGAGTCGGGATTGGCGTTGTAGCTGTCGTCAATCAGCGTCAGGCGATGGCCCTGGCGCTCGATCAGGGCCGAGCGCGAACGCCCCCGAACCGAGCGAAAAGCCGACAGCCCCGCACCTAGCGCCGACAAAGGCGCGCCTGCGGCCACCGCGCATGCCAGCGCGGCCAGCGCGTTATTCAGGTTGTGCCGCCCGGCCACGTACAAATCAAAGGCCACATCGCCCGCAGGCGTGGCCGCCAATGCCTGCCAGCGCCCGTCCTGCCATTGGGCCTGGCGCAAAAAGACTTGCGCGCCCGCTTCAGCTGCGCCGAACAGCAGCCGTTCACGGCCCTGCGTCTGATCGCGCCACAGGGCTGCATGCGCATCGCCGGCCGGAAACACGGCCACGCCGCCGGCTTGCAAAAAGCCGAACACGCTGCCGTTTTCCTCGGCCACGGCCTGCACGCTGTGCATGAATTCCTGGTGCTCGCGCTGCGCGTTGTTGACCAGCGCCACCGTGGGCGCGGCCATGCGCGCCAGCGTGGCAATTTCGCCAGGGTGGTTCATGCCCAGCTCGACGACGGCCACCCGGTGCCAGGGGCGCAGCCCCAGCAGCGTCAGCGGCACGCCGATGTCGTTGTTCAGATTGCCCCGCGTGGCCAGCGCGGCCTGCGGGTGCCACGCCTGAAAAATGGCCGCCAGCATTTGCGTGACGGTGGTTTTGCCATTGCTGCCCGTCACCGCCACCAGCGGCAGGCTGAATTGCCCCCGCCACCCTGCGGCCAACTGCCCCAGGGCCAGGCGGGTATCGGGCACGCTCACGCCCGGCAGGCCAGCCGCTTGCAAGGCGCTGCGCCCCGCTGTATCCACCACGGCGCAGGCTGCGCTCCGGCGGGCGGCTTCAGGCAGGAAATCGTTGGCATCAAAGCGTTCGCCACGCAGGGCTACGAACATGTCGCCCGGCTCCAGCGTGCGCGTGTCGGTGCTCACCCGATCCACGGGCGTGGTCGCATCGCCCAGGATTTGCGCGCCTTCCATCCACCCGGCGGCCTGCCCCAGCGTCAGGCGCATGGACTGCATGGCGCGGCGCGCCTGGGCCTGGTCGGAAAAGGGGCGGCGCACGCCGCGCACTTCCTGATAGCTCTCGTGCCCCTTGCCCGCGATCAGCACCACATCCTGTGCGGCGGCGGTGTGCAGGGCGCGGGCGATGGCGCGGGCGCGGTCGGGCTCCACCTGTGCCGGGCAGCCGGCTGGCAGGCCCTGGCAGATGGCCTCGATGATGGCTTCGGGCTCCTCATTGCGCGGGTTGTCGCTGGTAATCAGCAGCGCATCAGCCTGCCGGGCGGCAGCCTGGCCCATGAGGGGGCGCTTGCCGGCATCGCGGTTGCCGCCGCAGCCGAACACGGCCCACAGCCGCCCGCCACGCGCCGCCGCCAGCGGGCGCAGGGCAAGCAGGGCTTTTTCCAGCGCGTCGGGCGTGTGGGCGTAATCGACCACGGCCAGCGGCTGGCCCGCCGCAGCGATCTGCTCCATGCGACCTGGCACGGCGGGCAGACGCTCGCAGGCGCGCACGGCGGCGGCCAGCGGCACGCCCAGCGCGCGCAAGGCGGCCATCACGCCCAGCACGTTGCTCACGTTGTAGGCGCCCACCAGCGGCGTTTGCAGCGGCCGCGCGCTGGCGTTGCCGCGCTCGCGCACCACAAAGCGCAAGCCCTGGGGCTGCTGGCGCAAGTCCTCGGCCCAAAGGCGCGCATCGGGGTGTTCGCCTATCGCATAGGGCCACACATCCAGTCCGCGCCGGCGGCAGTGCGCCAGCAGCCCGGGGCCTCGGGCGTCATCCAGATTGAGCACGGCCGCTTGCAGCTCCGGCCTGTCAAACAGCGCCGCCTTGGCCTGCCAGTAGGCGTCCATATCGCCGTGGTAGTCCAGATGGTCCTGCGTGAAGTTGGTGAACACGGCCACGCGCACGTTCAGGCCGCCCATGCGCTGCTCGGCCAGGCCGATGGACGAGGCTTCCAGCGCGCAGGCGCGTGCGCCTTCGTCCAGCAGGCGGCGCAGTTCCGATTGCAGCAGCACGGGGTCGGGCGTGGTCATGCCCGTGTCTTGCAGTTGCCCGGCAAAGCCGATGCCCAAAGTGCCCGCCAGGGCGCATGGATAGGGCGCTGGCAGCTCTTGTTTTGATAGCGGAAAGTCGTCGGCTTGCAGCGCGTTCAGCGCCGCCGCCAGCCACCAGGCGCTGGAGGTTTTGCCGTTGGTGCCGGTCACGGCCAGCAGCGACATTTGGCGCGACGGCTGCCCGTAAAAGGCAGCGGCGATTTCGCCTGCGCGCGCTTTCAGGCCGGGCAGCAGGGCCACCGGGCTGCCGGGGGGCAAGTCGCTCAAGTCCGGCGCGCCTTGCGGCTCCATCAGACAGGCCGCCGCGCCCTGCGCCAGTGCGGCGGCGATAAAGCGCCGCCCGTCGGTCACGCCGCCCGGCCAGGTGATGAAGCCGTCGCCGCCCTGCACTTGGCGGCTGTCGGTGCGAAGCTGGCCGCGCACGCGCTCGCGCAGCCACTGCGCAGCTTCTTGCGCCGAGTGCAGGGTGATAAAGGCGGGGGCGACGTTCATCAGAAAGACTCCTCAACGATGTCGGTGACGATTTGCGGCTTGGCCTTCAGGTCGGGCTGCACGCCCAGCGTGCGCAGGCTGTGCTCCATGACTTCGCGGAAAACCGGTGCGGCCACCAGGCCGCCGTAGTAGCCGCCCACCGTGGGTTCATCCACCATCACCACCGTGACCAGGCGCGGATCGCCAATCGGCCCCAGTCCGATGAACCAGGATCGGTGGCGGTCGTTGTCGTAGTGCGAGAGATGGCGGCCCTTGCCGTAGTAATCCCTGACCACCACCAGCTTGCGCGCCGTGCCTGATTTGCCGCCGACCGAGTAGTGCTCGGCTTGCGCGGCCTGCCCGGTGCTGCCCGGCCCCACGGCGGTTTGCAGCATCTTGCGCATGGTTTCGGCCGTGGCGGCCGAAAACACGGGCACGCCGGGAGCGAGGGGGTGATCTCTGTCCACACGGCGCAGGCGCAGGCGGGCCACCTGCCCGTCATTGGCAAAGGCGGTGTAGGAGCGCGCCATCTGCATCAGCGAAGCCGACAGGCCGTAGCCGTAGGACATGGAGGCTTTTTCGGTGGGCCGCCAATGCTTCCAAGGCCGCAAGCGCCCCAGGGCGACATCTTTCAGGCCGATTTCGGGGCGCTGGCCGTAGCCCAGCGCGGTGTAGGTTTCCCACATGTATTCGGCGGGCAGGCGCTGGGAAATTTTCAGCACGCCCACGTTGCTGGACTTTTGCAGCACGCCCTGCACGGTCAGCGTGCCGTAGTTGCGCGCGTCCTTGACGGTGAATTTGTCCAGTTGATAGCGCCCGGGCGAGGTGTTGATGAGCGTGTCGGGCTTGACCTGCCCGGCCTCGATCGCCATGGCCACGGTGATGGGCTTCATGGTGGAGCCCGGCTCGAAGGCATCGGACAGCGCCATGTTGCGAAAGCGCTGCTGGCCGCCCTTGCGCCATTTCTCGCGGTCTTTCCACTCCTCGGGGTCGTAGCTGGGGTAATTGGCCAGCACCAGCACTTCGCCGGTGCGCGCATCCAGCACCACCACGCTGCCGGCGCGCGCCTTGTGCCGGCTGACGGCGTCGCGCAGCTTGCGGTAGGCAAAGTCCTGCAAGCGCGCGTCGATGGACAGGTAAATGTCCTTGCCATCGACGGGCGCGATGTCCTCGCCGATGCGATCGACGGCGTTGCCGATCTGATCCTGAATCACGCGGCGCGAGCCGGGCCGCCCGGTCAGCTCTTTTTCAAACAGGCGCTCGGCGCCTTCCAGCCCGGAAGTGCCCGCGCCCACCAGCCCGACGATGTGGGCGGCGCTTTCCCCTTCAGGATATTTGCGAAAGAACTGGCGCTGCACATCCAGCCCCGCCATGTTCAGAGCCTTGACGGCAGGGCCTACGGATTCGTCTTCCATGTATTGCTTGAGCCAGACGAATTTTTTTTGCGTGTCGTCCATGCGCTTGTTCAGATCGGCCAGCGACATGCCCAGCAGCCGGGCCAGCTCGACGCGCTTGGGCGTGTCGGCCTCCAGCACATGACGCGGGCGCACGCCCACGCTGATGGTCACGATGGAGGAGGCCAGGATGTGCCCGTTGCGGTCATAAATGCGGCCACGCGAGGCGGGCAAATCCTCCGTTTTCATCAGGTGCCCGACCTTGTCTTCAAAAAATTCGGCGTTCAGCGCCTGCACGTAAATGGCGCGGCCGATCAGCCCCAAAAAGCCCACGGCCAGCGTGGCCATGACGAAGCGGCTGCGCCAGGCGGGGGCCTTTTCCACCAGCAGGGGGCTGCTGCGCGCGTGTTTCACCCTC
This sequence comes from Ottowia sp., assembly GCA_052170415.1. Taxonomy (GTDB): domain Bacteria; phylum Pseudomonadota; class Gammaproteobacteria; order Burkholderiales; family Burkholderiaceae_C; genus Ottowia. The sequence goes on along the minus strand of JBQNAO010000001.1, from coordinate 3,724 downwards.
ATGGCGCACCCTCTTGCACGGCCGGCGCAGCGGCAGCGCCTTCGTGAACCAGACGCGGCAGCACGCGCTCGGTCATGGCGGGCGTGGCCACGTGCATGCCCAGCTTTTGCATGGCCACTTCTTCCACGCGCAGGGCGGTTGTCAGGCTGCGCTTTTCCACTTCCAGCCGGGCCTGCTCCTGCTCCAGCGCGCGAGCCTCGGCCTGGGCGCGGTCCAGCTCGGTAAACAGGCGGCGGGCCTCATGCTGCACGCGCACGGTATAGAGGGCCACGATCACCGTAGTGATCAGCAAGGCGGCGGCGATCTTGTTCATGCGGCAGCCTGCTCTGCCGTGCGCTCGGCCACGCGCAAGATGGCGCTGCGCGCGCGCGGGTTGGCCGCCACTTCGGCGGCGCTGGCTCTTTCGCGGCCCAGTGCGCGCAGCGGCAGCGGGCGCGGCGGCGCAAAGGGCGCGCGCCGATCCACCTCCTGCCGCGAGTGCGTGGCGATGAACTGCTTGACGATGCGGTCTTCCAGCGAATGAAAGCTGATGACGGCCAGACGCGCGCCGGGCGCCAGCACGCGCAAACCGGCCTGCAAGGCCGCTTGCAGCTCGTCCAGCTCGCCATTGATGAAGATGCGCAGCGCCTGAAAGGTGCGCGTGGCCGGGTGCTGGCCCGGCTCGCGCGTTTTCACGGCTGCAGCCACGATTTCGGCCAGATCAGCCGTGCGGGTGAAGGGGCGCGTTTTGCGCCGCGCCACGATGGCGCCGGCCACGGCGCGAGCAAAGCGCTCTTCGCCAAAGTCGCGCACCACCTGGGCGATGTGCGCCTCGTCGGCTTGGGCCAGCCAGTCGGCCACGCTGGGGCCGCGCGTGGTGTCCATGCGCATATCCAGCGGCCCGTCGGCGCGAAAGGAAAAGCCGCGCGCGGGGTTGTCGATTTGCGGCGAGCTCACGCCCAAATCCATCAGCAGCCCGCCGCTGACGCTGCCCTCGGGCAGCTCGCGCAGCGCGGCAAAGCCCTGGTGACGAATGGAAAAGCGGCTGTCGTGAATGCGCCCGGCCTCGGCCAGCGCCTCGGGGTCTTTGTCAAAGGCAATCAGCCGCCCTTGCGGCCCCAGCCTTTGCAATATGGCCCGGCTGTGCCCGCCCCGGCCGAAGGTGGCGTCCACGTAAGTGGCGCACTCGCGCTCGGGGCCGCCGGGGGCCATCAGCGCATCGACGGCCTGCGCCAGCATGACGGTGGTGTGTGTCCAGCAAACTTGGTCTGACATGGGATGGGCGAATCAGAGGCAAATGTCAGCCAGCGCGGCGGGCATGGGTTCCTGGGCGCTTTGCGCTTCGCGGGTGCGGTAGGTGGCCTTGTCCCATAGCTCGAAATGCGTGCCCATGCCCAGCAGCAGAGCCTCGCGCGAGATGCCGGCGGCTTCGCGCAGCTCGGGGGCGATCAGCATGCGGCCGGTGCCGTCCAGCTCGGCGTCGGCGGCGTGGCCCAGGAAGATGCGCTTCCACCACTGCGCCGACATGGGCAGCGCCAGCACGCGCTCGCGGAACTGCTCCCATGCGGGGCGGGGAAAGATAAGCAGGCAGCCATCGGGGTGGCGGGTGAGCGTGAGCTGCCCGCCACAGCCTTGTTGCAGGGCATCACGATGCCGAGTCGGCATGGATAGCCGCCCCTTGGCGTCCAGAACGATGGAAGATGGCCCTTGAAACACGCGCGCCCCGACACTGGCCGGACCGAAATTGCACTTTCCGGCCCTTTTTGCCCATTAATTACCACTTTTTTGAAGGAGGCGGGACTTTATCAGGACTGCCTTTGCCGCGTGCGCCTGGCTACAAACAATTGCAATCGGCAGAAAAATTACTGTGTTTATATTCAGATTCATGCGTTTTCAAAATCCCTTTTCAGTCCTGAACGGGGTGGGCGAATCTCCGGTCTGCTCCAAATTTTGTAGCGCGCATCGCAGTATCCACGGGCGTTCCGGCCACTTTGCCCCTTTGGCCTGATATTTCATACAGCCCTTTTGAAAATATCTCGCGCCATAAAAAACGCAGGCTTTGTCGGCCTGCGTTTTTGCGTGGGAATGGGGAAAAAAGATTGCCGCCGTTTACAGAATGAAGCGCGAGAGGTCTTCGTTCTGGCTGATATCGGCCAGCCGGGCATCGACGTATGCGGCGTCGATCACCACGGTTTGCCCTTGCAGGCGCGTGGCCTCGTAGCTGACTTCGTCGAGCAGGCGCTCCATCACGGTGTGCAGGCGGCGCGCGCCGATGTTTTCGGTGGATTCATTAACGGCGTGGGCGATGTGCGCAATGCGGGCGATGCCTTCGGGGCGGAAGTCCAGCGTCACGCCCTCGGTTTGCAGCAGCGCCTGGTATTGCCGGGTGAGCGAGGCGTGGGTCTGGGTGAGGATGGCCTCGAAGTCCTGCACCGAAAGGGAAGACAGCTCCACCCGTATGGGCAGACGCCCTTGCAGCTCGGGGATGAGATCGCTGGGGCGGGCCAGGTGGAAAGCGCCGGAGGCGATGAACAGGATGTGATCGGTGCGCACCATGCCGTATTTGGTGCTCACCGCCGCGCCTTCGACCAGCGGCAGCAAATCGCGCTGCACGCCCTGGCGCGAGATGTCGGCCGTGCTGCCGCCTTCGCTGCGGCTGGCGACCTTGTCGATTTCGTCGATGAAGACGATGCCGTTTTGCTCCAGCCGGCGCAGCGCCTGGGCGCGGATTTCTTCTTCATTGATCAGCTTGGCCGCTTCTTCGTCTATGAGCAGGCGCATGGCCTCGGCAATCCTGACGCGCCGCTGCTGCGGCCGGGCCGCGCCCATCTGGCTCATGGCGGCGCGGATTTGCTCGGCCATTTCTTCCATGCCCAAAGGGGCCATCACTTCCAGCGTGGGGCGGGGCTGGGCCAGATCAAGCTCGATTTCCTTGTCATCGAGCTGGCCTTCGCGCAGCTTTTTGCGAAAGACCTGGCGCGTGCCGTTGTCGGCATCGGCGCGGGGCGCGCCATCGGCCGTGCGGGCGGGGGGCAGCAGGGCGTCGAGCACGCGCTCTTCGGCCAGGTCTTGCGCGCGGGCGCGGTGCTGGCGCATGGCCTGTTCGCGGGTTTGCTTGACGGCCACTTCGGCCAGGTCGCGGATGATGGTGTCCACATCCTTGCCCACGTAGCCCACTTCGGTGAACTTGGTTGCTTCCACCTTGATGAAGGGCGCATCGGCCAGGCGCGCCAAGCGGCGGGCGATTTCGGTTTTGCCCACGCCGGTGGGGCCGATCATGAGGATGTTCTTGGGCGTGATTTCGGGGCGCAGCTTTTCATCCACCTGCTGCCTGCGCCAGCGGTTGCGCAAGGCGATGGCGACGGCGCGTTTGGCCGTTTGCTGGCCGATGATGTGGCGGTCAAGCTCGGAGACGATTTCCTGCGGGGTCATGGAAGACATGGCGGGGCCTGTAAGAAAGAGGGGGCGGAAGAAATGCCAAATGGGCCGCAAGGCCCGTGGATACTGCGCTGGCAGCTACAAAATGTGTAGCAAAAACGCTTTCAAAGCGTCTCGATCGTGTGGTGCATGTTGGTGTAGATGCACAACTGGCCGGCGATGGCGAGCGACTTGCGCACGATGGCTTCGGCGTCGAGATCGGTGTCATCGAGCAGGGCCTTGGCGGCGGCGTGCGCATAGGCCCCGCCCGATCCGATGGCGACGATGCCCTGCTCCGGCTCCAGCACGTCGCCGTTGCCGGTGATGA